>JAHEXW010000032.1 GCA_023251915.1 Actinomycetes bacterium
TACAGCCTGCCGGCGGGCATCCTTCTCTACTGGGTCACTTTCAACGCGACAGCCATCGGACAGCAGTATCTTTACGAGCGCTATCTTGAGACCAAGGGGGAGCCGCATGACGACAAGCCCGCACGCAAACCAAAGAGCAAATGACGTCTTGTCCCTGCTAGAAGACGTACTGCCTTTAATGGGAGTCGACGCCCGCGTTGTCGTTTCCACCGAGGCCGATGGCAGTCTGCTAGCGGACATCTCAAGCAGCGACCTGAGCGCTCTCATCGGCGGTCGTGGCCGCACATTGAACGCCCTCCAGTGTATCGCGAATGTTGCCGCCAACAGCGGCAATGATGGAGATTGGGTACGCGTGGTTATCGATGCCGAAGGCTACAGGGAAAGGCGGCGCGAGAGCCTGGAGCGGTGTGCCCTGAAGGCTGCGGCCCAAGCTGTTGAAGAGAACAGGGAGCTGGAGCTTGAGCCCATGAACGCGTTTGAACGCAGGATTGTCCACTGCGCGCTGGCGGACCTCCCGGACATCGCGTCAGACTCACGGGGCGAAGAGCCCTATCGCTACGTAGTCATCGCGCCGACCGCAAGCAAGGAATAACGCCCGACTTCTGTTTCACGTGAAACGCCCCTTTTTGCACGTCACCGGCCTGTCGCATAAAATATACCATTACGCTCCGTCCGCTGGCTGACTCAAACCCCCATTGTGCGCTACAATAAACGCATGCAGGGCCAATCCAAAGGTAAAGCGAACAACGATATAATCGCAGCGATTGCCACCGCGCAAGGAGCCGGAGGAATCGGGATCGTGCGTCTCAGCGGTAACGGTTGTATAGCCGTCGCAGATGCCGTATTCACTGCTCAGGATGCCCAATCGCTTAACAGCAGGCCGGGCTATACGCTTGCCTACGGGCATGTTGGGCGGCCCGGGGAGGCCACAGTGGTCGACGAAGCGTTGGCGACGGTAATGCGAGCGCCTCACAGTTACACCAAGGAGGACGTAGTAGAGCTAAACGTGCACGGCGGCCCGACGTCCCTGCGGCGCACGCTCAATCTTGTGCTCGAGTCAGGGGCCCGTATCGCCGAGCCGGGAGAATTTACCAGGCGCGCCTTTCTAAGCGGCCGGGTTGATTTAGCGCAAGCGGAAGCCGTGCTCGACGTTATTGAGGCGCGAACCAAGCGGGCCGGCGACGTGGCTGTCAGACAGCTGACAGGCGCCTTGTCACAACAAGTCGAAAAGATTGCGGCAGCCCTTGCCGAACTGCTTGTTGACCTGGACGCGGCCGTGGACTTTTCAGACGAGGATTTGGACCTAGCGTGCAGAGAGGCCGTCATGACGTCCGTTGACAGGGTGGCGGAAAGCGTTGACACGATTCTTGCCGGAGCCGCCGAGGGAGAGGTAGTTCGCGCGGGGGTGCGGTTAGCCATCATCGGCCGGCCAAACGTGGGTAAATCCTCTTTGCTGAACGCCCTTCTGCGGCGCGACCGAGCGATTGTTACGCCCGTGCCCGGTACAACCCGAGACGTCTTGGAAGAAACTATCGCTATCGACGGCGTGGCGTTCATCCTGGTCGACACAGCCGGCATCCGGCATACGGATGACGACGTCGAATCGAAGGGCGTTGCCCGCAGCCGACGATCGCTAGCTGAGGCCGACATGGTCGCGCTAGTTGTTGACGCGGCCGCCGGTGTCACTGCCGAAGATGTCGCTTTGTTGGGCGAAGCCAGGGTTTTGCCAACAATCGTGATAGGCAACAAAAGCGATTTGCTTTCTGAGTCCCCTGATCGACCGGACCTCAATGACGAAGAGGTTGACTACATATCCGTGTCCGCTAAAACGGGCGAAGAAATCGACACGCTCGAGAAGCTCTTCTTGTCGCGCGCCTTGGGGGGCCGAGTATTGGCGACCGATGAGGTGCTCGTCTCAAATGCCCGGCACGCTGACGCGTTGCGGCGAGCCAAGGCTGCCGTTGCCCGGGCGCGAGCCGCGCTTTCCGACGGACTCTCAGAGGAGTTTGCCGCGTCCGAGATTCGTACGGCGCTGTCTTGCGTTGGCGAGATAACCGGACGAGACGTTTCCGCCGATATCTTGGATAGGATCTTCGGGCGGTTTTGCATAGGAAAGTAGGCGCTCGCTTGTGCGGGCGGGGCGCTTGGCGCTTGCGGTAGATCTCCGTTTCCTTTTTTCACTCCTAAGGTCTCAAGTCGTTTCAAAAAGTAAACCTCGATTCCCCAAGCCGTTGCGCCCCGTTCGAGTGCGCTCGCGCTGAGGCGCGGCCGCCGCCTTGTTCGCTATCGAGGATTGGAGCGCGCGCTTTTGGGGGGTCCCCCCAGTCGCGTCACCCGTGCCGTAAATCTACGCTGCCGGAAAGGGCGAGGAGCCTCGCCTCTGTAAGCCCCTAGCCGACGCGCGCAAGTCCTACGTCCGTTTTCACTTCTCACTCCTAACCCAACGAGTCGTTTCAATATTTGTCTCGCTTGGTTTTCCGCTTGGCGTCATGTTGCGCAAGAGTGCTTTGTCGTTTCGACAAGCAAACCTCGATGTTTCGGGCTCGACCAGCACTCAACAAGAGCTTTCGATTTCGTTGGCTTCGGTTGGCGCCCCTCTGTTCCGGACCTACCTATCAGCGCGTCGCTATACGATAGTGGTCTTGCGGCGTCGGTCGCTTGTCTGCGGCTTGTACACCTTGTGTCGCACGCTTGTCGCCCGGTTTTGCTATCCCTTCGCCGCCCCCCCCCTCGCTCGCAGTCGAATCCAGCTCTCCCATATATTGCCAACCGCGCTCGCCGCGGCTGACATTATTTCCCAGCTACCCTGGCGAGCACTGGCAGATATTGGCAGGACTAAATACTGTCAATGTATAAATTACCAGAAGGTCTACAACACTGCCTGATGAAAGAATCCGCAGCGGTTTAACGCTTGTTTGTCGACCTGAAAAAGCGGCTTTGCAAAGCGTTTCGCGGTTACTTCCCAGCGCCATCTCGCGCCTCTCTTTGCTCCTCCAAATCGGGTCTGTTATAGTTAAACAAACCCGCAGATGCGCGCGTTTCACGTGAAACGCCCCCGGAGGAATATGCCCAATAGCGACCCCAATGATTTTGACGTCATAGTAATCGGTGCCGGCCATGCGGGCTGCGAGGCAGCGCTGGCAGCGGCGCGGCTGGGACGACGCGTCGCCCTGGTCACGCTGTCTGCGGAGCACATTGCCCACCTGCCCTGCAACCCGTCGATCGGGGGCATTGGCAAGGGTCAGCTGGTGCGCGAAATCGACGCGCTAGGCGGCGCCATGGGATGCGTGGCCGACCAAACAGCGCTGCAAATCAAGAAGCTGAATCACAGCAAAGGGCCGGCGGTCCAGGCGTTGCGGGCACAGGTTGACAAGATATATTACCCACGCGCGATGCGCGCAATCATTGAGGCGGCGCCAGGCCTTGAGCTCATCATTGGTGAGGCCGCTGAAGTGACGACAAGACAGGGTGTAGTCAGCGGCGTTATATTGAACGGTTCACGCCGTCTCACCGCCGCCGCAGTCGTCTTAACGGCGGGAACGTTTCTGCGCGGCTCGCTCACGATCGGACCTAAGACCTGGCCGGGCGGGCGCATGGGTGAAATCGCGGCCGCACCGCTGGCCGCTAGCTTGCAGGCGTTGGGGCTTGAGACGGGCCGTTTCCAGACGGCCACGCCGCCCCGGGTGCGCCGCGATTCGGTCGACTTCACAGCCGTACGAGCCGAGCCTGGCAGCGCGGAGCCGCTTCATTTCTCGTTTATCTCGGGCCCGTCGCAACCGTTGCAGTTGCCCTGTCACCTAACTCATACGACGCCGGAGACGCACGACGTGATCAGGCGCAACATCATGGCGTCACCGATAAAGTCGGGAGCCGTCGGTGCGCACGGGCCGCGGAACTGCCCTTCCATAGACCGCAAGGTAATTAATTTCCCGGAGAAAGAATCCCACCCTGTTTTTATCGAACCGGAAAGTCTTGAGTCGGCCGAGCTGTATTTACAGGGCCTTACCACGGCTATGCCGGAACCGCTGCAAGAGGCAATCATCCGCACGGTCCCCGGGCTCGAGAAGGCGATAATAACGCGCCCGGGCTACGCCGTGTCTTATGATTATCTCCCGCCTTGCCAACTAGGGCCGGACCTGCAAGCGAAGACGGTGCCAGGCCTGTTCGCGGCCGGCCAGGTGAATGGGACGACAGGCTATGAGGAGGCCGCCGCGCAGGGGTTGTTGGCCGGGCTAAACGCGGCCCGGTGGACCGCCGGCGAGCCGCCGATAACCATAGGGCGTGACCAGGCATATATAGGCGTAATGGTTGACGATCTTGTGACCCAGGGGGTGGCGGAGCCATACCGGGTCTATACCTCGCGCGCTGAATTCCGGCTGCTATTGCGGAGTGACAACGCCGATCAGCGCCTAACCCCGCTGGCCATTGAGCTAGGTTTGGCCGACGCAACTCGCCGCCAGCGCTTCGCGAGCCGCCAAGCCGCCATTAAGGTTTTAGAGCAAACCCTGGCGGCTACCAAGCTGCGCCCGTCAGCCAGCCTGAATGCGCGGTTGGCCGAACACGGCGGCGGGCCGATCACGCAAGGCGCGAGCTTGGCGGAGCTGTTGCGGCGGCCGGGTATAAGCCTGGCCGATCTGTCCGGATGGACGCCCGTCTTAGACGCCTTTGAGGACGACGTCAAGGTCACTGCTACGGTCGATATTAAATACGCTGGCTACGTAAAACGCGAGGTCGCAAGGGTTGCCCGGCACCAGCGTCAGGAGGGCAAGCCCATCCCTGCCGACCTTGACTATCATCAACTGCGTGGTATATCCTTTGAGGCGAGAGAAAGGCTGACTTTGGTCCGGCCGCTATCATTGGGGCAAGCGTCCAGAGTGTCGGGAGTTTCGCCCGCGGACGTATCTATCTTGATGGTGCACCTCGAACGAATCGACGCGAAACATGGCGCTTAACACCAATCGGCTCCAGACGGGTGCAGCGGAACTGGGGCTTAACTTAGACAAAGAACAGCTGGAATTATTTACCAGGTTTACGCAATGGTTATATAAGGAAAACGAGAAGACAAACTTGGTTGGCAGTGCTGACCCGGAAGTTATCCTCGTGCATCATATTTTAGATTCGTTAAGCGTTGCCCTTCACCTGAACGGCTTTGGCGGGGCGCAAGTGATTGACGTTGGATCGGGCGCGGGCTTGCCGGGCGTTCCACTGGCGATTGCCTTGCCGGACGTGCGGTTTACCTTGATGGACGCGTCGCGCAAACGAACAGATTTCTTGAGGTCGTTTGTTGAAGCGTCAGGCTTGGAAAACATAGAGGTCGCGAGGGCCAGGGCAGAAGAAGCGGGACGCGAGCCCAAATGGCGCGATAAGTTTGACAGCGTCGTCGCCAGGGCGGTTGCTCCGCTGCCAACACTAATCGAATATGCGCTGCCGTTTCTAAAGACCGGCGGCCGGCTGGTGGCGCAACGAGGGCCAAAGGCGCCGGAAGAAGTTGCGACGGCCGCCAGAGCCATTAAGGAGTTGCGCGGCGGCCCGGCGGAGGTAATCGCCGTACACGTGCCGTATTTGGACTTCGAGCGGCGCCTGGTAATCATCGAGAAGGTCGGACCGACTCCGGACCGGTATCCCCGGCGAACGGGCGTGCCGGCCAAACGACCTTTGTAGGCAAAGACCGTCGTAAGAGGAGACACAGAAGATGGGATTGTTCCGAAGAAGACAAACCGAAGATCACGTTACACACATAGGGGTCCACGACGCGACAGCGGCGGAGCCGAAACCGGGCGGCCGTGTCGAAAGGATCCACGGCAAGAACGGCAAGACGCCGGCAATCAAGGAATCGAAGGAGCCGCGCGCCCCGATCAGCGAGCCCTTGCGTCCATTCGACAAGACACGGGTACTTGTGGTCGCCAATCAAAAAGGCGGCGTCGGGAAGACGACCACGACCGTCAATCTCAGCGCTTATCTAGCTGTCCAAGGCAACAAAGTGCTGATAATCGATCTCGACCCCCAGGGCAACGCGACCAGCGGCTTGGGAATCGATCCCGGCTCGCTGGACACGGAGATATACGACGTCTTGATGAAGCGCGCCGATATCGAGAGCATCATCACGCCCACGGGAATCGAACATCTCTACGTGGCGCCGGCGTCCTTTAGGCTGGTAGGAGCGCAGGTGGAGTTGGTTAACGTTATGAGCCGCGAGGCGCGCCTGCGAGAAGTCATCGAGCCGTTGAAAGGCAAATATCACTACATAATCATTGATTGCCCGCCCAGCTTGGGCCTGCTGACGGTTAACGCCTTGACCGCGGCCGACGAGTTGATAATCCCGGTCCAATGCGAGTATTTCGCTCTAGAAGGCCTAACCCAGCTGCTGGAGAGCATAAACGAGGTCAAAAAATATCTCAATCCGAACCTGCGATTACTCGGCCTGCTCATGACGATGTATGACGCCCGCACCAAACTTGCGGCCGACGTCGTCGAGGATGTAAGAACCCACTACCCGGGCCAGGTCTATACAACTGTTATTCCCAGAAGCGTCAGGTTAAGCGAAGCCCCCAGCTTTGGACAGCCGATAGTTCACTACGACGCCTTAAGCCGGGGGGCTATTGCCTATAAAGAATTAGCGGAGGAAGTGATGCGACATGGCTAGAAGAGGTTTGGGACGAGGGCTGTCGGCGTTGATACCAACGGGCGCCCCGTCTGCGGAAAACGCCGGTCCGGCAGAGGAAACATCGCCGGCCGCGGCGACGGAAGAGACGGCGGCCGCGCCGGAGGTAAAGGCCAACAATAAGGTTGAGCAGCCGACCGAGAGCGGTGGCGTGGAGACAACTGCGGCGGGCACGCCGATGGCGCTAAACTTGAAGGAAATACCGATCGAGAAAATCTCGCCCAACCCGCACCAGCCTCGCAAACAAATAGATGATCAGGCGCTAGACGAGCTTGTGGCCAGCATTAAGGAGTTAGGCATCGTCCAGCCAATTATGGTTCGCCCGTCGGGGGACGGCTATGAACTGGTCGTTGGCGAACGCCGCTGGCGAGCCAGCACCAAAGCCGGCCTCAAAACGATTCCGGCTATCGTGCGCAACTCAACGAACACCGAGTCGCTGGAGATGGCGCTGGTAGAGAACATTCAAAGGGAGAACCTAAACGCAATCGAAGAGGCGCTGGCGTATCGCCAGCTGATCGATGATTTCGAGATCAGCCAGAACGATATCGCGAAACGGGTTGGCAAGGACCGCGCTACGGTAGCCAACACCCTGCGGCTGCTCCAACTGCCTCCTGAAATTCAGCGCATGGTTGTCAAAGGAGACATTACCTCCGGTCATGCGCGCAGCTTGTTGGCCCTCCAGGGGGACTCCTTCCAGGGCAAACTTGGCCGCCGCATTGTCCGGGAAGACTTATCCGTTCGCCAGGTCGAAGACATTATTCGCCGCTGGCGCAAAGGTATTGCCAGTGAGCCGCAACGGCGTAAGCCGCTTCAGCCTAAGGGCCTAGGATCATCGGCGGAGCGGCTGAGCGAGTATCTCCAGGCGCCGGTCAAGATCATCATGGGCCGCAAGAAAGGCAAGATCGATATCGAGTTTTCAACGGTCGACGATCTCGAGAGGATCTATGAAGCGATTACCAAGAAGAAATAGGCTGTCGGTTCTGCGTTGCTGTCTGGCCGCTGTCCTCGTCGGCCTCTGCCTCATTCCCGGCGGGGCCTTGGCGGCGGAAACATCAGCCGGCAAAGTCGTAATTATTGCGATTGACCAGATTGGCCTACAGGAACTCAATGATTCCGGCACACCGGCGCTAAAGGCCTTGATCAAGCGCGGAGCGGTTGGATTAATGAGCGTACACGCCGGGTCAAATGGCGATATGTCCGCCCAATACACGGCGATAGGCGCCGGAGATAAGGTCGCCGGCATTCTAGTAAAATCCAACCTATCGGCCTCGGCCACAGTTTTGGAGGGTTTTGGCGCGCGCGAAAGGATAGACAACCGCTTTGCGTCCGATATCTATCTGGAACGGACCGGCAAGTCCGCCTACTATCCCAAGGCCGCAAACCTATCGATTAGCGCTCTCGTCATTGCGAACACGACCGGAGACTTCAACGGCGTACCGGGCGCTTTGGGAACCGCCCTGCGTGGGGCCGGTTTAAAGACAGCCGTCATCGGCAACAGCGACACTGCTGACGCCTACGGACGCAGCGCGATCGATCTATTAATGGACGAGACCGGGGTTGTAGATTTCGGTTATCTTGACGGCAGTACTCTGTTGGCCGATCCCGCGTTTCCCTCCGGTAAAAGGACGGACACGGACAAAGTTGAGGCTATGTTTGCCGCCGCCTATAGCCGGGCGGACGTGATCGCTGTCGACTGGGGCGATACCGACAGGGTTCGTGCTGACCGCGAGTTCATGACCGGCGGCCGAGAGAAAACTTTGATTAAGAAATCTCTGGGCCGGGCCGACCTGTTCTTGCAAAAAGTTATTAGCGAGATGGACCTATCGCGGGACCTGCTGATAGTCGTCGCCCCGACTCCCAGCGCGCCGGATATCAAGAATAACCGTTTGGTCGCCCCGGTTATTATGGCCGGCGCAGGCATAAATCGAGGACTACTGACGTCACCCAGCACTCGCCGCCAAGCGACTATTATCAACACCGACATCGCTCCGACCATTCTCCATCATTTTTCCCTGGCACAGCCGACCGAAATGACAGGGCGGGTGGTTTCCGGGCAGGCTTACGATGGCGATACACTGAGCTACGCACTGGCCGTAAGCGACAGCTGGGTTGAGGTGCGAGACCTGATGCCGATATTGCTGCGCGGCTTTGCCTACTGGGATATTTTTGTTCTCGTTCTCTTTATAGCGCTCCTGTTACGCAGAAGATGGCGCCGCTGGGCCGCCAAAGGGCGCTGGATATTGTTGACGGTGCCAGCGCTGCCGCTAGCCTTCCTTCTTTTGCCTCTGCTCGGCTATGGTTCGACTACGCTGGCCGCCCTTGAGGCGATTGCCCTTGTCGTAGCCCTGATTGCCCTTGTGCGATGGCAAGCGCGCAGTCCGATGGAGGCGGTTGGTTTGATCGGATTGGGCGTGATGGCGACGGTGCTGATCGATTTGGGCACCGGTTCACATCTCATGCAGAATTCGTTATTGGGTTATTCCGTGTTGGCGGGGGCCCGTTTTTACGGCATCGGCAATGAATTTGCCGGGGTCTTGACCGGAGCTGTCTTGCTCGGCGCTCTCTACGTTGTCAGCGCTGGCGGCCGTGCCGCCGGCACGTGGCGTAAGATCATGATGTTGATTGTGTTGGCCGTGCCTTTGGCTATGATGGGCGCCCCGAACCTGGGCGCCGAATTCGGGACACTTCTGGCTGATGTTGCCGGATTTGGTCTCATGGCTTTAGGAATAACGCGCGGCGGCTATAAGATAAGAGACATCTTGAGCTTGGCGATAATGGGCCTGCTGGGAATTATCGCCTTTGTTGGCTTTGATGTCACTCGCGGGGCGGCAGGCGGCTCGCATGTCGGGCGCCTGGTGACACAGATTGGAGCGGAAGGAGCGGCGCCGTTCTTCACGATAGTGAACCGTAAGGTCGCCATGAACCTCAAGCTCATCCAGTTCGCGTTCTGGAACTGGGTTAACGTGGTTTCCATCGGAGTCGCAGCCCTGTCTTTTTATGGTCTGAGGAATCTGTTAGAATTGGTCTTCCAAAGGTATGAGTACGTCAAAGCGGCTTTGGTCGGTGGCTTGTTTTGCTGTATCGGCGCTCTTGTGTTAAACGACTCGGGCGTCGTCACAATGGCCATGATACTGTTGTACCTGGTGCCGGCGCTGCTATTTCTGATGTCCTATGAACTCGGCGACGAAGCGGGAGGTCTTTAAGATGGGTGCGAAAGAATTCGGTTGGGGCATTATCAGCGGAGCGGCTATCGGAGCGACACTAGCGGTACTGTTCGCCCCTCAGCCGGGGGAGAAAACACGGCAACAACTGGCGACGGCGGCCGGTGACTTGCGTGATTCAGCCGGACATATGCTGGACCAGGCCAAAGAGACGGTCGGCGGCGCGGCTACAAAGCTGGAAGGCGCCTTAGGCCTGCAAGAGAAACGCATCAAACAGAAAATGGACGAACTCAAGGCTGAGCTAGCCAAATACAACGACGAAGTCGAAAAAGCTTAAGCGTCCGGACAGCAGACGCTCATGGTTGACCAAAATGTTCTAGACGAAGTCTTGGGCGTCGCCCTCGCCCACGGGGGCTACTTCGCCGAAGTCTTCATTGAAAGTAAGGTTACCGATAATCTCAGGCTGGAAAACCACAAGATAGAGTCCTTTTCGTCGGGCAGAGATCGGGGCGCCGGGCTGCGCGTCATCTCCGGGGCCGCCACCTACTTCATTCACACCGACATTTTGGAACCGGCCGCGCTGCTGGCCTCCGCCAAGGAGCTAGCGATTGCCGTTAAAGCGCAACGAGGCGCCGGACACTCCCCAGTTCTAACGCGGCTGCAACCGGTTAACGCGACAGCCGTGCACCCGGTCGCGATTCCGCCCGACACCGTCGCCCAGGCGGCCAAGGCCGATCTCGCTCGCCGGGCGGACGCGGAAGCGCGCCGCCGGTCCAAGAATATCCAACAGGTCACAGTAATGCTCGCCGACAGTGTTCAAGATATCCAGGTGGCCAACTCGGACGGCGTGTACGGGATCGACAAACGAACATTAACCCGGATATTTGTTTTCGCCGTCACCAAGTCGGGCGAGAGGGTGGAATCCGCCCACGAAGCGCCCGGCATACAAGGCGGATTTGAGCTGTTTGAGACATTTACACCGGAAAAGGCCGGCCGGGCCGCCGCCGAAAGAGCGCAAATGCTGCTGACCGCCGTCGATGCACCTTCGGGCAGCTTGCCCGTGGTACTGGGAAACGGTACAGGCGGAGTTTTGTTTCACGAAGCGAGCGGGCATGGTTTGGAGGCGGACGCGATCCGCAAGGGAGCGTCTGTGTTTGCCGGGAGGATCGGCGAGGTGGTCGCGGCGCCCGGTGTTTCCGCCGCCGACGACCCCAGCTTACCGAATCGCTGGGGCTCGTTCGCGCTTGACGACGAGGGTGTGCCGGCGCGCGAGACGTTGCTTATAGAGAATGGTATTTTGCGCGGGTTCATGTATGACCTGCTAACAGCCCGGTTAGCCGGGGCTGAGCCAACCCCGAACGGGCGCCGGCAATCGTTTCGGCATGTCCCGATTCCGCGCATGACCAATACGTACATCAAGCCCGGTCCCGACACCCTGGAAGACATGTTGAGCGGTATCAAGAAAGGCTTGTACGCCAAGGCTTTAGGCGGCGGCGAGGTAAACCCGGCGACGGGTGATTATGTTTTCGGAGTAACCGAGGGCTATCTGATTGAAAACGGCGCGATTACCAGTCCGGTGCGCGGCGCGGTTTTAGTCGGCAACGGCCCCCAGACCCTTTTGGATATCCAAATGGTTGGCAGCGATCTCGATTTTGACGCCGGCATGTGCGGCAAGGCCGGACAGAGTGTTCCCGCCGGAACGGGCCAACCATCATTAAAGATAAAGCAATTAACCGTGGGAGGAACAGGCGGATGATGAAGAAAGAGGCGCTGGTCGAACTGGCCGCAAAAGCTGCGGACGCAGCTCGCGCCGCGGGAGCGGACGCCGCCGACGCCTACTTGACGCGGGGCCGGCGGATGTCGGTCGATGTTTATCAGGGGGAACCCGAGCTATTTGAAAGCGCCGAAACGGCCGGGGCCGGGATTCGTGCGTTTCGGCAAGGCCGTTTGGGCTATTCTTACACGACCGACCTCTCGGAAGAGGGTTTGGCCGCCGCCGCTCGCGTGGCCTATCAAAACGCTGCTGCCTCCGACCCGGACGAATTCAACGGATTACCAGTGACCGCCGACTCAATAATGCCGGACGTTGACCTCGACTTGACCAGCGAAGAATACTCCAGACCGACGACAGCTGAAAAGATTGCGTTCGCTTTGGAAGTTGAGAAAACAGCGCTGGCGACCGATTCTCGGGTTACCGGATCAGAGAGCGTCACCTACGCGGAGGAAGAAGAGACGGTCGCGCTGGCCAACACGGCCGGTTTCGCCGGCGTCTATGACCGCCAAACCTGTTACTCTTTCGCCGACGTTATGGCGGAGGAAAAAGGAGAGATCCAAACGGGGTTTTCGTATGCAGCCGGTCATAGTCTCGCCGAGCTTGACGCCGCGGCGACCGGCCGTGAGGCAGCGGAACGAGCCGTGGTCATGTTGGGTGGGAGCACTGCCCCCTCGGCAACTCTGACCGCCGTTTTTGACCCCCTGGTGTTCGTCCAACTATTAACGGCGATCGCGCCTGCGCTTAACGCGGAAGCGGCGCAAAAGGGACGCTCTTTTTTGGCTAGCGACGTCGGTCGCCGGGTCGCCGCCGCCGCTTTTACGCTGGTAGACGATGGTCACCTGCCGGCCGGTCTCGGCAGCGCTCCCTTTGACGACGAGGGAGTGGCGACTCAGACCACACCCGTCTTTGAAGACGGCGTTCTCAAGACCCTCCTTTTCAACAGCTACGCGGCTCGCACCGCTGGCACCGTCTCCACGGGCAACGGGCGACGCGGCTCGTTTCATTCCGTGCCTGGTACGTCTCCGACGAACATGTTTGTGAAACCGGGCGAACCGGACCGTGCGGCCATTATCGCGGGCGTTGAGACAGGCATCTACGTCATGGGCCTCCAAGGCCTGCACGCCGGTGTCAGCCCCGTTACAGGCCAGTTCTCAGCGGGCGCATACGGGTTGCGGATCAAATCGGGACGCTTAGCCGAACCGATCCGCGAGGTGACCATCGCATCCACCTGCGCCGCCATTCTCAACAACATCAGCGCGGTCGGGTCGGACATCAGGTTTGTTCCCATGGGCGCGTCGTTTGGCTCACCAACCGTTGCGGTGGACGGGATAGTTCTCAGCGGCCGGTAGGCTGGCGTGGCCGCCCTTGTTTACAAGGCGAAAGCCGCAGGGGTATAGTATTCCCAACAAACGCAATCATATTGCCTGATAAGGAGGTGAAGTAAGTGATGGAGACACCCGCGTCCCCGCCGGAGCAGGACAAAACCTCTACGGGACTCGAACAAAACACCGCCGCCTTGTTGAGCTATATCTTCACCTGGGTTACCGGACTTATCTTCTACCTACTGGAAAAAGACAATAAGTACGTTCGGTTTCACGC
>JAHEXW010000033.1 GCA_023251915.1 Actinomycetes bacterium
CTTGAGATGTCCGCCAGCAGACTGCCATCGGGCTCGGTGGAAACGACAACGCGGGCGTCAACTCCCATTAAAGGCAGTACGTCTTCTAGCAGGGACAAGACGTCATTTGCTCTTTGGTTTGCGTGCTGGCTTGTCGTCATGCGGCTCCCCCTTGGTCTCAAGATAGCGCTCGTAAAGATACTGCTGTCCGATGGCTGTCGCGTTGAAAGTGACCCAGTAGAGAAGGATGCCCGCCGGCAGGCTGTACGAGATGAAGCCCATCAAGAAAGGCATGAAGGCCATCAGCTTGGCCTGTTGTGGATCCGTTGTCGTTTGCTTCTGGGACACATACATGGTGATGACGATCAGCACGATCAGCACCCAATAAGGCCAGGCGGCAACCACGTTGGCTACTTTGAAAGCGCTGGCCCCCTTGCTCAGGTCAGAAATAACATACCAGGCGCTGCCTTTAAACAGCGGCTGGCGCAACAGTGAAAACAGGGCGAAGAATACCGGCATCTGCAGGAGCAGCGGCAAGCACCCGCCGAGAGGGTTAATCTTGTGGTCCTTATAGAGCTTCATCTGCTCTTGCGCCAGCTTGTCTCGATCGCCTTTGTGTTTTTCCTGCAGGGCCTTGAGTTTCGGCTGAATGAACGCCATGTCTTTCATGGCTTTAGTCTGCTTAAGCGTGAGGGGGATTAAGACTACGCGCACGGTGAGCGTCAAGAAGATGATCGACCAACCGTAATTATGGACAAAGCCGTAGTAGAAGTTCAGAACGGTCTTGAGTATGTCGACTATGGGCTGCAGTATTGCCACTGTGTCTCCTATTTCACCGGGTCGTAGCCGCCCGCCGCGAACGGGTGACAGCGGCCAACGCGTTTGACGGCCATCCAGCCGCCTCTCCAGGCTCCGTGCCTTTCTATCGCCTGCGCGGCGTACTCAGAGCAAGTCGGCACATAGCGGCAGGACGGCGGCACCCAGGGCGCCAACACCTTCTTATAGGCCTTAATGAGCCAAAGCAGGAGCGTCTTCACTTGGACTCCTTAGCCAGAGCACCGGCCAGCTTGTCGATCAGGCCGGCCAGCTCGACTTCCATATTATGGTAACTTTGTTCCACGATTCGCGGCCGCGCCACTATTATAACGTTCGCGCCGTTGGGCAACGCGCCGCCCAGAGGCCTAAACGCTTCACTTAGTCGCCGACGGATCCGGTTGCGCGTCACCGCGCCTCCGACCTTCCGGCTGACCGACAATCCTAGTCGCGTCGATCTGTCGGTGTCCAGGCGGCCATAAACCACCATGTGACGTCCGACGACAGACACGCCCTGTCTATATGTCCGTTTGAATTCGGCAGGGGAGTGAAGGCGGCTTGCACTGGGCAACATCGATTGACCGGCGGTGTTAGACCGACAGCTTCTCGCGTTGTTTCCTGCGGCGACCTCGGATGATATCCCGGCCACCAGCAGTACTCATTCTTTTACGGAACCCGTGCGTGCGGGCCCGCGGCTTTGCTTTTGGTTGGTATGTTCTTTTCATAGTATTCGTATTATAAAGGGCGCCGTTACCTGTGTCAATTTGCTACAATGTTCTTTCGCCTCTCTGAGCTTTTGGACTTGTTCGAACAACTGTTCTGTTCGCGAGGGCGACTGAACGGCGCGGCGAAAACATTTGCCCCTGATTTTCCGGCCACCTGGAGTTTGGGTGGACGGCTGAAACATACGACCAGGCGTTGTCCACAACTGTGGAGATTCCTGTGGATAAATTGACAATCCGGCTGATGGGCGATTATCATAGGGCGTAGTTTCGGGGCGCGAAACGAGCCACCGGCCATCATTTCCCGACTAACTTTATCAACAGGGTGTGGATTTAACGGCACACCCCGGAGGGCTGTGTGAGAAACCCCTTGGCGGGACGGGCGAAAGAGTCCGACCGCGACGAACATAAAGAAAACGACTCTCATCCGTCCGTGCGGCTTGCTGTCTATGATAATCTGGCGGCCCTCCCCCGGGTGGTTGAGCTCGAAGCCGAGGATTACCGGGAGTTTGTAGAGCTCATGGCCAACAAAACCTATGAATTGTCTCAGGCCAAAGGCGGAGAAATTCCCTTTACGGTCATTAGAGAAGTGGTGGAGAACCTGATACATGCCTACTTTGAGGAATGCGTGATCACGATTCTGGACGAAGGCAACACAATCCGCATCGCCGACCAGGGTCCCGGCATCGCCGACAAGAACTCTGTGTTCACGCCCGGTTTTTCCACCGCGACAGGCGACATGAAACAGATAATCCGGGGCGTCGGCTCCGGCCTGCCTGTCGCCCGCGAGATGCTGGAAGTGGCCGGCGGGAAGATAGAGATAGAGGACAATCTAGAGAGAGGCGCCGTCATCACTCTGTCGTTGCGGCCTGCCGAGGCGGCCGTCGAGGCCGAGCCCGCGGTCCAGCCGCCGGCCGAGCCGGCCCCGACTGTTGTGCTCACCGATCGCCAGAAACACGTTTTGTTTTTAATTACCGAACTAGGCAGCGCCGGACCTTCGAAAATACAAGAGGAGCTGGGAATCTCCCTGTCCAGCGCCTATCGCGACCTAAACGCATTGCAAGCGCTTGGATTGATTAGCGGCACGCCGCAAGGCAAACGGGGCTTAACCGGCCCCGGGGTTGAATACCTAGAAAATATGGAGAATTGAACAACGTGGAAACCGAACTAGACCAGATTTGGCAAAAGTCTTTGGAAAATATTAAGGGACGCCTAACGGGCGTGGCGTTCAACACCTGGTTTAAGAATACCGAGCCGGTGGCGATTCACGAGGGGAGTTTTGTTATTTCCACCCCTAATAAGTTTGCCAAAGAATGGCTGGAGTCGCGCCATATCCCGATGATCAAAACCGCGCTGCACGAAACGATGGGACAAGAGGTCGAGGTCCGCATAACCGTTCGGCGCGGCCAGCCAAACGTCGCTTCGGCTCCGGCCATGCCGCCCGACCCGGCAGCTTCGCAAGACGCCCCGGCACCACGCCGCGATCCGGCGCCGCGGCGGTCGTCCTCACCCACACAATTCAATCCGCGTTATGCCTTTGACGCCTTTGTGGTCGGTGACGGGAACCAGTTTGCGCACGCCGCCTCCGTGGCTGTCGCCGAAAATCCAGCCAAGGCCTATAACCCGCTCTTCGTGTATGGCGGTGCCGGCCTGGGCAAAACACACCTGCTCCACGCCATCGGCATCTACGCGAGCTCGCTGCATCCGGATATGCGGGTCAAGTACATCACTAGCGAGGCCTTCACTAATGAGTTCATTGAATCCATCCGGACCCGCAACCCCCTGCCGTTCCAAAAGAAGTATCGAACGATTGACCTCTTATTAATTGATGACATCCAGTTCATCATTAATAAAGAAGGCACACAGGAGGAATTCTTCCATACATTTAATACGCTTTATGAGGGCCACAAGCAGGTCGTCATCTCCAGCGACCGGCCGCCAAAAGAAATGCCGGCCTTGGCGGATCGACTTCGCTCTCGTTTTGAGTGGGGCCTAATCGTTGACATTCAGCCCCCCAACCTGGAAACACGCATAGCCATCCTACAGAAGAAAGCCGAGGTTTCCGGTATCGATATCGGCGATGACGTTATCCAATTCATCGCCGGCAAGCGCCAACTGAACGTCCGCGAGCTCGAGGGCGCTTTAACTAGGGTGGCCGCCTTCGCCGACCTTACAAACAGCGTTATCGACGTTTCCTTAACGAAAGACATCTTAAAAGAAATCCTCCCCGAGACCAAGCCGAAGAAAATTACGAGCCGCGCGATCATGACTGAAACCGCCAAGTTCTTTGGTGTCTCCGTTGCTGACCTGACCGGCGAGAGCCGCAGCCGTTTTATCAGCTATCCTCGTCAGGTTGCCATGTATTTGTCGCGGGAAATGACGGATCACTCTCTCCCTAAGATCGGTGCCGATTTTGGGGGCCGTGACCACACCACAGTAATGCACGGGGTTAAAAAGATAAGCGCCAGCCTCAAGAAAGACCAAGAGGTTAAGATGCAAGTCCAGGAACTGATTAACAGAATTAAACAGAAAGAGACGTAAACCTAGGGGTTTTACTAGGTTCACCTTTTTATGTGGATAACAAAAACACCTTATTAACAGCTTTTACATAAGGGTTTTTCATTGTAGACTAGGGAGCAGGTTCCGTTGTTAACATATCAACAGCCCCTACTAGTACTACGAATTTTAAATATCTCCAGTAGAATTAGTTCTTATTGTGGATTAGCGAGGAGTGGTTAGTGTGAATTTTCAGTGCGACCGGGAGAAACTATTAGAGGCAATTCAGGTATGCCAGCGAGCCATATCGGGCAAGAGCATGTTGCCCATCCTGAGCGGCATACTTTTGAAAAGCGATAAGAACGTCCTTCACTTAAGCTCAACCGATCTAGAGATCAGCATTAGAACAACGGTTGATATTTTAGCTAAAGATGGCGGAGCCATTGTCGTACCGGCGCGTCTAATCAGCGATATCTTAAGCAACCTGGAAGCGCCTAGCGTTGAGCTAACACTCATTAAAGAAAAATCACAACTGCAAATCCTGGCTGGCGAGAGCAAATTTGATATAAGCGTTTACTTCGAAGAGGACTTCCCAAAGATTCCGGAAGCGGCAGAGATGCCGGCTTGCGCCATTAATAACAGCGATTTCTCCAGGGCAGCCCGGGAAGTGGTTAAAGGAGCCTCGAGAGACGATAGCAAACCAGTCTTAACAGGAGTTTTAGTTGAAATCAACGCCGATTTGCTCCGCATGGTGGCCACTGACAGCTACCGACTGGCCGTATGTGAGACGAAGATAACAGGCGGCCCGGCAGAAGAAATTAAGATAATCGTGCCCGCCCGCAGCCTAAAAGAACTAAACCGCGTGATTTCAGGCAAAGACAATGGCCAAGTAGCAATTAGTTTGACGGAAAATCAAGTAATCTTCCGGCTGGACAACGTCGACTTGATCTCCCGGCTGATCGACGGAGATTTCCCAAACTATAAACAGATTATTCCGGACAGCTACGAGAAAATAATCAAGCTAAACAAGAGCAAGGCCGTCGCCAGCATAAAACGAGCCGCGATCATGGCTCAGAACAACAGCCCGATCAAGATGACGGCAACGAACAAACAAGTCGTGCTGTCGGCGAACACCCAGGACGTTGGCGAAGCTGTAGAAAAAATGGACGCTGACTACTCCGGGGAAGAAATCAAAATAGCCTTTAACCCCGACTACTTGCTGGACGGGATAACAAGCGTGGACACCGACGAGTTCGCGCTGGAGATCAGGGATCCGCTCAAAGCCGTCATGATTAAGCCCGTCGGGGAGGACCGATTTCAGTATTTGATAATGCCCGTCCGTCTCACATAGGGCCGGACGCGATAATTGACAGGGTTGGACCAGCGGGAATATACTGGTCTTTGTTACAACATAACCTCGTTAGGTGAGGCTCCAGCATAAGAACAAGCCATTGCCCAGAAACGTCCAAAGACGCCAACGGGTATACCAGATATTACCGGCTTAAGGTTTTATCTAATATGGCTGTCCAAGGCTTCTGCGGCGGACTACGGTATGCTGTGCCAAAGCTCTACGAGAGGGGAAAGAGCTAGTAAGCCAAAGCCTATTGGGTTTATTTGGGGGCCTTTTCCCTTGCCGGGAGGAGGCTTCTTGTGTTCTATCTAAGCAAACTTAAAGGAATCACGGTCGTTGATCCGCTGGGAAAGCATTCCGGAATCCTTGTTGATCTGGTCGTTTCTCTAAAAGATAAATATCCCCCCGTGACCTCGGTCGTCATCCGGCCGCACCGCAAAGAAGAGGTAGTCTTACCATGGGAAGCGCTGCGCGGATTCGAAGAGTCGCGCGTTCTGTTGGGCCAAAAACTCGAAGACATTAAGCCGCGGGTTGTTAAGAAGGACGAGATACAGCTGCTGCGCGACGTCTTAGATAAGCAAATCGTTGACACAGAGGGGCGCAAGGTGATCCGGGTCCAGGACATTCAGCTGGCCCGGGTGGACCGGAAGATCCGCGTCATCGCCGTTGACGTCAGCGGCCGCGCCATTTTGCGTCGGCTGGGCATCGGGGCGATCAGCGATTTGCTGCCGTCGCGCCTGTCCCCCGCACACAACTATATCGACTGGGCCAACGTCGACTTGATCGGTAGCGGCGTCGACGCTGTGAAACTCAAGGTCGCCCACGATAAGCTGGGGCTGCTGCATCCGGCCGACATTGCCGACATAATCAACGATCTTAGCCCCGACGATCGCATCGCGCTGTTGGAGTCTCTCGACAAAGAAGTCGCCGCGGACGCCGTCGAAGAAATGATCCCAGCTCACCAGGCGGGAGCACTGACCGAGATGGAGCCGCGAAAAGCAGCCGAAATCCTTAAAGAAATGGAACCCGACGATGCCGTTGACCTGCTGGCAGATCTTCCGGACGAGAAAACAGCCGAGTTGTTGAGCATCATTAAGAAAGAAGAGGCCGATGAGCTGCGAGAGCTGCTGAGTCACGCGGAAGACAGCGCCGGCGGCATCATGACTACGGAATTTATCGCTCTAGATGCCGGCATGACCGTCGGACAAGCGATTGAGCACATTAGAAAGCTCGAGCCCGACGCCGAAACGATCTACTATGCTTACGTGGTTGACGCCGACGAGCACCTTCTGGGCGTGCTCAGCCTGCGCAAAATGATCGTCAGCCGGCCCGAGACCCCGATCCGCGATCTCATGGCGACCAGCCCAGTTACCGTAAATGTCAAGGACGAGCAGGAAGAAGCCGCCAAGGCGATTGCCAAATACAATCTGCTGGCTGTTCCGGTGGTCGACGACGACGGGCGTCTGCAAGGCATTGTCACGGTTGACGACGCGATCGATGTCGTGATCCCGACGGCGTGGAAGAAACGATTCTCTCACATCTGATGAAAGGGCCTGGGCAATGTTTAAGAAGACAACCTGGAGAAACATCGCGCTCTTTCTGGCCGTTATCGGCCCGGGAATCATTACCGCCAACGTCGACAACGACGCCGGCGGTATTGCCACATATTCTATAGCCGGCGCCACCTACGGCTACAAGCTCCTGTGGGCCATGGTCCCGATTGCGATTGCCCTGATTGTGGTGCAGGAGACGGCCTCGCGGCTGGGCGTCGTTACCGGCAAAGGCTTTGCTGATCTGATTCGCGAACACTACGGCATTCGCATCACCTTCTACGTCATGATGACCCTGCTGTTTGTTAATCTGGCCAACACCATGGCCGAGTTCGCTGGCTGGGCGGCGGCGCTGGAAATATTCGGCGTGACGAAGTATATTTCTGTCCCGATTGCCGCGGTGGTGGTGTGGCTGCTCGTGGTCAAGGGGACATATCGAGCGGTCGAAAAGATCTTCTTGATTTTCGCAACCATATATCTGACCTATATCGTTTCCGGCCTGCTGGCCCACCCAAACTGGGGCTTAGCCCTGCACGACACGATAGTGCCGCAGCTGTCTCGGGGCAATATGAACACGGCCTATCTGATCGCTCTAATCGCGGTCGTCGGAACCACTATCGCGCCGTGGATGCAGTTCTATCTCCAGTCGGCAGTCGTGGAGAAAGGCATCAAGATCGATCAGTACAACGCGACCAGGTGGGACGTCGTGGTCGGCTGTATTTTCGCCAACATCGTCGCTTACTTTATTGTCATCGCCTGCGCCGCGACGTTGTTTAAGTATGGCGCGCACGTTCACTCTGCCAAGGACGCGGCCTTGGCCCTAGCCCCGCTAGCCGGCCGCTACGCGACGATGCTGTTCGCGGTGGGGCTGGCCAACGCCAGCCTCTTCGCCGCCTCCATTTTGCCCCTAAGCACCGCCTACTCTGTTAGCGAAGGAATGGGCTGGGAAGGCGGCGTCAACACAACATTCCGCAATGCGCCGCAGTTCAACTGGATCTATACAGGCCTGATCGCGGTTGGTGCCGCGGCCGTTCTGATTCCGGGCGTTCCTCTGATTACGATACTTTACGCCTCGCAATTCTTAAATGGACTGCTCTTGCCGGTTACGATGATCTTTGCTGTACTATTGGTAAACAAAAAGGAACTGATGGGCGAACACACCAACGGACCGATCTACAACACGATTGCCTGGGGTGCCGTCGTCGCGGTTATGACCCTGTCGGGCCTGCTGGCCATAACGACGATTGCGCCAAACCTGTTCTAACGAGGGTCTTTGATGAGGCGAAAGCGGCCAAAACGCCAAATGAGCGGCGGAGGTGGAATAATGGTCCAGCTAAGCAACCCGCACGAGTGCATCCTGTACGACAAGCTGAAAGATAATCGCATTCATTGTTTAGTTTGTCCTCGCGACTGCAAAATCGCGGATGGACACGCCGGATTCTGCGGCGTTCGGCATAACCGCGGTGGCCGGCTGTATGCAATAACCTACGGCAAGATCACGTCCGCGGCCGCCGACCCGATTGAAAAGAAGCCACTCTTTCACTTTCACCCAGGGTCGCGAGTGTTCAGCC
Source organism: Actinomycetes bacterium (assembly GCA_023251915.1). Lineage (GTDB taxonomy): Bacteria > Actinomycetota > JAHEXW01 > JAHEXW01 > JAHEXW01 > JAHEXW01. Next base: position 8,483 of record JAHEXW010000033.1, read on the forward strand.
TGGGCAGCGCCGGGTGCAATCTGCGGTGCGTCCATTGCCAGAACTGGCAAATCGCGCACGAGCGGCTTGATGGCGCCAGCGACGGTGCGGGACAGACGAATCTGCCTGGCCTTATCGACATGTCGCCGGCTCAAGCTGTCGCGGCCGCCAAAGAAGCGGGTTGCGCCGGTATCGCCTGGACATACAACGAACCGACGATCTGGCTTGAATATACGATTGACACGGCCAAGCTTTGCCGCGAGGCCGGTTTGTACACCGTGTATGTGACCAATGGCTACGCGACGGAGGCGGCGGTTGACGCTATCGGCCCGCTTCTGGACGCCTATCGCGTCGACGTCAAGGGCTTCACTGATGAGTTTTATAAGAAGCTGGCCGGCGCGGCCAATTGGCGAACAATCTTGGCGGCGGCGGAACGCGCCAAGAAGCGCTGGGATTGTCACGTCGAGATTGTGACCAACATCATACCGACCCTAAACGACGACGATGAACAGCTGCGGGGCATCGCGCGGTGGATTGTCGACGCGCTGGGCGCCGCTACCCCCTGGCACGTAACCCGCTTTATTCCCTATCTTGACCTGGCAAGCCTGCCAGCGACACCAACGGCGACGCTGGATCGCGCTCGTCAGATCGGCTTGGACGAAGGGCTGTCGTTCGTTTACGTAGGCAACGACCCGGGAAATCCCGGCGAGAACACGTACTGTCCCGGATGCGGACGCCTGGTGATCGAGCGCTCCGGTTATGCGACGACGCCTTTGCTGGTCAAAGAGGGCGTGTGCGCAGAGTGCGGGCAAAGCCTAAAGATTTGCTGACGCTGGCGTTATGGACGGCCAGTCGGAAGCGCTTTATCAAAGCCAGGGTTTTACCTAGTGCCAAATCGTTGCTAGCTAAGTTACCTTTTAGAAGTCGGCGGTGCCAAGCGGCCTGATTAAGCCTCCCCGGGCGTCTTGACTTGGCAGGCCGCGTGTGGTTCTATTGTGTTTACTTAAAAACAAGCCTCGCTGGCGCATAGTGCGCATTTGGCAAGAGTCGCGCGTGGCGACACAGGTCGATTCTTTGCCAAAACAAACAGCAGGTCCGAAAGAGAAGAACCATCCCTAACGGGTAAATAGCTAGCCGCGGAGAGTGCGGCGTGGAGGCAATGAACCGCAACCGGATCAATTGGTCACTGGGGTTGCGGGGAGCCAGAGTGAAACCGGCCCTTGTTTTGGCGGGTTATTTTTTTTCAATCACGACGGTTTGGATTGCTTGCAAAAGATTACAAAGATAGATTAAGGGGGCGCCCGTAATGAGAAACGAGACGAGGAGTGGCTGGGTAGTTAGATTTGGCGGCAACGGGAAACCGGGACCGCTAATCAAGGCCATAAGGATGATCTTGGCTGTAAGTATGATCCTTTGGAACATGGGGCCAAGCGTAGCTTTAGCGGTCGATGAGCTTACGCCGGCGGGACAGCCGGCCGGCGAACAAGCGACGGTTTCGACACCGGCGGCGCCTGCCGTCACCGCGACCGCTGGCCCGGCCACGACTAGTGTGGAGCCTGCTCCCGCCGACCCGGCGCCAGGAGACGCGCCGGCGCCGACGTATTCTCCTTATCTTGCTACCGACCTAAACGACTATGCCCCTGGTCAGACGGTTGTCGTAACCGGCGGCGGCTTTGCTCCCGGCGAAGACGTGCGCCTAGTGATTTCGCGCGCCGACGGGACAACGGTTTTTGACCACACTACTGCCACAACCACAGCCGGAGACTTTTACGATACCTATGTAGTGCCGACCGACGGGACCGCGGCGCTTCAGTACGAGGTCGTTGCGACAGGACAGACCTCACAAGCGGTCGCGCTGACCAACTTTACGGACACGGGCGCTGTTATCATCTCTCCTTTCGAGGTCGCGCAAGAGAACTCCGGCGCCGATCCGACGCAGGTGGTAATGGCCGCCAAAGTTACGATATCGGCCAACGCCTATGACGCGACCATCACGCTCAACGATTTGGACTATGCCGGAGCGCCGACCGCGACCCGCGGCGATGCCTTTGATGACTTGACGATAGACGGCGATAATACACCGGCGCGCGCCTTGACCACCGGCGCCAATGTTTTAGCCCCGGGCACCTACTTTGTCTACTGGAACCTGCACAAAACAGCCGCGGCGGCCGTCAACCACGATGAGAATTTCAACCTAACACTCGTATATGCCGGCAGCCACGGCGGCGCCACCACGACGCTGACCACTGATCCTCCCTATACGACAACACTAGCGCATGCCGAAATTGGCTCGAATGACCTCGACTTTCTTGATGTTGCCCCCAGCGCCATTTCGGCGCCGGTCGGCGGCACCTTTAAGATTCGCGGTAAGTATACCGAGACCAGCACAATCAACGAATTCATTGCCGAGGCTTATTACAGCGGTACCATAATCAGATTGATAAAGACGAGCCTATATTTTTACAACGGCACCGACCCCGGCTCGATTGAGACAGGGGTACCGGCCGGATACACCGCCTCGTTTGTTGATTCGCCCCACCTTGGCGCCAACAGCCCCACCCCGTTGCCGGCCGCTGTTAGTTCCGGAGACTTCTGGGTTACGGAGTACGAGTTCCAGGTAATACAGGGCGGCGTGTTCAGCGTAACGCCATACATACAGACGTTGCGGGGCAACGTTTGGAAGCTGGACTCCGGATTTGCCAGCGGGGCCGTTTCGGGCACCATTAGCGGCATGAAGTTCAACGACGCCAACAACAACGGCGTCAAAGACGCGGGAGAAGGCGGATTGGCCGGGTGGACGATCTACCTGGACCTTGACAATAGCGGCAGCTTGAATGCCGGCGACGTGTCGACGACCACCGACGCCAGCGGCAACTACGGGTTCAGTAACGTTGAGTCAGGCAAGACGTATACGGTGCGCGAGGTCCAGCAAGCAGGATACAGTCAGACATATCCGGCGGGTGGGTCTTGGAGTGTCGCGCTGGCCGCCGGCCAAAACGCGACCGATAAGAACTTTGGTAATTATCTGGTCCCTCTGGTGGGCAGCGTTTCCGGAACGAAGTTTAACGACTTGAACGGCAACGGCGCTCGCGACGCGGGCGAGCCGGGCCTCCCGGGCTGGCGAGTCTTTGTAGACGCCAACAACGACGGGGACCTCGATGCCGGCGAGCAATATACAGACACCGGCGCGACCGGCACCTATTCTATCCCGAACGTACTGGTCGGCACCCACGCCGTCAGAGAGATTCAGCAATCAGGCTGGACACAGACACGCCCGGCGGGCGGCGCGGCCAATAGCGTCGTCGTGACGTCAGGCGCCAATACCGCGAACGTTGATTTTGGCAACTTCGCCAACTTCACCAAGACCTTCGCCTTGACGGTCAACGAGCCGATACTAGGCGCGACCTATTACGTGGACTATGTCTCCAACGCGGGCAGCGGCACTTTGGCGCTCGTGCGCGACGGCTCAACCAACACTTACAAGGCGGACACGTCTGCCTTTACGGGTCCGGTTACGTTTACCAGCTGGACCTGGCGCGTCATGGAGGGCGCTTCGCCAGTCTGGAGCAAGACCGTTCTCGGCAGCGAGCTTTTGATCGGCCACCAAACTAACGCGTATTCAATGAGCTACTCGTTGGCTATGTCGCCGCACACGGCGACCAACGAGGTCGGCGAGGCGCACAGCTTTACCGCGACAGTCACGGCCAACGACGGCCAACCGCTTAAAAACCTGCCGGTCTATTATTCCGTTACCCTGCCGGCGCTTGTTTCTCCGGCAGCCCCGCAAACCACTGACGCCAGCGGCGCCGTGACCTTCTCGGTCAATTCGACCAGCGCGACCGCCGCGACGGTGCGCGCCTGGGTCGACGAGACGGACGGCGCCCCAGCGGCGTTCAACGCGGGTGAGGCCACGGACACGGCCACGAAGAACTGGCTTGACTACAATATTGACGTGACGCCGCCGACGGCCACCAACGTCGTCGGGGAAGACCACGTCATGACGGTCACCCTCACCGGTGACACCGGCAGCGGCTATGTGCCGGTCATCGGCCAAACCGTTAACCTTTCGCTTAGCCCCTTAGCCGGACCCGGCTATATATACTCGGTCAACGACGTCCTGCAGCTCCCCGGAACGGTCAGCACGACGGGTACGACCAGGGCCAGCCCGGCGGGCACTATCAAAGTCGTCATCCGGACGATAGCGGCGGGCAGCTCGACCTTGACCGCGACTTTCCCCTACGGCGTAGCCTCGGGAACGGTCACCGCGAGCGGCACGGGCGGCAAGACCTGGGAATACGGCTCGATCTCAGGCGTCAAATTCAACGACTTGAACGGCAACGGCGCCCGCGACGCGGGCGAGCCCGGACTTCCCGGCTGGACGATCAACGCCAACGGGA
>JAHEXW010000034.1 GCA_023251915.1 Actinomycetes bacterium
CTATTTCGAATGTCTGCACGAGCTGAAGCTGATCACCGACCTGATTCAAAATAAAGGAATCTCGGGCATGTGGGAGAATGTTTCGAACACCGCCGAATACGGCGGCTTGAGCCGGAGGAAACGGCTGATTACCAACGAAACGCGCGCCGAGATGAAGAAGATTCTGGGCGAGATTCAATCAGGCGAGTTCGCCGACGAGTGGCTTGAGGAAAATGCCGCCGGCCGGCCGAACTTCAACCGGATGCAAGACGAGGAAAAGGAACTCCAGGTAGAGAAGGTCGGCCGGGAACTGCGTAAGATGATGAGCTGGCTGCAGAAATAGTTAGCAGGAGGTTGCTTCGTCGCAAGCTCCTCGCAATGACGTAATCCGCTTTTGAAAGGGGCGATATATAGTGCGTAAGGAATACTTGATGACTCCGGGTCCGACCCCGGTCCCGCCGGAAGTACTGCTGGCACAGGCGTCTCCGATGATTCACCATCGGGCGCCCATCTATACCGAGATCATCCTGGAGGTACTGGAGGACCTGAAGTATGTCTTTCAGACAAAGAACGACATCATCATGTTCGCTTCCTCCGGCACGGGAGCGATGGAAAGCGCCGTTGCTAATTGCTTTTCGGCCGGTGACAAGGTGTTGGTCGTCTCCATCGGTAATTTTGGCGCTCGTTGGGCGAAGATATCCGAGGCCTACGGGTTGAACGTTACTCTGCTGGACTATGAGTGGGGCACGAAGGCCGACCCCGCCGACATCGAGAAAGCCTTAGCGGCCGACCCCGACCTCAAGGGGGTTCTGGTGACGCACAGCGAGACTTCGACGGGCGTTGTTAACGACATAGAGACGATGGGCGCCATTGTCGCCAAGACGCCGGCGATCTTCATCGTCGATGCCATATCCGGTTTGGGCGCGTCTGACATGCAGACGGATAACTGGAACGTAGACGTTTGCGTCGCCGGTTCTCAGAAAGCGTTGATGACGCCGCCGGGCCTGGCTTTCGCCAGCGTGAGCGACAAGGCTTGGCAGGCCGTCGAAACGTCGACGCTGCCTAAGTTCTATTTTGACTACAAGAAGAGCCGGGACGCTCTGCACAAAGCTGAGCCGCAGAGCCCGTTTACGCCGGCCGTTTCCACGATACTGGGCTTGGCGGTGGCTCTCAAGATGATCAGGGAGGAGACGCTGGAAAACGTCTTTGCCCGTCACCACGTCAATGCCGCGGCTACTAGAGCCGGTGTTAAGGCTCTTGGTCTGGAGCTGTTTGGCACCGAAGATCCGAATGCTCATTCCGTGACGGCTGTTAAGGCGCCCGGCGATGTCGACGGCCAGGCGATCGTCAAGAGCCTGCGCGTCAAATACGGCATTACCACCGCCGGCGGCCAGGGCAAGATCAAAGGCAAGATTTTCCGGATCGGCCACTGCGGTTATTATGACAAGTTCGACATCTTATCGCTCTTGGCCGGCCTGGAAATGGCTTTGGTCGGTCTGGGACACGAGGTAACCGCGGGCGCCGGTGTGGCAGCCGCCGAACAGGTATTTGAAGCTAACAGCTAATTCAACCATTTGGGGAGGAAAGCGCCAATGGCGAAAATGAAAGTATTGGTCAAAGACACGATCGCCGACGCTGGGATCGAGATGCTCCGGCAGTACTATGACGTCGATGTGCATCAGGAATGGACCCAGGACGACCTGCGCGATCACATCAAGGACTATGACGCCGTCATCGTGCGGTCCGCGGGCAAGATCACGGCGGATATCGTCGACGCGTCAGAACACCTGAAAATCATCGGACGCGCGGGCATCGGTCTGGATAACGTCGACATCGAAGCCGCGACCAAGAAGGGCATAATCGTCGCCAACGCGCCCCAGAGCAACATCATTTCGGCAGCCGAACACGCGATAGCGTTATTGCTGGCCCAAGCGCGCAATATTCCGCAGGCCAACGCAACAATGAAAGCCGGCGAGTGGAAGCGCAGCAAATTCGAGGGCGTCGAGGTCTATGGCAAGACATTGGGAATCGTCGGACTCGGCAGGATCGGCAGCCTAGTGGCGGCGCGAGCGCGCGGCATCGGCATGAAGGTCATTGCCTATGATCCCTATGTCGCGGCTGACAAATTCGATGAGCTGGGAACGGAGATAGTCCTAGATCTGGAGGATCTCCTGGCGCGCAGCGATTTCATCACCATCCACTTGCCCAAGACAGCCGAAACCAAAGGGCTCATCGGGGCGAAGGAATTCGCACAGATGAAGGACGGCGTTCGCATCATCAACGCGGCGCGCGGCGGCATAGTAAACGAACAAGATCTGCATGACGCCATCGTCAGCGGCAAAGTCGCCGGCGCGGGGCTGGATGTTTTCGAAAACGAGCCTCCGGCCGACAGCGCGCTGGTCAAGTTGGATCAGGTGGTGGCGACGCCGCATCTGGGCGCCAGCACTTCGGAAGCCCAGGACAAGGCGGGGGTAATGATCGCGGAGCAGATTATCGCCGGGTTGAACGGTGACTTCGTTAGCGCGGCCGTCAATATTAGCGCTTCGCCGACCGGTATTGACGATGAGGTCAAGCCCTATATTCCGCTGGCTGAAACAATCGGCGCCGTGTTTACTCACTTAAATAGCGCCAAGCTGAATTCCATTGACATCGAGTATGGCGGCGAGCTGGCCGACCACGGTATTGAGATACTGACGGTTGCCACTCTGAAAGGCATGTTCGCGCCGGTGGTGCACGAGCCGGTTACCTTCGTCAATGCGCCGTTGATGGCCAAGGATCGAGGCATCGAGGTCAGAGAGATAAAGAACAGCAAGGCCTACGAGGGCACCGGATATATTAAGCTATCGGCTGGTGACGGGAAAGACGCGCTATATGTCGTCGGTGCTCTGGGTGGCGGTAAGAACGAACCGCGTATCGTCGAGATCGGCGGGTTCGAGCTGGACATCAAACCGGGGCAGTACATGGCTTTCTTCCGCTATGAAGATCGCCCGGGGGTCATCGGTTCGATCGGTACGATGCTGGGAAGCAACGATATTAACATCGGCATGATGCAGGTCGGGCAGAGCCACGATACCAAGGAAGCGATGATGGGCCTGACGGTTGATAAACCCATCTCCGACGAGCTGATGAAGCAGTTGTCTGACACCATTCATGTAACTATGGCCAAGTTCATCACTCTCTAATGATTAGAGTCATCCTGGTCAGGCACGGGGAAACCGCGTGGAACAAGGCAGGCAAGTTTCAGGGCCGTTTGGATATCGATCTAAACGACATCGGCAGAAACCAAGCGAAGCTGCTGGCCCGGGCGTTAAGCGATATCCATATCGACGCGATCTACTCGTCGCCGCTCTCGCGCTCGTTTGCCACGGCCTCAGAGATCGCCGGCTACCATAGCCTGAAGGTGATCCCTGCCGATGAGTTCAATGAGATCGATCACGGGTCGTGGGAAGGTATGCATCTCGACGCGGTCATCGACCAGCATGGCGCGCTTTACGAGACTTGGCTGAATGAGCCGCATCTGGCGAAGATGCCGGGCGGCGAGGGTCTGGATGACATTAGTGATCGGGCGGTGCGCCGGCTGGGCGACATCTTGGAGCAGACGCCGGATGGCGACACGATCTTGATTGCCGCACACGACGCGACCAACAAAGTGCTGTTGTGCCACGCGTTGGGACTGGATAACTCACATTTTTGGCAGTTGAAGCAGGGGAACGCGTCAATCAGCATCATCGAGTTCGATAGCAATGAGTGGCGGTTAACGTTGCTGAATGATACCTGCCATTTGGGCGGGGTCTTGGATAATACGACGACTGGGGCACTATGATGGACAACGTATTAATCTTTGATACGACACTAAGGGACGGGGAACAGAGTCCAGGCATCAGCTTGAACGCGGGCGAGAAACTGGAGATCGCCAGGCAGCTGGCGCGACTCGGCGTCGATATCATCGAGGCCGGATTCCCCATCACAAGCTTGGGCGACTTCGAGGCCGTTAAAGCGATTTCTAAACAGGTCAAAGGGCCCGTTATCGCTGCGTTGGCGCGAGCGGTCGACAAGGATATCGACCGCGCTTGGGAGGCGATCCAGGCGGCCGAGCGGCCCCGCATCCATACATTCATCAACACCTCGCCGGTTCAAATGAAATATCAGCTAAAAAAGGAGCCGGACGAAGTGCTGGAGATGGCGGTCGCGGCCGTCCGGAAGGCTAAGAGTCTTTGTGCCGACGTCGAGTTTTCCGCCATGGACGCGACACGCAGTGAACCGGCCTTTCTCTACCGGATATTTGGGGCGGCCATCGCGGCCGGAGCGACGACGATAAACGTTCCCGATACGGTCGGCTTCATGTTGCCGGAGGAATACGCCGCTCTAATCAAAGACCTCAGAGCGAATGTTGCCGGAATCGAGAATATCGTGCTAAGCACGCATAACCATAATGATTTGGGGCTCGCAGTCGCGACGTCGATTGCCGGTGTCGAGGCCGGCGTGCGGCAGATTGAATGCGCCGTCAACGGTTTGGGAGAGCGCGCCGGCAACACTTCGCTGGAAGAATGCGTGATGATCATAGATACCCGCCAGGACATCCTGGGACTGACCACAAATATAAATACCGAAGAGATAATTCGGACGTCGCGGCTGGTGTCACGCTTGACCGGCTATATGGTTCAGGCCAACAAAGCTGTCGTCGGTGCCAACGCTTTCGCGCACGAGTCGGGCATTCACCAGGATGGGGTGTTGAAGGAAAGAACCACCTTCGAGATTCTCGATCCTACTAAGGTTGGTCTGGCCAAGAGCCAGATCGTGCTAGGGAAGACCAGCGGCCGGCACGGGCTGAGGGAGCGTCTGGAAGAGCTTGGCTACGAGTTGTCGGACAGCGAACTGAACGGCGCTTTTGAGCGGTTCAAGGCGCTGGCGGACAAGAAGCATGAGATATCCGATGACGACCTGGAAGCAATTGTCGCCGAGGAAGCCCGCGAGGTAGCGGCCGTCTATAGCCTAGAGTATCTCAAGACGGCCAGCGCGTCCGACGAACAGCCGGCGGCAACGGTCCGGTTAAAGAAAAACAATAGCATTATCGAGCAGCAGGCGACCGGGGACGGACAGGTCAACGCAGCCTGCCGGGCGATTGCGGCCGCCGTTGGGCTGGAGCCGAAGCTTTTAAGCTATGTCGTGCAAGCAATAACCGGCGGGCTGGACGCCCAGGGTGACGTGATGATAAAACTTGACATCAATGGACGCCAGGTGCTTGGCCGCGGGGTGTCGACAGACATCATCGAAGCCAGCGCCCGGGCCTACCTGAACGCGATTAATAAGTACTTGAGCAAGGCATAAGCGGGAGGTTGCTTCGCGGGAACGCCAAGGAAGGCCGCTCGCAATGACGCAAAGCGATCCGGGAACGCGCTAGGCCATTGCGAGAACCGCTAGCAACGATGCAAACTACAGCACAGGAGAATGATGAGTTCTACGATAACCGAAAAGATATTAGCGGCCCACGCGGGGCAGAAAACAGTCAAACCTAACGATTTACTTGAGATTGATGTTGACGTTGTCTTGTCGAACGACGTGACGGCGCCGATTGCCATCACCGAGTTCCGCAGGGTCGGGGTCAAGACGGTGTTTGATAAAGACAAGGTCGTTATGGTCGCTGACCACTATGTTCCCGGCAAAGATGTGAAGAGCGCCGAGCAGGCGAAATTCATGCGTGAGTTTGCCGAAGAACAAGACTTGACCAACTATTTTGATGTCGGCTGCGGCGGGGTGGAGCACGCCTTGTTGCCTGAGAAAGGGTTGATAAAGCCGGGCGACGCCGTCATCGGCGCCGATTCGCATACATGTACGTACGGCGCGCTGGGGGCGTTCGCCACCGGAATGGGATCGACCGACATCGCCGCCGCGATGGCCACGGGCAAGATATGGGTCAAGGTGCCCGCGTCTCTAAAATTCGTCTATAACGGCCGGCCGGGACGGTGGGTCTACGGCAAAGATCTTATGCTGGCGGCCATCGGCCGGGTCGGTGTGGACGGCGCCCTGTACAAGGCGATGGAGTTTACTGGCGAGGCGATCGATGAGATGAGCGTCGACCAACGCTTGAGTATGACCAACATGGCGATCGAGGCCGGCGCGAAGAACGGCATCATGGCGCCGAACCAGGCGACGCTGGACTACGTTCGCTCACGTACCGACGCGCCGTTCACTGTTTACGCCAGCGACGCGGACGCGGCCTACGAGGAAGTCTTCGAGTTTGACGCCGGAGAGATCGAACCCTTGGTGGCTTTCCCGCATCTGCCCAGCAATGTTCGTCCGATCAGCCAGGTAGGGACGGTGCCGATCAACCAGGTCGTTATCGGTTCTTGCACCAACGGTCGTCTGGAAGATATGCGGGTCGCGGCCGAGGTGTTGCGCGGCCACAAGGCGGCCAAGAACGTTCGTCTGATCGTCATTCCGGCGACGCAAGAGGTCTACCGGGCGGCGATGAAAGAGGGTCTATTCGACGTCTTCCTGGACGCCAACGCCGCCGTATCGACGCCGACTTGCGGGCCGTGCCTGGGCGGGCACATGGGTGTCCTGGCGGCGGGAGAGCGCGCCGTTGCCACGACCAACCGTAATTTCGTCGGCCGCATGGGTCACAAGGAAAGCGAAGTGTATCTGGCCAATCCGGCGGTAGCGGCGGCCTCGGCCATTTTGGGCAGGATCGGAGGACCGGATGAAATATAAGGGCAATGCCTTTAAATATGGCAGAGACATTAACACCGATGATATCATCGCGGCCAAATATCTGGTCAGCTGGGACAAGACCGAACTCGGCAAAAATTGTATGGAAACCATCGACCCGGATTTCGTCAAGAACGTTAAACCGGGAGACATCATCGTCGCAGAGGAAAATTTTGGCTGCGGCAGCAGCCGCGAACATGCCCCGATGGCGATAGAGGGCGCCGGCGTATCAGTCGTCATCGCCAAATCGTTTGCCCGGATATTCTATCGGAACTCTTTGAATACCGGTCTGCCGCTGCTGGAAAGCCCAGAGGCGGTCGACGGCATCACAGCTGGCGACGCGATTGAGGTCGACACCGAAAGCGGGAAGATCACGGATGTCACGACAGGACAGTCTTGGCAGGCCAAACCATATCCGCCGTTCATGCAAGAGCTGATCAAGGCCGGCGGGCTGATTAATTACATAAAAGAAAAACGAGGTTAGTGGGAGGTTGCTTTAGGGGAGGTTGCCACGTCGCCAAAGACCGGGCTCCTCGCAATGACGTAACGCGAAGCGTCATTGCGAGCGAACAAAGTGAGCGAAGCAACCCACCATTTCGAGGAGGACATGTGTACAAAATAGGCGTTATGCCGGGGGACGGAACCGGGCCCGAGGTTGTGGCCGAAGGGCTGAAGGTTTTGGCCGCCGCCGCGGACAAATATGGTTTCAAATATGAGCTGACCAACTATGACTTTGGCGGGGAGCGCTTCCTGAAGACCGGAGAGACGTTGCCTGACTCGGCCATCGAGGAATTCAAGAAACAAGACGCCATCTTCTTGGGCGCTATCGGTCATCCGGACGTTAAACCGGGCATCCTGGAGAAAGGCATCCTTTTGAAGGCGCGGTTTGCGCTGGACCAATATATCAACTTGCGCCCGGTCAAACTCTATCCGGGCGTCGAGACGCCTCTGCGCGACAAAGGTCCGGAAGATATCGACTACGTCGTGATCCGGGAAAACACGGAAGGCTTGTACGCCGGCGCCGGTGGGTTCTTGAAACGGGGCACCCCGGACGAGGTCGCAATCCAAGAAAGTATAAATACTCGCAAGGGCGTGGAGCGGTGTATCCGGTACGCGTTTGAGTATTGCCGCGACCGGAATAAGGACATGAAACTGACGTTGTGCGGCAAGACAAACGTTTTGACATTCGAGTTCGATCTGTGGGAACGCGCCTTTAACGAAGTCGCTATAGAATATCCTGACATCACAACCGACTACGCTCACGTCGACGCGATTTGCATGTGGATGGTCAAGAATCCGGAGTGGTTCGACGTCATTGTCACCGACAATATGTTCGGCGACATCATCACCGATTTGGGCGCGATGACCCAGGGCGGAATGGGGATCGCCGCGGGCGGTAACATCAACCCGGAGGGTGTGTCCATGTTCGAGCCTATCGGGGGTTCGGCGCCTAAGTACACCGGCCAGAACGTTATCAATCCGCTGGCTGCTATCGGCGCCATGGGGCTGTTGTTGGCGACGCTCGGTGAAAAGGAAGCGGCCGCGGCCATCGAGGCGGCGGTAGCCTTTGTCACAGGCAACAAACTTAAGAGTATGGCCGCCGGCAAAATGGGTTTTTCGACCAGCGAAGTTGGCGACCTGGTAGTGGAGTTAATCGCTAAGTAGTTAAATAGATGAGTTTGCCGCGCTCCGCTGTGTAGGTCGGAGCTCGCAATGCCGAGAGGAGTTTTAATGCCGATACAAGAAGTCAAAAAAATCTGGATGAACGGCAAGATGGTTGACTGGCACGACGCCACGATTCATGTTTTGACGCACGGCTTGCATTACGGATCGGGCGTTTTTGAGGGGATTCGCGCTTATAAGACGCCGGAAGGGACAGCGGTTTTCCGTCTGACGGATCACATCAAGCGTTTGCGTAATTCTGCCAAGATCTATTTCATGGACATCCCGTTCACCGATGAGGAGCTGATAGCGGCGACCAAGGAATTGGTCAAGGTAAACGAGGTTGACAGCTGCTACATTCGCCCGCTGGTCTACCGCGGCTACGGTGAGATGGGCTTGAATCCTTTGAACGCCGACGTCGACGTGTCGATCGCTTGCTGGCCCTGGGGCGCTTATCTGGGCGAAGAGGGGATCAAGCACGGCATCCGGGCTAAGGTTTCCAGTTATCGCCGGATCGACGCCAATGTCTTGCCGCCCGCCTCCAAGGCGACCGGTAATTATCTGAATTCTATCCTGGCCAAGGTTGAGGTCATCCATTCGGGTTATGACGAAGCCGTGATGTTGAACGCGCATGGCTACGTCACTGACGGGCCGGGCGAAAACATCTTCATGGTAAAAGACGGTGTTCTGTACACGCCGCCGACCCACGCTGGCGCCCTCGAGGGTTTGACGCGTGATTCGTTGATAACGATTGCCAACGACCTAGGCTATGCGGTCGTCGAGGACAATCTGGTACGCAGCGACCTGTATCTTGCCGACGAGGCCTTCTTCAGTGGTACCGCGGCTGAAGTCGTGCCGATCCGCGAGGTCGACGACCGCGTTATCGGAGAGCCTGGTCCGATAACCAAGGCTCTTCAGGATGTGTTTTTCAAGGCGATGAAGGGCGAAGTAGACGAATATAAGGACTGGTGCGAGCTAGTTTGAGCGTAGAGCTCTACGATACAACACTAAGAGACGGGGCTCAGCGCGAAGGTCTGTCCTTCAGCGTGGAGGATAAACTGCGCATTACCAAACGCTTGGACGAGTTTGGCGTTCATTTTATTGAGGGCGGTTGGCCGGGCGCCAATCCCAAGGACAACGACTATTTCGCGCGGGTCAAAGATCTCGATCTAGCCCAAGCGGTTGTCGTCGCTTTCGGCAGCACCCGTCACCCTAAGCACACGGCCGCCGAAGACGAGAACCTGCGGCATTTGCTTGACGCGGAAACGGCCGCTGTCTGCCTGGTCGGCAAGACCTGGGGCTTTCACGTCGAGCACGCGCTCAAGACGTCCTTGGCAAACAATCTAGAGATGATTGAGGACTCCGTTGCGTACATGGTTGCTCAGGGCCGTACCGTATTCTTCGATGCCGAGCATTTCTTCGATGGTTTCAAACACAACGCGGCGTACGCTTTGGCCGCGCTGGCGGCCGCCGAGCGAGGCGGAGCGTCGTGTCTGGTTCTCTGCGATACCAACGGCGGCGCTTTGCCGTCAGAGGTCAAATCCGTAATTGAGGTTGTGACGGGCAAGTTTGACATGCCCATCGGAATTCACGCGCACAATGATGCCGAATGCGCCGTAGCCAATTCATTAATGGCCGTGGAGGCGGGCGCGAGCCAGGTGCAGGGGACAATCAACGGATTCGGGGAGCGGGCCGGCAATGCCAACCTCTGCTCGGTCATTCCGGCCCTGGCGCTTAAGCTGGACATCCCGTGCGTGACGCCGGATCAATTGGCCATGCTGACGGAGGTCTCTCATTTTGTCAGCGAGGTCGCGAACGTCAGTCCGAATACGCACCAGCCGTACATCGGCGAAAGCGCCTTTGCTCACAAGGGTGGTCTGCACGTCAGCGCCTTGGAGCGTCATAACGCATATGAACATATCGACCCCGAACTCGTCGGCAACGTCCGGCGGGTTTTGATCAGCGAGTTGAGCGGCAAGTCCACGGTCGTAATGAAGGCCAAGGATCTGGGTTTGGATCTATCCGATCAGCCCGAGAAAGTGACGGAGATTCTAACGAAAATCAAAGACCTGGAGCACGTCGGCTACAGCTTCGAAGCCGCCGACGGGTCATTTGAGATGCTGATACGAAAGGCTACCGGCACCTATTCGTCTTTCTTCGACTTGGAGAGCTTTCGGGTGATAATGGATCGCGTCCCGGGCGGTACGGTTACGACCGAAGTGACAATCAAGGTGACATGTAAGGGTCAACGTTACATTGAGACAGCGGAGGGTAACGGCCCGGTTAACGCGTTGGACAAAGCGTTAAGAATGGCCATCGGCAAGGCCTACCCCGAACTGAATGACATCGCGCTTACCGACTACAAAGTTCGGGTCTTGAACGAGAAGAAGGGCACGGGCGCGCAGGTCCGCGTTCTGATAGACTCTACGGACGGCGAGAAGGTCTGGTCGACCGTCGGCGTTTCGGAGAACATAATCGAAGCGTCCTGGCTGGCCATGGCCGACAGCGTTGACTACGGATTGACCCACAAGAAGGGCTAAACCAACAAAAAAACGGGAAGGTGCGTCATGCGGATTTGTCGATACCAAGTAACGGGAGCGCCATCTTACGGCCTGGTCGAAGGCGACAACATCGCCATTATTGATACCGACCCGTATTCCAAGTGGAAGAGAACCGGCAACACCGTTTCATTGGCCAAGGCGACATTGCTGGCGCCGTGCACACCTACCAAAGTCGTGGCGGTCGGACTGAACTACATCGATCATGCCTCCGAGCTTTCCATGGATGTCCCCAAGGAGCCGGTGATATTTCTGAAACCGGCGACAGCGGTTATCGGCCCGGGTGACTCGATCGTAATTCCCGCCATGTCACATCAGGTCGACTATGAGGCGGAGATAGGCGTCGTCATCAAGCGGCAAGCCAAGCACGTGGCGGAAGAAAACGCGGCTGAGTATATCCTGGGGTATACCTGCGCCAACGATGTGACCGCCCGCGACTTGCAGAGGATTGACGGGCAGTGGACGCGGGCCAAGAGCTTCGACACGTTCGCGCCGATCGGGCCCTGGATCGACACGGATTTCGATCCCACCGAAGTAAAGGTTGAATCGGTTCTGAACGGCCAGGTGATGCAGTCCGACTCAGCCAAGAACATGATATTTCCGATTCCCAGGCTGATCAGTTTCATCTCCCAAGTCATGACGCTGAACCCGGGAGACGTCGTGATGACGGGAACACCGTCTGGCGTCGGACCGATGCAACCTGGTGACAGGATAATGGTCAGGATAGAAGGTCTGGGCATCCTGAAGAATGAAGTCGTGGCCGCCGGTTAAACGAAAGGAAATGGCTATGAAACTGGACTATGTGGACATCATCAAAAAGTCGTGGCAGATAATCTGGAAGTATAAATGGCTCTGGTTATTCGGGTTCTTCGCCGCGCTTGGCTCAGGCGGCTCGAACTTCAGCAATTTCTCCCGGTATTCAACCAATTCCGGTAATACTTCAACGGCAGGCGCCAACTTCAATCAATTTGTTTCAACCTACGTGGTCCTAATCATCTTTGTAGTCCTCTTGCTGATGGCGATCGGACTGGCCGTAACGGTGGCATCGATAATCGCTCAGGGCGCGCTCATCGGCAGCGCGGCCGCCGCGGACAAGGAAGAACCGGCAAGCCTAAGGTTGGGCTGGCAGATCGGGCTGAAGTACTTCTGGCGTTTGCTGGGCCTAGGCCTGTTGGTCGGTCTGGTGATATTGTTCATCGTCGCGATACCGATTGCTGTCATTGTCGCCGCGGTCGTTATCGGAGCCTCGGCTGGCTCGTCTATGACTCCGGCGCTTTTCTGTTTGCTACCAGTCGGTCTCGTCTTCCTCCTAATACTGTTCGTCGTAGCGGTCTTACTCGGCGTATCAGCGAACTATGGGTCGCGTTATATTGTTCTGGATGGCGCCGGGGTAATCGACGGGCTCAAGCGCGGTTTCTCTTTGCTGCGGCTGCGCTGGATCGACACTCTGCTAATGTACCTGCTGATGGGGGTTATCGGTACTGTGGTCGGTCTAGTTCTGTTGATTCCCGGAGCGGCCATTGGCTTGCCGGCTCTAGCCTTGCTGATCGGCGGGGTGGCCGCTAAAAGCATATTCATTGTGGCAACGGGAGTTTTTGTCGGAATGCTGGCCGTGCTGGTGATGTCCATATTGAACGGTGTGTTCGTGGCCTACAGCTCCGTTGTCTGGACCCTCGTCTATCGGCGTTTAACCGCCAGGTAAAACTTAAGTCGTTCGATCAACCCGCACGCTCCTCGCTTTGCTGCGCCCATTTTAGGGTAGCAAAACGTAAAAGATATTGACAATCTGGAACAAGTAAGATAAATACTAACGTATGAAGCAAGAGAGAAAATCCTCACGTATCATACGGGGCAGGAAAATCGGCGTTGGCCGGACTTGGCGGCGCACCGCCGGTTGGCTGGGATTACTCCTAGTCATGGCAATCGTGGGGTCGGCGTGGCAATCATCA
>JAHEXW010000035.1 GCA_023251915.1 Actinomycetes bacterium
TAGTGCGGTAAAGCGCTAAAGCGGTTCTGTTTTGCAATGCTTTAGTGCGGTAAAGCGCTAAAGCGGTTCTTCCTGACCTTGGAATATTGGTCATATTAGCGCTACGTAGCGGTGAATAGCGTTGTGGTCAAAGCGTTTGGTTAGAGGACGATGGGGCTCATGGATTCGCCGATCTTGATGATCTCGGTTTCAGTGATTGAGTCGGTCTTGGCCGGTTGGCCAAGCTTGGGCGGATCCAACGATTCATAGGGCGAATTCGAAAAGATCGTAAAGGAAACGTTTCCGTAACTGCCGACGTTCCTTTGCAAATAGAAATCAAGTGTCCAGTAATCTTGGGCGCCAGTCTTGTGTCTCCGGCTGATCCAGCCGGGCCTCCCGTCAATCATGACAGTCTTCGTTGTCTCGCCCGGCCCAGCCGCGGGTTGCTCAGCCGGCTCTCCGACGGATTGCGCGAACAAAAGTCGTTGTCCAGTTCCGGCATTTTTATAGAGCGCCAAGACCAGCTCGTCGGCGGGAAAAGGGTCGCCGGTATTGTTTTGCCGCGCCACAGCATCGGCAAGCACGAAGCCTTGGGCCATATAGGTGGGCTGGGAAACAGGGAACTTGATATCAGTTTGCAGAGCTTGCCAAGCGTCGGGCGGCGGTTCCTCGACGTGGGCGGGCGGTGTGACGGGTTTGATGGCCGTAGACTTGACTGGTTTGGCTCCCCCAGACAGAACACGCAAGATGCCCGTACGCTGAAGCAACACGGCGGCAATCAACAGGATGACGATAACTAGAATTGTTGCCCGAACGGGCCTGAGTGCATTGTTCGCGCGGCCGCTGGGTTTGGGCATTACTTACCTCGCGTGGGCGTAGACTCGGATTTGTTCGATGTCGTCGGGTGTGCTCCAGAGGGTGACGTCGAGGACTGCCTCTTCCCCCAGGGTTTGGTGGAAGGCGGCGGTGACGCGTTTGATGACGGCGTCGGCGTTGGCCGCCTCGGTGTTGTAGAGGAGAATGGCGATCGAGTCGTCGCTCGGCCGGCCGGCTTCGTCGCTAGTTCGGATGGCCCCTTTGATTTCGCGCGCGATGGCGGTCAGGGCTTGCGCTTTCTTCTCCCCGCCTAGTTTCTTGAGGTCATCCTGATTGAAGTCAAAGACCAGCAGGCTGAATGGGGATTGGTAACGCTCGAACATCTCGACGGAAGCGCCTGCCAGACGAAAGAAATGCTCCTTGTTGAACAATCCCGTGGCGCCGTCAGCTAGATCGGTTGCTTGCATGTCTTCCAGTGCAGTTTTGACACGGGCGCAGATTTCCCCGCCCGCCAGGCCTGTGAATCCGTACATAGTTACGCGAAGGATAACGGACGCCCAAATATAAGCGGATCCGGTTTTGGGCCCGATTACAAGAAGAGCGGTAACGTAGATCAGCGATGCGGCCAGCGCCGCCCAACCTCCGCCTTTTTGGAAATACAGAACATCAAAGACTAAGATGAGGACGAATAAGGCCTGCCCCATCGCCTCCACGGGATCGCGGTAGCCCAGATATATAAGCAGGGTAGTGGCAAGAGTAAGCGCCAGTCCGAAAACAAGCGCCAGATTGCGGAAATGTTTGTACGTCATTGTTTTTTTAAGCCTCAGGCGCCAGCGTGGCGGCCAGCTTATCCAGTCGTTCCTTGTCCGCTGGCAGGCTGATGATCTCGTATGAAACGCTTTCATCGTAGCCGACCCGGCTGGTCATAATAGATTGCAGCCGCTTGGCGACGACTTCGGCTCCTTCGCGAGGAGTGAACGGCAGAATCACGCCAAAAACATTGCGATCGATTATTCCCACCTCATCGACTAGGCGAACGTTGCCCACGACTCCATCTGCAATATACTTGATTCCCGGAGTCTTGGGTTCGGCCAGGTACATTTCTATAGTTTCGTTGTCAACGGTCAGCAACACAATGCTTGAGATGGTGTTGTAACGTTCGAATTTTTTGGCTTCCATGTCGACCAAGGTGCCAAAATACCCTCCGTTAAACAGCTTGGTGTCATTGTCGACAAAATCAGACCGGCCGGCCTCGATCATGAACTGCTTTATGCGGGAGAATATTTCGCCGCCGAGCGGGCCGGCAACGCAGTAGATGGCCGTGCGGACCAGAATCAAAGGCATTACCGGGGCGATGCCCATCGAGATGATGGTTGGAAAATGCAACGTTGTGTAGATAACGCTGGCCAAGATGGCGGTGATTATGCCGCCGCGTTTACCGTAAAGAAGGGCTCCTATCAGGATGATAAAGAATAATAGCTGTCCGACGACCTCTTGAACGTTCTTTGTGCTAACAAGGACAAGCGCCGTACTGATGAGAATCAGTAAAGCGCCAAAGAAGGCCATGGTTCTCTGAAAACCTCTGTATTCCATGCGTCTCTCCTTAGGTTGTTCTAGCTTCGTCTTTGTGAATTATCGGTCAACCTCATGCATATCTTAACCCAAATGCTCCCATTACATAGCGTGGACTGTCAACCATCGTCACTTTCTCGTCCGTAGGGTTAGACTGTATGGGGGCTGACGTGGCGCGCCGCTGCGAAGCATACCATGGCTGTACCACTCGCTCGCCTAGACCGACCTCGGTTTGATACACTGATTAAGTTCCCCGGGCCCATAGCTCAGTTGCCAGCCAAGGCTTAATGAGGCTGGTCTGCCTCTAGCAGACAAGCCAAGGCTCAAACGGGCTGGTCCGCCTCTGGCGGAGTTAGAGCAGGATTAAAAATGTTTTACGTCTATATTTTGAGGTCGCTGAATAACGGGACTTATTATACAGGCCAAACACAAGATCTTAGAAAGCGGTTAACCGAGCATAGGCAAGGCGCAAGTCACTCCGCGAAGTCAATGGGACCTTTCGAGTTGGTCTATTACGAAATGTGTGATTCTCGAAGTCAGGCAATGCGACGCGAACGTTTCATGAAGACCGGACATGGTCGACAGGAAAGAGTAAGGTTGATTAAGGATTTTGCTGATCCGGAGTTCGAGGCTTACCGAAGACTGTTGGGCCCATAGCCAGCATAGTTGCCGCCCTGGGCTTAATCGGGCCGGTCCGCCCCCGGCGGAGTCAGAGCAGCGGACAGAAGAAATCCGGATTTGTAGTAGGGACGAAGAATATAGTTGGGCCCATAGCTCAGTTGGTTAGAGCAGCGGACTCATAATCCGCGTGTCGTAGGTTCGAGTCCTACTGGGCCCACCAAGACTCGCTTAGCTCACGGGTCCTGTCGCGACAGACTTCCCCCATATCATGCTCGCCGTTTGGCGGCCTGCGCGTGATCTGGGGGTCCCCCCAGTCGCACCACCCGTGACAAAGCTCGCTTGCCGAAGAATTCGAGTCCCGAGGAGCATTTCTTACCAATCAAACGTTTAAACCAAGAAGGCCGCGTTAGCGGCCTTCTTGGTAGCGTTTTTACTGGTGGTCCCGACGTCAATTACGTGACAACAATTGGTCTCATCATGTCGTGTTCCTCATGTTCGAGGATGTGGCAATGCCACATGTATTCCTTGCCGCCCGTCCTGGGGCTAACTGCGTTGCGCATTGCGGCGGTCGGCAGGGTGGGCAAATCGAATTTAGCGATAATGGTGATGGCTTCGCCCGGGTTCATCCGGACAGTTTCTTTCCAGCCGCGCTCGTTGGCGTCGGGCGGGGTTGGCGGTCCGGTAAAGCTCCAATCGACATTCTCGACACCCGGCATGCCCGCATACGGTTGGCGTTGGATGATCTGCGCGTTAACAAGGTGCAGGTGAATCGGGTGAACATCCATTGTTTGGTTAAATATCTGCCAGACTTCCACGGCTCCCGCAGCGACCGTCTCAGTCGTGGGATCAAAATAAGCGCGTCCCCAAGTCGGCAAGCCCTGGTTGTTAACACCGTTTTGGGTAAACGTCCCCAACGTCTGGATCAGGCGGCCCTTCATGTCAAAGTCTTCGTTCAGAGTCAATCTCCTGTTCACCACACCGGCGTATGGCAGAGCTCCGGCAACAGACGGGTCTCCGTTGTTATACAACAGGCCCGGCTGATTGCCCGTCAGGAAATTGGTTTTCAGCTTTGAGTTCAATTGTGTCAACCAGGCCGGTGTCGCCAGTATGTCACCAGCCGAAGCCGTCACGACGAACTTCATGACCGTCCGGGTGTTAGGACCGAATCCGGCCGCGGTTGTCGGCGCTCCGCCGATCGCTGTCTGGTCGGCCTGTCCGGTGAAGTAGTCATTCCGAGAATCGCCCCCCGGGAACGGAGACGGTGAGTCATTGTAAAGAATGAAGGTGGAGCCGGTGGGTACGCCGTTGAAGTCAATGATGAAATCCGTGCGCTCAGCCGGCGCGACCAGCATGTTGAACGGGCCGCCAGGCATAGCGGTATTGCCGGAAGGATCGGCCGGGTCCAGCGGAATCGGTGTCGTATTGTCATGGACGGCCACGGCCGGCAGCAAGCCGCCCTCCGTCCCGACCTGGTAAATGGTCGGTCCCGGTGTGCCAACAAGGGCTTCGCCGGGAATCCCCGGGTTTTCCGGATATAGGTTCAAGTGGAAGAAGCGCGCTTGCGCCGCATTCAGCATCCGGAAGCGGACACGCTTGGCCGGCACGTTCGCTACCGGATAGACGCCGCCGTTTATCAGGATGGTGTCGAAAAAGGCCTCCGGCACGATGGATACGGCCGGCAGGGGATCGGTGCCTGTACTCGGCGCGTCCGGCGGCTGCAGGGTTGGACCCCAATCGACGCGCCCCTTGGGGTTAGGCGTTGAATTTGGGTAGGGCAGGCCGGTAAAGTTGGCTTCGTATTCGTGCGGATACCACAGGCTGCCCGGGCCGCCCCATTTGGACGTCTGCCAGGTCGGATCCTGGGTTGCGATGTTCGTCGGCACAAAGCCCTTGTCTTGGATCACAAGAGGTATACCTACGAGATCCGGCAACAAACCCTGGTTTACAAGGCCGATTTCAAAGTTGTCGACCAAGACATACGCGGTTGCGATACCGGCGTAGGCGTTTGTTCTGGTGATACCGTCGGCGTGGTCGTGGTACCACATCATGCGCGAACTCTGTTGATTCGACCAGTAATAGTTGCCTGTACCCGGAATCGACGGCAGACCCGGAATGTTCATGAAACTCGGTCCGTGCTGACCGGTGGGCGAGAACCACTGCATCGCGGTGCCGTCGCTGAACCACGGGCTGAATCCGCCGTGCAGGTGGGTCGCGACTCGGTTGTACGGCAGGTCCCCGACCATTACTCCGCCTGGCGCCGCCATAATCGTGTCATCGATAGGCAGAATATGTTTTTTAGGCAAGAGGTTGGTTACGGTTAGGATTACGGGCTTATCCCGGTTGGCAACGATGACGCCGCCCAGATATTTCTGACCGCCGATGTTGTCGCCCTGGAGATCGGGCCGGAACTGGGTCAATTCGTGGTATCCAAAGAAATGGGTCGGTCCGGGGAGATCGGGATGCATCTGTTCTTTGAACTTAGATACCGCGATGTTGTACATGTCGGCCGTCTGGCCCGCGAATTTCAGCTGCCGTTTGATCGGCATCGGAATATACTGACCGATCTGATTGGCTCCGGAGGGGCCCAGCCCCGGCAGATTTGTGACGAACTTGCGTATGTTCGTTGGGCTTTGGGAAAACGCGAAAGCCCGCGACATCGCCGCCAGCGGTAACGCTGAAGCGCCCACAGCGACTCCCGCGCCAGCGCCCAGCTTCAAAAACTCCCTGCGACTCATTCTGACCGGCATAACGGTACCTCCTCTTGAACGGTTACATTAACACCTAAAAGTTTGTTATGAGGAAGAGACTGGGTGCTGCATGAAGTGACGTGATGAGCCGTGCCTAAAACCTTTGCGTTAGTGTGATTCTAGCCGTCCAAAGGTGCGTCTTGCACTAGGTAAACACCTAGTAATGACGATAAACAAAGGCAACGTTATGCTAAGATATTGGCTGTGGTTTAAAGTCACCCCACCGTAAATGCCGAAGATAATCTTGGCTGGAGGCATCAAATTAGGAGCGCCGTGTGAACACAGGAATCAGGAGTTTCGTTCTCGCTTGCTTGTTTATTGTCGCAATCACCGCGGTAAGCCTATACGGCATCGTTAACCTCGTGACCATCTTTCCGCAAGCTCTGCCCTGGCACGCGGACACCCAGATTTCAAAGGTAATGTTGCCGACCGATATACCTCTATATAAGGGCAGTGTTTTAGCCGAAAGTGAGGACCGCGGCGATCGCCTGATCTTCAAGTACATTCTGCCCCTGGGAGCACAGACAACAGTGCGCAACTTTTATGTATCGACAATGCCGCAGCAGGGCTGGACGCAGTTGGTAGCCGATACAAACTATCTCGAGTTTTACAAGAAAGACGGGAAGCGGCGCACAATCATCAGGGTGACCTACGAAAACGGTCGGGTGGTTGTCTCGATAGAAATATCCGGCAACCAAAACAAGGACTAGTCCCACCTTATGAGCGCCTCAAAGCCCGAAAACGGAGCGCGACCGGGCAAACAAAATGATGGGGAACCCCGCTCGGGATTAAAACCTTTCATAGAGGCTTGGGGCGTTGTCGTCCTCTTGATCTTCTTGCTTGCCTTGGGCGTCACGATTCCTGCTTACCTGATAAAAAATCAACCCGCCGCGCCCGACACCGAAACGGTCTCAACCGACCGGAAGAGCCCGCCGGGCGTTCCGGTGATGCCCGGAGCGGTCCTCACTCGTCAAACAACAAGCGGCCCCACGTCCATTTACAGGTATACTGTCGCGCAAGGGTCACTCGCGTCCGTGCAAGCGTATTATCGGAAGGCCTTGGAGCAGAAAGACTGGGTCCGGCAGCCGCGGAGCAACAGCACCGAGGCAGAATATATCGCCACGGACAAGAAGCTGGTCATTACCTTGAGTTATCAGGCCTCGCACGTCCAAATCGTGATGAAGTATACGATTAAGCGCTAATCACAATCATGTAGCCTTGTGAAATGTATCTTTAACCTGGGCAAACTTGCAATCGAGAGGCAATACGTCATATAATGCGAAAGCAGGCGCGGTTGATTACATAGACCGCGTTTTTTGTTGGGAAAAGGAGAAGTCTTGCGTTTAGTTGTGTGTTTAAAACAGGTGCCGGACGCCTCGGAAGTCAAAATCGATCCTATCAAAGGAACGATGGTCCGAGCCGGCGTACCCTCGATTGCTAATCCGTATGACATGCACGCTTTGGAAGAGGCGCTGCGTCTCAAAGACAAATATGGCGCGCGCGTATCCATTTTGACCATGGGGCCGCCGCAAGCGACGGACGTGATCAAACGAGCGGTCTCACTGGGCGCTGACGACGGTGTCCTCTTGTCGGACCGAGCTTTCGCCGGTTCGGACACACTGGCGACGTCATACATATTGGCGCAAGCGATACGCAAAATGGGTGAAGAAGAGCCCGTTGATGTAGTGCTGTGCGGCAAGATGGCTATCGACGGCGATACGGCCCAGGTGGGTCCCGGTATCGGCAGCCGGCTGGACTGCGCGGTGACAACCTACGTGGTGGGAGTACGCTCGCTCGACAAGGACAAGAAGACCCTAGTCGTCGAACGACGCCTGGAGCGGGGCGTCGAAGTTGTCGAGGCCGACATGCCTGTCCTTTTGACTGTCAATAAAGAAGCGAACGAGATTCGTTACGCGGCTTTGCCTGCCTTGATCGAGTCCATCAAATACGAAGTTCCCGTGTGGACTGCCGGGGATGTCCAGTTGGATCTAGCGCAGTGCGGTTTAAAGGGAAGCCCGACACAAGTCAAAAAGATATTCCCGCCGCCGCAGAAAGACATTGAGACCGTAATGGTTACCGACACAATAAGCGACCCGGCACAAATCGCGAAACTCCTGGTCGATAAGATCGAAGAGGCGGGGATGTTGGCATGAGCAAGCCGGCGGTCTGGATACTGATTGAACAAAATGACGGCGTAATCGCCGACGTTTCTTGGGAGCTGATGGGCAAAGGTCGGGAGTTGGCCGATGACCTGGGCGGCGAAGTCGCCGGCATTCTGGTGGGGCACAACGTCAAAGACCAGGCCAAAGAGGCGTACTACTATGGCGCCGACAAAGTTTACGTAATTGACGACCCGACGCTCGAATATTACCGGACGCAAGCGTACGCGCATGCGATTGCCGACATTGCCAAAAAACACAAGCCGGAAGTCTTTCTAATGGCGGCGACCAGCCTTGGCCGTGATCTGTCCGGAGCGATAGCGACACCCTTGGGCGCGGGATTGACGGCTGATTGCACGGTCCTCGAAATAGATCCGGAAACGAAACTTTTGCATCAGACCCGGCCTGCCTTCGGCGGCAACATCATGGCAACGATCTATTGCCAAACGGCGCGTCCTCAGATGGCGAGCGTTCGGCCGCGGCTTTTGCCGATCCCCGAGCGCGACGAGACGCGGACCGGCACAATCATTGAAGAGACGACCAGTCTAACGGAAGCCGACATCAAGACGAGGCGGGTTGAGTTTATCCCCGATGAAGGTGCCACGGTAAATATCGAGGACGCCGAGTGTGTCATAGCCGGCGGCCGCGGTGTCGGCAATGCGGAAAACCTAAAGGTCATCGAGGAATTGGCGGCCGTCTTGGGCGGAACCGTCGGTTGCAGCCGGCCCTTGGTAGACGCTGGCATCCTGCCCCACGCCCACCAGGTTGGCATGTCCGGGCACACGATCCGGCCCAAGTTATATATCGGCGCCGGCATATCGGGTGCCATTCACCATGTCGTCGGCATGGAAGGTGCGGACTTAACCATTGTCATTAATAAAGACCCCGACGCGGCGCTCCTGAAGGTGGCGGACTACGGTGTCGTTGGCAACCTCTTTGACATCATCCCGGCGATAACGAAAGAAATCAAGTCCAGGAAAGGGGTCTAGATGGCGGCTATCGAGAAGTATGATCTGATTGTCGTCGGCGCCGGTCCCGCCGGCAGCGCGGCCGCTCTGGTAGCCGCTCGGGCCGGTCTAAAAGTCATTATCTTTGAGCGGGGCGAATTTCCCGGCTCCAAAAATATGTTCGGCGGCGTTTTGTTCGGCCACGAGATAAACGAGCTTATCCCGAATTATTGGGAAACCGCGCCGGTCGAACGCGCGTTGATTGAAGAACGATATTTCTTGGTCTCCGGCAACTCGGCGACGACCATCGCCATGCGGACAAAGGACTTTGCCGAACCGCCATATAACGGGTTCAGTGTTTTGCGGGCTCGCTTCGACAAGTGGTTTGCCGACCAAGCGGTTGAGGCAGGTGCTCTTCTGGTATGCGAAACGCTGGTAGAATCTCTGATCATGGACCACGGCAAGTGCGTGGGCGTCAAGACCGGGCGAGCCGACGGTGATGTCTACGCCGACTGCGTAATCGTTGCCGAAGGCGCCAATTCGCTGCTCACACGTGATGCGGGCATTCATGCGGAATGGAAAACAAACGAAGTCGGGGTCGGCGTCAAAGAATTAATTAAGATGCCGAAAGACGTTCTCGAGAACCGCTTTAATCTGACCGGCCAAGAGGGCGTCTCAATGCGCATTTTGGGGCTGACAAAGGGAATGACCGGAGGCGTATTCCTCTATACCAACAAGGAAACAGTCAGTCTCGGCTTTGTGGCCATGATCGAAGACCTGGCCGCACGGGGCTTCAAGCCCAATGACCTGATGGAGGAAATCAAGTCCAATCCGATGATCGCTCCGTTCATTGAGGGAGGCTCAACGGTTGAGTATACCGCTCACATGGTGCCGGAGCAGGGCTATAAGTCGGTGCCTCGCCTGGTGCACGACGGCCTGTTAATTGCCGGAGACGCGGCTATGATCTCGAATCTCTTAACAGGGGAGGGCGCGAACCTGGCCGTCACGACCGGACGCTTGGCCGGAGAAGCTGTCGTGGCCGCAAAGGCCGCCGGCGATTATTCGGCGCTGGGATTGTACAGCTACCAAAACGCGCTCGATGCCAGTTACGTTATGAAAGATCTGAAACAATTCAAGGGATTTGCCGGCTACCTGCATGGCAATCCCGACCTGATGGACCTTTACCCGCAGCTGGCCAACGAGTTTCTCAAAGGGTTGTTGACCGCTGACGGAACGCCGCGAGGCGCCAAAGCCAAGGCTTTGTTAGCCGAAGTCAAGAAGAAAAAATCGCTATTCGGGATTGCGAAAGACCTGTGGCGCGGTTGGAGAGTGATTAAATGAAACTAGAGGACAAGCTTTTCCAGGATCGATACATTGTGGATGAAGAGCATCCGCATCTGAAGATTAAGGACCCGGCCGCGTGTTTGAATTGCGAGGCCAAGCAGTGTACTCAGATTTGTCCGTCCGAGGTCTATACCTGGGAAGAGGACCACATTGATGTCGCTTACGGCGATTGCCTGGAATGCGGTACCTGCCGAGTGGCGTGTGCCGAATTCAACAATATCGAATGGCGCTATCCGCGGGGCGGTTTTGGGGTTATGTTCAAATTCGGTTAAGACAGTGCTAGAATAGCCGCAGGGAACAATTCAACATACGATGCTTCAGGACTCGAGGACTCACACAAGTTTTCGGGTCCTTTTGTTTTTATTAGTGGTTTACTAGCCAATGGAGGTGACTGTAATGAATCGAACCGCAATGACCACGGTAGTTGCTCTGCTGGTTTTAGTAGTTGTGGGCGCGCTGGCTTACGCCGTCGGCGAGCAGCCGTTCTCGTGCCGGGTCTGTCACGACGAGAATAAGATCGCGATGTCGTGGGAGAAGACACCGATGGGCAAGGTCAATGTCACTTGCATGGATTGTCACAGCGACCCGGGATTCTTTAACCGGTTAAAGGTGCATATCGGCGGGTTGGCGTTTCTCTTCAAGACGGACCGCACGGCCAAAGCTGATGTTCCGGAAGCGCGTTGTTTGCGTTGCCATTTCTCCTACAAAACCGACTCGGACAGGATCGTGGCTGCCGACCACTATGAAAAATTCATGAAGCAGACCGACAAGTGCCAGGATTGCCATTTCCAAGGGAATCACATCGTGTTAAATTCCAAGCGTGTTCCCAAGACGGTCGCCGACGGCTGGGCGGGCGTAAGCGTTTGCATGAAGTGCCATCCCGACAAGTACGCATCGTGGAGTGAGAATTCATTGCATGCCACAGCCATGGACGCGCTCCAGCCGGCCATGGCGGGCAATGCGAACTGTCTCGGCTGTCACACGGTCGGGTATAAGCAGGGGGGCTTTATCAGCTTGGCGAAAACACCGCTGCTGGCGAATGTTCAGTGTGAGAATTGCCACGGCAAGGGCGGCAAGCACATCGCGACGCCGCGGGAAGACAACGCACCGAAGGCGTCGCTGAGCGCTTCCATGTGCGGCACATGCCACAGTGGCGCACATCACAATACCTTCAGTGACGCAGAGTGGAAATCGACCAAACATGCCGCGGCGTTGAAGACGCTGGTGAACCTGAATCAAAAGGTGCCGGGATCGGTCAGCAACGCCTGCCTAAAATGCCATAGCGCTGATTACATTCTAGCCCCGGATAACGAGAAACCGTCTCTGGCCGAGGCCCAGTTCGCTCTGACGTGTCCTGTTTGTCACGATGGACATTCAACCCAGACCAGATTGCCGAAAGAACAGCTATGCCAGAGTTGCCATACGGGTGAAGGGCTGAAAGTCGGGCTTGAGGTTCACCATCCGACCAAAGAGATGCTAACCGGGAGGGTTATCCCCGGCACGGGCATCTTTTCGCCCACGACCACCAAGCATATCCCAAATGGCGTTGGCTGTCCCAACTGTCATATGACAAAGAGCCCGTTCGTCAGCGAAGCTCAACCCGCTAAGACGGGTCACGATTTTCTGCCGAAACCGGAAGGCTGTGTGCCTTGTCATTCGGACCGGACCGCTGAACAGAACGCGGCGTTGATCGCTCAGATTCAGGCGCCGACGATTGCGGCTTTGGCCGAATTGAAACCGCGTGTTGACGCAGCTAAGGCCAAGTACAAAACATTATCCAAGGATGGCAAAGTCAAAGTGAAAGCGGCCATCAAGCAGCCGTATGACCTTGCGATCATGGGGTATGACTTTGTTGACCAAGACGGTTCAAGGGGTTTCCATAATCCGGGATACGCGGCCAAGATGATCGAGCTCTGCCGGACGAATCTGCCGGTGTTCGAGGCGGCCGCGAAGTAACTTCCACGCGTTAGCAAAAGCGAGAGAGCCGGAGGCATTTGCGCCGCCGGCTCTTTTGCGTTTACTATAATCTAATCCTTAAGGTACGGGCGTTTAGCTCAGTGGGAGAGCGCTTCCCTCACACGGAAGAAGTCGTAGGTTCAAATCCTACAACGCCCACCATTCCCCAGAGATGCCTGTTCCTGACTGAGGCATTTCCGGGGAATGACGGTTTAGGATTTGAACCGTCGCATCGAAGATGCGAACAGGTTCAAACGAGGAGCTTTTCTTCGTCGCGATGACGTCCAGTCATGATTGGTGCGACGCAAGAAAAGTCCGAGCATACAACGCCCACCAGCCTTCGCCGCGGCTGGGCTCCAGCAGTTGTGTTCTTCGTAGGTTGCTTCGTCGGCGAAACCCGGCCTCCTCGCAATGACGCAGTGCGTTTTCGTATCGTAACTCAATCGCGTTACGTCATTGCGAGCGAATGAAATGAGCGAAGCAAACTCACCCGCGATGTCTAATCCCGCGAACCTAAAGAATCAAAACGAGTCTCACAGCCCAAGAAAAGTCCGAGCATACAACGCCCACCAGCCTTCGCCGCGGCTGGGCTCCAGCAGTTGTGTTCTTCGTAGGTTGCTTCGTCGGCGAAACCCGGCCTCCTCGCAATGACGCAGTGCGTT
>JAHEXW010000001.1 GCA_023251915.1 Actinomycetes bacterium
GTCGTTGCCGGTGCGTTCATGAAAAATAAAGTGTCCATACCGGCGACCCTTTATAGACCTGGAAGGAGGCCGGAAAAAATAGACTTTGGTGAGCGGCGTCCGGTTTTTTTCTTCGCTGCCTTACGCACCGTTTTTTTCTTCGATGCCTTGCGCACCGTTTTTTTCTTCGATGCCTTGCGCACCGTTTTTTTCTTCGATGCCTTGCGCACCGTTTTTTTCTTCGATGCCTTGCGCACCGTTTTTTTCTTCGATGCCTTACGCGCCTTTTTTGCAGCTGCCAGCATTCGCTTAGTAGCGGCCTGTTGTGCAGGTGTGCGCGCTTTTTTTCTGGCCGTTTTTTTCTTCACTAAATGACCTCCGCAAACTTGACGTTTGGCATTGGTGAACCAGGTTTAAAAAGCCCTGGTATCGTGCAGTCCATCGACACCCAAAACCCCGGCGCTTCCTCTATCTCACAAAAAACGTGTGAGACTCCATGGCCGGTGTCATCTACTGCAATAAATCTATACCCTTTTTGATTACACCGCGCCCAACAAGCGACCAAAATCGCCTTTTTTTTACAGTCCAACCCCGGTAATTCCTTAAATCTGGCCGGTCGCACTATTCCCTCGTTGCCAGGCCCCCAAATTTCCCGGTCGTAGGCGTAGGGAATATTTTCGACAAAGGCGAATATCTCGTCGGTCGAAAGGTGTGCCAGGCACCGGGCGTCCCCAAAATAGAGCTCGGTGTATTCCCGCATCCAGTAGCCCACTTTTCGATACCCTGGGTGTTTTGTATTGGAGTTAGCCATCGAAATTTTTTACTCCCTTAGTGTTCACCGTTCAAGTTTAAAAATACCCGTCAAGCCTTCAGGCCATGCGGGGTATTTTTAAAATCAGAAATCCAAAATGATTGGGCTGCCAGGCGTAGCGACTAAGGGAACGTCTGCCATGCATAGTGAATCCGAATTCATCCGCACCCACACCGAGATTTTTCCCTCACGGCCTGGAATCTTGCAGTCGAAGGTTCCCGTTTTTGTAAAGCCCGAGAGCGATAATTTGTGCTCGACCTGTTCGACGTTTTGCCCCTCCATCGAGTAGATATTTTTTAACCCGATACCGAGCTTTGTCATCAGGAATTCCCGCATTTCAATTTTCATTTTTTTACCCCTGAATTGTGCCCATAAAAAACTTGAGACAGTGAAGCGTTCCGAATCCACGTGGCTAATGACAGACCGTTTTTTTTTGCCTTCGACTTCACCGCCTCGAGTTCAAGCGGCGTGAAGCGAATCGAGATTATTTCAGTCTTTTTCTCTGACATTAAAAGCCTCCGCAAATCTGAAATTTTCAAAGCCGTCTTTATTGTTTTTAACGAAGCTCCATAAGCAACCGCAACAAAGTTTTTTGTGTGTTGATCCGTCTAGATTTAAAACGACTACAGTGGCTACCTGTGGGCACCTAATAGGGTCAAGTATTATTCCCCAGCATCTTTTTATTGGCATCATGCCACCTCTGTAAATCTGAATAGTTCCAGCGCGTCGACGTTGGCCGCTTTAAAGGCCTCCAAGCACTTCAAACAAAAACCCGTGCTATCCGGGCCGTGAAGATCCGAAACAACCACCACGACCGGCGCTGGGCACCTAATCGGAATCTCTAAAAGCGCCTCGCATCTTACCATGTCAGCCATACCCGCCCCCTTTTTACCGTTCCACAATTGAAACGCGATGTATTTCAATGTAATACACGGAAATTCAGTTGTCAGCAAAGCAAAAAAAGCCTAGAACGCCCTAAAAAGTGACGCCTATTATTGCTATTAATATCTCATTATCAATAAGAAAACGCCGTCTAGGAACGGTTTATTTTCGGTTTTTGCATAGTAAAAACACCTCAATTTTCCAAATCGCAAAAATGGGTGTACCTGTTTGTCGTGCGAACTTTGGTTCGCACGGTTGCGCCGTTCGGCGCAACAGCACAAAGGCAAGCGCGGCCCGAAGCACAAGCCCAAAACCTATCGGCTCAACGTCGACACACACGAACCAGTGGTCTAACCTCCGGTTGTGTGTCGACGCCTCAGTTTTGGGCTTGCAGGGGACGGGCCGCGCAACGGCTGGGGGCCTTCCCCCAGACCCCCTCAGCGTCGGTAACGTCGAGAAGTCGCGGCCTGCGGCCGCCGTTATAAGATCGACGTTGGGGTGATGCCCAAAAGAATTTCCGCGCCCTACGTGCGCGAAGCGTCAAGGTTTTTGGGCACACCCCCCCCTTACCCCCCAGGCGATAAAATCGCGGGAGTAAGGAGAGGGCACCTCGTTACCGAAGTTCCCCCCGTGGCGTTCGACTAACTACGCCACGCGCCGGTCGCTGTCCTGGATCATCGCGCGAGGTTCCCTCCCGAAAGGCTCCCCAGGACATTCAAACAACCAGCTCCCCCCCAGTATCGACCCTGGGGAACGGTCAGCGCCTACAGGGCTGTAAAGCCCCTAGGCGGTCACGTATGCGCTAGACCGCACACGCGACTAAAGGCCGCCAAGGGCGGCCCCTGTTTTTGATATTCGTCTTTCAATAAGATTATGACTGACGGCCGTCGCCTCGAGGGCGGCCAGCTGCGGTCGACGGCCGACGCCTCGAGGGCGGCCAGCTGCGGTCGACGGCCGACGCCTCGAGGGCGGCCAGCTGCGGTCGACGGCCGACTGTTGACGCCGGTATAAAGCCCTAGTAAATTTGAGGGTAGCAAGGGACTCCGCACCCCTTGTGCCTGGGGAAACCTGGGCGTGTTACCCCAGAAAGCCGCTCCAATTGGGGCGGCTTTCCTTTTGCATTTTTTTCCCAGGCGAATCCGCATTCGCTACCCCATCGCGCGGCACGGCCACGCATTAAGTGCTTAAGCTACTAAAACTTTTCTCTACGTGTTATTGCTTTGCCAATCGAGAGCGACGCCATAATCTGCGCGTACCCGCTCGAGCACGTGAATAATGACCGGCCGCACCTCGTAGTATGCCGTTTGACTCAAGCCGTGAAGGCCTTTTCCCAAATCCGTTTGGGTGAACCCTTCGAGATTTTTAATCGAAGCGTTCCAGAATTTTGGGGATGACCCCATAACGCCAATTAGCACGTTCACGACCTGCGTCACAAGTGCCTGTGCATCGATGGCGCTACTGTCTACCGCATCGGCCGTGATGCCGGATAAATACCGGCCCAAGAATTCGCCGAAGGTCGCTTCAGTAGAAGTACCGATAGCTTTCCTGTGACTGTAGATTAGGTTGGCTTTCTCAACTAGGCCAGTAACCCGGCCAAGGCCTCGGGTCGCGCTTTCGGACATACCGGCTAGGAGTGGATCAAGTAGGCCGGTACGCATCACGACACCGATCACCTGTTGACCTACACCCGCGATTCTCTTGAGGTCGAACGCCATTATCCCGCGCTCTTTGTTTCGGGTTTAAATAAATCCAATACACCCTTTGCGCCCTTGACCGCTTCGGTTGCGACCTCGCCCCACTTCAAAACAGATTCGGCGGTAATTGGACTAGTCTCCACCGGCTGCTTGTCGCTGTCTTTCCCCAGGCGTTTCAATCGGGCTTCGTAATCGTCGATAACATTTTGAACCCGTGCCTCATTGTCCTTTTGTAGGCGCTTGAAATTGTCGGTCAAGGCTTGCACGTCAACAGGTACCGGCGCGGGAGCCTCGCCGCGCACCTTCACCATGATGTCGGCGAACTTGTCTAGAGCGTTTAAGGCGTCTAGAATCGACCCAGCCTGGCCAGCTGCGGCCGTGACGGCCGTCGCCGCGGGAAGGGCCGGTGCAGCTGCGGCTTTTTCGTATTCAGGGCCGATTCTGAACGCCTCAGCCCAATACAATTTTTCGTCCATCTTATTCGCCGCATTGCGATACCGAACGCGCGTGAGGATCGTATAAAGGCCAGCCGTGCGAAACATTTCACCAATGTCATGGTCGTCAGGGGGGAGCGGGTTTTCAACCGATCCATTCACACGCCCAACGATGCTTTTGGGCGTCGTGGTAGAGTCTCCCTCATAGCGGTAGATGTTGTGAATAATCGCCGTCGCATTGAGACTGTCGATTTCCTGCCAGCGCTTCAGACGTTCGCCTAGATCCCCTGGCAAAACCTGCGTATCTGCATCTCGTTGACTTTCTGTTTTTCTGCCGCCCATGTCTTAAGCCTTTTTGAAGTAGGTACCCGCAATAACTGCCACAAGTAGAACAATTATGACTAGCGCTGTGAATGTCCACTGCGCAATCTGCCACACGCTCGAGCGCGGCCAATTGAAATGGATATGCGTCCCCTCATTGAGGGCATAGCCACCCGTTTCATTTATCCAGCTCGACACGAGATCCGAAGGGATCGGGCCATGAATTTTGACGTCGCCGGCGACACCGAAAGGGTGCGCCGAATTTTTCTTCCCGCCCACGGCTGCGTTTTTTTCAGCGTTGCGGTAGAGGCTCGTTAACGTGTAGTCATCGACCCCGAACGAATGGAGGAACGATTCGAGCGACCGCACAAAAAACACGTTCGACCAGGTTGCAAGCCACTGGGGAGGCGCTGGGATCTGTGCCTCTGGTAGGCCGCTATACTTGCCTGTAAGGCCAGCAATTAGGGCCACTGGTTACCCGCCAACATCTTTGTATGGTAGCTCTCTATGAAGTCCTGATTTTTAATCTGGTAGACGTTGAGCCCAAAAAGGAAGGTCAGGAATGCGGGAGGCGAAGGATAGGCCGCGATGTCCCATTTGACAACGCCATTAAATTTCACCTGAATTAAAAATTCCTGGTCACTTGGTGCCACGCCATAAGCGCGTATCGGTGTAATACCAAAAGCTGCTGGCCGAAAGGTCGGGAAGTATGGCGGCCGTCCAGATTGAGTCCCTGAAAATTCAAACGAAACGGTCGGCACAAACTCGTTATTGGTGACGCCAGCTGCGCCGAATCCAACAGCGTGTACGAATTGTTGTTCCGTGATATTTGAGGTAAAGGTGTAAGAGTCGAACAGGTAAAGCGCCGCGCCCTGGGCAAGGAAGGTAGCCGTTGCAGCAAAGGTGTAGGCATTTGCCACCAAAGGCGCGACCGCTGGAGCCGCGAATTGTAGCGGCGTGGTATCGCGCATATTAACGGGCAGGAAGTCAGCAATCATCGTGCACCTTCGACCGGAGGAAAGTAAAGGTCGAATCTAAACTTTGCCACACCGCGAAAATTGTTTCGCTGGTAGTCGAGATATATTTCGAGCGTGTCGCCACCCTTGACCAGCCAGTTAAGTATCAGCGGCGCGCGCTGCGTCCCTGCGCGATTGGGGCCACCAGGTGACAAAAATTGCCCTAGTGGGAAAGATTGCTCTTGACCAATTCGCGCGGCGTTTTTTATCACGACGAACGGATCTTGTTGTTGTGGGTTTCCCCAGGCCACGACACCGAAAAGCGGCTCAGTGACGCCAGAATTTCCAAGCGTCCAGGTCGTGCCGTCCGGCGATGTGGCTACAAATCCAGTGTTGCCCACCGCTATGAATTGAGTCCCGCTCCATGCTATTCCATAAATATCGGGGATGAAATCCGCGACCTGTGCCCAGGTGGTAGCTATACCCGATGCCATAAAAATCAACCCCGACGTTCCCGCTATAACAACTACGTTGCCATTGCTTGCGCTGGCCTGAAATACAGTGGGAGTCGGTCCCGTGACTCGGGGAACCGGAACCCAACTCACACCGTTAGAGGTATTGTAAATAGCCCCCGCCATTCCACCCGCAACGAATCCTGCCATGTGCGACGTAACAGTGTAGACCACAAGCGCCACCGATGCCCAGCCGATTCCATCAAGTGAAATCATGACCATAGATTCAGCGCCAGTGTCAGCAATTGCTACAAATTTTGAAGCGGCAAAAACAATACCTCTCCATGTAGCAGGGTAGGCCGATATGCGCGGCGTCCAAGTAACACCGTTTGGAGAGGTCATCACGAGATTAGTTGTCGCGTCCGAAGCAACCGCAACAAATAGCCCGGCTCCGTAGGTCACGCACTGCCACGAATTATCGGCCGCAGAGGTACGGATCGTCCAGGTGATGCCGTCAGGAGAGGTCATCACACGGTTACCTACGCCGGTCGAAGCAACCGCAACAAATAGTCCGCCGCCGTAGGTCACCGACCGCCACGCATTATCGGCCGCAGAGGTACGGATCGTCCAGGTGATGCCGTCAGGAGAGGTCATCACACGGTTAGCTACGCCGGTCGAAGCAACCGCAACAAATAGTCCGCCGCCGTAGGTCACCGACCCCCACGCATTATCGGCCGCAGAGCTACGGATCGTCCAGGTGATGCCGTCAGGAGAGGTCATCACACGGTTACCAGCTCCAGCATCCGACACGGCCACGAATAGGCCCGCACCGTAGGTAACAGAGAGCCACGGGTTATCTGCTGCGGGTGTGCGCATTGTCCAGGTGACACCATCGGGAGAAGTCGCAACACGGTTAGCTACGCCGGAGATTCCGACGGCTACAAATAGGCCAGCGCCAAAGGTGATCGAGTACCACTGGTTAGTGGCTATGCCATTTACTTGAACCGTCCAGGTGACACCATCTGGAGAGGCAATTATCGTAGCACCATAACCACCCGTGGCGATAAATAGATTCAGCGTCGATGAGTATGCAACTGACCACAAAGTTCCAGTAGCTACAGGCACCTGTGTCGTCCAAGCGAGGCCGTCAGGTGAGGTAATGACTGTACCATTCTGACCGACAGCCACGAATATTCCCTGACCCGCACAAACACTGAATAGATCTGGAGCAATGTTTAAAACGATTTGCCAGGTGATTCCGTCGAGAGATCTATAGACCGAGGCTTGCCGACCAACAGCGATATAAATGCCGTTCATATAGCAGACCGAGGTGCCTATGTCGGTGCCCGGAGGGTCATAGGTAGTATTCCACGCTAGGCCATTTGTAGAATCCAGAAAGACTCCGCCGACTGCAAGCGCTCCACCGGATAGAGCATAATTATCCGGCTCCACAATGGCCCTTAGATCCCGCAGTACGCCACGCCACCCCACCGGCACCGTGTAGCGGGTACGAATGGCCCTAGAAGCATCGTCCGATACGACGCCCGACCATGAGGTTGAACCAGGAAAAACCATAGCTTAGAACGCGCGCATTGGCGGTTGGCATTCACGGATAACTTTCCAGAATTTTTCGTCGGTATCGATTTTACCGTCGAGCGTCCAGCCGTCATACATGACATCTACAATTGCGGCAACGTCCGAGGAATTCTCGAAAGTATGCTCGAATTTTGTACCGGGTGCGAAGTACTGAAAAAATGGCACGCCTGGAATATTCGGAGCGTGACCAAATGGGGGAACCGTCCCGAGGATCGTTAGCGCGCCCTGCGTCGACTGTCTACCAGGAACCGCAAATAGAGCCAGATTTATCGCCGCATCGTACAACTGTAACGATGTGTTTTTCTTGAGTTGCAGAGCCAGGCGGCAAACGCCGTCATCGATGACGGTCGCGACATTTAGGCGGGTAGTGGGAAATGAAATCGACTGGCGCTCACTAAGGAATGGTTGCCCACCCTGAATCGTGATAGGGCCTGACCCTTGAGTGATGATCGTACCAGTTGGTGCGGCCGCAATCGTAAAGCGCTTAGAGTATGAGAATCTTTGTGCGCCGAGAGCGTCCAGCGTTGCGGGAAGCAAAAAGGATTGTTCGTACATAGTACCCCCCGGCGAACCGGAAATTTGAGACGAAAAAATGGCGACGGCCTAATCGCCGTCGCCATTAGAGAATGACAGACCTAGACCGTCGACGCCTTGACGCGAGGGAACGAGAAGCCAAGGAATACGCCATTCAGACCGACATTGGTGGTCGCCGCATTCAGCGTTACCGTGAACGTCATAAGCACCGTAGACTGCAAGGTGAAATACAGGTCATCCGGCCAGCGCTTTTCCCAGCTCTGCGAATTGGATGTCGAAGCGACCGCCAGCGTTGGCGTGGCATACGTGACGCTATACGCCTGGTTGCCGAAGTAGGTAAAAAGCGGCTCGTTGATAATGGTAATCGACGATAGCTTAACCTCCAGCGATGCCGAACGCAAAAAGTCGCGTAGGAGGCCGCTTTGGGTGTCTGTGAGGGCTCCAAATGTTGCGGGAGGCGCGATGTAGCCTTCCAACCCGTAAAGGTCGTAACGCTCGCCGCCGGGAACTGTGGCGGCCGTACAGTTGGTGAGGTTCGGTTGAGTGGCACGACTTCCATCGAAAAATGAGTATTTCCCCGCACCAGTTACAAGGGGCTGCATATCGCCATAGTCATCTTTCACGATGACGAGGTTACCGCCTCCCGGTTTCCCAAACGACCCATCGTTTACGTTAATCGGAAGTCCGGCGTTAAGCCGTTCCAGCATCGAGGAGTACTGTGTAATTTTAACCATGGAAAGACCTCACACGTTGAAAAAGGTTTAAAAACGAAAGTGAAAAAAATCGAGCCGCCCTAGCCTACATTCTAGAGGATTGGGAATCCCATACCCTGCTACCTCTATCCTGACCGGCTGGGGAACGATCGTTCGAGGAAGGGCCGTTCACGCCATCGGCAGGGCGCTGTAACGCCGTGTATGGCCGATCCGTCCCGGTCGCCGGTCGATCCTGCCCGTAATTGTAACGCCGATACCCTGAGGGCTTACCCAGTAGGCCGGATTTGCTTGCCTTGTCACCGATAGCAACACCACCCGTCGCGGCCGCCGACAAAAGTAGCGGCCCAGCTGCTACCCGAAAAGGTTTAAAAAAGAGCGCGGCACCGCCAGCAATCGCCAGGAGTAGAGGCAGTAAAAAATTACCCATCGGGGTAGCAAGTTTTTTGTTTACCGAGTTCCACACGAACACCCCAGCGGCTACCACCACCGCCAGCGTAAGCATCGCCATGACAGGGAATTTTGCCTTTGTCGAAGTTGACTTTTTCATTATTTCCACTCCTTGTTAAATCTAGGCGTTTTGCCTGTATGCTCGAACCGTGACCCATAAGATTAGCAACCCAATTGCTAATGCAACCGTTCCAATAATCCATTTCGGTAACCCGATACCTTCAGCAATTCCCGTTGCAAGGTTGTTGCCGATTTTTGAGACCGCTTTACCTGCGGCCTTTACGATTTCCCCGGCCTTTTCTGTGACAACAGCGACCGGCCCAGGCCGACCGAAGTCAGCAAAGAACCCGCCGAACCCCCACCATGCCTTGGCTGCATCGTCAGCGGTATCTAACCACGCCTGACAAGTGTCTAGCCGCTGCCACGTGTGGTCTTTCATGTACTGCGCCGCCTGGGGCGTGTTGCCAGGTAGCGCAATGCTACCCGAAGCGCGCCCCGCCTTGTATGCGTCCCAAAGTTCGTCGGCCGCCGCCCAGGTTATTTCGCGGCCCTTATCTTTTGCGAGACTGCAAAAATTTACAGTGTCGAACGTGAAGGGCACGAAGGGGATTTCCATACCTGTATCTATCGAAAAAGCGCTCATGACTTATTCCGAATCAAAAGCAACACGCACAAAAGTGCAGTGACCGCTATAACAGTCCAGAGTATCACTTTTCTTTTGACGTGACCACGCCCGAAGAAAATATTTGATAGCGATGGGGCCGACTGATCCCATACATACGACCCTTTAGGCTCGTCTAATGAAAACCCGTCGTTCATTTTTTCTTAAGTACCAGTGCCGCTATAATCGCAGCTCCAACGGTTCCAATTACCAAAGTTGAAGTCTTAAACTTCGAGCCTAAAACCGTGACGGTATTTTCATCCTCGTCATCATCGCCCAGGTAGACGTATCCGTTTTCTGTAGGCTGCCAATCAGTAGCGCCACCGCTTGTCAAGGTCGACACAAGTTGAGTAGCCGCATCGTTTAATTTCGTTTCCATCGCCATCCTGGATTCCGGGGTACCAAAGGCGGCGTCTACCTCCGCCCTTGTAATCCCGGCCCACCGTGCAATGTCGTAGTACGACGCGCTGTCTTTTACTGTGTCATAGCTCCAGTTGTAACGTTCATTTTTTACCCAGTCCAGGTATCGCGCGCGGTCGGCGGTCTCCTGTGCCAGTGCTGCACCCGATAAAGACGCCGCAAGCCTCGCGGCCTCTAATTGTGCGTTGGCTAGATCCGTCTGCCTTCTTGCTTCGTTTGCGGCCTCCTGCTGGGCAAGTAGGCGCAACGATTCGTTGAGCTCTAGTTGGGCTTGCTCCTGGTCAGCCAAGGCTTTTTGGTACTCGTAATCTTTTACCAGTCCGGTCATCGTCGTGACCAGTGAGGTGAAATATTTTTGGAGCGTGAGAAATAGATCCGCATAAACCGTTGGGATCAAATTCAAATAATTGGGGGGCGGGGAAACAAGGAATTTTGGTAAGGTTGCCGCAATATCCCCGTAGGCCTTAATCATTTGTCCGTTTATTACGGTAAGCTCTGCCGATACATCCTCAAACTCGCGCCAGCTCCATTCCCCGGTTCCCGTAGAATTTGCGAGTTTAACATTTTCCTCAATTTCAAACAGGAAAGAGTCGTACTCATAGAGCAACCACAAAAGCGCTTCGTAGGTCGTGTACAAACCGTAAATTTGGCCGTGGATAATTGCAAGCGACCAATCGCGGTCGTTGAACCGTGCCAAAAGTTCCTGTTTCAAAATTGTATTAGACTGCGATCTAACAAGTTCGCGATTATCCTGGCTAAAGTCTCTAAGATTTATCCGCCACTTTGCATTCCTAAAAATTCCAGAAAGTGCCCAGGTAGTCGCGGGTAGCTTTTTGTACCAATCGCCAGCCGCGCGCGCGGCCTGTGCCAGAGCGTCGACGCTATATTCTGAAAATGGTTGTCTAAGGATTGACATTTAGCGCTTGCCCTTTTTCCGTTTCCAGAGGAAGAAAAAGAGAAGTCCAGCCCCGATCAAAAGGAAGGGCCAGATAGCGTTAAAGACGTGACCTGATTTAAGGTCGCTCCCGATCCCGAATGGAAGCGCGGTTAGGAATCTATCCAGGGCGTCATCGCCAACACCGCGCGCGGCGTCCGCTAGTGAGTCCGACACCTTTTTTTTGTCGAACACCGCCCCGACAATATTCTTTGCGCCGCGCCACGCGCCCCCCGCAAATCTACCCACCACCCGAGTAAGAGCGGCACCGGCCGAGGCCATGAGAGGGATAAGCGCGAACGCCGCAGGGTTGCCCAGGGCGCCTGGTTGTAGACCCTCAGAGTATTCCTCAAGCGAGGATAAAAACTCACCCCATGTTAGGTCTGGATTAATCGCAACGGCTGCCTGTAACAAAGCCAGGCGGTCGCGCCGCTCTTGCTCGGTTGTCGTTGCCGGTGCGTTCATGAAAAATAAAGTGTCCATACCGGCGACCCTTTATAGACCTGGAAGGAGGCCGGAAAAAATAGACTTTGGTGAGCGGCGCACCGTTTTTTTCTTCGCTGCCTTGCGCACCGTTTTTTTCTTCGATGCCTTGCGCGCCGTTTTTTTCTTCGCTGCCTTGCGCACCGTTTTTTTCTTCGATGCCTTGCGCACCGTTTTTTTCTTCGATGCCTTGCGCACCGTTTTTTTCT
>JAHEXW010000015.1 GCA_023251915.1 Actinomycetes bacterium
ATTCCCTTATTTTGAATCAAATCGGTGATCAGCTTCAGCTCGTGCAGACATTCGAAATAGGCGATCTCTGGCTGGTAACCCGCCTGAATCAGGGTGTCGAACCCGGCAATGATCAGCTCGGTAACGCCACCGCAGAGAACCGCTTGCTCGCCGAACAGGTCAGTTTCCGTCTCTTCCTTGAATGTTGTGGTCAGCAAACCGCCGCGCGTCGCGCCCAGCGCCTTGCCGTAAGCCTTTCCTATCTCCAGAGCGTTCCCTGTCGCGTCCTGTTCGATCGCGATCAACGCCGGCACACCCTTGCCTTCGATGTACGTCTCGCGCACCAGGAACCCGGGACCCTTCGGAGCAATCATGATGACGTCGACGTCAGCCGGCGGCACGATCTGCTTGAAGACAATATTGAAACCGTGCGCGAAGAACAACGCTTTTCCCGTGGTCAAATGCTGTGCTATCTCAGCGTCGTAGATCGCCTTTTGGGATTCGTCCGGCAGCAGTATCATGATTGCGTCGGCTGCCGCGGCGGCTTCCGAGACGGTCATGACCGTGTGACCGTTGGCCACGGCCGCGTCCCAGGATTTGCCGGGACGAGTGCCGACGATAACGTCGATGCCGGAATCGGCCAGATTGGCCGTATGGCTGCTGCCCTGACTGCCGTATCCAATAATTGCGACCTTTTTGCCGGTCAACGCATCCAAATTGGCGTCTTTCTCGTAATACATGGTGGTC
The DNA here is from genome assembly GCA_023251915.1 of Actinomycetes bacterium. Classification (GTDB taxonomy): domain Bacteria; phylum Actinomycetota; class JAHEXW01; order JAHEXW01; family JAHEXW01; genus JAHEXW01. The sequence continues at coordinate 727 of JAHEXW010000015.1, forward strand.
ATTTACCTCTCCTTATCGTCTCTTAATCTTCTGTTTTGCGTCCGCCGCGCGCCAGCGCGATCTTGCCCGTCCGCGACATCTCGCGGATACCGTAGGGCGCCAGCATGTTCTCGATGGCCGCTATCTTGTCTTCCGTGCCTGTCGCTTCGATGATCAATTCGTCCCGGGACGCGTCGACGATTTTAGCCCGAAAGATATCGACTATCTCGACGACTTCGGCCCGCGTTTCCGGTTTGGCGCTGACCTTGAACAAAGACAACTCCCGCTCAACGGCTTCGCTGGCTTTCAGGTCGCTAACCTTTAGCACGTTGATCAACTTATTCAGTTGTTTGCTTACCTGCTCCAGCGGTCTGTCGGCGACGTCGACAACAATCGTCATCCGCGAAATGCTCGGTTTTTCCGTCGGTCCCACGGCCAGACTCTCGATGTTGAAACCGCGCCGCGCGAACAATCCGGCGATACGGACCAACACGCCTGGCTTGTTTTCCACTAAGGCCGAAACTGTGTGTCTCATCTAAGAGCCTCCTTTCTGGGGCTCGGGCTGTTCATAGATCATGTCTTGCAGACCCTTGCCGGGCGGAACCATTGGGAAGACTCCCTGCTCGCCCGTGATGACAAACTCCAGAATGCACGGGCGCTTGCTCTTGATGGCTCGCTTGATGGCCGGCATTACCTCGGCCGGCTTGGTGATCCGAATACCTTGGGCGCCGTAAGCTTCCGCCAACTTCATGAAATCGGGCATACCCGGGGTAAGGTCGGTATAAGCGTAGCGCTTGTCCCAGAACAACTCTTGCCACTGCCGGACCATCCCCAGCCACTGGTTATTCAAGATACAGATGTTAATCGGCAGGTCATAGGCCGTGGCGGTCGCCATATCCTGGCTGACCATCTGGAAACTGCCGTCGCCGTCGATGTCGAACACGACAGCTTCGGGCCGGCCGACCTGTGCGCCCAGCGCGGACGGCACGCCAAAGCCCATTGTTCCCAAACCGCCGCTCGAAATGAATGTCCGCGGCTTGAGCGTCTTGACGAATTGGGCCGCCCACATCTGGTGCTGCCCGACACCGGTCGTGATGACAGCGTCCAGGTTCTTTGTGGCTTCATATATTTGCTCGATGACATACTGAGGCAGCAGTTCGCCTTCGCTCTTGTATGTCAGCGGATGCTTCTTCTTCCAAGCGACGATCTGGTCATGCCAGGGTGCCCAAGGCAGCTTCTCAAGCTTGGCCATGTCATCCTTTATCTCCTTGACCAGGGCCGCTACTATTTGCTTGGCGTCGCCGACTATCGGCACGTCAACCTTGACGTTCTTGCCGATCTCAGCCGGATCGACGTCGATGTGAATGTACTTGGCGTGCGGTGCGAAGGTCGACAGTTTGCCCGTGACCCGGTCGTCGAAACGCGCCCCGATCGCGATGATCAGATCGCTGTTCGATATGGCGTGGTTGGCATAGGCCGTACCGTGCATGCCGAGCATGCCCAACGACAGCTCATCGTCCTCCGGAATGGCTCCCTTGCCCATCAACGTCGTTGTGGTGGGAATCCTGGTGACGTGCGCCAATTTGGTCAACTCGGGCGCGGCGTTACTTAAGATGACGCCGCCGCCGGCGTAAATAACGGGCCGCTGGCTGGCCAGAATCATCTTGGCGGCCGCTTTGACTTGCCTGTTGTTCCCCTTGAAGGTCGGTTTATAGCCCGGCAGACTCATCTCGGGGTCTGGATCATATTCGATCTGTGACATCGACATGTCGCTGGGCAGATCGATAAGAACAGGCCCGGGACGGCCGGTGGAGGCGATGAAGAACGCCTCTTTGACGATCCGCGGAATCTCCGTGGCGTCCTTAACCAAGTAGCTATGCTTGACTATTGGCAGGGTGATACCGGTTATATCAGCTTCTTGGAACGCGTCAGTGCCGATATCCATGCTCCCCACTTGCGCTGTGATCGCGACCATCGGAATCGAATCCATGTACGCGTTGGCAATGCCGGTTACAAGGTTGGTCGCCCCCGGTCCGGATGTCGCCATGCAGACGCCAACTTTACCCGTGGCACGCGCATAGGCGTCCGCGGCGTGGGCGGCAACCTGCTCGTGTCGCATCAGCAAATGCTGAATCTTCTTTGACTCGTGTAGCTCATGATGTACGGAGATTAAACGCCCCCCGGGATACCCGAAGATATGCTTAACACCTTCGTTCTCTAAGCTCTTGACTAGGGCTTTCGCTCCTGTCATCTTCATATCCGTCCCCCCTTTCTTACCTCTCGATGACTGCGCCCCGGTTGGCGGACGAGACCAGCCTGGCGTATAACTTCAAATAACCTTTATTGACCTTGGGCGCCGGCGGTGTCCATTGCTGCCGCCTGAGCTCAATCTCAGCGTCGTTAACCAGTAACTTTAGAGTGCGGTTAGGGATATCGATCTCGATTAAATCACCCTCTTGGATGAGCGCGATCAGGCCGCCCTCCATCGCTTCCGGCGAAATATGTCCGATGGCGCAGCCTTTCGAACCGCCCGAAAACCGACCATCGGTGATCAGCGCGACCTTTGTATCAAGACCTTGGCCGGCGAGAGCGGACGTCGGCGTCAGCATCTCCTGCATACCCGGTCCCCCTTTCGGGCCTTCGTAGCGCACAACGACGACGTCACCCGGGACAATTTTGTTGGACAGAATTGCGTCGGCGGTAGCCTCTTCGCTATCGAAAACTCGCGCCGGTCCGGTCAACGTCAGTATCTCTGGATTAACCCCGGCTTGCTTGACGACCGCGCCGTTCGGGGCCAGGTTGCCCCAAAGAATGCTCAGCCCGCCGGTGGGCGTGTAAGGGTCGTCGATCGGCCTGATGACCGCGTTGTCCTCAACTTTCCGTCCCGCGATATTATCGGCGACCGTCCGTCCGTTTGCATTGCGGCAGGTGGCATCCAATAACTTCTTTTTGTCCAGCTCATTCATGACCGCCATGATGCCGCCGGCCCGGTGCAGATCTTCCATCCGGTCGGTGCCCGACGGGCTGATGTGACACAGGTTCGGGGTCAGCTTATTTATCTCGTTGACCATTTCCAGGTCGAACGGCAAGTCGGCTTCGTAGGCAATGGCCGCCAGATGCAGTGTCGTGTTCGTCGACCCGCCAATCGCCATGTCCACGGTAACGGCGTTACGCAGCGACGCTGTCGTAACAAGGTCCTTTAGCTTGACGTCGTCGGCCAGCAGCTGCATTATCGTCCGACCGGCCGCCCGCGCCAAGTCCAGTCTTTCCGGGAATACAGCCGGGATCGTACCGTTGCCCGGCAAACCGATTCCCAAGACTTCGCTCAGGCAATTCATCGAGTTGGCGGTGAACAATCCGGCGCACGACCCGCAACCGGGACAGGCGACGTTTTCCAGCGCGCACAGCTCTTCTTCTGTCATAAGGCCGGCGCTGACCTTGCCGACGGCCTCGGACACGCTGATCAAGTCAACCTTTTTGCCTTTGTATTCTCCGGCCAGCATCGGGCCGCCGCTGATCAGAATGGTCGGGATGTTGACACGCAGGGCACCCATGATCATGCCCGGCACGATCTTGTCGCAACTGGCAACGAGAACAAGGGCGTCAAAGGCGTGGGCCATCGCCATCGTCTCGACTGAGTCAGCGATAATCTCCCGGCTGGGCAGGGAGTATTTCATCCCGATATGATTCATGGCGATGCCGTCGCAAACGCCGATGGTCGAAAACATCAGCGGCGTGCCGCCGGCTTCCCGCACGCCGTCCTTGGCTGCGGCGCCGATCTTGTCTAGCTGGATATGGCCGGGAATAATGTCGTTAAAGGAATTGGCTATGCCAATGATGGGTTTGGCGATGTCGGCGTCGGTCAGACCGATGGCCTTGAGCAGCGAACGAGCCGGAGCTTTGGCCGGTCCTTCCTTCATCGTGCGGCTCTTGAGATCCATTACGGCGCCTCCCGTTTGCGACCTGCGAAAATGAGAACAGCAAAGCCAAGAAACCAGCTACCCGGTTGAAAATTCGGGCTTGCCGCGTGGTCTCTCGGGCTTGCAATTACAAACGACTTAACCTGTGAATTATGGAACTTAACAGGTAAATGGTATAAATGACATTCTACAATATGGCGGTAGTGCCTGTGAAGTGCTTTTTCTTATAATTTGCGGAAAGATTCGGAGGACCCGCCAACCGGTCCGGTTGGACGGTCGGCCCGGACGCCGAAGGGTCGCAGCCAACCAAGCAAAGTTCGCGCGAGCAGGATACCCGTTCGGTTCTGCTGGCTGACGTGGGCGGCGATGGCTTGTGATTTCCTAACGCCGGCCGGTTTGATGTCCACGGTGGTGTCGGGATTGCCAGATGAATAGAGATAGACTCGCTTTATCCCGGCTTTCCAGGCCGCCGCCTGCGCCTCCACACCGCACCGGATGTGATCAATATGATGATAGACGGGCGCCTGGTCGGCGCTGTCGTAGGCTAACAAGGTGTCCGCGTGGTACTTCTTGATGATAGCTAGGATATCGGCCCGAACGCGGACACGCTGCGCGTCCGTGAGCCCGCGGTTGCCTTTGTAATCACGTTCCGGGAAGCCGAGAAAGATCGGCGTATAGCCAAGAACCTTGGCCGCTTTCGTGCCTTCAGCCCGGCGGGTTGCCTGAATAACCCCCAAATCGCAGACCGTAACGCCGATGACCTTCTTTCCTTTTGCAGCCAACGTTCCGAGCGTTCCGCCGGTGTAATATTCCAGGTCGTCCGGATGTGCCCCAACCACGACGACGACCTTGGCGTTCTTAATCATCTCTTGGCCATTCAATTTGGCTTGCGCCGGATCCGCGACGCGGGTTGTCCGAGAGAAGAAAGCGCTGAAACCGGCACCCAGCAAAACCAGAATGATGATAATAACAACGATAACCGCGAGAATGATTAGGAAGATTCGCAACGCATTCAACCCTTGTCTAAATTAAACACTCTTCGTCCGGTCACTTTAGTGATTCGGTGCCTTCTTCTTTGGTTCGGATGCGCAAGGCTTCCGTGACTTTCGAGACAAAGATTTTTCCGTCGCCGACCTCGCCGGTCACCGCGGCGGCGCAGATCGCGTCGATAATGCCTTGCTTCTCGCTATCTTCGCAAACTATCTCGATTTTGGTTTTCGGCAGGAATTCCACCGTATAGGTGCCGACGCGCCATTCCAACTGCACACCTTTCTGGCGACCGCGGCCTTCGACTTCGGTGATCGTCATGCTGTTTTGTCCGATCTTCTCCAGCGCGTCTTTAACGTCAGACAATTTGTCAGGACGGATTATGGCTTCGATTTTCAGCATTGGTTGGCTGCTTGCTCCTCTCTTATCTTAGGGAGTACGCCGTTTCGGCGTGTTGCGACATGTCCAGACCCACAACCTCTTCATTATCCGTTATTCTGAGGCCCATTGTCACGTCGATAACCTTGGCGATAACCCATGTCGCAGAGAAACAGAAGACTATCGTCACCACGGCACCAAGCGTTTGGATCATAAACTGGCCGGGGTTGCCGTACAACAGCCCGTTCGCACCCGCCGGATTGACCGCCGTGCTGGCGAATACGCCCGTTAGGATCGCGCCCACGATGCCGCCGATCCCGTGGCAGCCCAGCACGTCCAACGATTCATCGATCCGCAGCCGCATCCGGAGCAGGACGGCCCCGTAGCTGCAGAACGCCGCGACAATGCCGATTACCAGGGCCGCGCCCGGCGTTATGTAACCGGCTCCCTGCGTGACGGCAGCCAGGCCGACGACCGCGCCGGTGACAAAGCCAAGGGCGCTCGGCTTACGGCTCCTCCACGTGAAGAGCATCCAGACCAAACCCGCGACCGCGCCACTGGCGGTTGTCGCTACGATAGCGCTAGCCGCTAATCCACCGGCCGCCAAGGCGCTGCCTCCGTTGAAGCCGAACCAGCCGAACCACAGCAGGGCCGCACCCATAATGACATGCGGGATATTATGCGGCTCCATGTTGTCGGCGCCGTAACCTTTTCTTTTACCTAGAACGAAAACCAAAGCGAGCGCGGAAACGCCGGCACTGATGTGAATCACCGTGCCGCCCGCGAAATCGATGTAGCCCAGGTTTTTCAACCAACCGCCGGATCCCCATATCCAGTGCGCCAGCGGGTCATACACAAGAGTAGCCCAGGCCAACGCGAACACCAGAAACGCGCTGAACTTGATTCTCTCGACAACGCTGCCCACTATCAAAGCCACCGCTATCGCGGCGAACATCATTTGGAACAACATGAATGCCAGGTGCGGGATCGTCGGCGCGTAGACGGTGTTCGCCGCCTGACCCACTCCGGCGAGACCGGCCCATTTCAAACTCCCGATCACCCCGCCGACGTCGGGTCCGAACGATATTGAATAGCCGTAAAGGATCCATTGCACGGCAATCAAAGCCAAAACAACAAAACTCATCGTCAAGGTTGAGATGGCGTTCTTCTTACGGACCATGCCGGCGTAGAAAAAACCGACGGCCGGAGTCATCAGCAACACCAGAGCTGCCGACATCAGCACCCAAGCAGTATCACCGGCATTAATCGCGCTGTTCACAAAGACCTCCTAATTAATTTTGACAGACAAGACGCGGATTCGTCCGCACCAGCATACGCCATGCGTCAAGCCGGGTCTTTAGGCAAATAGCCACAAATATCTTCGCTGATTTTAGACATTTGTCTAAGATGAATGCGGTGGAGGGGTATGGTGACTGCAGGACCCGCGCTGCTTGGCGAGTGAGTTTACTCTAAGATCTTCAGGGCTTCTTGGGCGGCGCCTTGTTCGGCTTCTTTCTTGCTGCTGCCCTGACCCGTGCCGTAGACGTGCTTGCCGACGCTGACCTGGGCGTGAAATACTTTGTTATGATCCGGCCCGCTCTCTTTGAATATCTTATAGTCCGGACCCAAACCGAACTTCTTGGCCGTCAGCTCCTGCAGGCGGGTCTTGAAATCGGATGACGCTTCCCGCGTGCTTTCGGCGTCGACTCGCTCGTCGAAAATGGTGAACAAGTAGTCGCGAGCCGCCCCCAGGCCTCTGTCAAGATAATAAGCGCCAATCACGGCCTCAAAAGCGTCCGCTAGAATTGACGTTTTATCGCGACCGCCGCTGCTTTCTTCCCCGTGCCCTAGCAAAAGGTGTTTACCGAGATTGATCTCGCGAGCGATGTCGGCCAGCATTCCCGTGTTAACCAAACGCGCGCGAAACTTGGAGAGCTGGCCCTCGGTGAGTTCGGGAAAACGGGAGAAAATAATGTTGGTTATGACGAACCCCAGAATCGTGTCCCCTAAAAATTCCATTTTCTCGTTGGACTCGAGCGGGGGCAGGCCGTGTTCGTAGACGTAGGAGAGATGGGTTAGGGCTTGCCGGAGAAGCTTGGGTTCGGAGAATTCAAGCCCCAGGTCGCGCGACGCGGCTTCCACGGCGCTAGTCGTTGAAGGCTTTGAGGCAGATAACGGCGTTCTGCCCGCCGAAGCCAAAAGAGTTGCTTATGCCGGCGTTTATCCTCATCTCGACCGCTTTGTTAGGCGTGTAGTTAAGATCGCATTCCGGGTCGGGCGTAGCGTAGTTGATGGTCGGCGGGACTAGGCCGCGTTCGATCGCCAGCGCTAGCACAACAGCCTCCACGCCGCCGGCCGCGCCTAACAGGTGCCCGGTCATCGACTTGGTTGAGCTAATGGCGACGTCATACGCGTGCTTGCCAAACAATTCCCTAATAGCTAGGGACTCGATCTTGTCGTTATAAGCGGTTGAGGTGCCGTGCGCGTTGATGTAGTCGATATCGGACGGCGCCAGCCCGGCTTCCTCGATGGCTTGCGCCATGGCGCGCATCGCGCCTCGCCCATTTTCGTCGGGTGTCGTCATGTGATAGGCGTCTGCGGTGGCGCCAAAACCCGCGATTTCCGCGTATATATGGGCCCCGCGCGCCTGAGCGTGTTCCAAGGATTCCATGATTACCACGCCGCAGCCCTCGCCCATGACGAAACCGTCGCGTTCGGCGTCAAAGGGACGGCTGGCCCGCTCCGGCTCGTCGTTGCGTGTCGACAAAGTCTTCGCCGCGGCGAACCCGCCGAGACCCAAACCGGTAATTGGAGCCTCGCTGCCTCCGGCGATCATTACATCAGCCAACCCTGCTTTTACCATCCGGAAGGCTTCGCCGATGGAATGGGTACCGGTGGCGCAGGCGGTGACGATGCACTCGTTCGGTCCTTTCAGGCCGTAGCGGATGCTAATGTGACCGGCAGCCATGTTGACAATCATCATGGGAACGAGAAATGGGCTGAGACGACGCGGTCCCTGATTATCCAGGATCCGTTGCTGAGTCTCCATGGTTTCCAAGCCGCCGATGCCGGAACTGACGACGGCGCCGGCGCGCTCGGCGTCCAGCGCGGCCGTATCCATTCCCGCATCCGCGAACGCCAGACCCGCGGCTGCCACGGCGAAGTGGCAGAAACGGTCCATTCTGCGGGTCTCTTTGTGATCTAGATAGTCGGACGGGTCGAAGTCATTGACCTCGCCGGCAAACCGGGTTGAGAAGAGGCTGGCGTCAAAACGAGTGATCGGGCCAATGCCGGATCGCCCGCTTTTCAGCGCGTCCCAAAAAACATCCTTACCGGTGCCGACGGGGGAGATGACGCCGACGCCGGTCAGAACGACGCGGTGCGACAAACGAACAATCTCCTTGTTTTGGAAATCTAATTACTAGGACTGGTGATCAACAATATATTGAACAGCGTCGTTAACCTTGGTGATCTTCTGCGCGTCGTCGTCGGAAATCTCGATTCCGAACTTTTCCTCCAACGCCATCACCAGCTCGACAATGTCCAAAGAGTCGGCGCCTAAGTCGTCAACGAAAGTGGCGTCAGCTGTTACCTGCGCCTCGCTAGCGCCCAAGTGTTCGACTATTAATTCTTTGACAGATGAGAGAATCTGGTCGCGTTCCATGCATGCACCTCCTTTGAAACAATTAATAAGAGTTTACACTAAATAAACAGTCCGCCGTCCACCTTGATGACCTCGCCGGTAATATAGGACGCGGAGTCGCTAACCAGGAATGCCACAACATCGGCGACATTGTCCGCTTGGCCAAAAACGCCCAGAGGGATCGCCGCGCGCAGCTTATCGGAGTATTCGCTGTTCAAATCCTTCGTCATGTCGGTTTCTATGAAACCGGGCGCGACGGCGTTGACACGGACACCGCGCGACGCCAACTCTTTGGCCGCGGTCTTGGTCAAGCCGATGACGCCCGCCTTGGAGGCCGCGTAGTTGGCCTGCCCCGGGTTGCCGCCGATACCCACGACGCTGGCCATATTGATAATGACCCCGCCGCGCTGCTTCAACATCGGCCGGCTAACCGCCTGTAGGCAGTTAAAGGTGCCTTTCAGGTTTACCGCAATGACCTTGTCCCAGTCTTCCTCGGTCATACGCATAATAAGATTGTCTCTCGTGACACCGGCATTATTGACCAGGATGTCCACCCGGCCGAAAGCCGCGATCGCCTGCTCGACCAGGCTCTTGGCGTCCGCCGGAACCGAAACGTCGCCCGCGACCGTCAGACAGCGCCGGCCCATGCCCTCTATGTCTTTCTGCACACGGGCGGCACTGTCCGCGCCGGACACGTAATTGATTACGATGTCGGCTCCGGCGGCCGCCAGCTTACGCGCCACCGCCGCTCCGATGCCGCGCGAGCCTCCGGTTACAATCGCGTTTTTGCCTTCTAATGAGTTCATTTGCCCTCCAGCGTTTCTACGCTATTGATATTCACCAGCTCGACACCTTCCGGCAAAATCCGTTTTATCAGGCCGGTAAGCACGCGGCCGGGACCCGCTTCGACAAATCGACCGGCGCCTGCCGCCGCGACGGTTTGCACGGATTTGGTCCATTGGACCGGCATCGTCATCTGCCAATGCAGGGATTCGCGCAGGGCGGCTCCGTCAGTCGACAGCAGCCCGGTGAAATTGGAACATACCGGAACACCGGCATCGACGAACTCCGTCGTTTCCAGAACCTCGATAAGCCGCCGCTCCGCCTCGGCCATAAGCGGCGAATGGAAAGCCCCGCTGACCTTAAGCGGCACAACCTTCTTGGCTCCCGCCGCTTGCATAAGCTCCGCCATTTCGTCCATGGCAAACGTATCACCCGAAATGACGACCTGACCCGGGGAATTGTAGTTGGCAATCTCGGCGACGCCATGACCCGAAAACTTACTAAACACCTCTGCCACTTCTTCGTCGGCCAGACCTAAAACAGCCAGCATTTTGCCGGGACGCGCCAGTGCCTGTTCGTTCATAAAGGCCGAGCGTTTGTCGACCAGCCTCAGCGCGGCTTCGAAATCAATGGCGCCCGCGGCAACCAAAGCGTTGTATTCTCCCAGGCTGTGCCCGAGCGCAAAATCGAACGTACCGCCCGCGCCGGCGTACAACGAGTAGCAGACGTGATTCATCACAAAAACGGCGAGTTGAGTGTTGCCCGTGGTTTGCAGAACTTCCGCGGGCCCTTCAAATATTATCGCCGAAAGAGCGCGACCCAATATCTCGTCTGCGGCCGCAAACACCGCGGCAGCCGCCGGATACGCGTCGCGGAGGTCGAATCCCATGCCGACGGCCTGCGAGCCCTGTCCGGGGAAAACGAGTGCCGTCTTCGCGGCGGCCATATCTAGCCCCGCTCCTTCTTCAGACGTTCGATCAGGGCCGGCAGTATCTCGTTTACGTCGCCCACCAAGCCGAAATCAGCCAGCTCGAATATCGGAGCGTCGGCGTCCCTGTTGATGGCGACAACGATTTCAGATGTCGCCATACCGGCCGTGTGCTGGATAGCGCCTGATATTCCGCAGGCCAGATAGAGTTTTGGCCCGACTGTCTTGCCGGTTTGCCCAACCTGGTGGACATAAGGCAGCCAACCCTCGTCGACCGGAGGCCGGGAAGCTCCCACAGCGCCGTCGAATAGCTTGGCCAGATCGTTTAGCAGTGTCAGGCTCTCAGGTTTGCCCATACCCCGACCGCCCGCAATGATAACGTCGGCGTCTTCCAGGCGCTCTCCTTCTGCCAGCTCAACATGCTTGGTCATAAAAGTCGTTGCCGTCGTAAATACCGCCTTGTCCATTTCGACGACGGTGGTCGTCCCCTGACGGCCCGGATCCGGCTCGCCGGCTTGAAATACATGCGGACGAACGGTGGCCATCTGCGGCCGTCGTTCCGGGCAGACGATCGTGGCCATTAGATTGCCCCCGAAGGTGGGTCTGGTTTGGCGCAACAATCTGGTCTCGGAATCGATGGCCAGAGCCGTGCAATCGGCGGTCAATCCGGTCTCCAGAACCGCGGCAACGGCCGGCATTACTGAGCGCCCGAGAGTCGTCGCGCCGGCCAGCATTATCGCCGGCTTCCGGTTCACGACCAGCTCCACGAGGGTTCTCATATAGGGTTCAATCAGGGGGTCGGCAAGGTCCAGGTGATCGACAACCAAGACGTCATCCGCCCCGGCGGCAATAAGTTCTCCCGCCCAGTCGGTTACCCCGCTGCCCAGTAGAACGGCAGTTACTTTTTCACCCAGCTCGTCGCCCAGGGCGCGGCCTTTGGTCAGCAGTTCCCGGACGACCGGCGCAAAACCGTCGCCCTCTCGTTCGGCAAAAACCCACACGCCGCTCCAGGCAGCCTTATCCTGAGCACCCAAGCCCTCCGATGCAGCGCCTTCGATCTCGATGGCGTTGGCCGGACATACCTCCGCGCAAGAACCGCAAACCGTGCAATGTCCGGAGACGATCGCCTGTCCTTCAAATAATTCCAGGGCGCCATAGGGGCAAACGTCCACGCAAACGCCGCAACCGATACATTTCTTCGTAATGCGGGCCGCCACTAGAGCACCCCCGTTTCTTTTAATTTTTCGACCAATCGGTCGACCTGTTGCTCGACGGTCCCTGTAATCATTTCGCCGGTTTTCACTCTTTCAGGCACGTAGGTCTCGACGACCTGTGTCGGAGAACCGGACAAGCCGAAACGCTTCGCGTCTTCGCCCAGATCGGCCGCGGACCAGGTCACAATCTCGGCTTTCTTGGCCGCCATAATGCCGCGCAGCGATGGCAGCCGGGGTTCATTGATTTCCTTTACAACGGTAATCACGCAGGGCGTCGGCAACTCGAGGACCTCATAGCCATCCTCAACCAAGCGCTCGACGCGCAGTTTTCCGCCGTCAGCGCTCTCGATCTTCTTCACATATGTGGCGAACGGCAGCTTTAGGTGCATTGCTACCTCCGGACCAACCTGTCCAGTATCGCCATCAAGGGTTTGTTTGCCAGCGATAACAATATCCGCCCCGCCCGTTTTGCGTATGGCCGCGGCCAACGTAAATGAGGTCGCCAGGGTATCGGCGCCGGCAAATGCCCGGTCGGAAACTAAGATAGCCCGATCGGCGCCGACCGACAGCGCTTGTTTCAAAGCCTCGGCGGCTTGAGGCGGCCCCATTGTCAGCACAGTGACCGTTCCCCCTTGGGCTTCCTTTAGGCGAACCGCCTCTTCGACAGCATAGGTGTCAAAAGGATTAACGATCGCTTCTACACCGTCGCGGACCAGGGTGTTCGTTTTCGGGTCAACCTTTATCTCAGTCGATCCGGGAACCTGCTTGATAAGAACTACGATGTTCATTTGTCTCCTAATAAGACTACTCCGTTAGCCATGAGCCGCGAGGCGTGAGCCGTGAGGCAGCTCCGGCGAAATACTTTAGCCTGAATCGCGTCGTTTCCGTCATTGCGAGGAACGAAGTGACGAAGCAACCTACCGTAAAGTCTCTTTAATTAGATTAGCTGCGATCACGTTGCGCTGGATCTGGTTTGTCCCCTCGTAGATCTGGGTTATCTTCGCGTCCCGCATCATTTTCTCAACCGGATATTCCCGCATGTAACCATGCCCACCCATTACCTGGACGGCGTCTGTCGCCACGCGCATCGCGACATCCGAGGCAAAGCACTTGGCCATGCTGGCCTCTTTCGAATAGCTCTTGGCGCCGGCATCGATGGTGCGAGCCGCCGCGTACGTCAAAGCGCGAGCAGCTTCGACCTGCATCGCCATGTCCGCCAGCATATGCTGGACCGCCTGATACTGAATAACCGGCTGTCCGCCCTGCTGACGTTCCTTTGCAAACTTCAGCGCTTCCTCGAAGGCGCCCTGAGCTATGCCGACCGCCTGGGCGGCAACACCCGGCCGCGAAAGATCGAGCGTTTTCAACGCGACGATGAAGCCCATGCCCTCTTTGGAGAGAAGATTCTTGACCGGGACGCGGCAATTGTCGAAGATCAGCTCCGTCGTCGACGATGACCGGATTCCCATCTTCTTCTCTTTCTTGCCGTAGGTGAAACCAGGCGTGCCCGCTTCGACGATAAACGCGCTGGCTCCCCGGCTGCCCTTATCTTTGTCGGTCATGGCGATAACTGTATAGTAGGAGGCGTTCCCGCCGTTTGTTATCCATTGCTTGGTGCCGTTGATTATGTAGTCGTCACCGTCTTTGACCGCCGTCGTCTGTATGTTGGAGGCGTCTGAGCCCGCCGACGCCTCCGTAAGTGCGAACGCCGCCAGCCCTCCCGCCGCTATCTTTGGCAAAACGTCTTGCTTCTGTTCCTCGTTGCCGAACAGCAGAATCGGGATCGTGCCAAGGAGCGTGGCCGCATAAGACAAAGCCACGCCGCCGCAAACCCGGCTGATCTCCTCGATTATCAGGCATTCGTCCAGAACGCCGCCGCCCATGCCTTCGTATTCCTCCGGCACGAACACGCGAAACAGGTCCGAGTCTCCCATGACCTTCATTATCTCGGTCGGAAACTCTTCTTTTTCATCCAGCTCGGCGCGAACCGGCAACACTTTCTCTTCTGCGATGGTGCGAGCCAGATCACGTATCATCTGCTGCTCTTCGGTCAGTTGGTAATCCACCTATTGCCCCCCAGGGTGTTTACTTAAGATTTCTTAGCCCAACGAATAACATTGGCGCCCCAGGTGAGACCGGCGCCGAACCCGACTGTCAGTACGATATTCCCGTATTTTAAGCGGCCGCTTCTCCATAGCTCGTCTAAAGCGAGTGGTATGGACGCGGTCGACGTATTGCCATAGTTAACGATATTGCTGACCACCTTTTCGGGCGGCAGTTTCAGCCGCTTGGCGGCGGCTTCCGTGATGCGCGCGTTCGCCTGATGAGGAACGAAGAAATCAACGTCCTCGCGATGCAAACCGGCTTGTTTGAGCGCTTTCGTGGCTGCGTCTAAAGACACGCGAGCCGCGAACTTATATACCTCGTTGCCGTTCATCTTGATGAATTTGTCGTCGGCCGGAACCTCCAACAGATCGGCGCCGGTTCCATCTGCGCCGGTAAAGCTCGCCATAAAACCGTAACCGAATTCGACTCGTTCCAACACGACCGCGCCGGCTGCGTCGCCGAACAATACGCACGTGCCGCGGTCCGTCCAGTCGACAAGACGACTAATCGTCTCTGCGCCGATAACCAGAACGCATTCTGCCCGCCGCGTTTCCACGAACTGAGATCCTACGGTCAAGGCGTAAACGAATCCGGCACACGCCGCTTGCAGGTCGAACGCGCTGGCGTTGACCGCGCCCAATTTCGCCTGAACATGGCAGGCTGTAGACGGCCAGATCTGGTCGGGAGACGCCGACGTCACGATTATCATATCGACGTCCTCGGGGTTCTTGCCGGCACTCTTTAACGCTTTCTTGGCCGCACGTACCGCTAAATCGCTGGTCAATACGGTGTCAGCGGCAATGTGGCGTTCCGATATCCCGGTGCGGGCGACAATCCACTCGTCCGTCGTGTCGACCATTTTCGACAAGTCGTCGTTCGTAAGCACCTTGGGCGGCACGTAACTGCCGATTCCTGTAATGCCGGCCCAAACCATTTCCTTACGGCCGGTGGCGCGGTCCTTCAATTTAGAGCCAAGTTTATACATCGGGCTTGGCTTCTTTTTTTTCTGCTTTGACTGGCGCTTCGTAACTTCCGGCGTCATGCGGCGCCTCTTTTTATGCGGCCGACAACGTCGTGCTCAACACTGCTGATCGCCACCCGAGCCGCGTTAGCGATGGCCGTCGCACTGGAGCGCCCGTGCGCGATAATGGCGACACCGTCTATCCCCAACAGAACGGCCCCGCCGGTTTCTTCGGGATCGTTGCGCCGCCGGATCTCAGCCAAAGCCGGTTTTAGAAGAAGCGCTCCTGCCTTCGTCGTTACTCCCTTGGCGATGTTTTCTTTTAGCGAATCAAACAGCATCTTGCCGACACCCTCGACCACCTTCAGAAATACATTGCCCGTAAAACCATCGGTTACAACAACGTCGGCCTGACCCTCAAAAACCTCTCGGCCCTCTACGTTTCCGGCAAAATTAACGTCTGACTCTTCCAGAAGCTTGTATGCCTCTTTCGTGAACGTGCTGCCTTTGCCCGGCTCGCCTCCGATGTTCAACAGACCGACGCGAGGCCGATCAATTTCTAGAACCTGTTCGGCATAGACCGACCCCATCAGCGCGAATTGGGGTATGTATTCCGGTTTGCAATCGGCGTTGGCGCCGGCGTCCACGAGCACGAAACGGCCCGTTGCCGAAGGCAGGATCACACCGATGGCCGGCCTTTTGATGCCGGCGACACGGCCGCAGTTCAAAAGCGCCGCCGCCATTGCGGCCCCGGTGTTTCCGGCCGAGATGAACGCGTCGCCCCGGCCCTCTTTGACCAGTCTCGCCGCCGTTACAAGAGACGAATTCGGCTTGGACCTAACAGCCCGGCCCGGCTCCTCACCCATATCCACTACATCGGGCGCGTCGACAATCTCGACGTTATCCAGATTGCCGTGAGTCGACAGCTCTGCCGCGATTGCGACCTGGGGCCCCGTGATAATAAAATGCGTTCCCGGGTTCTTGGCAGCGGAAGCGGCCACGCCCTTGACGGTCTCGACCGGCGCGAAATCTCCGCCCATGCCGTCAATTATGATTGTGACCTCGTTTTTTGACATCAGCGCCCCAGGATAAAGAGAATGGGATGACTGCCGGCGGCCCAGGGGACTGCCAGCGAGATCAGTCGACCTTTATGGCCGGACGGCCTCGATAATACCCACAGTTGGGGCAGGCATGATGCGGCAATTTCGGCTGGTGGCACTGCGGACAGGCGCCTGTGTTCGGCGCCGTCAACTTGTGATGCGACCGGCGGCTATCTCGTTTCGATTTTGATGTCTTCCTCTTCGGTACTGCCATTAATCTAAATCCTCCTACGAACCCTTGTTGTCTTGCGGATGTTCTTTCAGATATTGTTTTAAGGCCGCCTTATAATCAGGCAGATCCTCGTCGCTTTCGTCATGTTTATGCGGCTTGACGTTCAGGTCTTCGCCACAGACGGAACATAAACCGCGGCACCCTTCCTCGCATTTGGGAGAGAACGGTACCGCCAATACCAACGCCTGGGATAACATCGGCGTCAGGTCGATCCTTTGTTCATCTATTGCGAAGAGTGCTTCTTCCTCGCGTTCTTCCGGGTCCTCCCGGTTGAAATCGCTGTGCCGGCGGTATATCTCCTCGAATGGCTGGCTGACAGTCAGGTTAAATGTGTTCAGACACCGACCGCAGGTCAAAGTCACATCCGCCTCAAGTCCGCCTTGAGCCATTATCGTTCCGCTCGCTTCCTTGAGCGTTATTTTCGCTCGCACCGGCCCATTGACAACGATTCGCTCCTGGCCCTTAAAGGCCGGCGGCAGTGAATCCTCAACGTGAATAATCTCGCGCGAGCCCGGTTTTCTGAGCAAGCCAGAAACGTCAAAACGCAGGGCGGGCATTAGAACTGAGTCTCGTCCGAGGCGTCGTCTTCAATCATCTCAACGTCTTGGACTTTCTCCACCTTCCCCTGAAGTTTCTCGCGTCCCTTGCGAATCGTCGACACCAAGCGGTGCAGGGTCGCTTCCAGATTCGCCAGTTTCTCGTCAGCGTAGTCTTCCGCTTCCAATCTGATCTTGCGGGCGTTGGATCGCGCCTCTTCCAGCAGTTCAGCCGATTCTTTCTTCGCCGCGCGCACAACTTCCGTTTCCGCGACCATTTCCTCGGCCCGCATCCGTGCCTCGGCCAAGATCTTGTCCGCTTCGCGCCTGGCTTCGTCCAGCATCTCGCTGCGTTCCTTGATGATCCAACGAGCCTGCTTCAGCTCTTCCGGCAGGTTGGCTCGCAACTGGTCTATCAGGTCAAATAGGCCCTTTTCGCTGACCATGATGGAGCTCGACAGAGGTACCCGTCTGGCCTTTGAAACAAGTTCTTCCAGTTCATTGATCTGGGTTTCCAGATCCATTACTTGCCCTCCTTTCGGGAAGCGATCTTCTTCTGTAAGGCGATCTCAACGACCGGCGGGACTAGACTTTTTACTACCCCGCCGTACTCGGCGATCTCGCGAACCGCGCTGGAGCTCAGATAAGCATACTCCGGGCTGGCCATGACAAAGACCGTTTCCACGCTGGCGTTTAGCTCCCGATTAAGCTGCGCCATCTGGAACTCGTGCTCGAAATCGGAAACGGCGCGCAAACCGCGGACAACCGCGTGCGCGTCCTTTGCGACCGCGAACTCTACCGTCAAGGAGTCAAACGGCTCGACCGTCACGTTGGTCAAACCGGCAACGGCCGCCCGGACCAACTCGACACGTTCGTCCAGAGAAAACAGCGGCGTTTTGGCTACGTTCACCGCGACTCCGATGACTATCTTATCGAACAGGTCGCTGACCCGCCGGATAACGTCCAAATGTCCGCTGGTGATCGGGTCAAAACTGCCGGGCACAATCGCGATTCTCAAACGTCGCCATCCTCAGTCGGCTTATAAAAAGCTTTTTACCGCCCAAAAGGACGGTAAAACAGCAAACGGCTATCTCCATAGGCACGGTTCTTGACTTCCCTAAAGCCCGGCCTTTCCGGTGGTGCAATCTTGCTCTGCAAACGCAGAACCAAAAGACCCTCGTCAGCGACAAGATTGCCATTACGGAGAACCTCAAAGACAGCCGCTAAATCGTTCACATCAATTCTAAAGGGTGGGTCCAAAAAAATCAAATCATACACGGAGCCCAAAACGGCCTCACGCTCGAGAAACGTAACCACATTCTCCCTTGTCACGCGGGCCTTGTCCGTCAGTTTGGTATGAGCGAGGTTTGCTTTGGCCGCGGCGACGGCCGCCTCAGAGAGATCCACGAAAACCGCTTGTTTCGCCCCCCGGCTTAGTGCTTCGATTCCCATCGATGCACTGCCCGCGTACAGGTCAAGTACGTTTGCACCGATAACGGTGTCGGCCAGCATGCTGAAAAGAGCTTCCTTTTGGCGATCTAACGGCGGTCGCGTGGTGTCGCCTTCGGGTGCGACCAACTTGTGCCCTCTGGCTAGGCCGGCGATGACTCTCACAGCCGCGGCGCCTTCGGCTTAGGCCGCACAAACTTGCCGTTCACGTACTTTAAGCTGCCGGTTCTGGTCGCTCCATCATGGCCAGGGCGTCGCCTGACCGAAGAAGCCTCCCCGAAAACACACAGCCGCAACCCCAATCTAGCCAACAGCTCTTCGAACGTTTTAGCCTTCGCCTTCTTGGCCGCTTCGATTGCGATGATCGCCGAGGCGTAGGCGTCGTCAGAGGCATCGTGGTGCCTGAATTCCACGCCTAGGTGCGCGGCCATCGTGTTCAGCTTATGATTCGCCACAACTTGCGGTTTGGCCCACACTTTACGGGCGACTTCGACCGTGCAGCCGTATGAAAACCTCGGATAGGCTATCTCGTAGAGATCTAAAGCGTTTTTCAGGACCCCGATATCGAACCCGGCGTTGTGAGCTACGATATTTTGATTCTCGATAAAGATGCGGATGGCGTCCCAACGCTCACCGAACTCGGGCATGTCGGCTACCATGTCCTCGGTGATTCCGTGGATGTCGGAGTAAAACTTGGGAATGTTCAGCTCATACGGCCTTATCAACCATGATTCACGCCGAACGATGGCGCCATTCTCGACGACGGCCAGCCCCAGTGCGCAGGGATGCCCCTTTTCATTCGCGGTTTCGAAATCAATGGCGGTAAAGTTCATATAGCAATCATAGCGTATGTACGCAGCGCCTGGCGCGGCCATTCCGTACGTTAACGTGCGGAAGTGCCCATGGAGATGGAGCAGCTACTAACCGCTGTGCAGCCAGTCCGTGCTGCCGCTAAAGGCGCGTCGAACGTCGTCTAGCAGTTGGGGGTGATTGGCCAACTCGGGGTCGGCGGCGACCATCGCAAACGCGTCTTCGCGCGCTTCCAGAAGAATGGCCAGGTCGCGTACCACGGAGGCGATTCTAAAATCAGGCAGGCCAGACTGCTTCGCCCCGAATACCTGCCCCTCCCCGCGAATCTTAAGATCAGCTTCGGCCAGCTCAAATCCGTCCGTCGTCTCTCCGAAGACTTTTAAGCGGACCGCGGCGTCGGGCGTCACCGGATCGCCGAACAGAATGCAGAAACTCTTGTGCTCACCCCGGCCGATGCGGCCGCGCAACTGGTGGAGCTGCGACAGGCCGAATCGCTCCGCGTTTTCAATCAGCATTACGGTCGCGTTGGGAACGTCGATTCCAACCTCGATAACTGTTGTCGCGATCAGAATGTTCAAGCTCCCGTCGCGCCAGGCCGTCATGACGGCGTCCTTCTCGGACGATTTCATTTGCCCGTGAATTACGCCGACCGCGAGATCGGGAAAGACCTCGTCCTTCAATCGCGCCGCTTCGGCGGTCGCCGCCTTCAGGTCGACCTTCTCCGACTCATCCACGAGAGCGCAAACTACATACGCCTGCCGCCCTAGTGCTATCTGCTGCCTAATTAGTTCGTAAGCTTCGTCGCGGTGCTTCTGGTCGGCGACAATCGTCTCGATTTCCTGCCGGCCGGAAGGCAGCTCGTCAAGAAGAGAAACGTCGAGGTCGCCATAGAGGGTAAGGGACAGCGTGCGCGGAATCGGCGTTGCGGTCATCACTAGAATGTCTGGCGCCGCACCCTTGCGCCGCAGCTCCAAACGCTGCCTGACGCCAAAACGATGCTGTTCGTCGATGACCGCCAGGCCCAGATTCTTAAAATCAACATTCCCTTGGATCACCGCATGGGTACCCACAACGATATCGACTGACCCGTCTTGGACGCCGGCAATTATTTTCTCTTTGGCCGGAGCGGGTGTGCTGCCGGTCAGCAAGGCGATTTCCATCCCGGCCGGCAACATCTCGGCAATTTTTAAGGCGTGCTGTTCGGCCAGGACCTCGGTCGGCGCCATAATCGCTCCCTGGAAACCGCCGCCGACAGCTGCGACCAGGGCCGCCACCGCGACGACCGTCTTGCCGCTGCCAACCTCTCCTTGCAGCAGCCGGTGCATTGATTTCGGAGCCGCCATGTCGGTCAGAATCTCATTCAGGACTCTCTGCTGACTGTCCGTCAGACGCCAAGGCAGACCCGCAAAGAACTTATCGAGCAGCGGACTAGAGATGCTGTGGGTTACCGCCCTCTCGGTTGCCGCAAGACGCGTTTTGCGCATCCCGAGGCCGAGTTCGAGGGTAAAGAATTCATCGTAGATTAAGCGACGGCGGGCCGCCCGCAAGTCCTCAATCAGATCGGGGAGATGAATGTCGCGGATGGCCGCGTTGAGGTCGCCTAGGTGGCGTCGCCGTTTGATCTCGGCCGGCAGCGGATCGTCGAGCGGTGGCAAAGACCCCAACAGATTCACAACGACCCGGCGAATGGTGTTTGTTTGGATGTCAGCGTTGGCCGGATAGAGCGGTATTATCCTGCCCGTACTGTGGAAGCCGGTCGTACCTTCCGCGCTTCCGCCTTCTTCCTTCTGGGCTCCCAGAATATCGAACGCCGGATTCGTCATCTGCAGCTTGCCGTAGCTAAAGGCGACTTTGCCGCTAAACGAGACTTCGGTCCCGATCGGCATCTTGTCGGCGTGCCACCAGTTGTTGAACCAGACGGCCGACAGATAGCCGGCTCCGTCGGAGATGTCGACGGCAAGAATCTTCTTACGCGTGCGTGGACTGAACTTCTTATCGACGGCCACGACTTTACCGACGACCGTGACCTCTTGACCCAGCTTTAGCTTGTTCAAGGGCGCGATCTTGCTGCGGTCCAGATAGCGGCGGGGATAGTAACGGAGCAGGTCCTCAGCCGTATCGACGCCGAGAGAGACAAACTTCTCGGCCAGCTTTGGACCTACCCCGCTGATATACCTGATGGAATCGGTTAGCGCTACCACGAACCGATTATATCAGAGTGTTTTTGGTTTTTAGATATCGAAGTACAGATAGAACTCGTATGGGTGCGGCCGCAGAGCCAGCGCGTCAATCTCGTTGACCTGCTTATAGTCCGTCCAGACATCGATAACGTCTTTGGTGAACACGCCGCCCTTGAGCAAAAACTCGTGGTCAGCCGCGAGCGCCGCCAAAGACTCGGCCAGAGAACCCGGAACCTGCGGAATGCCCGCTTTCTCCTTATCCGTCATCTCGAAGATGTCGTGCTCCAGCGCCGTGCCGGGGTCGATCTTGTTTTGGATACCGTCCAGGCCCGCCATCAGCATGGCCGCGAAGGCCAGGTAGCCGTTCGCGGACGGATCCGGCGGCCGGAACTCGACTCGTTTGGATTTCGGGTTGTCGCTGTACATCGGGATGCGGATGGCGGCGCTGCGGTTCCGCTTGGAGTAGACCAAGTTGACCGGCGCTTCGTAGCCGGGAACCAGGCGTTTGTAGCTGTTGGTTGTCGGGGCGCAGAAGGCCATCAAGGCCGGACCATGCTTGATCAGCCCGCCAATGTACCATTTGGCCATATCACTGATACCCGCGTAACCTTTCTCGTCGTAGAAGAGGTTGGTTTTGCCTTTCCAGAGGCTCTGGTGGCAGTGCATGCCGGAACCGTTATCCATAAAGATCGGCTTAGGCATGAACGTAGCGACCTTACCCGCCTTCTTGGCCATATTCTTGACGATGTATTTGTAGAGCATCATCCGGTCGCCCATCAGGGTGAGGGTGTTATATTTCATGTCGATCTCGGCTTGGCCGGCGGTCGCAACCTCGTGGTGGTGCATCTCAATCTCCAGGCCGGACTCGATCATCTTCAGCACCATGGCACTGCGCATGTCCTGGAAAGAGTCATGCGGCGGGACCGGGAAATAGCCTTCCTTGTAGCGAGGCTTATAACCCAAGTTCGGTTTCTCGTCGCGGCCGGTGTTCCAGTCGCCCTCGACCGAATCTACGAAATAATAGCCGGAGTTTTCCGTTTGATCGAAACGGATGTCATCGAAAACGAAGAACTCAAGCTCCGGACCCCAGTAGCTCGTGTCGGCAATCCCGGTCGACTTGAGATAAGCTTCCGCCTTCTTGGCGATATACCGGGGATCACGCGAATAAGGCTCCTTCGTCGTCGGGTCAAAAATGTCGCAGATGATGCTGAGCGTCGGAACCTCGCAAACCGGATCGACGATGGCCGTCGAAGCGTCCGGGATCATGATCATATCGCTCTCTTGGATTTGCTGAAACCCCCGGATACTGGAACCGTCGAAGCCCAAACCTTCCGTCCAAACGCGGCTCGTCTCGTCCCCTATGTCCGGCACTTCCGCCACCGGCATCGAGAAATGTTGCCACAGACCGGGCAGGTCGTTAAATTTAAGATCAATGATCTTAATGTCCTGCTCCTTGATTAACTTACCGATTCCTTGCACGTCCACGCTTGTCTCCTCCTTGTCCGCTACCCTGTCTTATGGTCCATCGCCCAATGTCATCTTTGTATTCCAGAATTTTCGCTAAATTGCTTCCTTGCCGGATTCCCTTGTTCGAATCCGAACGACGTCCTTTACTTCTGAGACAAATATCTTGCCGTCCCCGACCTCACCCGTCGCGGCGGAGTCACAGATCGTATCGATTATCTCCCGGCAATCGTCGTTGTCACAAACAATCTCCAGCTTGATCTTGGGAAGGAACTCGACGTTATAGGTACCGACCCGCCATTCCAGCTGTATGCCTTTCTGGCGGCCGCGGCCTTCCACGTCGTAGACGGTCATGCTGTGGTGCCCTTTTGCCTCCAGGGCTTCCTTAACCGCGTCCAGTCTTTCCGGCCTGATTATGGCTTCTATCTTCTGCATCGCTCGTCCCTCCTTCCCTTATCTGAGCGCGTACGCCGTTTCGGCGTGTTGCGACATGTCTAGACCGACTTCTTCTTCCTTGTCTGTGACTCTTAGGCCGATTGTCATGTCCAGGACCTTTGCTAGTACCCAGGTAACGCTGAACCCATAAATTAGAGTTACAGAGACGGCCGCCGCTTGGATCAATACTAGTTTCGGATTGCCATAGAGTAGCCCATTTGCGCCAGCCGCGTTCACCGCTGTAGAGGCGAAAACGCCGGTCAAGATGGCACCGACCATACCTCCGACGCCGTGGCAACCGAGAACGTCCAGGCTTTCATCGACCCGTAATCTCATCCGCAGCTTGATTGCATAGTAACTGCAGGTCGCGGCAATGGCGCCGATGGCGATAGCCGCCAAAGGGGTGACGTAGCCGCTAGCCGGAGTAATGGCGACCAATCCGACAACCGCTCCGGTCGCGAAGCCAAGAGCGCTGGGCTTGCGTTCCCGCCAAGCCAACAACAACCAAGCGATACCGGCCGCGGAGGCAGCGACGTTAGTAACAACGAAAGCGCTAGTGGCCAAACCGTTCGATGCGAGCGCGCTCCCGCCGTTAAAACCGAACCAGCCGAACCACAGCAAGGCCGCGCCTAAAACGACATGCGGAATGTTGTGGGGCTCCATGTTGTCCTTCCCGTAGCCTTTTCGTTTGCCCAAGACCAGCACCAAGGCCAGCGCCGAGATACCGGCGTTAACATGGACGACGGTGCCGCCGGCAAAGTCAAGAGCACCCAGCTGGCGCAGCCAGCCGCCCACGCCCCAAACCCAGTGCGCTATCGGGTCATAAACCAAAGTGGCCCACAATGCCGAAAAAATCAGAAACGCGCTAAACTTCATCCGCTCGACGACACTACCGACAATAAGCGCAACAGTAATGGCGGCAAACATCATCTGAAAGATCATGAACGCCAGATGAGGAATGGTCGCGGCATAGTCGGCATTCGGAGTCTGCCCGACGGCCGTGAGGCCCGCCCACTTCAAGCTACCGATAATACCGCCCATGTCGGGACCGAAGGACAGTGTGTAGCCGATGATAACCCACTGGATCGAAACTAGAGCCAGCAGCACAAAACTCATAGTCAGCGTTGATAGGACGTTTTTCTTCCGTACCATGCCGGCATAGAAGAAACCGACAGCCGGCGTCATTAACATAACCAGGGCGGTGGATATCAGAATCCACGCCGTGTCGCCCGAGTCCACTTTAGACGCCGTCGTGGCCGCAAACGCCACCGACGGTATCGTGATAAAACCTACCAATCCAGCCGCCAGACCGGCAACTGTCAAACGTAATCTATTCATATTCTCGCCCCTTCGGTTATTGACTGACAAATAACAGGCACAGTGCTTAATGCCAACGATACTCGCATGATTAAAGGGGGTCTTTGGACTCGTTTCCAAATTTCTGGACCGTTATTTGGCCATATGTCCAAGATGTTTAGCGCAGCAGTAGGGCAACGACGATAACAAGCACCAATACCAAAATGAAAACAGCCGCAATCAAAGCAGCGCGCAGCCAAAGCTGGGCGTCGGTCGCGGCGGCGCTCAGGCCACCGATCGGTTGTTCAGGGGATAAATCAAAGGCGGCATAATCGACAGCGCTGAGGTTGTTAAGGTCGGCCTCAAGATCGTCAAACGAAGAGTACCTGTTGCTGGGATAGCGTCGCATCGCTTTCAGAACTACGGCCTCGATGGTCGGAGGAATGTCGTCGCGCAATTCGCGCGGCGGTCGAGGCGTTAGTTGCAAGTGGCCGGCCATGACGGCCATCCAGTTGTCGCCCTCGAACGGCGGCCGGCCAGTCAGAAACTCGTACATCATCACGCCCCAGGAATAGACATCACTGCGGGCGTCGCCCCGGTCCCCCTTGATCTGCTCCGGGCTCATGTAATCGGGCGTTCCGACACCGTCCGAAAGATGGCGCCACGTCAATCGCCGGGCGCCGACCAATAAGGCAGTCCCAAAATCAACGATCTTTAGCCGGCCAGCGGCGTCGATAAGGATATTCTCAGGTTTTAGGTCACGGTGCACTACACCCTGCCTGTGCAAATAACGTAGAGCCTCCGCCAGCTGGCGTCCCCAATCAAGGGCGAGTTCGACGGGAACGCCGCCAGCGAAGCTTTGTAAGCGCCGACGTAAAGTCTCACCTTCGACGTATTCTAAAACAAGGTACGGTTCGTCCCCACCAATCTTGATGTCATGGCTGCGCTGTAGACCCGGGTGGTCCAACCGCTGGGCAACGTCCGCTTCCCGGGCAAAACGCTGCGACACCTGAGGGTCGGCGAATATCATCGGGTTGGGCGATTTGAGCATTACTATCTGCCCGGTGCGATCATCCCGGGCTTTATAGGTCTCCGCGTAGGCGCCGGCGCCCAAGGATTCGACTATTTCGTAATGATCGATTTTTTGACCCGGCTGATGCCGCATTATTCCTTCCTTGTCCGCCGCGAAATCCGAACACCAGTATATAACAGTTTCTTGACTGCTTTCCCGAACCGGGCCCGCCGGGAGCGGGACGATTTTGTCAGCTCGGCCGGAGGCAGATTCAACGATGACGTGATACGCACGACTATTACAGACACGTTATCTGTAGCACCGCGTGCTAAAGCGGTATCCAGGAGCATCCCCGCCGAGACATCCGGCCCCGGCGCGCCGGCGGTCTCTGCAAGCTCCTCCGCGGTCACTGTATCCCACAACCCGTCAGAGCATAAGATAATGACGTCACCCACCCGGAGTTCTGTTTGCGTCACATCGACATTAACACCGGGAGTCGCGCCCAGGTTCCGGGTCAGCATCGACCGACCCGGGTGCTCGGCCGCCTCGGCCGGCGAAAGCAATTTAGCTCGGACCATCTCCGCAACACGAGAATGATCGGATGTAAGTTGGGAACAATAACGGTCACGCACTAAATACGCACGGCTGTCGCCGATGTGGGCAATATAAGCCAATCCCGTAGTCAGCGAAATGGTCAGGGCTGTCAGAGTCGTGCCCATACCGTGCTGATCGGGCTCGAAGGACTCCCCGAAGACATCGGCGTTGGCTGAACGTACCGCGTTCTTCAGCGCCTGGCTGACCGGTTCGGTCGGGTTAGTCAACCAGGCTTCAATCATCGTCTCGACCGCCAACCGGCTGGCAACTCCACCGGCCGCATGACCCCCCATTCCGTCGGCGATCACAAATAAAGGGCTGTGACCGCTGTGTGCCGCAGGCGCGTAAACGCCAACAAAGTCCTGGTTGTCAGAACGAACCATCCCCCAATGCGACCGCAGTGCCCAAGATATCCGCGACCGGACTCCCCTAGCCGACGAGAAGCCGACGCCACCCTCCTCGGGCGGCATCGGCAGGAATATTCCGGTTCTCGCTTGAATCGCTTGTGAAGTAACCATGATTTACGCCTTCGCGGTATTGGCTTCCTCTAAAGCCCGCGGGTCGTGCAGAAGTTTCTTGCCCCGCATTGCCGGGTTCAAAGCGACCCAGACAAAGCCAAGGATGATCCAGGCGATTACCACGCCGATAGCTATATACGCGTCCTTGGCCATAGCGCCGCCGGCCGTGACGGCCAGATAGATGATGCCGGCGATCTCAGCGATGTTCATCAAGAAACCGGTGCCGGGAATAACGTAGTGTTTAAGGATACTCCGGTCCTTGCGGCTGGCGAAGGCGACGATGGCGATCAAACA
The DNA here is from genome assembly GCA_023251915.1 of Actinomycetes bacterium. Lineage (GTDB taxonomy): Bacteria > Actinomycetota > JAHEXW01 > JAHEXW01 > JAHEXW01 > JAHEXW01. The sequence continues at coordinate 27,546 of JAHEXW010000015.1, forward strand.
GCTGGCCGCATAGACGATGAAAGTGCCGGCGTTCGATGCCAGGGTGATCTGCGTCAAGGCGTCCAGCGAATAGACACCGTAGACGCCGAGGGCGCCGGATAGTGCGGCCAGAACCCAGATACCACCGTGCGGTGTGGCAAATTTACCGTGCAGTAGACCCAGAATGCTTGGCATCTCCTTGTCGCGCGCCATCGCATAGGTTATACGGACGCCGGCCGTAAGGCTGGCCAATGTTGTACCGACCAAGGCGAGCAGAACCGTCAAGGCCATCAGAACCGACACAGCCGTGCCCGCCCCGCCAAATACAGTGTTGACCATGTGGGTAAGCATCGTACCGATCGGAGCGCCGTCCAAAGCGGCGGCCGCGTAACCGACGACAACCTTGCCCGCCGCTGTCTTGGCGGTAATCGTCGTTGGGCTCACCACGAAGTTGGCCGCGAAGTACTGAAACAAATAGGCAACTCCGCCCTGAATCGCCAGGCTGAGCAAAACGCCGCGCCGGATATCCTTCTCCGGCCGTTTCGCCTCGGCGGCCAACGCGGTTACCGCTTCAAAACCAACCAGCAAAAGAATGGCTATAGTCGATTGAGCAATGATGTTTATGAAGCTGTGCGGAATCACAACTGTCGACGCCTTGGCCATTGCGTAGGTGCCGGGATGCGTCAGACGGAAATATATAGCAAACGCACTGAACGCCGCAATAGCAACCAACTGGATTACCGTTATTGCCATCACGGTGTTAGTCGAACCCGATATGCCGCGGAACGCCACATAACCGCATAACACGGCGAAAATCACGGCAATGATCGCCAAAACCGGGAACGATAGTGTAATGCCCGTGATCGCGGTCCAGATATAGCCCGCCAACGTCGCGGCAAACGCGACCATGATGCCGGGATAAATCCAATAGTAAAGATGGCTTACCCAGCCCAAAGAAACCTTTGCCAGCCGCGCGAATCTACGCAGGTGCGGTTGGTCCTTGTCGAGTAGGGCCGCTTCCGCGTAGTAATAGCTCGAGCCGGTGCCGCCCTTCGGATAGATACGCGCGAGTTCCGAATAACTGAACGCGGTCAGGAACGCTAGAATCAAAGCGAACCCCAAGCCGGTCCACATATCAAGCGCCGTTGTCCTGCCGCCGATCGATTGGGCGGCCTGCAACTGGAACGTTGTCCAGAGGAACGCCCCCGGCGCGATGAAAGCCATCGCGTTTACCGTAACGCCGGTAAGCGTCAGCGTCCGTTTCATCTCACCCGTTGTTGCCGCTTCGCTTGCCATAACACTCTCCCTTCACTTTTGCCTGTCGGATATGTTCCATGCGGGCGCCTGCAAAAGCGACCCTCGGCCGTTGTTTCAAGTGTACGGGGGTGACAGAGGGTGGAGCTTTAGCCGCGACCCTAACGTTTTAAAGCATGTTTTTGTACATATGGACAAATTGCATTGGAGACGTCGCGGACAAAGCGGAGGTGGCGATAGACATTACAGCGGAGCATTACTCTATATGGATAAAACAGCCTTACTACTGCAAAACGGCTGGGTTGAGACCCCTGAGTAGCCGCATCGCTTTCAATCCAAGACTGATCTTTTCCAGGTCTTCCGAACGGTCGATATTAAGACCCGTGATCGCTTCAAGCCTTTCTAACCGGTACCGAACGGTATGGCGATGGGTAAATAACTCTTCCGCGGTATTGTTAAGATTCGTATCGTTGGCCAGATACCTTTCCAGAGTCAACAGCAGGTCACCGTGGTGCTTCGCGTCGTATTCGACCAAGGGACGGACTGTCTCAACGTATAAGTCGGTCAGCTCCTCTGGCGAGTGTTCATACACCCGCAGCATTAATTTATAGACGCCAACGTCATCAAACCGCGTCACCGAGTCAGCCCGGCCCAGCGTTCTGCTGATGCTTAAGGCCGTCCTGGCTTCCTCCAAGCTTTTGGCCATATCGGCCGCTCGAGGGTAGAATCGGCCGATCCCGACGGAGACCGTCGAGCCGGCAAAGCGCGCCCTGTAGCCGTCTTTGATTTCCTGGCCTAGCCTAATAGCCGTACTCGCCAAGCCCGCGGGGTCATCACTGGCAATCGGGGTAAGAAACACAATAACATTGTCGCTTTTCAGGCTGATCAAGCTGGTCCGGTTGTGGGTATGAACCGCCCACGTCGCGGCGTTAAACATCTCCCGCTTCATTCTTTGGACCGCTTGTTCGTCTAGCCTCTTCGCGACAATCAAATCACTAAAGGCATCAATATCCATCACCATCGCCACCGACCCAGCAACTAGATCGGCGCCCAAAAAGGCCGCTCGTCGCACTAATTCATCAGGCTTATACTGACCGGCCAGAAGGTCGTCGATCAGATCGCCTTTCATGCGGATTTCGACCTCGGATTTAATCATCCGATCATAGATTTCGCGAACCAGATCGGTCCAGCGAATATCGTTCGGGACTTCAATCAGAGGAAAGTCGGCCTGCTTGGCCTCGGCAACCAGAGTCTTCTCCAGCCCTTTGACAAAACGGCCAGGCTTAATGAATAGAGCGGCGGCGTTCTTGGCGATTATCTTGCGGACGAATTCCAGCTGGGCGTGAGGATCGGAGCTGACGGCATACAAAGTCGATAAGACCACTTCGCCGCCCTTGAGCCAGTCGGCAATGTCGGGTACCTCGCCGACCGTGACAGACGATACCGGGCGATACAACCCCGCCTGGCCGGCTATGACTTTCGCTTCTGTCAGCAGATCGCTGCCGAGAATCTCAGCGACGGTGATTTCCACGGCTCACCTCGATAATCTAGTTATACATTTGTACAACTAGATTATACCAGTTTGAGGTAAACAAGTAGGATTATGAGGAGCCTTGTGATCCTGGTTTCTCTACAGAATTCCCATCATGAAAGCGCCCGGGCCTACATAGGTCCCGATGACCGAGCCGACCTGGCTGACGTGCACCGAATCATACTTCAAACCGCTCTCATCTACTTGAGCGCGCAATTTGTCTAGAATCTCAGGATTATCCGAATAAGCAAGAAGCAGGGTGAGAGGTTCGCCGGCCGGACGTTCTGCCGCCTTGGCCTTCAGCATGGCCGCCATCTCTTTGATTGCTTTATTTGTGCCCGAGGCTTTGCCGGCCGCGTTCACGATCCCGTCCTCCAGCGCCAGAATCGGTTTTACCGAGAGCAGCGTACCGAGAAGCGCTTGCGCTTTGCCGATGCGCCCACCAATCTCAAGATATTTGAGTGTCTTGACCGAGAATAACAGGCCGCCCCACTCTTTACCGTTGTTGACTATAGCCAGAAGCTGGTCAAGATTGCTTCCGGCGTCGCGAGCGGCGGCCAACTTATCGACCAGCGCCCCCAAGAAACCCGCGGTGTACTCGCTGTCTATCAAGGTCACCGGCACATCTTTAAACATGCCCGTGGCCGCTTTGGCCGATTGCATCGTGCCTGATATCTTAGAGGAGATATGAATCGAGATAATGTGTTCGACGCCGTCCGCCGCCAGCTTCTGGTATGCCGCGACAAAGTCGCCGCTCGGCGGCTGACTGGTCTTAGGCATAATGCCCCCGGCGACCGATTCCACCATCTTGGGATAGAAAAGGTCGGGCGGCATTTCTATCCAGTCTTTGAAGACTTCCGTGCCAAAATGAACCGTCAGGGGCACCATGATGACGTCCTTTAACGATTCGTAGAACTCCGCCGGTTGATCGGCCGTGCTGTCAGTCACAATTCCGATTCTCACAAAACCCTCCTGCTAGGTAAGTCCAAGTGTAGGCGCCGTCCTTTAGGTCGGCCCTCGACCGGGCCGCCGGTCTAAAGACTGGCGGCTACATTTTCTAGGCATTTGGTTTTCCCGCCCATATCATCCTTGTGCTCTTTGTACTCCTCGTGCTCCTAGAGGACACCAATCGCTATTGTTCCCGGGCCGACGTACGAACCAACGACCGCACCGACCCAGCCGGTGATCAGTCTCGTATATTTCAGACCGGCCTCGGCGACCAGTTTCTCCAGGTAGGCAAGCATCTCGGGATTATCGGCGTGCGCGGCGATCAGCGTGATTTCTTGGCCCTCTGGCCTTGACTGTATCTCAGTTTGGGCCAACGCAACCAGCTCGCGGACGGCCGCTTTTGTACCTTTGGCTTTTGACTTCGGTGTCGGCGTACCGCCCTCCGTCAGCGTCAAAATTGGTTTTATGTTCAGCATCTGCCCCAGGAAAGCCTGCGCCTTGCCTACCCGGCCACCCATCTGCAGATATTTCATCGTGTCGACCATGAAGAATAGTTTGGCCCGATTCTTGCATTCCTCAACGATATTCAGAATCTGCTCGAGCGTTTCACCGGCCCGGCGCGCCGTGTCCATCCTTTCGATAACCGCCCATAACAGGATGGAGATAACCTCGCTGTCGATGACCGTCACGCCTATTTCGTCCTGAACCATGCTAGCGGCCGCTTCAGCGCTATGAACCGTGCCGGAGAGTCGGCTCGTCAAATGGATAGAAATGATGTGGTCGCACTCTTTGGCTAAAGCGCGATAGGCGTCAACGAAATCCTGAACAGGCGGTTGGCTGGTTTGCGGCAGAACCGCCGATGCGCGCATCCGCCGGTAGAACTCCTGCGGCTCAACATCAACCCAATCGACGTGAACCTCGTCCCCGAAGCGGACGGTCAGCGGAACCATGACAACATGGCGCTCGGCGTATTCGAGCGCCGTCCTGTCCGTTGTGCTATCAGTCACTATACCGATCTTCATTCGACCCCCTTTGGAGTTGTAAGAGGTTACAAGGGTGTACTCTTACTCAACACCGATGATGAGCGGATAAAGCGGTTGCCCGCCTTCGTACACATTAGTGTCGGCTTCCGGAAATTTCTTCGCTAGTTTTTCGATGAGCTTCGGTAACTCAGCCTCGTCGAGGTCGGCGCCTTTGATTAAGGTAATAACCTCGGTGTCTTCGTTGGCCATTGCTTTAATGAGTTTGAGCGCCGTTTCAGCGACGGTGCCGCCCCCGGCAATCAGGCTGCCGCTGGCAATCCCTATGATGTCGCCCTTAGTGACTTTCTTCTTGTTAACCTTAGAATCTCGACTGGCCGTCGTTACCTCACCGGTCGTAACTAAGGCCGCTGCGGCATCCATTGCCTGGCCGTTCTCGTTTAAGGATTTGCTGTCGTCGTAGGCAATCAGCGCGCTAAACGCTTCGGGAGCAGACGTCGTCGGCACGACGTAGACCTGTTTGTCAGTCAATGTCGCCGCCTGTTTCGCCGTCAATATGATGTTCTTATTGTTAGGTAATATGATTAAAGAGTCGGCCGGTGCAGCCTCAACAGCCTTAACTATGTCCTCTGTCGACGGGTTCATTGTCTGGCCTCCGTCGACAATTGATACAACGCCTAAGCTGCGCAGAATGTCCTTGATGCCGTTACCGACAGCTATCGCGACGACACCAAGCGCTTTGTGCTCAGCGGCCGTAGCTGCCGCGGCTAGCTGTTTGTCCACATTTTCGGCAGTCTGTTCTCTCATGTTGTCGATTTTCAGGCCCGACAGCTCGCCGCGGGCTGTCGCCGCCGCTAGCACCGCGCCTGGGTCATTGGTGTGAATGTGAGTCTTAATTATTGACCCGTCGCCGACAACCATTAAGCTGCCTCCTAAGGGCGCAATCTCGTCGCGAAACTCACCAGTGTCAATATTCTGTTGGCCCTTTAGGAAGAATTCCGTGCAATAGGTGTACTCCAAATCGATCTCGGGTTCATCCGAGACAACGCCCGCCATGAAGTCAGCGGGTGACACAGCAAACTCAACCGGTCGCTCGACCCACTCGGTATCGCCCGACAGAGTGGCCAACGCGCTTTCCGCCAGTACGACCACGCCCTTACCGCCGGCATCGACGACTCCCGCGTCTTTCAGCGTATCCAGGAGCTCCGGTGTTCGCGCGAGCGATTCCTTGCCTTCATCGACCACGGCTCGCAGAAAATCTGCCATCTCGCCCGATTTGCGCGACGCACGACGGGCAGCGCGCCCCATGTCTTTGATGACGGTCAACATCGTTCCCTCAACGGGTTTCATAACCGCATCGTAGGCAACATTGGCGCCGCCGGTGATTGCTTTGGCAAGCAACTTCGCATCCAGGTCGCCGCCCTCGATGATCACATCGCTCATACCGCGCAGTATTTGCGACAGAATGACGCCGGAATTACCGCGCGCGCCTTTGAGTGACCCGTCCTTGATGGCCTGAGAAAATCCGGCGATGGTTTTGTCAGCGGTCGCGTCAACCTCGTTGGCGACACTCTGCAGAGTAAGGTACATGTTGGTGCCTGTGTCGCCGTCGGGGACCGGAAATACGTTGAGCGCATTTATTTCGTCGCGATGCCTCTCGAGGTCGCGCAGCCAACCGGCGACAATGGCTTGAAGTTCAGATGCGGAGATCGTCGTTCCCATACGTCAGATCTTGATGTTCGAGATGTGGACATTGACTTCTTTGATCGTCAAGCCGGTGTGTTTGGCGACGGTGTAAGTGATCTGATCGACAAGATTGCGGGAGATCTCGCGAATGTTGGTGCCGTTTTCGACGATAATAAACAAGTCGATCTGGACGATGCCGTCCGCTTGCGTTACGCGAATGCCGCGCGATTGCCCGCTCGGGCGGAAGAACCGCCTCAGCCGGGACCCCAGGGTTGGGTAGTCTAAGCCGACGACGCCGTAACATTGCATGGCAGTATGGCCTGCCAGCTCGGCTATCGCCTCTTCCGTGATATCTATCCGCCCACCAGAACTAGTCTCAGCCATAAGGCAATGCCCTCCAAAACTTGCGGATCGTCCACTAAATGTGTGATTTCGATTTTATCACAGCTTGACCCTTTTAGGCCGCCGCCTTATAATTAAGCTTTGCTATTGAAGTTTGCGAGGAGGAAGTCGTGTCCCAGATTTGTGACAAATGCGGCAAGAAGCCGCTTTTCGGAAATAATGTCAGCCATAGTCATCGTAAATCGAGGCGCCGTTGGACCCCGAACATCCAGCAGGCCACGGTAATCGTCAATGGCCAGGCAAAAAAGATGAGCCTCTGCACGAAGTGCATGAAGAAACAGGCCACCGCTTAACCTTATTCGTTCTGCTGTAAGGTGAACAAAACATAAAAGGGCCACCCTTACGGGCGGCCCTTTTACTTTAACCGCTAAGAAGCGATTCGCTGATTAGTCGTCGTTGTGAGAATTGCGCCTGTCGTCTCTATGACGGCGGCCGTTGTCTCGCCCACCACTTACGTGATGATCCCCGTTGTCATTACCGGGGCGCGGCGGATTAACCACCGGGGGCGGAGTCGGCGCGGGCACCGTCACTGTAAAGACATTAGACAGCGCAGCGATCTGTCCGTCGGGGTTGACTACGGTAATCCCGTAGATACCGCCGGGCAGACCTGCCGGAATACTCACGGTCAGGGTTGAAGCATTCACGAAGCTGACGCCCGTCAAAACAGTTGAGCCCAGTTTGACTGAGGGTGTCGCTACGAAGTTCGCCCCCTTGATCGTGATGACCACCGAGACGTTGTTCAAGCCGCTAGTCGGCGTGATCCCCGTCAACGACGGCGCGGCAGGCGCTGGGGGCGCGGGAACCGTTACCGTGTAGGCATTGGCTATCGTCGCCGATTGTCCATCGGGATTAACCACGGTTATCCCGTAGGCGCCGGCGGCCAGTCCGGCCGGTACCGACACAGTTAGCCTGGTGGCACTGACAAAAGTCACACCACTCAGCACCGTCGTACCAAGCCTGACGGTCGGAGTCGCCACGAAGTTCGCGCCATTGATCGTGATCGACGTCACGGCTGAGTTCAA
>JAHEXW010000036.1 GCA_023251915.1 Actinomycetes bacterium
TCTGCAATAGGATACAATGAGCGCAGCTGTGCACCATGGCCATGCGGGAGAGAAATGACTGCAGTAAAACGTCTTACCGGATATATCCTCACAGTCGCATTAATGTTTCTTGCCCTGGCGCCGATGGCGACTGCTTTGACGCAGCAGACCCCGATCGGAGCCACCAGCGATGTCGGCTTTGACGCGACGGGTCTCCCGAACGGTGCTACCTATGACCTCACGGTTGGGGGATCGGTCTATCATGTAACCGCGCAAACAGGTAACGACGTTATCCTCCAGATCACTCCGGGAACTGTCTCAGTAGCTTGGTCTCCGTTTGCTTATCACGGCAATTCAACTAGATTCGCCTTCCAACCTGCCGACCCCGCGGTTACTTCGCTAACGGTAGTCGGGGATATGCAAGTCACTGCCGCTTTTGGCTCCGCTCAATACGCGGTCACCTTCGACCAGACCGGGCTGCCGGACGGTACTGCATACTTCGTGGATTGGGGCTGGGTGGCTGCCGTTCATCCTATGGTGGCCGGTGTCCCGCTCATCGAATGGGTGCCGGGCGGGCCGTACATATTTGTCGATTTTCCGTCCCAAGTGTCTTCGTCGCTCGGAACGTACCAGTTTGGCGGTCTTAATGTTCCGCCGGCGCAGGATTATTTCGTCAACGGGCCGCTGACATTTATTGCGCACTATATCTCCGGGAACATCGTAGGAACTGTGTTTCTCGATCTCAATGGCAATTCGGTTTGGGATGCGGGTGAGCCGGGTGTTCTCGGCGCGACGGTCGAACTCTTGGGTTCACCGGAGCCGCCGCAGCAGCAGAAGGCCGCGGCCAGCTTGCCGGCAGGGCTAACGACATTATTGACTACTACCTCGGACGCCAACGGCAACTATGCTTTCAATAACTTGCCGGCTGGCACCTTCTATGTCCGGGCGACGTTACCCGACGGCAGCCAGCAGGAAAGCGGGGCCATAACGCTGACTGTGTTTGACGGCACGATGAATAATGGCCAGGCCGACTTTCCGGAAGCCGTTAAGGCCCTGCCTTACACCGGCCGCTAGCTGGACCTAGGATAACCTCAGCAAAATCACTTGACACCATCACTGTCTCTTGATATGCTAACACCGTTCGCAAAGAGAACACCGTAAGTTAGAGAGGCAAAATGGAAGAGACAGCCAGACAACGCCGGTCCGCCCGCAACCGGGAGGCAATAATCGCCGAAGCCCGCCGTTTAATAGTTGCCGAGGGCATCGCGGGGTTTTCCCTGCGGGAGCTGGCCCGCCAGGTCGACTATAGCGCTGCCGGACTGTATCGGTATTTCAAGAGCAAGGACGAAATCATCGATGCCATCGGCAGTGAAGCGATGGTCGGGCTGGGCGCTTTCATGAGCCGCGTCCCAAGTACCTCTGAGCCTCTTAAAAGATTGACCGAGCTGGGATATGCCTATCTCGATTTTGCCGCCGACGACCCCGGCCTTTTTGTTAACATACTTACCGTCATGCCCGGCCGGGCGACATCTTGGGCTGATATCGATCATCCTCAATCGCCTTTCCATATGCTAGAAGACTCTGTCCGGGCCGCAATCGAGCGCGGCGACATCGCAACGGGTCCCGGGACGACGGCCCGTTCGATCGCCTATTCCTGCTGGGGACTGGTGCACGGCTTGGCCGTTCTCACTCACACAACGTTAAGAAACATTGACCAAGACTTTCGAGCTGCCAATCGCGCCGCGGTACGCCACTTTGTCACCAGCTTGTCCACTGCCGCCGGTGACGAGACAAGGAGGAAACAAAAATGACCAGGAAACCGCTCCGTCAGAGAATAAGAGCCGCGCTGATTATCGCGTCGCTTCTTTTGTTTCCGGTAACCCTTAATTGGTTCTCTCCTTACCTGATCATTCAGGGCGCGTCCGAGCGTGTTATCAACGGCAGCTTCCTAATGTTTACGGCCTTCTTTTTTGCCTCACTGTTCCTCGGCCGCGGCTGGTGCGGTTGGTTGTGTCCGGGCGCCGGCTTGCAGGAGGCACTTTTCAGAGCCAACAACAAACCGGCGCGCGGCGGTAAGGCCGACTGGGTAAAATGGGGTATTTGGATTCCCTGGATAGGCATAATTGCCATGGTCGCTGTGGGTGTTGGGGGCTACATCGTAATCGATCCGCTTTACATGATGGAGAACGGTATCTCAGTCGTTGATCCGATGAATTATGTTATCTACTATTCGGTGCTCACCCTGATCGTCGTCTTGGCCCTATCGACCGGCCGCCGCGGTTTCTGCCACTATTCGTGCTGGATGTCGCCGTTTATGATCATCGGCCGGAAGATCTCCAACGTGCTTCGTTTGCCGGCGCTGCGGTTGCGAACCGAAACCGACAAGTGCACCGACTGCGGCCGCTGTACCGTGGAATGTCCGATGAGCCTGGATGTCGCCAAACTTGCCAAATCGGGGTCAATGGAACACGCGGAATGCGTGCTCTGCGGCACCTGCGCCGACGTTTGCCCGCGTAACGTCATTCGCTATACGTTCGGCCGTCCGCAGAAGCTCTAGTCTTTTCCTGCACCAGCACCTTAAAGACGCCGCCCATGCCGTCCGCCATCAGCAATCCCTTTACCGCGAGGTAATCTTTTAGGGCGGCCACGTCGCTTATCGAGCGCTTCTGCAACTCCGCCAGCATCTCTTGACCGCCCAGGCCGCTGAGAAAATCGCTTTGGGTCGCAAAGGATATCGTCCGCAGACCGGCGTCGTCGCCATACTTCATTAAGGCGGAAAAATTGACGTGGCTCGTCAGGTCTTGCGTTCCGATATTGGCGTATGGGTCGGTCGAGTAACTGTGCCGGTGATATCCCATTAGCGTTCCCCCCGAGCGGTACGGGGCGTACAGTTCGGGGGATTCATAGCCATAATCGATTGTAAGAACATATCCACGGGCCAGATTGTCCGTGATTGTTCGCACCCAATCAATCGCCGCCAGGTTGATCTCGGTCGTGAAACCGTCTGACAGGCTGACATCCAGGTCGTTAAAGTACGCCGGCAAGCGGGCCGTGGAGGGTGGTCGCGTGATCTCAGTAAACCGGTCGCCGTCCAGGTCGACATAGATTTCACGCAGTTCGCCAGCGGCCATTTTTACGCGGTGGACCGGAAATGCGTCGATGAGTTCGTTGGAGATAATGCAAGCGTTGTCGACCGCCGGCAGGGCGTCGCCGTAGTCTATTTGACGATAGTCGATATCGTTGCGCCCGGCCGGGAGCTCGTCACGCAACGCCGCCTTGATGTCGCGGGCCAGGACGCCTCGGGCGGCGCCCATTTCAACGATTGTGCAAACATCGCCCCCCATCTCGCGGAAGCGCTCCCCCAGCCAGCGGGCCAACATCTTGCCGAACAACGGGGTAGACGTAGGACTGGTGTAGAAATCACCGGCGCGTCCGATGGGGTTGTTGCCGCGCGTATAGTATCCGAGGCCGGGTGTGTAGAGAGCCATCGCCATGTAGTCGCGAAACGTGATTGCGCCCTCGGCGCGAATACGGTCCGCTATCAACTGTTTCAGCTCCGGCGATTTTGTCATTTGCGCCCCCTTCGACTATACTATACCTTTGTCATCACCCAGCTGTTTAGTCGCTATTCGAGGAGGCTTTTCATGGTTGTCAAGGACAGAGATTACGTCTTAAAGACGGTCAAAGACAAGGGCATTAAGTTCATCAGGTTGTGGTTTACGGACATGGAGGGCGTCCTTAAGAGTTTCGCGGTCACGGCGGCCGAACTAGAACTGGCGCTTGACCAGGGAATGGGGTTCGACGGCTCCAGTATCACCGGTTACCAAGACATCGAAGAGAGCGACATGATCGCCATGCCGGACCCGTCAACTTTCCAGATACTGCCGTGGCGGCCCTCGGAACAAGGCGTAGCCCGGATGATCTGCGACGTGCTTACTCCACAGAAGGAACCCTATGCCGGCGATCCGCGTTATATCTTGAAGCGGCAGCTGGAGCGGGCCAAGAAGATGGGATTTGACCATTTCTATGTCGGACCGGAGCTGGAGTTCTTTTATTTCAAGAACAGCGAGGGGACCGAAGTTATCGACAAAGGCGGCTATTTCGATCTGACCCCGCTGGACAACGCTTCCGATCTGCGCCGCGACACCGTTCTCGCGTTGGAAGACATGGGCATTCGCATCGAATACAGTCACCACGAGGTGGGTCACAGCCAGCACGAGATCGACGTCCGATATGACGACGCGCTGAAGATGGCCGACGCCGCCGTGACTTATCGTTTGGTAGTAAAAGAGATCGCCACGAAGGCAGGCGTTTACGCGACCTTCATGCCCAAACCGATCTTTGGTCAGAACGGCAGCGGGATGCATACTCACCAGTCGTTGTTTATTGGTGAGAAGAACGCGTTCTTTGACGCCAGTGACGAAAATTTCCTGTCCGAGACAGGCAAACAGTATATTGCCGGCCAGCTAAAGCACGCGCGCGAGATATCGGCTATCTTCGCCCAGTGGGTCAATAGCTATAAGAGATTGGTTCCGGGATACGAGGCGCCGGTGTATGTTGCGTGGTCTCGCCGTAATCGGAGCGCGTTGATCAGGGTGCCCGAATACCAGCCAGGCAAAGAAAAAGCAACACGCGCCGAGTTCCGCAGTCCCGATCCGGCCTGCAACCCTTATCTGACCTTCGCTGTGTTACTGGCCGCCGGGTTGGACGGTATCGAAAAGAAATATGAGTTGCCTGATCAAATGGAGAAGAACCTCTACCACCTGTCTGACGCCGAGCGCCAGAGCCTGGGCATCGAATCGCTGCCGGGCAGCTTGGGTGAGGCGATCGCAATTACCGAGAAAAGCGAGCTTGTCAAGAAGACCCTTGGCGACCATACCTTTAACCGCTTCATCGACGTGAAAAAGCAGGAATGGGAAGAGTACCGCATTCAGGTCACCGAGTACGAACTCAAGAAATATCTGCCGGTCTTGTAGGCACATTTGACGCAGCTGCCTGTAAGGACCTAAGATATTCTAATAAGCTAAAACCTCTTTAAGCAATATTCCCGCTGCTTAAACGCTGTAGCGAGAGGACGTTGTTGCCCTCGCGTTAGGAGGCGTAAGTGCACTATCGTTTTGAAAAGGATATGAGCGCGTGTGGTCTGACCGGATTCATCAACCGGGACCGGAAGCGCGTTGACGGTGAAGCCATCATGTCCAGTATCTGCAATATGGACGAGCGCAGCAACGGTCAAGGCGGCGGGTTCGCGGCCTACGGCATCTACCCGGAGCACAAGGACGATTACGCGTTCCATATGCTGTATACGGATATCGACGCCAAAGAGATAACCGAAAAGTACCTAGATCGTCATTTCTTGATCATCGAAGACGGTGAATTGCCGACCCGCAAGACAGCCGGGATCGTCGATCCCCCGGTGATCTGGCGTTATTTCCTCAATGTGGACGAGGAAGTTCTGCACATGAACGCCTGCGACGAAGAGGACTATGTTGTCGAAGCCGTTATGTATATCAACGCCGAGATACCCGGCGCGTTCGTCATGTCCAGCGGTAAGAACATGGGTGCTTTTAAGGCGGTCGGCTTTCCCGGAGCCGTCGGGCGTTTCTACAAACTGGATGAATACAAGGCCTGGACATGGATCGCGCACGGACGTTTTCCGACCAACACACCCGGTTGGTGGGGCGGAGCGCATCCGTTTACATTGCTCGATTGGTCGATTGTTCACAACGGTGAGATATCTTCATACGGCATCAACAAACGATATCTTGAAATGTTTGGCTATAAGGCAACGTTGATGACGGATACGGAAGTCACGGCATATTTATTTGACATGTTGCTGCGTCGCCACAAGCTGTCCATCGAGGTCGCGACCATGGCGATCGCGGCGCCGTTCTGGTCTCAAATCGACCACTTGCCCGATGGCGAGCGCAAAGCCCTAACCGCGCTCCGCCAAGTTTACGGCAGCGGTTTGCTGAACGGCCCGTTTGCTTTTATTCTTGGGCATAAAGACGGGATGGTTGGCATCAACGACCGCATCAAACTGCGACCGCTGGTCGCGGCTGAGCAGGGCAATACCTTGTATGTAGCCAACGAAGAGGCCGCCATCAGGGAGATTGCATCCCCCGATCGCGTTTGGATGCCGACGGCGGGCGAGCCCGTAATCGCTAATTTGAAACCCGAAAAAGACTCGATCAAGGAAAAGACATCATGCATAAAAGTCTGATCAAAGCCGAGTTCCAGGTCCAACGGGACGATTACAAATGCATCCGCTGCCGTGTATGTGAACGGCAGTGTTCCTTCGAAGTCCATTCCTATGACGCCGACGCCGACAGGATGTTCGAAGACGAAATGAAGTGCGTCGGCTGTCAGCGCTGCGTCGAATATTGCCCGACTAGAGCACTCACGATTCAGCCTCATCCCTCGACGATAAGGCCGCACGGCAACTGGCCGTATAGGGCCGTCAAAGACATTTGCAAGCAGGCCGAAACCGGCGGGATGCTATTGTCCAGCACCGGCGATGAACTCGGGCACCGTATCTACTGGGACCATCTGGTCTTAAACGCCAGCCAGGTGACAAACCCGTCCATTGATCCTCTGCGCGAGCCGATGGAGTTGAGGACTTTCATCGGACGCAAACCTGACCAGGTGGACGTGCGGCTTGTCAACGGCAAACCGGTGCTAAAGACCGAGTTGCCGCCCCAGCTGACATTGGAGACACCGATGATGTTCGGCGCGATGTCCTACGGCGCCATCAGCTACAACGTTTGCCAATCTCTAGCCCGCGCCGCGACTGCGTCCGGCACCATGTACAACACGGGCGAGGGCGGTCTGCACCGTGATTTTTACCAGTACGGACCGAATACAATCGTCCAATGCGCGTCCGGACGGTTCGGCGTGCACCGCGAATATCTGAACGCCGGCGCCGCTGTAGAGATCAAAGTGGGCCAGGGCGCCAAGCCTGGCATCGGCGGGCACGTTCCCGGCGAGAAGGTAGACAAGGAAATCTCGATCACCCGAATGATCCCGGTCGGTACGGACGCGTTAAGTCCCGCGCCGCACCATGATATATATTCCATCGAAGACCTTCGCCAGCTAATCTATGCGCTCAAGGAAGCGGTTGAATACAAGAAACCGGTCGGTGTTAAGATCGCCGCGGTCCATAACGCGGCCGCCATTGCCAGCGGCATCGTGCGCGCCGGCGCCGACTTTGTGACGCTGGACGGCTTGCGCGGCGGTACGGGTGCTGCTCCGACCCGGACACGTGATTCCGTCGGCATGCCGATTGAGCTGGCCTTAGCCGCGGTCGACCAGCGCTTGCGCGAGGAAGGCATTCGTAACAACGCTTCTCTGATCGTTGCGGGCGGTTTCCGGAACTCAACAGACGTGGTCAAGGCGATCGCCTTGGGAGCGGACGCCGTTTACATCGGCACCGCGGCGTTGATATCGCTAGGCTGCACCGTCTGCCAGAAATGTTATACAGGCAAGTGTCCTTGGGGCATCACGACCCAGGATCCGTACCTGACCAAGCGCGTCAATCCGGAAATCGGTACTCAGCGCTTAACGAATTTGCTGCGGGCCTGGTCACTTGAGATTAAAGAAATTCTGGGCGGCATGGGTATAAACGCGATCGAAAGCCTGCGCGGCAATCGGTTGCACTTGCGCGCCATCGGCTTGAACGAACGCGAATTGGATGTTCTCGGCGTAATGCACGCCGGGGAATAGGAGCAAGTAATGGCTACAAAAGCAAAAACAACCAAAAAGAGGCGACGGGTTCAGGCGGACGAAAAGGTCTGTATCGGTTGCAAGTTGTGCGAGGTCGCTTGCATAGTTGCGCATAGTAAATCAAAGAACATTATTCGCGCCTTTAACGAGGAGACACCGCGTGCCTTGTCGCGGGTATTGGTTGAGGAAAGCAAGCCGCTTACCTTCGCGCTGCAGTGCCGTCATTGCGATGATCCGCCGTGCGCAGTCGCCTGCATGACCGGCGCTCTCCGCAAAGACCCGGAGACTGGCGCCGTTCTTCATGATCGCGAGAAATGTGTCGGCTGTTGGATGTGCGTAATGGTTTGCCCGTACGGCGGCATTCAGCGCGACATGCGCGAGGGCAAGGCGGCCAGCAAATGCGACCTGTGCCTGGAGCTGGACGAGCCGGCTTGCGTCGCGGCCTGCCCGAACGCGGCGTTGTTCGTCGTCGAGGATGAGGACTAGCATATGGATTACGTTATTATCGGTAACTCGGCTGCCGGGATCGGCGCTGTCGAGGGTATTCGTCAAGTAGATCAGACCGGCTCGATCGCGATTATTTCCGATGAGCCGCATCACACGTATTCACGGCCGCTGATCTCGTATTACTTGGGCGGCAAGGTTGAACAGCACAACATGTATTTCAGGCCGAAAACATTCTATCGTGATTACGACGTCGAGCCGATGCTCGGGAACCCGGTCACCGTGATCGACGCCGCCGGTCATACCGTGACGGTCGCCGGCAAGAAAATCAAATACGGCAAGCTCCTGGTCGCTACGGGCGGTTCGCCGTTTGTGCCGCCGATCGAGAATTTGGCCGGCTCCGACGTTTTTACCTTTACTAAATGGGATGACGCGAAAGCGCTGGCCAAAGCGGCCGAGAAAGCCGAGCGCGCTGTTGTCATCGGCGGCGGTCTGATTGGCTTGAAAGCCACGGAAGGCTTGCTGAACTTGGGTTTGAACGTGACCGTTGTGGAATTGGCAGACCGCGTTTTGAGCACTATCCTGGATGAAAAGGCCAGTCAGATATTCGGAACGCATTTGAAATCTCTGGGTGTCACGCTGATCACCGGCGATACGGCGGCGGCCGTCAACCGGGACGGCGAAGGCAGTGTCACCGGCGTCACGCTTAAGGGCGGTAATACAGTTGAAGCCGACGTCGTCGTTGTCGCTATCGGCGTCGTGCCGAACACGGTGCTGGCCGATACCGCCAAAGTTAAGAAAGAGCGGGGCATCATTGTTGACGAGCACCTTATGACAAGCGCCAAAGACATTTATGCGGCCGGAGACTGCGTGGAGACGTTTGACATTTTGCGCCACATCCGCCGCCCCCAGCCAATTTGGCCGAATGCCTACGAGCAGGGCCGGACTGCCGGGATCAACATGGCGGGCCAGCCGCTCGCCTACAAGGGCAGCTTCGGTATGAATTCGATCGAGGTCAAAGGTCTGCCGACAATTACGGTTGGCATGTATGATGCGGTCGGACCGGAATACGAAATCCTGGCCAAGTCGGACGCCGAGAGCCTGACATACAAGAAGGTAATCATTCACAACGACCGGCTGGTTGGCGCCGTCTTTGTCAACGACATCGATCGCGCCGGCATCATGACCGGTCTTATCAAAGACCAGGTCAACGTAAAGGCATTCAAACACGATTTGATCAGCGACAACTTTGGCTACGCGGTCTTCCCGGAGGCTCTCAGAAAGGAGCGTCTCAGCTCATGAAGACGATTGACGCGACCGGACTGCACTACAGGCCCTTCAATGAGCAAGTACGCGCGGCGGTCCGGGCTGGCGAAACAAACATCCATCTGGTAAACGTCAACGGCCAGCGGTTTATCGCAGACGCTATGCCGGGCGCCGACGTCAAGATAACGATTACCGGCGTGCCGGGCAACGATCTGGCGGTCTTCAATGATGGACCGACGGTGA
>JAHEXW010000016.1:0-21820 GCA_023251915.1 Actinomycetes bacterium
ACTACCCCGATTTCCAAGACGAAGACATCCCGGAAGGTGAGGGATCATGACGCCGTCACAAGCCAACCCGATGACAAGAGCCGAGAAGCTCGAGATGTATCTCAGCCTGCCGGAGAAAGATACGAAGCTTGTCAACGCCCGCGCCGATTATTCGAAGATTGAGGCCGCTCTTGCCGAGGCCGGACGCCGCTTTCGAGACTCCGTGGGCACGGAAAGGTCGAAGAGCACCTGGAAGCTCCGGAGACCAAGCCGAAAAGTCATGCTGATCGCCGCCGCTGTCGCCATAATTCTGCTCTTGGCTATCGCCTGTGTCTGCACAGGTTTCCTGTCCCGGACCCTGAACTTCCAGAAGAAATCATCGATCAATTCGATTACGCTCCCCAGCGGCATGACGAAAAAGAAAGAAGTAACAACGCCTGTAGTCGAACCAGAGGTCAAATCAAAGCAACTAGTTTTTCTCTCCGGACACGATTTTCTCGACGTCGCGGATAGGTACATAAGCGTTATCGATGAGGATGGGACAAATATGAAACGCCTTACTGACGCAGGAGATTTTCACAATCCAAAGCTCTCTCCCGCCAGGCAAAAGATCACGTACGTGTCTGGGCGTGAGATTTGGATCATGAATATTGATGGCTCGGGCCAACGTCGTTTAGAAGGGGCGACCGATTCCACCTGGCCGGTTTGGGCTCCTGATGGCTCTAAGATATCTTTCTTCCAAGGTGTTGGCGAAGCTTCAAAAGCTTGCGTCTATGATTTCGAAACTGACAAAGTCTCAGAAATATCAGGCCCAGGCTTATCGTTGGTACCTGCTAACGCGGAATGGTTGCCAAACGCAGACGGCGTTTGCTACCCCTAATTGAGCCTCCAATTGCAAAGATAGTCGCTTTTAGTGCTGATGGCTCGGGATCAAGAGATTTTCTGTACGATGGCAACGCGCAGTTTGGCAAGATTGCGTTCTCCGAAAACGGAAGCATGTTCATAACTCGCCGTGTGCTTATCAGCCCCAGAAAACATGAGTTTGTTGCCGGATACTATCCAAGTATGAGCCTTTCGGTTCTGGACATTTCGGAAGAAGCGACCGCAACTTGGGCCCATGACGAGCTGAGGGTCTTAATTGACACCATAGTGCGGGTAGAAGACGAACATTATCGACACGACGTTGAAATTCTAGACTTACAGATCGGCGAGCGGTGGCTTTTGTATCAGACTGACCGAAACGGCAAAAAAATAACGCCGCATCGGTCAGATCATTCCGGCTCGCCTATTTTCAAAGTCCTAGCTGGCGACATTTACCGGTTTGATATGAACGGTACGATGACCCAATTAACGGATTCCGGGGACGTAATCGACATTGATTGGCGCTGACGCGTCCGCACGGGAAAACGCGGAAGCGGGTTCCCATAGGTGTTTATGTTTTGCGAGCGGAAGTGGGTGGCTGGGACGTTCACTATCTTTAGAGCACCTGCAATGTTGGAGTAGCCTGACTAATCGTTTCCCAGCAATGCAGACCTCTATACAAATATGAACGGCAATCGGGGTCAAGATAACGATCAGTTGCTTCGCTCAACTCCGTCACGATTCCAATAATCCCTGATTGCGGCCGCTACCGCCCTAAGTAGTAATGTAGTATCTCCCAGCACGGGTTCTTTTTGCCAGCGGAAAAGGGGAGTTGTGCACCAGTTTCTATCAAGGCACCAATGCTAACCAGTGGGAAAACGGTTCGATTTCGGTTACTCCAGCTGTCTAGACAGCTGGAGTGGACAACTCGCAGTTGAGCCGATCTGCAACTATCGCGGGGTTGTGCCGCTAACGCCGCCGGGGCCCATACCGTTTCGGCCGCCCATGTTATTGCCGCGGCCCATTCCGGCGCCGAATTGCTGCATGTACTGGCGCATCGGGCCGCGCTTCAGCCAGATGTCGTCCAAGCCAAGGTAGTCGATGGCGACTCCCGCTAGGATGATTGCGACGAGGGCGACGGCGACCAGATACGAGAAGTTGCGTTTGTAGGAGAAGTCGTAGCGGCGCAACAGCCAGATGCCGAGACCTAGGCCGACGATTGCGAGAATCGGTGCCCACCAGGGAAAACTGGCCAATATTTGCTGCAGACGGAAGCTGCCCATGGGGCCGTGCGTGCGCAATGAGAACGAGATCAGGCTGACCGCGAATACTGCTAAGACCAACGCCGCGATGACGCCGACCAACATGGCCGCCGAACCGCCGACAAAATACCAGCGCGACCGCATCTTCACCTCGCCGGCCCGAATCTTCTCCATTACCTCTCTAGTCAGATCTACTTCATTTCTTGGCATGTCATCCTCATCGCCTTTTTCGCCCGGTTGATCCGGACACCGACCGTGCCGGCCGGAATTCTTAGGATATCGCTGATTTCTTCATATGATTTGTCTTCCAGATAAAACAGAGCGACCGGTTCCGCGTATTTGATTGGAATCTTATCTAAACATTTATGTACCATCTTAATGGTCTCTTTCCGGGAGAGTTCAACCTCAAAATGGTTCGGATCTGCCGCGTCAAAACCTTCCGGGAATTTGACCTCGCGGTGGTGTTTCTTTAGCAGGTTCATTGCTTCGTTGTGCAGGATCCGGTAGATCCAACTGGAGAAGCGCCGCTTGGAATTGAAACCGTTGAGGTTAACATAGGCTTTAATAAAGGTATCCTGCACCGCGTCCATTGCTATCTCCCGGTCGTTCAGGAGCGACGACGCGTAGCGGAGCAACTTTGGCTCGTAACGGCGCACCAGTTCGGCATAGATTTCTTTGTCGCCCGAACGGACCTGGTTAACCAGTTCTTCATCTGTCGCTGTCGCGTGTTTTTCCAAGACGAGTCCCGTTTGACGTTTTACGATTATGAGGCAAGCCGAACCCCTGTTACAGGGGCCCGGCTTACTTCTTCTTTCATTGTAGTTCTAAAACAAACTAGCGGTTGGCGCGCGGGCCGGCCCCGCCTCGGCCGGTTCCGTCGCAAGCGCCTCCGCCGCATGAGCCGGCACCATTGCCGTTACCCAAACCCAAGTCCTGACGGATTTGCGCGGCTTCGGCCGTCTTGCCTTGTTCGGCCAATGCGTGCGCCTCGGCGAACTTAGCGAAATTCGCTTTGGTGATAACCTGGCTGGCGCGGCCTTTGCCCGTCATCAACGCTTTCCAGGCGTCGAAATCCTTGCTGTCGAAGGCCTTTTCCATCGCCGCGTGGCGATCCGCCGAGTAATTGGGTCCTTGGACGGCCGGATTTCCCTGATACGCGGCTGCGGTCATCGGAAACAGGACGCTAGCGCCCAAAAGCAGGCTTGAAACCCCGATAACTATCGTCTTCTTGTTCATTTTCCCTCCTTTCGTGTGTTCAAGTTTTCATTCGTTGCTTGCCTTACACGTTTATTACAGCCGCCGCGCGCCATTTATTACGGATCTCGAGAGAAAGTTCGTTTTCGTACTCCTTGTACTCTTTGTAATCCTCGTAATCCTTTGTTCCATTGCGTTATGATTGCCTAAAGCGATAAACGATGTCGGGAGGGTGTTATGCGCGTTGTGACCGGTACCGAGATGCGGGAAATCGATAAGCGGGCGGCCAAGGAATACAAGATTCCTAGTCTTGATTTGATGGAAGCGGCCGGACGCGCCGTAGCCCACCGGGCAGAAGTCATCTTGAAAGGTATGGGAGAGGGCAACGTTCTGGTTGTCGCCGGCCCGGGCAACAACGGCGGAGACGGCTTCGTAGCGGCGCGCCAGCTCCACGACACCGGCCACACTGTTACGGTTATGGTCGTCGGGGACGAGGCAGATATAAAGGGTGACGCCGCCATCAATCTCAAGAAGCTAGACGGCCTCGTAAAGCCCGTTTTCAATCCCGACAAAGCCGCTCTCCAGCGCGCTTGCGTCGAGACGGATCTGGCCATCGACGCACTCTATGGAACAGGCTTTCACGGACACCCGCCCGAGACTGCCACGGAACCGATTTGCGCTCTGAACCATGGCGGGTCGTATGTTCTGGCCATAGACATCCCATCCGGCGTTGAGGCGGATACCGGCCGCATAGGTGGCGCCGTCGTCGAAGCCAACGAGACAAGCACTTTCGGTTTGCCGAAGCTCGGCTGTGTCGTTTATCCGGGCGCTGCCTACGCCGGCGAGCTGAATGTCGTTGATATCGGGTTTCCGGCCGAGTTACTGGACACCGCCGGGCACATCGAGCGCCCGACGCCGGAAGAGATGGCGGCTCTTCTGCCGCCGCGCGATCCGCAAGCCCACAAGAAATCGGTCGGGCGCGTTCTGGTTGTCGCCGGTTCTCGGGGCATGACGGGCGCCGCGGCCTTGGCGGCGATGGCGGCCTTACGGGCCGGCGCTGGTCTCGTGGTTCTGGCTTGCCCTGAATCGCTTCAGAAAATATTCGAGATCAAGTTGACCGAGGTCATGACGGTCGGACTGCCGGAAACGGCGATCGGGACGATTGCCAAAGACGCTACCGAGAAGATTATTGAGCTAGCTGCGGACTTCGATGTGCTGATTGTCGGACCGGGTCTATCTACGAACGCGGCGTCGGCCGAAGCGGTTTGTGCGATTGCCGGTACTACCGAACTGCCGTTGGTATTGGACGCCGATGGGCTTAACGCCCTGGCCGCAACGGACAACGGGCGGGAAATAATCAAGGAACGGGCGGGCGAGATCATTGTCACGCCTCATCCGGGCGAACTGGCTCGTTTGATCGGACAAGAAACGCGCGCCATCCAGGCCGACCGGTTGGCGGCGGCAGGTGAGGCAGCCGGCGAATTGAACGTCGTGACCGTACTTAAGGGCGCCGCGACTGTCGTAGCCGCGCCGGACGGACGGCTCAGCGTCAACTCTACAGGCAACGCAGGTCTGGCTACAGCTGGCACTGGAGACGTGCTGGCGGGCTTGATAGGCGGTCTGTGGGCCCAGCGGACGACGGCGGAAGACGCGGCCATCCTGGGCGTTTATCTGCACGGCTTGGCGGGCGATCTGGCAGCGTTGGCTTTGACCGAATACAGTTTGGTGGCAAACGATTTGATAGAATATATGCCAGACGCGTTCTCGGCCACACTGGAAGCCCGCGTACGCCCGACAATAAAAAGTGAGGAAGAATGAAAAGTATTTCTGCCGCAGACATAATGACCCGGGACGTTGTTACGGCTACCGCCGATCTCCCGGTCAAAGAACTGGCTGACCTGTTGGCCAAGAAGAGCGTTAGCGGGGCGCCGGTTGTTGACGCCGCCGGCAAAGTTATCGGCATGGTCAGCGAAAGCGACCTGATCGTGGTCGACGCCCGCATCCACTATCCTACGTACGTTCACCTGCTGGACGGATTTATCTATTGGCCTGCCAGCGTGGCCAGGTTCAACGAGGAGTTCAAGAAGGCGTTGGGCTCGACCGTCGGCGACATCATGAGCGACGAGGTCACAACCGCCGGGGAAGACGCGACTGTGGAAGACCTGGCGACGCTGATGACGGACAACGAAATCAGCCGGATCCCGATCGTCTCTGCCGAGCACAAGCTGCTCGGGTTGGTTACCAAACATGACCTCGTCAAGGCCATCAGCAAAACCCTTTAAGCAATCTTTTCGACTCGCGAAGGAGCGTTAGCATTGCGGCCAGTCTGGGCTGAGGTAGACCTCACGGCTATCGCGCATAACATAGGAATCCTGAGAGGCGCCACCCGCTCGGGCGCGATGTTCATGGCGGTCGTCAAGGCCAACGCCTACGGTCACGGTGTCATCCCTGTCGCGCACGAAGCGATTGCCGCCGGTGCTGACCGCCTCGGAGTGGCGACAATCGAGGAAGCCGTGCAACTGGCGCAAGCCGGGATAACCGCGCCCATTCACGTTTTGAGCGAGATTCCGAACGACCCCGCCGATATGTGCGCGGCCCTTGATCATGGTTTTATTCTGACGATATGCCGGGCGGAAACCGCGCGGGCTGTGGACGCGGCCGCTGCCGGTCGGCGTGCGAAAGTACACGTCAAGGTGGACACGGGCATGAACCGACTGGGCATTCCGTACAACCCGGAGACTGTTGTCGCTTTCGTCCAGACCTTACTAAACTGCAAAAATATCGACGTGGAGGGCATATTTACCCATTTTGCGACCGCCGATGATCCAGCCAGCGATTTCGCGCAGATTCAACTTACGCGTTTTACCGCCGCTTTGGACGAATTGGCGCGACGGGGCATCTGTCCGCCCATTAAGCACGCCGCCAACAGCGCAGCCATAATCGATCTGCCGGAATCGCACCTGGACATGGTGCGGGCCGGTATCGCAATCTATGGTCTATCGCCTAGTCCGGCACTGGCGGGCCGGGTCGATTTGAGGCCCGCGCTGTCGTTGAAATCCAGGATTTCGTTTGTAAAAGACGTATCGGCCGGGGAAGGCATCAGTTATGGCCACAGCTTTAAGACGAGCCGTCCCAGCCAGATCGCAACACTGCCTCTCGGCTACGCGGACGGTTATAGCCGGATCCTCTCCAACAAAACACAGGTTCTGGTCGGCGGCCTCAAGGCGCCGAACGTCGGCACAATTTGCATGGATCAGTTCATGGTCGACGTGACTGACATTCCAAATGTCGCGGCTGGCACGGAGATTGTCTTGATTGGCAGCCAGAACGGGGAAACGATATCGGCCGACGACATCGCGGCCCGTCTGGGGACAATCAACTACGAGGTTGTCTGTATGCTCAGCGCGCGCGTTCCCCGCATCTACATTTCATGACAGTGACCTGCCGCCGGTTTGCCGCAGCAGTCTTGGCAATAGGCTTCTTGGTTGCCTCCGGAACCGGATGCGGCGGCGCCACGAAACAGACAAAAACTGTAACGCCCAGGCCTCTGTCCGTGCATAAAAGCGTATTCATCGACGACCTGCGTCTGGAGATGGCGGCTCTTAAGCGGACATTTCCCCGCGACGAAATCATCCCGCTGCGGTTGAGCATCACGAATACCGGTACCAAGCCGCACGCCTTAACTTTTCCATCAGCCCAGACACACGATTTCACAATAGCGGACAAGAGCGACAAAGTGGTGTGGCGCTGGTCCGACGGGCGCGCTTTCGCTCAAACCTTCAGCACGCGTAATCTAGAGCCGGGCGCAGCCGGAACCCTGAACTTCTTTGGTGCCGTTAAAGCCGGTGCTCTGCCGCCGGGGGAGTATACCGTTAGCGGCTGGCTAACCGCGCAAGAGCTATTCGGAGAGAAAATCAGTCTGACCATCGCCGTTCGGTGACAATCCCGACATTCCCCAAAGGCTACCTCCGCGCCGTTCGTATTGCCACGCGGACTCTCTTTGGTCTATTATCTAGGTGATTTCCAGCATTTGAGGCGCACTCTTCTTTGTGGAGGATAAATGAGCGACAACAAGGATTCCGGCAACAAGGCAGCGGAAATTAACGAAACAAAGGTTGACGCTCCGGCAAAGAAGCGCCGCCGCTGGCCTTGGGTAATCATCGGCATTATAGCGGTCGCGATAATCGCCTATATACCGTGGTATTACACTGCCAGCCCCGCTGCTTGCGCCAAATGCCATGCGATGAAGCCCTACTACGACAGCTACATGAAGTCTTTCCACGGTGAGAACGAAACCAACTGCAACGAATGCCACGTGCGGCCCGGGTGGTTTCCGTACGTTACGTACCGCATCGGTTTTTACGGGGAGATTTTCGCTCAGATGTTCAATTTCAAAATGGCGCCCTGGGGTGCTACGGTTCCGGGTGAGTCATCTTGTACCCGCTCCAGCTGCCATACGATGAATCGTCTTAACTCGCCGTCGGGAGATTTGAAAGTTAATCACCTGGTCCATTATACGAAGGCACACAAGAAATGCAGCTATTGCCATGCCGGAGCCAGCCATGCGGGTGTAAAGGGGATCGGTCTCCAGACTCCGCCCCGCAAACAGTGTTTCCTGTGCCACAAAGATAAGGCGGCCAAATGCACTTATTGTCACACCGCTAAATATAAAGACGGCACTGTAACCAAGAAACCTCATTTCTAACGTATGACTGACCCGAATACCTTAGAGCAACTGCACCTGCAAACCGAAGAGTGTCTAAAATGTGCCTTAGGTGAATCGCGCACCAATCTAGTTTTCGGTCACGGCAACGCGGACGCGGACATCGTATTCATCGGGGAAGCGCCTGGTTTCAACGAAGATAAACAGGGTGTTCCGTTTGTGGGTGCGGCGGGCAAATTGCTGACGGAGCTGCTGGCGGGAATCGGGATGGACCGGGAAGACGTTTATATCGCGAATGTTCTGAAGTGCCGGCCTCCGGGAAACCGCGACCCGTTGCCGGAGGAAGTCGCCGCCTGTAAGCCTGTTCTCTTCGAGCAACTTGCCATCATCAACCCTAAGGTTGTCGTAACTCTAGGCGCGCACGCCACAAGGACGATATTGGGCCGGGACGTCAGTATCTCCAAGGTGCACGGAACGACTTTCCAAGTTGACGGCTACACGGTTTTTCCTATCTACCATCCGGCTGCGGCGCTTTATGCGCGGGCGACCAAGGAGCTGCTGGAAGAGGATTTTCGCGCTCTCAAGGAATTCTTGGCGGCAGATGATCCGGCGGCGCCGGCTAAGCGACCGGCCGAAGCCACCGCGGGCGAGACGGCTGGCGAAGACTCAACTCAACTCGGTTTATTCTAACGGAGCATCCTTCATGCAGATTCGCACTGAAACCCAAACGCCGGCTGAGACCGGTGCGCTGGGAGCGCGGTTGGCCAGCTTTTTGCGGCCCGGCGACATAATCAACCTTTCCGGAGACTTGGGTGCCGGCAAGACAAGGTTTGTCCAGGGTCTGGCCGAAGGCCTAGGCATCCGCGGGCAGGTTACCAGTCCGACGTACGCGATCATTAAGGAATATCGCGGCGGCGCTATGCCCCTCTACCACTTCGATGTATACCGGCTCGATCGTCTGATGGACCTAATCGACTTAGGCTACGAAGACTATTTTTTTGGTGACGGTGCGACCGTTGTTGAATGGGGCGATAAATTCAAAGAAGTCTTTCCCTCGTCCGCATTGACTCTTGAGCTGATACGTCATGACGCCACGGACAAGCGTGATCTCACCTTTGTTTTTAGCGACATCCGCTGGCAGGCTGTAGTTGAGGCGGCGCTGCGATGAAGGTTCTGGCTTTTGACACCGCCACACCGGTAACCTCAGTCGCGGTCGGTATCGACGGCGCGGTCGTCGCTGAGATAAGCATCACAGGCGACAAAGTGCAGATGGAGCGGCTGATGCCGATGATTGATGCGGCTCTGCGGGAGGCCGGCATCACCGTTCGCGACCTCGAGGGAATCGCCGTAGGCGTCGGACCCGGCTTATTTACGGCGTTACGTATAGGGGTTACGACCGCGAACACCTTATCCCAAGTCCTGCGTGTGCCGGTCGTAGGCGTATCGAGTCTGGATATTCTGGCTGCCGGAATCGCTTATCGCGGCGGATTGATCGCGGCCGCCATCGACGCGCGGCGCAGGGAAGTTTTTGCCGCCCTCTATTGTGTGACAGAAGGTGTTATAGGGATCATAGCGCCAGAACACGTGATTGAACCGGGGACGCTGGCCGAGGAGCTGGCCGCCTACGACGAGCCGATAGCCATGGTCGGGGACGGTTTCTCGGCCTATTGTTCAGTGATGCGAGATAGGCTCGAGAATAGGGTTACCCTCGCGTCTCCGGAATTCATGTATCCGCGCGCCTCAAGTCTGCTGATGTTGGCGGAACCAGCTTTGCGCGCGGCGGTACCGGGCGTGCCCGGGTTGGTGGCCCCAGTCTATGTCCGTCAGCCGGACGCCGTTGAGCTGATAAAGAAGATGCGCCGATGACCCGTGTACAGATCCTGCTGATGACCCCGGAGGACTTAGACGAGGTCCACGCCGTTGAAGGCCGCGTCTACACTCAACCGTGGAGCGTGAACCTATTCCGCGGAGAATTGATGATGCCGGACAAACGCGTGTACCTGGTCGCTCGCGTCCAAGAAGAGCTGGCCGGTTACGCGGGGTTGATGATCGTTGACGGAGAGGCGCATGTCACGACACTGGCTGTGGATAAACCCTGGCAGCGGCAAGGAGTCGGGTCCCTGCTGGCATTGCGGCTGATCGAGCTGGCGATGCTCAAGCGTGTGCATTGGCTGACGCTCGAGGTCCGGGAATCCAACGTCGCGGCGCGCGGGCTCTACGAGAGGTTTGGTTTTAACAAGATTGGCTTACGGCCCAAATATTATAGTGACGGCGAGGACGCGGTTATCATGTGGACAAACGACATCCAGAGCCCCGAGTATAAAGGGATGCTGGCCGAAAAGAAGGCAGAGTTGGAAAAATGCTAATCCTAGGTGTCGAGACCAGCTGTGACGAGACAAGCGCGAGCGTCGTCGAGGACGGCGCAATTGTACGCTCAAATGTCATATCCAGCCAGGTGGAGTTCCACCGCCCGTACGGCGGGGTCGTGCCCGAGGTCGCTTCTCGCAAACATTTGGAACTTATAAACCCCGTGATCGAGGAGTCTTTGGCTGAGGCTGGCGTTGGTTTTGAGGATATCGGGGCAGTTGCCGTAACCATCGGCCCCGGTTTGATTGGGGCTCTCTTAGTCGGGTTGGCGGCGGCCAAGGCCATTGCCTACACGCTTGACGTTCCGCTGATCGGCGTTAACCACCTGGAAGCGCATATCCGTGCGAATTTCTTGGAGGACCCGGCGTTGCGGCCGCCCCTGGTCGCCTTGCTCGTCTCTGGCGGGCACACGATTCTTGCCGTTATGGACGAGTCGGGGAGGTTGACGACGTTGGGCGAGACCCTGGATGACGCCGCCGGTGAGGCGTACGACAAGATTGCGCGGTTCCTTGGGCTCGCCTATCCGGGCGGTCCCGAGATTGACCGGCTGGCCGCGCTCGGCGACGCCAAGAAAGTCATTTTGCCGCGAGCGATGATCGATCGCGACGACTATGCCTTCAGCCTATCCGGGCTTAAGACGGCTGTCCTAAATTACGTGTCGAAGCTGGAGAAACAAGGCCAGGAAATACCCCTCAACGACCTGGCTGCGGGTTTTCAAGCGGCAGTAATAGATGTCCAAGTCGCCAAGACGATGCGCGCGGCCAAGGAATACGGAGTCAAGAATATTGTGCTGGCCGGTGGGGTTGCAGCCAACGCCGGCCTGCGGGCCGCGCTCAAAGAAGCCGCCGACGAGAAGGGGATCAAGCTGAACGCGCCCACGCTCGAGCTCTGCACCGACAACGCCGCAATGATCGCGTCCCTCGGCTACGAGTATCTCAAAGAAGGCAAGACCATCGACATGACCGCGAACTCCGACGCGAATCTGCCGCTGTCTTCGTAGGTTACTTCGTCGGCAAAAACCGCCTTCTCGCAATGACGTAATGCGTTTCGGTACTGATCGCTATGCGTCATTGCGAGCGAGTGAAATGAGCGAAGCAACCTCCCACCCAGCGCTTGACACTTTTTCTGGTCTTCGATATATTTATTTAGCACTCGCCGCGCGTGAGTGCTAATCGTAAAACTTGACAGCACTGTTGTTAACTTTTTTCAAAGAAGGGGGGAAGAAATATGAAATTGCAGCCATTGGGAGACCACGTCATCGTCCAGACGCTGGAGGCCGAGGAAAAGACGGTCAGCGGGATCGTGATCCCGGACAGCGCCCAGGAAAAACCGACCCAGGGTAAGGTAATCGCGGTCGGAACCGGCCGCTGGGAAGAGGGCAAGCGCGTCGCGTTGGAAGTCAAAGCGGGCGATAAGGTCATCTACAGCAAATACGGCGGCACGGAGATCAAACTCGACGGCGAGGAATACCTCATCTTGAGCGAGCGCGATATCCTGGCCATCGTTAAGTAACAAACTATTAGTATCTAAGGAGGTTTACGAATGTCGAAGATTATCGAATTTGACGAAGCGGCGCGGGCCGCCCTGGCAGCAGGCGCGGATAAGCTGGCTAACACCGTCAAAGTCACGTTGGGCCCGAAGGGTCGCAACGTTGTTATTGATAAGAAATACGGCACCCCGCTGATCACCCACGACGGCGTTACTGTCGCCAGGGAGATCGAGCTGGAGGACCCGTACGAGAACATCGGCGCCCAGCTGATCAAGGAAGTCGCGACCAAGACGAACGACGTCGCCGGTGACGGAACGACCACCGCAACGGTTCTGGCGCAGGCCATGATCCACGAAGGTATGAAAAACGTCGCGGCGGGCGCCAACGCTATGGTGCTCAAGCGCGGCATGGATCAAGGGCTGGAGGCCGCGGTCATCGAGATCAAGAAGCTCGCTAAGCCGATCAAGACGCGGGATGAAATTGCCCAGGTTGCGGCCATCTCCGCCGCCGACACCAGCATCGGCGAGCTCATTGCCGATGCGATGGAAAAGGTTGGTAACGAAGGGGTCATCACTGTCGAGGAATCGCAGACCATGGGGACGGAACTGGAAGTCGTCGAGGGCATGCAGTTCGACAAGGGCTATTTGTCGGCCTACATGGTCACCGACACGGAGCGGATGGAAGCTGTTCTGGACGACCCGTTCATTCTGATCGTCAATAAGAAACTGGCCGCTGTGGCCGAGATTCTGCCGATTCTAGAGAAAGTCATGCAGGCCGGACGGCCTTTGCTGATTATCGCCGAAGACGTCGAGGGCGAAGCTTTGGCGACATTGATCGTCAACAAGATCCGCGGCACTTTTAACGCCATCGCGGTCAAGGCGCCGGGCTTTGGCGATCGCCGCAAGGCTATGCTGGACGACATCGCCGTTGTTACCGGCGGCCAGGCGATCACCGAAGAGCTGGGTATCAAATTCGAAAACCTCGAACTTGATATGCTGGGCCGGGCGCGCCAGGTGATTATCACCAAAGACAACACGACGATTGTCGAGGGCAAAGGCAAGGCCGGCGATATTTCGGGTCGCGTCAAGCAATTGAAGCGCGAGATCGAAGCCACCGATTCGACGTTTGACAAAGAAAAGCTGCAGGAGCGACTGGCCAAGCTGGCTGGCGGCGTCGCCGTCGTCAAGGTTGGCGCGGCCTCCGAGACCGAGCTCAAAGAGCGCAAGCATCGTATCGAGGACGCCCTGTCGGCGACCAAAGCGGCTGTCGAAGAGGGTATCGTCCCGGGCGGCGGCGTGGTGCTGATTACGGTTATCAACGCGGTGAAGAAAGCTATCGCCGGATTCGAAGGCGACACCAAGACGGGCGCCGAGATCGTTGTCGCGGCGCTGCATGAACCGATGAAGCAGCTGGCCGACAACGCCGGTTTTGAGGGCGCGGTCGTCGTTGAGAAAATCAAGGACCTGCCGAAAGGCCAGGGCTTGAACGTCATGACCGGCAAGTACGTCGATATGGTCAAGGCGGGAATCGTTGATCCGGTCAAGGTGACCCGATCGGCCATCCAAAACGCGGTCTCGGTTGCGTCGATGTTGTTGTCGACCGACGCGATCATCGCCGACAAGCCGGAAGAGAAGAGCGAAATGCCGATGCCGGGCGGTATGCCGGGCGGGGGCATGTACTAAAAGCGCAGAAGCGAGGAAGTAACAAGCGCAGAAGGCGTAAACCGGACAGCGCTAAGTAGTTCTATCAGGGGCTGGAGGATGAAAAATCCTCCAGCCCTTTTCTTTTCCAGACTACTGCCTTTCCCCTTCAATCTTCTGCGCTTTTCTGCCGTTTGTGCCTTGTATCACATATCAGCAGGTGGTAAAGTCTTTACAAAGCATTGTTCGAACCCGAGTATTCACCATTAGCTGACCGCTTTTTGCCGGTTTGAGCGTAGCTTTTCGTTTACCAAAATCGAGTCAAACAACATAAGGGGGATGTCCATGGAAGTAGAGATAGGCAAAGGCAAGATGGGCCGGCGGGCGTACGGATTGGACGACATCGCAATCGTTCCCAGCCGCCGGACGCGCGACCCCGAGGACATCGACATCACCTGGGAGATAGCCAGCCATCGTTTTAGCTTGCCATGCATGGCGTCGGCGATGGACAGCGCGGTCGACCCGAAAATCGCCGCTATGCTGGGCAAAATAGGCGGTCTGGCCGTACTGAACCTGGAAGGCCTTCAGACACGGTACGATAACGCCGATGAAGTGCTGCAGAAGATCTCGACATTGCCCAAAGAGACCGCCACCCGAACCATGCAAGAGTTGTACCAAGAACCGATCAAACCCGAACTTATCAAGAAACGCATTCAAGAGATAAAAGACAGCGGCGTAATCGCGGCCGCCTCATTCACCCCACAGAAAGTCGACTCGATGTACGAGTACGCGCTGGAAGCCGGTTTGGATATCCTGGTCATCCAGGGAACCGTTGTCAGCGCCGAACACGTAAGCAATACGCATAAACCTCTCAACCTTAAGGAATTCATCGCCCAGGTGCCGGTACCGGTAATCGTGGGCGCCTGTTCGTCATATTCGACGGCTCTACATTTGATGCGCACCGGCGCTGTCGGCGTCCTGGTAGGCGTAGGTCCCGGACAAGCCTGCACGACGCGCGGCGTTCTGGGTATCGGTGTGCCGCAAGCGACCGCCATCTCGGACGCGGCGGCGGCGCGGTCGACTCACCTGGACGAGACCGGTCGGTACGTTCACGTGATTGCGGACGGCGGCATGAGCAAAGGCGGTGACGTCGCGAAGGCTATCGCCTGCGGCGCGGACGCGGTAATGATTGGCAGCCCGATTGCGCGTGCCAAGGAAGCACCAGGCCGCGGTTATCACTGGGGTATGGCGACATTTCATCCGGAACTGCCGAGAGGCACGCGAGTGCAGGTCGGCAGCACTAATACCTTACAAGAAATCCTGCTCGGTCCGGCGCATGAGAACGATGGCACTCTAAACCTGTTCGGAGCGTTGCGGACATCCATGGCGACCTGCGGATATCCCGATATCAAGGCGTTTCAGAAAGCGGAAGTAATGGTCGCACCGTCCCTGCAGACCGAAGGCAAGTCGATGCAGCGGGCGCAAGGCGTCGGCATGGCAGCCGGGAGCAAATAGTGCAGACGATTTTAGTTCTCGATTTTGGCGGCCAGTACGCCCGTTTGATTGCGCGGCGCGTGCGCGAATGCAAGGTCTATTCGGAAATCATCAGCCATGACCTAAGCGCGGCCGAGGTTAAGGCCAAGAACCCGGACGGACTTATTTTGTCCGGCGGACCTGCTAGCGTCTATGTCGACGACGCACCGATGTGTGACCCCGCCATCTTCGACCTCGGTATTCCTGTTCTGGGTATCTGCTATGGCATGCAATTGATGGCCAAGGACCTGGGCGGCACCGTCGCGCATACGGGTATGTCGGAATACGGCGGAGTCGAGTTGTCTGTCGACGGGGATTCACCTTTGTTCGCCGATGTTCCGTTAACGCAGACGGTTTGGATGAGCCACCAGGACTCGGTCGACACTCTGCCGGCGGGTTGGCAGGCGCTGGCTTCGACATGCAATACGCCGACGGCCGCGATGGGGAACGACGCCAAGAAACAATACGCGGTCCAGTTCCATCCCGAAGTCGTTCACACTCCGCAAGGCATGACGGTTCTGAAGAACTTCCTCTATGACATCTGCGACTGCGCACCCAGCTGGACACGGGTATCCATTATCGAGCGGGAAATCGAGGCGATCCGATCCAAGGTAGGCGACGGCCAGGTGATTTGCGGTCTGTCGGGCGGAGTCGATTCGGCGACTGCGGCCGTTTTGGTACATAAGGCGATCGGCGACAAGTTAACCTGCATATTTGTC
This sequence comes from Actinomycetes bacterium, assembly GCA_023251915.1. Classification (GTDB taxonomy): domain Bacteria; phylum Actinomycetota; class JAHEXW01; order JAHEXW01; family JAHEXW01; genus JAHEXW01. The sequence goes on from JAHEXW010000016.1 coordinate 15,708, forward strand.
GACCATGGCCTGCTGCGTAAGGGTGAAGCGGAACAGGTCGAAGAGGCATTCAACCGCAATTTCAAAATCAACCTCATCGCCGTTGACGCCAAAAAGAGGTTCTTGGACAAACTTGCAGGCGTCTCTGATCCCGAGAAGAAACGCAAGATAATCGGGCATGAGTTCATCCGCGTGTTTGAGGCGGAAGCAAAGAAGATCGAAGGCGTCAAGTGGCTGGTGCAAGGCACTTTGTACCCGGACGTTATCGAGAGCGGCGCCAACGACCAGGCGGCCACGATCAAAAGCCATCATAATGTCGGCGCTTTGCCGGTGGACATGGATTTCGGTCTGATCGAACCGCTGCGCTTGTTGTTTAAGGACGAGGTGCGCGAGGTCGCCGACGAGCTGGGCTTGCCGGAAGAGATAGTCTGGCGGCACCCGTTCCCGGGTCCCGGCTTGGCCATTCGCATCATCGGTGACGTTACCGAAGAACGCCTGGACATCCTGAAAGAAGCCGACGCGATTTTCGACGAAGAACTGCGGCGGGCCGGTTTATACCGTGAGATCTGGCAATCCTTTGCCGTGTTGCCGGCCATCAAGAGTGTCGGCGTCATGGGGGACCAGAGAACCTATTCTTACCCGATTGTCTTACGGGCAGTCACCAGTCAGGACGCAATGACGGCCGATTGGGCCAGACTGCCGTTTGAGCTGTTGGAACGTTGCAGCACCAGAATCGTTAACGAAGTCGCAGGCGTCAACCGAGTCGTCTACGATGTTACCAGCAAACCGCCGGGCACGATTGAATGGGAGTGAAATAGCGCAGAAGTTGGAAGCGCAGAAGGAAGAGCAACGGTAGAGCAGAAGTTGAAAGGAAAAATCATGGCTGATAGCTTGGAAGATTTACGGAAACAGGTCGACGCGGTCGATGTCGAAATTGTAAAACTGCTGAACCGTCGGGCGGAGCTGGCTCTATTGACTCGCGACGCCAAAAAAGCAGCCGGATTACCTATACACGACCCCGAGCGCGAACTGCGGGTGCTAAACAAGGTCATGGCGGCCAGCGACGGTCCCTTGGATGATGAGACGGTACGGCATCTTTATCATCACATCATTCAACACATGCGGGAGTTCCAGACCAATGACTAGTTTGCCACTCAAAGACATCATGCTGGTCGCGGCCCCGCTGATTGTGATTCAGCTCGCGCTGCAGATCGCTGCGGGAATCAACTTATACAGGCGTCCGGTGGCTGAGATTCGCTGGAACAACAAAGTCGTTTGGGCCGTAATCATAATATTTGGCGAGTTGATCGGGTCCATTATTTATTTCGTTCTGGGAAGAGTCGAGGCCGAGGAAGATGACGGAAACAGCTCCAGCGATTGAACTTCGCGGACTAACGAAGGTCTTTAACGGCAGCGCCGCTGTCGACCACATTGATCTAACAGTGCCGAAGGGCTCGGTCTTCGGGTTTCTCGGGCCCAACGGCGCCGGCAAGACGACGACCCAGCGCATGTTGGTAGGCTTGGCCAAACCGACGGCGGGAACGGCGCGCGTCTTAGGCTATGACGTGGTTAAGAACATCGCCGAGGTCCGTCGACACATCGGTTTTCTGCCCGACGTGCCCGCTTATTACCCCTGGATGACAGGACCCGAATACCTGCGATTTGTCGCCGACGTGTTTGGCGTGCCGGCGCGCGAAGCCCGGTCAAAAGCCGACGCTGTGCTTGAACGAGCCGGACTGCGGGGCGTCAAGAAGCACATCGGCGGGTATTCTCGGGGCATGAAGCAGCGGTTGGGAATCGCCCAAGCCCTGATCAACGATCCGGACGTCATTCTAATGGACGAACCAACGTCCGCCCTTGACCCGATTGGTCGTAAAGACGTTCTGGACACGATCGAAGCTTTAGGGCAAGAGATAACGGTATTCTTCTCCACGCATATTCTGAGCGACGTCGAACGCGTTTGTGACACCGTCGCCATCCTCAATAAGGGCAAGGTCATGGTGGACCAAAGCCTGGCCAGCTTAAAAGACAAGTTCGCCGTATCACCGGCCATCACGATAACCTTCGAAGTTCCACAACAGGCCTTCGCAGACTCGGTTGCCCGGCAGCCATGGGCGGCCGGAGTTGAGTCGTTGGATCCGCGCACGGTCAAGGTGGCTTTGCGCGACCTGGGAACCGGCCGGCGAGAGCTGACGCGGTTGTTGCTCGACCAGAATCTCGCCTTCGATTCTTTGCGTGTGGTCGAGCCGACGCTGGAAGAAATATTCATGACAATGATTGAGGGGGCCTAGGCATCCGATGGCTTTCCTGAAAAAAGAATTTAAGGCGATCTTTAAGACATACCGTTTCTGGGTAATTCCGCTGGTGTTCGTATTCTTCGCTCTGATGAGCGCGCCGACCGCCAAGTTCACGCCTGAACTACTGAAATCAGCTCTGCCGCCGGGCATGGCCTTCAAGATGCCTGCTCCGACACTGATTGACGCGTTTACCCAATGGTTCAAAAACCTGAGCCAGATAGGCGTGCTAGCCATTATCTTGCTGACAATGGGTATCATGGCGGAAGAGAAGGCGAGCGGAACGATATTGTTGGTCGTCACCAAACCGGTTAGCCGGGCCAACGTTATTTTATCCAAGTTTGCGGCCCAGATTAGCTGGCTGGCGGCGTCGTTCATTGCCGCCGCGGCCATTTGCTACCTCTACTCAGCCGCTCTATTCAAGTTTGCCTCGGGTTCCGCATTCGCCTGGGGAAACCTGCTATTCCTGGGATATCTTATTCTGATCGTTGCGGTGACGCTGTTCTTCAGCACGGTTTTGAAGAACCAGATCGCGGCCGGCGGCCTGTCGTTGATCGTCGTTATGGGCCTGTCACTGGTTGCCGCGCTCTGGCCGGCTTTCGATAAATACGGGCCAACAGGGTTAACAACGGTAGGCATGAACATCGCGTTCGGTAAGTCCGGGGCCGTTGTGTCTCAAGCCGCTTGGCCCGCGCTAACGGCCGTCGCGGCTATCGTCTTACTCATGGGTGCTGCAATCGCCATCTTTAACCGCCAGGAGCTATAGAAGCAAAAGGGGGCAATATGAACGAAGAAGTAACCGGAGCCAGCGCGGCGCCCGCCGTGACAACCACGCCGCCTGCCCAGCCGCTGACGCAACCCAAGAAAAAGCGAACCGGATGCATAGTTGCCGCCGTCATCCTAGTTCTGCTGCTTTGCTGCTGCATCGCTTCAGCTGCCGTCGCTTGGCCCCTGGTGTCGATTTATATGGGCGCGTCTGACCCGAAGCCGACCGATCTCGGCGTCAAATACTCCATGGCCGACATGGCCAGAATCAGCCAGAAGACGGGGATTGCCATCGATACGGGGTACGGCAAGGCCAACGAGGGGACTGTCATGATGTACGAAGGCGCCAAGCATGTGAGCGCGGCGCTTACTGAAGCCGAGTTTTCCGCCTACCTCAATTATGTTAACAGCCCCCGTCTGCCGATATCAGACGTCCAAGTGAAGATCCAGAACCAAAACCAGGCTCAAGTGTCAACGCTTGTCACCTATCAAAATCATGCCTATCCGGTTGTGGCGACGGTCACGGGCACCGTCAAAGGCGCGACTGCGTCCGGCAAATTCACAGTCATCAAAGTCGCCGGCATTACTATTCCGCCGCAGTACCGTGACCTAGCTACCAAATTTGTTTTGGAATTGATCAATAGCCGGCTGGCGCGGGTTACGGGCCTGAACATCACAAAGTTTACGTTCAGTCGCGGCCGTTTGATAATCGAAGGCACGTTTCCGGCGAAGGCCTGGCGCGCCGCGGAAAGCAGCCAAGCTCTCGTCAAGTAGCGTATAATAATAAACAATGGTTTATATAGTTAATAGCAAATCTTGATTGACACACCGGAGGTGAAAGATAGATGACAGATAAGACAATGACGTGCGGCAAATGCGGCCACACTTGGGAAGCGACTGATGAAGCGATCACTGCGTGTCCAAAATGCGCGGGCTCCAGCGAAAGCGGCAAATCAGGAAGCTGCGGTTGTGGCGGCAAGAAAAGCTGCTGCTAACCATCTGACCAGTAGCAAGTCTATTGTCCAATTAATTGGACAATAGACTGACAGCAGTTCAGAGCCACCTCGGATAACTTGTTTTTCCGGGGTGGCTTTTGTTTTAGTGTGGTTCTAAGATGAGCTTATCGACCCGGAATTCTTCCCAGGAGGACTGACCATTGAAGGACGTTATCACCAGCCGCAGAAGTATCAGGAAGTATACCGATCAGCCGCTGCCGGAAGGAACGATCGAGACGATTCTGCGCGCGGCTACGGCGGCGCCGAGCGCGGGCAACGAACAGCCGTGGCACTTCCTGGTCATTGAAGACAAAGAACTCTTAGCCAAAGTTCCCGAGATTCACGAGTATTCCTCAATGGTTCCGTCGGCGCAAGCCTGCATTATGGTCTGTGGCGAACCGGCGGTCGCCCGACACGGTGATATGTGGGTTCAAGATTGCGCCGCCGCTACCGAAAACATCCTGCTAACCTTGAACGCGCTCGGTTTGGGCGGCGTTTGGCTGGGCTGCTACCCCAAGATGTCGCGGGTCACAGCGTTGGCCCAGTTATTCGGTGTTCCCGACAATATTGTCCCGTTCAGCCTCGTTCCGTTCGGCTATCCGGCAGAAGAGAAATCCCCGAGAGATAACTATAGGCCGGAAAGAGTGCACTATAACAGGTGGTAGGACTGCGATCTACCACTCTCGAGATTAGCCGGTATAGAAAGCTACGTCTCAGTTCCTGCGTCTGAAAGAACACAGACCCAGGATGACCGTTCTGGCATATTGGCTGGCAAGAAGACAGTAGCCAAGATTGCAAAACGCCTAGTAAAGTGCCATAATAGGTGGCAAAGGTGGTGGCAAAGATGGCGCGAAGCTGGCCAGTAACATTTGAACCCAATCTAGATTCCAAATACTTCTCATTCCTCGTGAACAGGATTGATACTTTGGCAGGCACGATGCGCGACCTGCCGATTGCGCCGGCGACGCGTGCGGCCATAGATCAAGCCGAAATCATAAGAGCGATTCGCGGTAGCTGCGGGCTGGAAGGCAACGCTCTCGACGAATCCGAGATTGACCGCCTGCTGCGCGACAATGAACGAATGCCGCGAACAAATGGCGAGAAGCAAGTTTTGAATGCCGATCTAACCTTGCGTCAGATTCGTAAACGTAAGCCGTTGCCGCTGGCCGAACTAGTGGAGAATAACGTTAAGGATCTGCACGACCTAGTTACGCTTGGCGTAGACTATCTGGACCAGGCGCCAGGCGAGTATCGCTCCACCGACTTAATCGTCGGGTCCATCGCCTACCCGCGCGCCGTCGAAGTGCAAACGCTAATGGCCATGCTGACTGACTTTCTCAACACCAGGAGCGTCCTGACCCTGCATCCGGTGGTGCGCGCCTTACTGGCACATTTCTATTTGCTGGCGATTCGCCCGTTTGCCGAGGCTAATGCTCGAACCACTCGCGCGGTTGAGGCCTATCTGCTGTATCACGGCGGCTACAGCCATATAGGGTTCTATTCCATGCCCGATTACTACTTCCAAAATCGCGACGACTACATCGAAGAGCTAGACCGAGCTCGTTTCGAACACAACGGCGAACTAAGAGACTGGGTCATCTTTGGTCTGGAGGGGTTCCTGGCCGAGTTGGAGGCCAGGCAAAAACGAGTCTTTGGCACGCTAAAGACAAGCGCTCTCCGGCAACACTTGGCCGATCTGGCAAGTCAGGGCGTTATTCCCGCGCGCGTCGCCGCCATAGTCGGCCACTTAACGGCAGAACCACACGGTCTGACCGTGGCGCAGTTCAAACAGCGCAATATCCCCTGGTTGGCGGATGCCTACCGAGGGTTGAGCGAGCGCAGCGTCCGCAACGACTTGACGATCATGCGGAAGCATAATCTGATTTCGGACGCGCAGGGGATTTTGACCGCCAGCTATCGGTCCTTGGAAACACCCCGTTAATCCGGGTTATATGCTGATATAATCAGCTTATGGATCTTCTTAAAGGCTTAAACCCCCAGCAGGTGGAGGCCGTTACCCACGGCGACGGACCCCTGCTTATCCTCGCCGGAGCGGGCAGCGGCAAAACCAGAGCACTGA
>JAHEXW010000016.1:21920-33559 GCA_023251915.1 Actinomycetes bacterium
TATAATCAGCTTATGGATCTTCTTAAAGGCTTAAACCCCCAGCAGGTGGAGGCCGTTACCCACGGCGACGGACCCCTGCTTATCCTCGCCGGAGCGGGCAGCGGCAAAACCAGAGCACTGACTACCCGTTTGGCGTATCTCATCAAAGAGCGTCGCGTTCACCCCAGCCAGATTCTGGCCATTACGTTTACCAACAAAGCCGCGCGTGAGATGCGGGAACGCGTCGAGAAATTATTGGGGCGTCAGGCCGTCAAGGGCATGTGGATCATGACTTTCCACGCCGCGTGTGTCCGCATACTTCGGATGGAGATTGCCGGCTTAACGGGCGGAGCGGCCCGAGGTTATACAGGCCAGTTCGTTATCTACGACGGCAACGATTCCGAGCGGCTCATCAAGGACTGCTTGATCGAGCTGAATCTGGACATCAAGCGTTATACCCCCAAAGCGGTCAAATTCGTTATTTCCGCAGCCAAGAACGAGTTGATTGATGCAGACACCTTTGCCAGCCGGACTTCGACACACTTCGAGGACATAACCGGTGAGGTCTATAAACTGTATCAGGAGAAATTGGTCGCTTCCAACGCGCTCGACTTTGACGACATCATAATGCTCGCGGTTAATATCTTCGAGCTGTTTCCGCAGGTCCTGCTGAAATGGCAGGAGAAGTTTCAACACATACTTGTCGACGAGTACCAGGACACAAACCACGCCCAGTTCCGGCTGGTCGGCCTGCTGGCCAAGCGCAATCAGAATCTATGCGTCGTTGGCGATCCGGACCAGAGCATCTACAAGTTTCGCGGGGCCGACATACGCAATATCCTGGAGTTCGAACGCGATTTTCCGGATGCCAAAATCATCAGCCTGGAGCAGAATTACCGCAGCACGCAGACGATTCTAGAGGCCGCCAACCAGGTTATCAAGAACAACCGTGGTCGCAAACAGAAGAATCTGTGGAGCGATATCGAAGGCGGCGAGCCGATCTTTCTGTATCAGGCGGAAAATGAGCGCGACGAGGCCATTTACATCGCATCCGAGGTTCAACGCTTGCTCGCGGAGGAGCAGAGACAGCCGAGCGACATCGCTGTCTTCTACAGGACGAACGCCCAATCCCGCGTGCTGGAAGAGGTAATGATGTCGTTCGACCTGGCCTATAAACTGGTGGGTGGGGTCAAGTTCTATGACCGTATGGAGGTTAAGGATATCCTTGCTTACCTGCGCGTGTTGCAAAATCCGGCCGATAACATCTCGGCTAAACGAATCGTTAACGTTCCGCGCCGGGGCATAGGCAAGACAAGTATCGACCGTATCAACGCCTACGCCAACATGCTGGGAGAGAGTTTTTACGACGGACTGACCCATGTCAAAGACATCCCAGGCGGGTCTTTCTCAATCGACAAGATCGGCGGGTTCGTTAAGATGATTGAGAACCTGCGCGACAAGGCGGCGGACGGGGACTTGTTGGGGCTGGTTCAAGAGGTCATCGACAAGACCGGGTACGTCAGGGTTCTGGAAAAAGAAGGAACGTTTGAGGCGCAAGGCCGCGTTGAGAACATTGGCGAGCTTCTGAGCGCTGTGGCGGAATTCAGTACCGCTTTTCCAGACGGAACCTTAGCGGATTTCCTGGAGAAAGTGGCTTTGATTGCGGACGTGGACAGCCTGGGCGACTCGGACAATTCCGTGACCTTGATGACACTGCACAACGCCAAGGGCCTGGAGTTCCCCGTAGTCTTCATCGCCGGTATGGAAGAAGGTTTGTTCCCGCACAGCCGCTCCATGAGTGATCCCGCGGAGATCGAGGAAGAGAGGCGGCTGTGCTACGTCGGTTTGACCAGGGCGAGAGAACGGCTATACTTGACTTGTGCCTGGTTGCGCTCGCTTTATGGCGCTCCCAACTATATGATGCAGTCCAGGTTCCTGAAGGAAATTCCAAACGAGTTTATCGAACCGGTAGTTCCGGGGAGTTGATATGTTCAAACGATTGCGCAGCGATATCCGAGCCGTTTTTGACAACGATCCGGCGGCGCGAAGCACCCTCGAGGTGCTTCTAGCCTATCCGGGGCTGCACGCGATCGTCCTGCACCGCCAAGCCAACTGGCTTTACCGCCACCATCTGAAGTTTGTCGCCAGCCTCCTGGCGCAATGGGGCCGGTTCTTAACTGGCATCGAAATCCATCCCGGCGCCACAATCGGCGAGCGTTTCTTCATCGACCACGGCATGCAAGTCGTTATCGGAGAAACCGCGATAATCGGTAACAACGTTCTGGTCTACCAGGGGGTTACACTGGGCGGCGTCGGAACCGGCAAAGGCAAACGCCACCCGACCATCGGCAGCAATGTGGTGATCGGCGCGGGGGCAAAAGTCCTGGGCGACGTAAACGTGGGCGACAACGTGCGCGTCGGTGCCAACTCTGTGGTCATCAAGGATGTGCCGGCCGACACCACGGTTGTCGGAGTGCCCGCCCGCGCCGTGCGGGAGCAGGGCAATGCAGTCAGCCCTCTCGACGTCCTGGACCACGGCGCTTTGCCGGATCCGGAAACCGAGATCGTTAATACCTTGGTTGATCGGATCGCCCGGGCGGAGGCGCGTCTTACCGCCTTGACCGAGCAGGTGGAAAAACAATGACCAGGCCCTCCGGCGACAGCGATCGACGCCGAATCGAGACAAGCCGCTCTGTTCCGATTACGCGATTGGACGCGAGCGGTGTCACCGAATCCTCGGACGAAGTCGTGGTGGAGAATCAACTCACTATCGTGGTTAATGACCGAGTGGTCGCCAGCCAACTGTGCCTTGCCTCTGACATCGAATTACTTGTCTACGGCTATCTCTGGAGCGAAGGGGTCATACAAAGCGCCGACGACGTTGTGTCGCTTGATGTTGATACCGATGCCGGAGCAGTGAGCGTGCGGGTGCGTTCTCGCGCCGCCGGCAAAACCGGGAGTCTGCCGGACGGGTTCCGAGTTTCTGCCGCCGACATTTTGGCTCTGATGGGTGAGCTGGAGACAATCAGCAGTCTGCACGCCGCCACGAGCGGCGTTCACTCCGCTCTATTGGCGCGAGGCCGAGAGGTCTTGTTCTCGTACGACGATATCGGCCGCCACAACGCCTTGGATAAAGTGCTGGGCCGGGCCTTGTTGGACGGCATCGATCTGGCGGACAAGATACTGTTGAGCAGCGGCCGGCTGCCGACCGAACAGATCATGAAAGCGGTCCGCACAGGAGCCCCCATCCTGGTTAGCCGGGCCCGTCCCACGGATGCCGCCATTGAACTGGCTAAACGTCACAATCTGACGTTAGTTGGATATGTTCGCCGGGGCGCAATGCACGTTTACGCGCATCCGGAACGAATCAGCGGCTAGGTAATCTACTAGTATTAAACCCCACCCCGCTTCTGCTAATATCTAGCGAAAACACACTGTCGCGATGGTTTATTAGCTTGCAATAGCTGGGGGTTTTGGATGGGGTTATGGGCCGTTTTCTTGACCGGCTTGGTCACCGGTTTTCACTGTGTCGCCATGTGCGGCAACTTCGTTCTGGCTATATCGGTTACCGATAAGACCGCGGCTGTGACGCCTCGCGCTGTGCTTGCTCCGCACCTCATGTATAACGGCGCCAGGATGGTTTCGTATACTGTCGTCGGGATAGCGGCCGGCCTGCTGGGTTCGGCGATATCTTTGGGCGCCTACCGGGGCGGGATCAACATCGCCGCCGGCACACTAATGATACTGATGGCTCTAAACATGCTTAACGTTCACCCCTGGCTGCGAATATTCAGTTTTCGCCTGCCTCGCCGCGTAACGAACAAGATGTTCAAAACTACAGAGCAAGCCGACTATTTCGCGCCCGGTGTGTTCGGCTTGTGCGGCGGCATCATGCCCTGCGGGCCTCTGCAAGCAATGATTCTCTACGCGGCCGGCAGCGGGGGTGCCGTCCAGGGCGGGTTAACCATGCTCGTCTTCGGAGTGGCGACAATCCCGCTCATGTTGGCTTATGGCACGGTTGCCACTACTCTGGCCAAAAGATATAGAGAGCAGATTAACGCTATCGGCGCCATTATTATTATCATCCTGGGCCTCGTAATTATTAACCGCGGTTTAGTCCTGACGGGCTCCAACTACAACTTCTCTTCTTTGTCACGACAGATAACGAACATATTTGTCGTTGCTGATCCAGCAGTGAAGACTTCGACCAAGGCCAGCATCCAAAACATCACACTAGAGGCGAGAGACGGGTATGTTCCCAATACCCTGACCGTGAGACAGAACGTGCCGGTCCGTCTGACCGTCATCAACCCCGGCAACGACATGTGCACGGAGAGCATCGTTTTCCCCAGCGAGGGGATAGACAAAAGGCTGAAGCAGTACGGCACAACCGTCATCACATTTACCCCGAAGAAAGGAGGTAGCTTCACTTTCTCATCAGGTTGTGGCATGTGGCAAGGAACTCTTGTAGTAAAACCAGAATAGTATTAACCAAGTCCGTCATAACAAAGGAGAAGAAATGTCTGAGAACCATATCAACAAGAGAATGAACTACCTGCTAGTCCCCTTGGCGGCGCTCGCTATCGCCGGTTTTGGTACCTTTTTCGCGACGGGAATGCCGCCGGCTGACGTTACCAGCAACGCCAGCTCGAACATGAACCAGGCTGCTTCTTCGACTATGAAGGCCGCCGACATGACACCGGCGCAAATGAAAATGATGATCAAGAATGACGAGATCAAGGGCGCGGCAGTTGCGACCGAGAGTGGCCAGGCGGTGGCTGTAAAGGTGGACACGGGCTATAGTCCAAATGTTATCGAAGTCAAGAAGGGCACGCCGCTGACCATCACGTTCGACCGGAACAGCACGTTCAAGTGCAGCAGGAAAGTCCAGTTCCCGTCGCTCGGCAGCTTCATGACCGTGATGCCTGATCACGGCAAAGTGACACTGATTGTGCCGATCCCGAGTCAGGCCGGTCAAACGATTGAGTTTATGTGCGGGATGAAAATGATCAAGGGTAAGCTGGTTACTGTCGACTAGGTGCCTGCAAGTTGCTTGGTGTAGAATTGTATCTGACCAGTAACAGCCTATGAGGGTCTAAACAGGGAGAACAATGAGTGAAACAACTCAAGTAAAGCTCGCGACAACCGGGATGCACTGCCCCAGCTGCGCTATGTTGATTGAAATGACTCTGAAGAAAGAGGCGGGCGTGACCGATGTCAAGGCCGATTACCCCGCGGGACTTACGGACGTATCTTACGACCCCGACGTCATCAGCGAAGCCGATATAATCGCGAAGATCGCCGACCTCGGTTATAAGGCAAGCTCCTCAAAATAGCAGAAAGGCCAAGAAATGCCGGAAAATCAGATACTGAATCTGGCTATCGGCGGCATGCACTGTGCCAGCTGTTCGGCCATCATCGAAATGAGCTTGTCCGAGGTGGACGGTATTTCCGAGGCCACCGTGAACCTCGCGACGGAACGAGCTAGGATTGTATATGACCCAGCCCGGACCAATCGCGACGCAATCATTAAGTTGATTGAAAACACGGGTTACTCTGCCATTGAACTGGTAGAGGGCGCTGGGGATGACGCGCAGCGTGCCCAGCAAGAGGCTGATTACACGTCCTTGCGCAACACGTTTATCTTCAGTTTAGTTCTGAGCGTTGCTTTATTGTATTTGAGTCTGCCGATGATGGGCATCGGCGCGCTCTTGGGGCCGCTGCAGATTCCCTGGATGGATTGGCCCTATAACAAGATCGCCCTGTTCTTTCTGGCGACCCCGATTCAATTCATAGCCGGCGCGCGGTTCTACAGCGGTGCTTGGAGCGCTCTTAAGAATCGAGCCGGCAACATGGACCTGCTCGTTGCGCTCGGTACCTCGGCGGCGTACTTTTACAGCGTCGCGGCCACATTCTTCATGGAGGGCGAGGTCTTTTTTGAAACCGCCGCGTTACTGATCACCTTTGTATTACTTGGTAAACTCCTGGAAGAACGCGCTAAGGGCAGGACGAACGATTCCATAAAGAAGCTAATGGGTCTAACACCCAAGTCGGCGCGCGTTGAGCGCGGCGGCAAGGAAATCGAGATACCGGTTGCTGATGTTGTGGTTGAGGACCTGGTAATCGTTCGACCGGGTGAGAAAATACCGGTCGACGGAGTTGTGGTCAAAGGTACGACTTCGGTCGACGAGTCGATGATTAGCGGCGAGAGTCTGCCGGTCGAGAAGGCGGTCGACAGCCCAGTGATCGGCGCAACAATCAACAGACACGGGTATTTCACAATGCGCGCCACGAAGATCGGGAAAGACACGGTTCTAGCGCATATTATTAAACTGGTTGAAGACGCCCAGGGGTCGCGCGCTCCGATCCAGCGCTTTGCCGATACCATTTCGGCCTATTTTGTCCCGGTGGTAGTTGTGATTGCTGCTTTGACATTCGCCGTTTGGTATCTGGTCGGCAGCGGGTCGGATCGGTTCGTGTTCGCCTTACTGGCCGGGACGGCAGTTCTTGTTATTGCCTGTCCATGTGCTTTAGGGTTGGCGACGCCGACGGCAATCATGGTCGGAACCGGAAAAGGCGCCGAGAACGGCATCCTTATCAAAGGCGGGGAAGCTCTGGAGACGGCGCACAAGCTGACGGCGATCGTCTTTGACAAGACGGGCACCTTAACCAATGGCCGGCCGGTGACCACCGATATCATTGCCTACGACAAGCACGGAGAACAGCGGGCGAACGGTGAGGCGGATGTTCTTCTACCGGCTTCAGCCCTGGAGCGCGGCAGCGAACACTCTCTGGCCGATGCGATTCTGGTAGCGGCGGAGGAAAAGGGTGTACCCGAAGAGCCGGTTGAAGACTTTGCGGCAATTCCCGGGCAGGGCGTTAGCGGCAATGTTAAGGGCGGCGCCGTTCTATTGGGCAACCGTCGATTGATGAAGGAAAACGGCATCGACACCGCTGCCCAGGAAGAAACAATTGCAGGACTTGAAGCGCAAGGCAAAACCGTAATGATACTGGGTGTCGCCAAAAAAGTCTCCGGCTTGATAGCCGTAGCCGACACGATCAAGGAATGTGTGCCGCAAGCAATTACCCGTCTGCACGTCATGGGGATTGAGACGATTATGATTACGGGCGATAACGCCAGGACGGCAGCCGCAATCGCCACCCAAGCCCGGATCAAGAGGGTCTTAGCCGAGGTCATGCCCGAGGACAAAGCAGCTGAGGTAAAGAAGCTGCAGGCCGAAGGCAAGGTTGTCGCGATGGTCGGGGACGGAATCAACGACGCGCCGGCGCTCGCTCAGGCGGACATCGGCATCGCTCTGGGCAGCGGCACCGACATCGCCATCGAAAGCGGCGAAATCGTCTTGATAAAGGACGATATTAGGGACGTTGTGACCGCCATAGAGCTGTCGCGGGCAACAATCCGCAAGATCAGGCAGAATATGTTTTGGGCGTTGTTCTATAACACATTAGGCATACCGGTCGCGGCCGGTGTCCTGTATCCGTTCTTCCAAATCATGCTGCGGCCGGAAATCGCGGGTGCGGCCATGGCGTTAAGCTCCGTCTCGGTCGTGTCCAACTCGCTGCTGCTCAGGCGGTTCAAACCAAAACCGATATTCTCTGGCGAATCGTATGCGGAGGGCGCCAGTTGACTGCCCAGATGAAGCTCGGGGAGCTTAAAACCACGCTAAACGCGGTGATTCTCGCTCATAACTATCAAGCGGGTGAGGTGCAGGACGCCGCCGACTACGTCGGCGATTCTCTTGACCTGTCCCGCCGCGCCGCGGAGACGGACGCCGATGTCATAGTGTTCTGCGGGGTTCATTTCATGGCGGAGACCGCCGCTATCTTGTCGCCGAAAAAGACAGTCATTATGCCGGACTTGGACGCCGGCTGCCCGATGGCCGACATGATCACTGCCGTCGAGTTGCGCGCCGCCAAGGCCGAGCATCCTGACGCGACTGTCGTCACCTACGTTAACTCGTCCGCCGAGGTGAAGGCGGAAAGCGACTGGTGCTGTACGTCGGCGAATGCCGTCGGTATCGTAGCGGCGACCGGGGCGGACCAGATCCTGTTCACGCCGGACAAGTACCTCGGCGCTTATGTTCAATCGAAGTTCCCGGGCAAAGAATTCATTTTATGGAACGGCTGGTGCCCGACCCACGCCCGCATTATGCCGGAGGATATCGCGGCGCGGCGCGCCGAACATCCAGGAGCACCGGTAATGGTGCATCCCGAGTGCCGGCCCGAAACCATCGCCGCCGCTGATGAGGTGCTGTCGACGGGCGGAATGATCCGTTTCGCGCGGGAAACGGACGCGCAAGTAATAATCGTCGGCACGGAAGTCGGCATAATTCACCGTTTGCAGAAAGAGAACCCCGGTAAAGAGTTTTATCCAGTCACCGAACTGGCAGTTTGTCCTAACATGAAGAAGACCGACCTGGCTAAAGTTGTCTCCGTGCTCGAGGAATATTCGGCGGGTGACACATCGCACGTCATCAAGGTGCGCGGCGACATCGCCGCCCGCGCCCGTAAAGCGATCGATCGGATGCTGTCCGTCTGAAAAGCTCGCAGTGTAGTGGACCATGCTCAACACGGATAACCTAGGCTTTGTCGATGGACTCCCCGCTCTTAATGAAAACCGCTGATCAAGTAATGGTGCATTGGTTCCCAGCAGTGCACCGACACTCAACACGCGGACAACAAGTCTGTTATACACTTAACTGATGAATATTTATGTTGCTATGTCGGGCGGGGTGGATAGCGCGGTCGCTGCGGTTCTGCTCAAGAAGCAAGGACACAATCTAACCGGTGTGACCATGCGGCTGACCGATGATACCGATGTCAGCGAGGCCGAACAGGCCGCCGCCAGCTTGCATATTCCACACGAGGTCGTCGACATGCGAACGAGGTTCCGGGCGGTGGTGGTTGACGCCTTCGCCCGCTCCTATCGGGCCGGTCTGACGCCCAACCCCTGCGTCGTCTGCAATTTCGAGATCAAGTTCGGCGCCCTGCTCGATTACGCGCTGTCCAAAGGCGCCGACAAACTGGCCACAGGGCATTACGCGAGATTAGGGAGTAGTGAGGAGGGAGGAGAGAGCAGAAAAACCCTGCTCAAGGGTCTTGACCCCAAAAAAGACCAATCCTATTTTCTTTACCGTTTACAGCAGAATCAGCTGCAGCACCTGGCCTTCCCGTTGGGTGAACTGACCAAGGACGCCGTCCAGGCGATGGCTGTCGACCTTGGTCTACCGCAGGCGAATCGAGAAGAGAGCCAGGATATTTGTTTTATTCCGGGCGGCGATTGCGGCCGCTTCATGGCCGAGGTCCCGGGCGGCCGAGCCGAACCGGGGGAGATTGTCGACGAAGCCGGCCGTGTTCTAGGCAGCCACGACGGGATTTGCGCGTTCACGGTCGGTCAGCGCAAGGGTTTGGGTTTGGGTGGATCAGCCGGGTCGAACGGCGACACCGAGCCGCTCTATGTCCTGGCGATCGAGGCTAAAACTCGACAGGTCGTTGTCGGGCCGCGGGATCACGGCTATCGAGACGAGATCGACATAGCCAACGTTTCCTGGGTGTCGGGGATCGCCCCCGCTGGCACTTTCAACGCCTCGGCCAAGATCCGTTACAACACCACCGCTGTTCCGGGAACAGTAAAACCGTCCGGATCCGGCCTCTATACCGCGGCTTTCGCGACCCCTGTTTTCGCTCCGGCGCCCGGTCAATCGGTTGTCTTCTACGATGGCGACGAGGTCCTGGGCGGCGGCATCATCAGCGGCTCACGTTGACGAGTCCACGGAACGCCCTGTAGAATAAGGATATGGGTCAAACACACGCTCCGGTTCAATTGAAGACAAGCGCTTTCGGCGACATGGTGATGTGTCGAATGGCTATGCTTTGCCTTCTTGGCGCCGGCCCGCGCGTGTCTTAACTCTTCACCCGCTTGTCATCTCGGTAACCAACTTCAAACCCGCGTCCAGGAAGGCATGGAGCACGCGGGTTTTTCGCTTTTTGTAGGGTATAATAAATCTGCACTTCACATTGATTTTGCTCGAAGGGGGAGCAATGACGGTAACCAAAACATATGAAGAGATAAATCAGAAGATAAAACGAGGCGAGGCGGTCGTCGTGACGGCCGAGGAGATAATCGGCATCGTCAAAGAGAGAGGTGTCGCGGACACGCTCAAGACCGTTGACGTCGTGACGACCGGGACGTTCGGCCCGATGTGTTCATCCGGCGCGTTTCTTAACGTCGGTCACCCGACTCCGCGTATCAAAATACAGCACGCCACGCTGAATGACGTCCCGGCCTATGGCGGAATCGCCGCGGCCGACATCTTCATCGGCGCGACCGAACTGCCGGCTGACGACCCGCTCAACCGCGTCCATCCGGGTACTTTTCGCTACGGCGGGGGACATGTTATCGAAGATTTGGTGGCCGGCAAGGATGTCGTGCTTCGCGCGACCGGCTACGGCACCGACTGCTATCCGCGCAAGAAACTGGAGACGCTGATCAACCTGACCGAAATGAACGAAGCCATCCTGATGAACGTGCGCAACGGCTATCAGAATTATAACTGCGCGGTCAATGTGTCTGACAAGACTATTTACACGTATATGGGGACGCTGAAGGCCAACCTGGGCAACGCGCACTATAGCACCGCGGGCCAATTGTCGCCGCTGTTCAACGACCCTTTGTACAAGACGATCGGGATCGGGACCAGGATATTTCTAGGCGGCGGGGTCGGTCACGTTGTTTGGAACGGCACCCAACATAATCCGGGCGTGCCGCGGACGACGCGAGGCGTGCCCAAGGGCGGCGCGGGAACATTGTCGGTGTTGGGCGACCTAAAGCAGATGAAACCGCAGTGGCTGGTCGGCACGTCTTTCTTAGGCTACGGCGCCACCCTTACCGTAGGCTTGGGCGTTCCCATTCCGTTGTTGAACGAGGAGATCCTGGAATACGTGACCGTAACCGACGCGGATATCGTGACGCAAGTCGTCGACTATTCGCACGACTATCCCAATAACATAAACAATCCGCTGGCGGAGGTCACCTACGCCGAGCTTAAGAGCGGAGAGATTACCGTGCGGGGAAAGAAAACGCCAACAGCCAGTTTAAGTTCTTATTTTAAAGCCAGAGAGATAGCGGCGGAGCTACGGGACTGGATAACGGCCGGCAAGTTCGAATTGGGCGAACCGGTTGAACTGTTGAGTGGTCCGGACGAGACCCCGGCCTTTAAACCTCTGCGCGAACGGCCGATCGGCGAGGAGGCTTAAGATGGCGAAGATAACGAAACGAGTCGTCCTGCATTTTCCTCATCGTTTGATCGACCGACCCATCGTCTACATGCTAATAAAAGAGTATGACCTCGTCATGAACATTCTCAAGGCGTCCATCACTCCCAAGGAAGAGGGTCTGATGGTCGTCGAGCTGTCGGGAGAGAAAACAGATTTTGATCGCGGCATAAAATACTTGGAAGAGTCGGGCGTCATTATCGACCCGATCGGTCGCGATATCAAAAGAAACGATGAAAGATGCACCTCGTGCGGCGCGTGCGTCGCCATCTGCCCCGCCGACGCGCTCGTCGTCGATCCGGTCACGCGCCAGGTTACGTTCATAAATGAGAAATGCATCGCCTGCGAGGTTTGCGTCAAGGCGT
>JAHEXW010000002.1 GCA_023251915.1 Actinomycetes bacterium
GACCCCGGTCGTTGAATCCCGGGATTGAATCATTCATGTTCCATACGAACGCAAGAGTGTCATCGTAACTCCCCTTGCTCCAGGAGGCGCCGTCAAACGTCCAAGCCTCGCCCAATTTGAGCGGTGTCGCGTCGGCGTATTCCGCCGCCAAATATATGTTTTTGTCGTCGTAGACGGCGCGCATGACGACCTTCTGGGCCTCGACGCCGGCCTCGGCTTTGAGCGGTATCGTAACCGCCTTGGCTTTGCTCCAGTCAGCCTCCGTGATATTGCCGTCGATGGTAAACGTGCCAACAGTGGTTTTGGCGGCGCTCAACGTATTAGCCGGAGCGGGGACCGTCGCCGCGTTACCAGCGGTCGCGCAGCCGGCAGCAGCCATAAGAAGCGCAAATAACGTCAGACTAACCAAGTATTGTTTCTTAATCATGCTATTCGCCTCCCTGGGGCACTAGCTCGAGTATAACTGGCGGGCTGTACCGCGTCGTCTTGCCGTCGCGCCGCACCAAAGCCCCAAAATAAACGCTTCTGTCATCGCCGACCTGAAATAGTATGTCGTCCGGATTCTTGGTATTCAGCTTCCGCCCCATCTCGACCGTCCAGTTACCGCCCGACCATCGCATGGTGCCTGTAACGTCTTCCCGGCTGCCACCCCAATGCCCCTTGGTACTACGGTTGTAGTAAACGAACGGGAGTTTGTCACCCGCGCGCACGGTCGCGCTGGCCGCTATCGGTGTCAGTTGATCTTCAAACGGATATGGCGTGTTATTAAGATCCAACCCTTCTGCGTACATAAGATATGGTTGCTCCTTTTTGACGCTCGCGCCTGCGCCGCCCTCGCTGGCCAGAATGGCCTCGCGCCACACGTCACTGTTTAGGTTAATTGCCCTAAGGTTCGTAAACTGATCCCATTGTGGCCAAACTTGCGCTTCGCTCGTCTCTGGACTCAACAGATAGTCCTGGTTGGCCTGATAGATCAGGTCGTCCCCGGTGCCAAATGCGGCTCCGTTACCGGCGCCCATCAGCCAAACGTCGGCCCGCCCCCGGCCACCCGACCAGATCTTCTTGTTCTTACCTTTGTTGATCTGGCCAAAATTATATATTTCGTCGCCCGGCTTAAATCCATAGGTCATGATCTTAAAACCTTTTTCCGGGAAACCGACTACCGAGTCGCCTATGTCAAAAAACAGCTCCAGCGCGTCCGCGCGCGGCCCATGCGTCCATGTCTTGCCGTTGTACACCCAAGGCCCAAAAACCGCGTCCTTGCTTGCGTCCGCATATCGGGCCTGGAAGAATATCTTCGTCTTTGTATAGACCGCCTTGACGGTAATCGGGTCGGCTTGGTCTATCGGAATAGTCAGCTCCGGCGCGCTCTTCCACACCGCGTCGTTCCCAATCCCGTCCAACTTTGGTTCCGTCGTTACGTATACCGCTCGCAACCGATAACTCGGATTCAGGTATCGGTAGAGCAGATACCCGCCGCCGACTAGCACGACCGCCGCTATGACAACGCCAATGGTGGTCATAATGGCGCGCCGGCTCACTTCACCAGCCTGCCAGCCCAAGTCTCGTTCCAAGCCCCGGGGTCGATCAAACCGATATTGTAATGATTGGCGTATTTCCCGGCCGGGGTCACGGTGGCGAAATCCTGCGCTTTCTCCGCCGTCATCGGTTCCAGCGTTGCCGCCGGATTGATGTCGCCGCCGGTCTCGTAGTAGCCGACCGGCGCGAAGATGAAGTCGCGCCGCGTCAAGGTCTTGTCCTTGGCGGGAATCGCGAACGTAAGACGGCTGGTGTCGCGATAGTCGTAGGTGACATAGTTGTTGTCGCGCGCACTTAGCTGCGCGGTGACGTCGGTTGTCTCTCCCTGATATTTGGTGTAAGTGGCCTGTTTTATAGGCAACTTAGTGACTCGGACGGGCGAAGTAGCGGTCGCCACCGCCATATAGTCAATGGAGTTTAACGTCGGGATAATCTTCACTTGGAAGTGTTTGGCGCCCTTGGGGAAGAGTCCGGTCAAGTCGAGATAACCGTAGCGGTCCTCGGCGTGGCGGGCGCTTCCTCTGGTGACCCATTGTCCCTTGGCGTTCTTTGTCTGAACATAGACCGGCAGTTTGCCGCCCTTCTCCTCGTTAACGCCCCAGAGGAGCTTGATGGTCTTGGCTTGAGTCAAGTCGCCGAAGTCCATGACGAAAGAGTTACCGGAATTGTAAATCTCGGAGATGGTGTTGCCGTAACCGACGGTGCCGGCAAACCAGCCGCTCCTGTCTTCGGTGGAAAGCGTTCTCCGGCCAATGACGTCGGTTACGTCGTTGCCCAGGTTGTCAGTGGCGGTCTTCGGCGTGGCTATGTCGGAGTTTTTGGCGGCTATCACGTCGCCGTCAACGGACACGTAGACCTGGCTGTCCCTAGCGTGATCAACGGTCCAGAGGGATAACTGGTCCTCGTAGCCGACCTCGCCCACAGGTTGGCCGTCTGGCCTGTCGCCCGAGGAGGGTTGGTTAAACATTACCGAGTATGTATTAGTCTTGGCGTCGATGACAGGCGTACCGTGTTTAAACAGGATGTAGTCGTCGTCGCGGTTGTAATAACGGTAGGCGGGAATATTCCCCAGGCCCTTCAGGTTCGGCATATCGGGCGTTGGCAAGGGTACGTCATATTCGCTCCCGGCCTTCAGGCGGGATGACTGGAAGTGCACCCGGGTCTCTTCCATTGTCGTCCCGTCGGAGGCGACCGAATAGAAACGGGGGCAGGACGGTTCGCCGCCCTCATAGTCGGAGCCGCGCGCGCCGGGGTTAAACGGATGGCAGTTGTAACACCAGCTGCCGTTATTAAAGATCATCAAATAGGGCGTCGATACCGAGCCGTGAATAGGCGTCGCTTTGCACGTCGCGCAGCCAACCTCATCCAAGGCGATCGGACGGTGCCAGGTGCAGTTACTTGAATGCTTGCCGTGTGACGGATGTCCTTTGCCCGGGCCATAGTAGTCAACGCTGTGGCATTTATAGCACAACAGCTCGGTCGTCCGGACATACCACACCATGTAAGCAGATGACCGGGTGCCCCCATTGCTCGGTCGGATGGCGCCCAATGTAATCGATCGGACAGTCGTCGGCTCCTGCGTCGGCGCTCGCGCCGCTAGGATGTAGCGCTGGTTGGAACCATGCGGGCCTTTGGCGTTATTGGTATCGCTGGTATGGCAATCGCTGCACTTGATGTAGCTGCCGGCGCCCATGCCTGGCACAAACGTCTCGTCAAAGTAAATTCCATTTGCCCAAGTCAAAGTCTTGTTGCCGGCGACTGGACCTTGCTTTAGCACGGGATGATATGACGCGTTGTTCGGGTTGAATTCTTTGGCGGTATCCGTCTCATTGATGACATCGTCGGTCCCCGGATCGCCCGATTGCCAGTACCGCCTCTTGGTCCAATTGAAAGCCATCGGGTGTCCGTATGTCGCCTGGTACAAATCGTAGTTGAAGGCGTAACTAGAATGGCATTTGAAACAAAGCTCGTACTCTTTGACTACCGAAGCCTCAAAGGCAAACTGCGGCACCGTGCCCGCCGATACTCCATAAACCGGGCGGACGCCGCTGACGTTGGCCTGCGTTCCCGCGCCGAAGTAGCTGCCTAGAGGCGACGACGCTCGCGTGGCCGAATGCGGATCGTGGCAATCGTCGCAATTGGCATGGCGCTTATTCAGATTCGCCGTAAGACGTTCGACATCGGTCGAGCCAAGGGACGGATCCCAGGCGTATGTTTCGGTATCGTTGTGCTTGCCGGCCGGAGCGTAATGAGAATACGTCTTCTGGTAGTCGGTCTCGATGTTTTTGTAGGTCAGTCCGGACGCGGAGAAGTACGTCAGAAAAAGCGTCGCCAAAACGCCGATCGCCGCTATCAACCACGGGGTAATTCCGCGCCCACCTACCGGCTGGAACCGGTGCAATCGGTTCATCATTTCTCCCTCATTATCGCTGTTGACTGGTGTTTTTCGATTATACCACATCAATAATTATACTTAACCGAGCCATTATGACAGTGGAGGCACGCTCCCTCGGTTACGACGTTGCCGGTCTTGGTGTCTTCCGGCCACCTGACTACCCTAAGATACGGGGTTGCGTGCGGATGGTGGCAAGTGACGCATGTGATCTTTGTCTTGGCTTCCTGAGAATTCTTAATATAGTCAGGCAGCGGATCGTGACAGACGCCGGCGCAGTTGGCCTTGGTCGTGTTCGACACCGTGCAGTCGACCGTGTGGCTAGCGTTAAGGCCGGACGAAACCTCGACGTTGTTGCCGGCCAGGCTAACAATCGTCATCGACTGCGCCGGATGCGGAACATCGGCGAAATCGATGGTAATGGTGTTGCCGACTGCCAGCTGCGCCATTCCGGCGTTCGCCACCGTGAAGTGAGTCGGATCGGTAACCGATATGATCGTGGTTGCGGGGCCTTGCGGCGCGAACAGATAGTGCCCGACGCGCGGTATCGCGTACTTGAAGGCGTCGACGTCAACTCGATAACCGGATGACAAGGCATTCTTGTTACTAGTAACGACGACTCGAATCGTGTGCGAAGCCATCGTCAGGCTGCTGCGCGTCGCGGCCACGATCCGATAAGCCGGCACGGCGCTGTAGAGGTCGACGCCCGAATATTCATTGGGGTTGTCGCCCGGCAGCGAGACAGTGCCATCCGTATAACGCTGGCCGTCGATGAATATCTGAGCGGTGCCGCTATCCGGTCCGAACCTCGCCACATAGGCGCAGTACGTGCCGGTGAATGTGTATTCAACATACGCGTTGTTGGTCGAGCTGTAAATGTCCTCGCCGCCCTCGTAATCGTCGGTGCCGGGCGAATCGGTCGTCCAGGCCGCCAGCGGCGATTTGGTCACTCCGGTGAAGTTCTCCTGGATAGGATAGATGTCGCCCAGGGTATAACCGGTACGGTCAAAACCGTTCGCCGACGTCGTGGTGATCAACGGCGGGTACTTAATGGTGTAAGGAATTATTTTGCTGGATGTGTGGGTCTCGCGCAGCACTCGGCCCCGCGTGTCCGCTTCTTTGTGACACGTGTTGCAGTAGTCGTTGATGGTCTTGTTAACGTTACGCATGTCAGACCAGTACTGCTTGATATTGGCCGGGTTGGCGATAATCGACGTCGCGAAGCCCTCGTAAACGTGCCGATCGGTCATCGCCCGCTGGCCGTGGCAACTGGTACATTTAATCTGCGCGTCGCGAATCGTCAGGCCATGCCGCGACCCGTTAGCTCCACCCTGCACCGCGTCGATGTCGACTCGGCCGGATTTCGCGGTGATGACCACCGTGTGCGGCGCCAGCGACAGGTATTGCTTGTTGAACACCGTTACGTTGTAGAGGTAGCCTTGCTCGGGCGGCAACTGCAGGTTCACATCGCCTTGCGAGACATTGTCAATAAAGACCTGAGCTACACCGCGGTCCGGGCCTTTTGTCGAGGCCCAAGAGAATTCCGTTCCGGTGAAGGTGAATGACACCGAGTTGGCCGTGGTGCCGTCGGGGGCGCTGTAAGCGACGGTCGGGTCTGTCGGCAGAGACTTGCGCACCCGGACCCAGTCGATCTGCCAATCGGAATTGTCGCTTTCCGACCCTTGGAACTGGATCTTGGCGTACAAATTGGTTGCCCCGCCAACCGTACTGTGCGTGCGAATCGGACCACTGCCGCTGTTATAGCCGGCATAGTCGTAGTATTGCCAGGTAAACTGCTGCGGTGACGCTTGCAGTTTATACTGCGTCAGCAATTCCTGGCCGGCTGTGTAGTCGCTACCGGCGGAGTTGTCCCAAGCGGCGTTCCAAGAGGTGGTCAGATAATCGGTTACTGTCGTCCCGCCGCCGTAGGTCGTGACTGTGACCTGGTTGTCACCGAAGAAGTAATCACTGGCACCCGTCGGGTCGCTGTTGTCCGATTTCAACAAGCGCGGACGCTGGCGATAGACGCTCGGGAACTTCACCTTGGCCTCGACCACATAATCACCGGCCTGAACCGGATAGCTGTGGGTAATGGTCGAAGGGGTCGTGGCACCGACGGAATTCAGCGTGACCCAACCGGCCGGGCTTCCGTCCATCGTCACCGAACCGCTGGGCGACCAAGACGGGTCGATAGTCGTCGCGGTGAAGTCGTCGGCATAGAGGAACGTCCCGACTATGTTGGAGGCCGAGGCCGCTCCGCCATTGCCATAGTACATATAGAGTTTGTTGTTGTTGGAGCTATTGCCGGCGTCTAGGCGCGGCAGATTGACCCAAACTATCGCCGAGGCGGTATTATATTTCTCGATCCAGAATGTCCGCATTGTCGTGCCGTCCGCCGCGGCGAACCTTAGGTCAGAGTAGTCCGCCTTCATGCTGGGCTCGTTTGTTATCGTTAATTTTACCTGATAGTTGTCTACCCCGATGTTCGGATTATTGACTGTAATCAGCTTCCGGGCACCCCACGAGGCGTTGTACCACGGAGGCACAACTACCCCGCCGGTCGCATACTTGACAGCGTTGCCACCGTAATTGGCGCCCTCGTCGGTCAGCCACGTGCCAATGTAGGTTAGGAACGGTGACTTCTCTTGGACGAAACCGTTGTATTGCTGATAAACGTTCCAGTTGTCCCTGGATTTGTTGGCCGTCCGGCCATGGCAGTTGTAGCATAGCTCTTCCTCGCCCTTTTGCGTTCTGTAGTAGAACTGCAGACCGTGGTAACCATGACAGTAGAAACAACCGTTCGAAGTGTTTTTCAGCGAAGCCCCAAGAGTCTGCCCCGTGCCTAAGAGGACGTAGGCCGGATTTGTCTTAAGGTCTTTCCACTCGTCCCGGATAGTCTGCCAACGAGGCGTGACTTGGGTCGGGTTGTTCCGAACATAATTGGTTAGATCCTGATCACTGATCTGGCCCTGCATGCCGCCCATTTCCGGGTTGTGAATGGAGGTGTAGTACTGCATCTGGCTACCGCCCGGATTGTCATTCGATGTGCCGTGGCAGGACAAGCAGAATGCTTCGGTAAGAACGCGGTCGTCAGGAATGCTATAACTGGAACCGGCTGTCTGAGTGAACTCGCGGTAACGGGTCTGCAGCATGCCCGGGTTGTTGACCTTAACCATGTCGAAGTCAGCCGACGCGCCGCTGGTGCCAAAACCAACCCAGGAACCTGCGAACGATGTTGCGCTGGCAATAAAGTCGCCTCGTGCGACCGCCGCGTCCGTGATCGTATCATGGCCATCCGGTAGATCGGCCTTAGTGACGGTCGTAACCGTACCCTGCACCCAACGCTCCGGATTAATCTTGAGGTTAATCCGATACTGCGTCGCGGCGTTGTAAGCAAAGTTGGCTGTCTTGGTCGTGATGCCGTCGGTCAGCGAGAATACCGCCGAAGACCCGGTCCTGGTTATCGAGCCTGTCAGACCGCTAGACGCCGAGCCGTCGCCGGCTATGCTTAGGTAAGCTCGACCGTCGCTGTTCAGTTTCACTTCAACAGAGAAGTAGCCGCCCTTACTGGCGATCCCCACCAAGCCGGTGTCTTTCTTGGCAAACGCGGTGCTCGCGCCCGTATCTGATTGGCGCAGTTCCGCGTGGGTCGGATCCGGATAGGCCGGGTTGCCGATCATGCCGGTCGACATCGCCCAATTTCCGCCCGTGAAGGTCCAGTCGTTTGGTACCGTGGGAATGATAGAGGTCGGCTTACCCGTGGTTGGGTCAGTCGCCAACCTCAGATCGTCGTCAAAGTTATCAACCGATGATGCTTCCGTATTCAAGTGCGGGTTATGGCAATCAATGCATGACAACTTGCCCGCCGGGTACAGCTCATCCCGGACGCGATGCGCGCCGGAGGGCGAGTAGTCGAACTCGGCTTTCGTCGGGGAGTTCGAACCGGACCCGTCATGGCAGGTAAAGCACAGCTTGGCTTCGTATGTCTCGTTAATAAGCTTCTCGCCCTTGGCCGTATGTGCCCGATGACACAAGGCGCATTCGGTGGGATTACTGGAATAAGCCAAGTGAGGCAAGGCGCTATTGAAGTCGGTCTTGGACGCCGGAGTCTTAACGTGGACCTCGGCACTCGGAGACGAGTAGTTCATCATGTCGTCAAAGGCTACGACCTTGTAGTAGTAGTCCTGGTTCCAGGCCAGATTCGGGTCGTAGAACTTCGTGGCCGTAGTCGCGCCGCTACCCGGATCGGAGACGTCGCAGGAACCTACTTGTTTCGTTTCGTCCGGAGCGACAAACCCCGGGGAAGTACCACGATAGATTCGGTATTCAGCTATACCCTGGTTGTCCGCCGAGGTGCTCCATGACAACAGACCCGTATTGGTCACACCGGCTATGGAAGCGGCGGGGCTGCCCGGCGCGTCCGGCGGTTTGGTATCGTAGTATACGGCCAGGCTGTATCGTGCCGAATAGTTCCCGGCGGCGTCTACGGCGCGGACCGCGTATCTGACGTTAGCGTTAGCGTTAAAACCGAAACCATCCTTATCGATGGCGTTACAACCATAGTACTTGCGGAAGCTCTCGGCACTGGCGCCACCGAAGTTTTTCGACGTCAGGCCGCTCTCAACGGTATCGATCGTCCGCATATCGGGATAGTAAAGTTTGTCGGTGATCGGCACGTTGTTTCGGTAGACAACATAATAGTCAACGCCTGAGCCTTCGTCCTTAACCGGCGTCCACGAAAGCAGGATTCCTCCGGCGGTCTTGGACGTAACCGCTCGCAGCCTAGGTACCGGCGGCGCCGTGTTGTCGACGGTGACATAAACGATATTCGATTCCCTGACGTTGCCGGCGTTATCCGTGGCGCGCGCCTGGACTCCATACCAGCCATCGGCGATGCTGATCGTCTTGCTCCAGCTGGTCGTGCCAGCCGCCAACTGCCAAGGTCCCGGATTTGCGGTTAACCCGTTCACGCCCGCGATAACTCTGACTTCAACCTTATTAACCCCGCTCTGAACACCGTTTGTGTTGTAATCGCCCGCGTTGCCGGCTACGCTCACATTAGTGCCGCTGGCCAGGAATTGCATGTTGGTCGGTGCTGTCAGGATACATTTAGGCGGTGTCGTGTCTATGTTTATGGTTCGCTGTGTCGACGCGGTGCGCCCGGCGCGGTCAAAAGCGCTCAAGCGGATCTTATAGACGCCGTCCGACGCTTCCCGGGAGATGTAGTCGACTCCAAAGACATTGCCTGTCGTCGAATTGGGATCGAGTCTCATTTGGGTGATCGTACCGGCCCAGAAGCCCACGGCCGGCCAGCCGGTCGGGTAATCCTGCAAGAGAGACGTGTCTTCGTAGGCGTCAACATCTATCCTGGTGCCCGTCGACAGAGCGTTTTTCTCTCCACTGTATTCGATCTTGATTGTGTGCGTGTTGCTAAAGACCCAGCTCCCGCCAACGTTAATCGTGTCGATAAGCGAGTTGGTCGTTGAGTTCGTGTTAATGGCGGAGCCACTGAGCAAGATCGCGCCTTGAACCACGGTCAGGGAACCCTGCAGACCGACGTTACTATTGACTATTTCGCGCGTGCCGATCAGAGTCCATGGTCCCGTGCCGGTCCAGAATCCTCCGATATTAGCAACGTCGCCGGCGTTTTGCGCGACCGTCCCGATCTTCAGCGTCGAGCCTATGGACAGCACCGAACCGGCGGTCAGGTTCATTTGGCTTTGCAAGGAGGCTCCGCTGGAGAGCGTACGTGGTGACGACCCCGTGTAGACGTCTGGTATCGCCGTCCTGCTGTAGATCTGCTGTTGGCCCAGGATGACCGGAGCGTAAAGGTCGATGCCCGACTGGTTGATGTCGTTAGGATTGTCCGTTGCCAATTTGCTGGTGCCATCTGTTATTAACGCATTATCTAAGTACACGCGCGCCTTGCCGCGATCCGGTCCCTTGGTTGTAAAGACCGAGAAGTTGTTGTTACTGAACGTGTAGGAAGCCGAGCCGGCTGAGGTCGCGTAGACCGCCGTGCCTTCGCTGGCGTCGCGGTTGGTTTCCGTTGTCCATGTACCAGTGGTCGTGGTCGGGCCTTCCGTCCTGGCTGTGCCTTTTACCTGTCCAGTCTTCATGTCTAGACGATAGTCGACCCACTTGCCGGCGTAACCGGCCGGTCCCAGCGGCCACGAGATACCGCGACTCGCCGTAAATCCGCCCTCGTTCTTCGTAATCTGTTGGACTTCGCCGAGTTGCAGGTTGACGCCGCCGGTCAAGTACGAGCCCGAATAGGGGTAGCTGTAAAGCCAGTATAGCTGGGCTGAATCGTTGGCCGTGTTGGCGTTCTTCATCCGCACGTGTAACACCTTGGACACGTTACTGTCCAGGGCAATGCCCGGGCTGGTCAAGCTGGCGTCGGCCGAATTGGTCGTACCGCCGATAGCGCCGTTCGAAAGTTGCGCCGTGAAACCGGCGGCCGTCCAACCTTCCGTGTCAGCGCGGTCCCAACTGGCGCGATATTGGTTGGCCGGATCGAGCACTGTGTAAGGTGCCTTGAACTTGCCGAGGTAATCGTTCGGTGCGGTACCTGTAACCTGGTTATAACGCGGATTCGAATTGACCGGGAACCAGTATGACGGTGACGCGGTAAAGCCGTATTCCAGCAGATAATAATTGAAGTCGCTGTCGGTCGCCCGGCCCTTGATGTCAAACGCCGAGGCGTTGGACCAAATACCGTCCGCGGGGCTGGTCAGAGCAACGACAGGATCGGCGTCGTCAACATTGATCGTATATGAAGTCGGCGTTGCCGCCATGTTGCCGACCCGGTCGAAAGCGCGGGCCGTTAGCGTGTGGGCCCCCGCGGCCCAACCGGCCGTGCTAAAGGTATAGGTCCAGGGATATGTACTGCCTAGGTCAATGGCATCAACATCCACATAACTATCTGTCGCGGAACCGTTTTTCGCCCCCGTTACCGTTATCGTCAGGGTATGCTGGGCGTTCGACAAACCGCTCTTGGTGTACAGCAACTGCCGGTACGAACCGGACACGCTATAGAGATCAAACCCGCTCATGTTGGGCAAGCCGTTCGACCCCGTGCCTGCGTCTCCGGTAAGCAAGGTATCTCCGTCCGTTACGCGGACGCCGTCGACAAACAGTTGGGCAATGCCACGGTCTGGGCCGCGCATGCCGATCCAGGTAACCGATGTCCCAGTGAACGTCACCGTCGCGGTGTCGGTCGCGTGATTGCTGGTTTTAACGCTGCCGCCGCTCATATACGTCCCAACCGGGTTTACCAGGTTACGCCAGTTGCCCTGGTAGGTAAGATAAGGAGAACCGCTGGCAACCGGTCCTTCGACGTAGCGACTACCCACTTGATCGGCCGTGAGTGCCACATTGTATACTTTGACCTCGTCGACGGCGCCATTAAGGGCGGCTCCGGCGTTGCCATAGGCAATGGTCAACGGGTCGGAGGATGTAACCGGCGTAATCGCCCCGCAAGCATAGCTGGCCGCCTCTACCCCGTCGATGTAAACCTTCATGGTGGCGCCGTCATATGTGCCGGCCACGTGATGCCAGGCCCCGTCGTTGACCTTCGCGGTCGTCTGACAGTTGTAAGCGGTGGCCGAGGCGTTTTGGAATTGATTAAGAATCGACCCGTCGGTCATCAGCCAGAGACCGTAGTTGCGGTTGTTGCCGTTGCCCTTGCCCACCAGGCGAACCGAATCCGCCGCAGTGGCGTTGAATTTGACCCACGCTTCCATGCTTTGCTGGGTACCCAATCTGAGGGCGGTATTTGTCTCGGGCACGTTGACCATGTCGTCGCCGTTACCCAGTAGTGCGGACGCGCCATATCGCCCGGTGGTCCAGTAGCCGGTGCCCGACGCCGTTCCGTTGTTGTTACCGGAAGAATCAATCGCCGTGCTCCCGGGCGTATCGTCGAGATGCCAGTCTCCGACCAGGCCTGTGGACGTTGTTCCAATGGATTGATCGATCCGGGTTGAAGGCGATAATGTCCAGCGGTCCATGATGAATTCACCGCTACCGTATAAGTCAGACGCGTTGTTGGTGTTTACGTCGAGCCTGATTGTGGTTACCGAGCGTAGGTCGGGAGTGCCAGCATTGAACCAAACCCCATCCGGGTTCATCATATCGATTGAAATCGTATTCCAACCGATTGCCACGCTGGTCCGGTCAATTGCCTTCTGCAGCAGCCAGTTTGATCCGCCGACGTACATTTGCAATTGAGAAATCTTATTGCGAGCCGTGGCGTCACGAACATACAACCAGACGTTGATCCGTTTGCCGCTCATGTCGGTCGCGCTAATCGCCTTGCTAAAGGCGTTCTGCGTCGACGCGGTAGATGTTTTTTGCAGCCTCAGCGCTGACGTGCCTTCGATTTGGGACGTGCCGCTGGGATCGGCGTAGCTGACAATAACCACTCCGGACCCGCCGCCGCCGCCGTTGGTATATGTCCCGGCGTTATAGGAACCGCCGCCGCCGCCGCCGCCCCGACCGTTGACTCCGGTGGAGCCGGCCGCGTTCATGTTCGCGTTGCCGCCGCCGTCAAAGCCGGCGCCAACGTAGCTTCCGTTAACCTCGCCGCCGCCGCCGCCGCCGGCATACATCACAGCCGACCCTGAAATATTATTACTTATACCGGCGCCGCCGTTACCTGCGCCGGCGTAGTTTCCTCCGGCTATGCCGGCTCCACCGGCGCCGCCGCCGCCGCCGTTGTTGCCGATCCAATTGGTTTCCAGCAGACCGCCGCCGCCGGCGTTACCTTGCGACCCAGTGCCGCCCGCAAACAGCGTTGTGGTCGAAATCGCGCCGCCGCCGCCGCTTCCGCCGTTACCGCCGTTACCGCCGCCGTGTGATACCCCATTGCCACCGCCCTCGGCTGTAAGACCGGCGAAAGTGGAGTTGTTTCCTTTTGTTCCGGGAGCCGCGGTGCTCGCACCGCCGGCCCCGCCCGTGCCGACAACAATAGGGTAGCTGCCTGGAGCCAGCGCCAGCGCGGACTGGTAGACGTACCCTCCGGCGCCGCCGCCAGATCCGGTATTGGCGCCGCCGCCGCCGCCGCCGATCACAAGCGCTTTAACGGTGGCCGGTCCGCTGGGCATCACAAATGTTCCGTTCGTCGCGTAACTGCTGACGATGTCAGCCGCATTTAGCAGCAGAGAGCCTGACGAGCTTGTCCAGCCCGTAAGGGCATCACAGGCGTCAACTGTTGTTAACGGACCCATCGGCTCCCACCAGGCACGCCCGTCAACATTGATTTGCACGTCATCAATACCCGTCAGCGCGTCAGTGGCCGTACCGGCCAGGGTAAAGGCCTGACCTTGCTTGACAGTCGCGGCGACCGGACGCACTTCCTCGTAGTTATCGAGATATCCCGCTCCCACGTCCATATAGCTATGGAAGCGCCATGAAATGCCGCGCGGCATCGCCTTGGTAAAGGTCGCGCTGTTGCCCGGGTTGTTAATTTCGTAGACAAATGTTGAGAAAGTTCCGGCAGCGGCGTCGTCTACCGACAGCGTCGCGTGGAACCATTTGTTGGTCATGTCACCTAGGGCGAGTCCGGAGTTGGCGTACCCGGACTTATCCTTACTTTCCGCAACAAGGGTTGACGTGGATGTCGCGACGATGCCCCAGCGCATGTATTCTCCCTGGTTATCATTGCCTTCCAGGAAGTTGTAGAAGGACGTAGCCCCGCTGGCCATCTTGAAGTCGAAGGACACCTGATCGCGATCTTTAATGGTATAGTTCGGCCGATAATAATTACTGGCCCATGTCTGACCGCCGGCTCCGACATTGCGAATAACGTTCTCGCCGTTCAGCGAGAAAGGAACGGTTGTCATCGCGTTGTTGAAGCTCCAATTGGTCGCGTCGCGGGCGTCGAACGAATCCCGGAAATATGTCAGTCTATCGGCGCTTACCGTCGGGTTGGTGTTGTCGACTGTGACCGTCACTGTTTTCTGCTTAAACCTCGGGGTCGGGCTGGTTGTATCGTTAACGGTCAGCCGCACGTCATACTGACCGCTGGCCGGCGTCACCCAATTGGCCAGCAAACCGTTCACCACGCGGGTGGTGCTCGTAGTTATGTTCGTCCAGCTGCTGGTTCCATGAGGCGCGTATTCCAATATCCAATTTTGGAAGCTGGCGACACTGCCGTCCGCTGTACCGGTGATCGCCGCCGTACCACGCAGGCGTTGGTTCGGGGTCGGTGAGTTTATGCCGACCTCGATCCCCGCAACCTGGAAGTTCCAGACCGTATTGAAGTCCAGCCAGA
Source organism: Actinomycetes bacterium (assembly GCA_023251915.1). Taxonomy (GTDB): domain Bacteria; phylum Actinomycetota; class JAHEXW01; order JAHEXW01; family JAHEXW01; genus JAHEXW01. Next base: position 14,205 of record JAHEXW010000002.1, read on the forward strand.
AAGCGTCGACATCGATCCTAGTGTCGGACGACGCGCCGTTCTTTGTGCCGGTGGCGGCGATGCGCAGTGTATGATGCCCGTTGGTCAAGTCGCCGGTCTTGTAGAGCGGCTGCTGCCAAACAGTAGTCGCGGAATATTGATCGATTGTGCCTACATCGACGCCGTCCAAATACACACGCGCGATACCGCGGCTGGGTGTTTTCGTACCGACCCAAGCCACCGCGGTACCGGTTCCGGCAGCCGTATCCGTATCGAAGCCGATAGTAACGTCGTCAGCCGTGGTGTTCGTCCATTTATAACCGCCGCCGCTGGCGTTGGCGCTCGCCGCGTCGGTCCAGCCCGTGCCGGAATACGAGACGATTGCGTCGTTTTCCTCAAACGCCACAGCTAACGGGTTGCCGGCTTGATCCTTGACGGCCGGCGTAATCGTATCCGTATACCAGGCGTCATAGGTAAGCGGCGGCGTTGTTTGTGTAAAGGTCGCGTAATACATGGCCCCGAGCTCGGTGTACTTGACCGTTCCGGCCACAAGAGTATTGGGCGGATTCATCAGCTTCTTGGTAAATGAGACGGCCGGTGAATCGAGCGTCGCCGCGCGAACAGATTCGGTGAAATACGCCTTCTGCGAGATCCGATCGTCGACAAAAGTCTCGTTTTTCGCCGGTACCGTCGATGTCACACGAGGCGGTGTGTTATCCACGGTCATACCGGTAATACTGGTTGTGGCCGTGTTGTTCGCTAAGTCGATGTCATATAGTTTGACCGAATAGTTGTCGCCATCCTGCACCGCGCGGGTGTTCCACGTGCCCAGTGCGCCCGCCGTAACAGGCGTCGTTCCGCCCGCGGACGCCGGCGGTATCGTGCCGCCTTCCGGCCCGGCGAAGGACAATTCATAGTGGCCGAAATTGCCCCACTCGTAAGGATTGGCCGCGTTTGCGCCCGGTACGCCCGCGCTCGGTTCGGACGCTGCCCATTTGCGGATGCCGACATCCCTCATGATCGCGTCTGACGTCAGAGCGGCATTGCTGATTCGCACCTCATCCAACAAGCCCTTGAACGGCGCGCCGGTGTAGCCGACACCGAAAGTCACATTGTCGGTCGCGGCGCCGGGTAGAATCGTATAGGTCGTTGAGCTAACCAGGACGCCATTCAGATAACCCTTCAGGGTCTTGGCCGTATTGTCGCGCACGACCGCGACATGGTACCAGTTATTGTTCTCCAAAGACCCCGGCGGCACCGCCATGAAGCTGGTGTAACTGCCGCTGGTCTTGGCCGTTCCGTGATAGTAAGTCAGGCTGCCGTTCGTCTCCAGCGTGAAGGCGAACTGGCCGCCGTATGATTTGTCGATCGGGTTGGACCGGGCGATGCTAACGTTCTGCGGGTAGATCCAGAACTCAAAGGTAGCGTTGCCGGTCAGGGCTTGCAGTGAAGCGCTGTTGGCGACGGTAGCGACATCGTCGACGCCGTCGAAGTAAGCGCCAGCCGTCCCCTGCATATGACCGTACTGCGTATACGACCAGGCGCCGTTATCCAGTACCGCGTTGTTAGCGTTGGCGGTGGAGTCGGCCCAGAGATAGCTGAGGCCGCTCGTCGTCGGCGTCTCTAAGTGCCAGAGACCGACGGCCCCTGTTGTCGGCAGATCCTGCCGGTAGGCGTTGGTCATATCGTTCGCGTCCCGCATGACCTTAGTGAAAGATTGGTTGGTGACATCGGCGGCGCTGTTGCCATAGCTCATATAGATGGTCGTGCCGCCCGGCGACGGCAGGGCCGGCAGGAGAACCCAGACCGTCGCGGCCGAGCTGGCGGTAAACGTCTCGATCCAGTACGGCAACTTGTTGCCCGAGCCGTCAGTGAACCTCAGATCATTGAAATCCGACCTCATGCCCGTAGCGAACGTAACCGGAACCTTGACTTGATAATCGGTTTGCGCGCTGCCGGTCGGGTTGGTGATCGCTATCGGCACCTTATTGGTCCACATACCGTCATCGGCCGTCCCGGTCAAACCAACGTTGGCCCTGATATAGCGCTTGGCGCCGAAAACCGTGCCGACATTGTTCAAAGACGCGTGCGGCGCTGTCTTGTCTATCGTTACCGGTTTGCTCTCGATCGGCGTCGTGTTGGTGTTACCGGCCTTGTCCGTGACTGTCAGACGCAGCGTATAGGCGCCCTCTTGCAGGCCGGCCGTGTTCCAGTATTCCAGCTGATTGGCGCCGGTGCCGCCGGTGTAGCTCAGCGTTACGTCGCCGACGGCGGGCAGCGGTGAGCTCGGCGCGTAGGTGCCGGTATAGGTCTCGGACACGCGGTACTGGATATAGCGGTTGGGAGTGGAAGTAATTGCGCCACCGGTCGGGTTGGTATACGCGGTGCTCCACCCGGTCCAATTCTGATCACCGGCTGTCGCTGAAGAACCGGTGCGTGTCTGCAGTGTGACGTCGCTCGTCGTTCCGTTGACGTTCGCTTCGCTCCACTTTATCTGGCCGGTGGTATTCCAGTTAATGGAAGCACCGGCATCGTAGACGGCTGACGAGTAGGTGCTCGGGCCGGTCAAGTATTTCTGAATGGTAACGGTGTCGAACATGAACGTATTTGCATAATAGGCCACATTGCCATATTTATGGTTAGTGAAGCCAGCCTTGAGCGGTGTGGCTGTCCCTGATGTCGTGTCATAAGCCGTCGTCCAGGTCATGCCTCTGTCGGCACTGAAATAGTAGGTCGCTCCGCCGCCGACCTTCAGATCGACCCGCAGGCGGTACTTGGTACCCGCGGCCAGGCTGTAGCCGGTGCTAGCGGATACGCCGTTATTATAAACGTAGACCTGGCCGTTGAAAATCCAGAACGCGTGGACATATTGACCCAGATCATATAATGACGTTGTGTTCTTCCAGCCGAAATAGGTGCCGGCGTTACCGGTGGAATTGGCTGTGAAGCTGCTGAACGTGAAGTCCGCCTCAATGTTTTGAGTCAATGAGCGGTCGAAATTGCGGACCGTCACCAACGCGGGCGTGTTTGAAATCTGCTGTGTATTAGCCGGTCCATTGACAGAGACCGCGTTGGCCACGGACATATTAGCGCCGGTGTCGACACTCAACCAGTTCGCGCCGTCGATGGCTGAACCGTTAAAACCATCGGTCAACAAGTATCTATCCATCTCGACGCGCCCGCCCATATTCAACTTGCCTTGCAAGGTGACTCCGGCCGGCGCATAGACGTTGGCCGTTATCAAGGTGTACAGTCCATTGGCATACGACCAGGCACCGCCGATATTGGTCGTATCGTTGACACTGGTCGTAGTCGTACCGACCAGAAGAGTGGTGCCGTACGGCAACCACGAGCCGACCGCCAGTCTTACTTCCCCTTGAAGCGTCAGGAAATCGACGTCAGCAGGCAATGTACGATTAGCAAACACCAGCGTGTACAGGCCGCTGTTGCTGTCAAAGGTCCAGGCGCCGCCCAGATACAACGTGTCCGCCAGGGCTGTAGTCGTCGTGCCCTGCGCCAGAGCGGTTGTCGCCAACAGTGTTGTCCCGTTCCCGTTTGCCAGCGCGTTCGAACCGGCGTTGAAGTCGGCGCCGGACGTTTGTTTCCAGTAACGGGTACCTAACGGCAACCGCGGATGTTCATAGCTATCGTTGGCGATCACGGTCCAGGTTGAGGCCCCGGTTTTGCGATACTCCAGCTTGTAATCAAGCAGGTTGGCGTCGTCAGGCGGATCGTTGACGCCACCGTCAACAGAGACGAATCCGCCGCTCACATAGCTGTTGGACGCCGGGAACGTTATCGACCCGGTCGGCGGAGTATTGTCTATTCTAACGGTGATCAACGGATACGGATCCGGACTTAACAACTCCTGGGCGCCCGCCTTATCTGTCGCCTTGGATTCGATCGTATATAGACCATCGGTAAAGACGGAGTTGCCGGCGTCCTGCAACGTCGTATTAAGAGAGTATTTCCAATACCGGTACGCCGCCGCGCCCTCGGTATCGGTCGTCAGAATCCATTGGTTAGCGTCGGACGACCAGTTGTTGCCGCTGCCGCTCCAGTAGAGCCCGTCGGAGCTTCTCTTTACTCTGACATCGATTTTGCCTACGCCCGGGAACTCGTCGTAACCGGTACCCGTGACGTCCGTCGTGCCCTTGATTTGCACAGCCGTTGTGTTCTTAGGCGGCGCGATCGCCGGCGCGGTAATCGTGGACGTTGGCTTGCTGGTGTTCTCAACATTCACGACGACCTCAGCGGCAATCGAGTGCTTACCGGGCGCGTCGGTCTTCCATGGATCGGGCGGGTCGGTCAGCTGGTCGGAAACAAGCAGGCGGATGGTATATGAACCGTCGCCCAGCGGTAACGCCGTTGTGTCCCAAGTCTCCAGGACCCCGTTATAGAAAGTGATGTCATTAAGAACGGGCGTTTTGGTCGCGTTAGAGTTGGCGAACATGTTCACCTTATATTGAATGTATTGCGCATTGAAACCGGGAATCTGTTCACCGGCCGATACGGTTATCGGCGCCGACCAGGTGCTCCAGCCGCCGTCTTCCGGATTGTTGTCAGCGGCGGTCGTGTTGTGCCGCACCTGAATGGTTATTCTCGTACCTGTCGGAACGTTTTCCGTCCATTTAACCAAGCCCCAATCGTTGGCCGACCCGGAGTTGAAGACGGAGGAAACCAGCGAACCGTTGGCCGCGTAAGCGGTCGACAGCGGCCCGTCTATACTCTCTGCGCCTGGGTTCGCGACGGTGACATTATTGATGAAGGTCGACGCGGTGGCTGTACCGGAGTATTTCTGGACGATGAAATCATCCATGTTTACGGCCGGATAGCCGGGGGTAGGCGTTCCTGGGCTCGTCCATTCCCGCGCGAACAATACGATGTTGCTTAGCGCGATGTCGTTGTAAGGCGTCGTGCCGATCTGCTGCAGGTTAGTTCCGTCAATGTCAGAGACCTGGAAGATATAGCTCGCGCCTAACCGGGTGATATACAGGAACTTCACAGCCTGGTTATTGGCGTAGTAAGTCGCCGGGATGGCTGTGCCGCCGATCTTGTCCAGCTGATAACGCGTTACGGTTCCGTTATTCTCCAAACCCATCAAATAGGCCGAGGCATCGGAGCTGTAAGCGGAGATACCAGCCTGCGTATAGGCTTGGGCCGAGAAACTGGAAATCTTGATACGCGCGGTGAAGTCGCCCGTCGGCGCCGTCGCTAGTTTCACCGCCGGTGCGCTGCGGCCGCCGGACGTCCAGTCATTGTAGTTGTACGCGTCAACGTTGAAGTTTAATGTGCCGCTCCCCTCTGACGCTCCGCCCAGGTTCGTCCATACGCTGCCATTAAGGGAGGCGTCGTTGAAGTCGTCGAAACGGTCAAAGACGTTGGCTCCGTTGGACGACCCGCCTTGGGCGTTAAAGTTGCCATAATTCATGTATACAGTCTTGACCGTCGGGTTCGCCGGTGTGCCCGCGGGTACGACAGGGATCTTCGTCCAGAAGACCGCCGCGGACGACGCGATGAATGATTCCTTCCAGTGGTTCAAGATACTCTGTCCGTCGCTATCCGTGAACCGGACATCGTCAAAATTGGCCTTCATGTGGCTGGTGACAAAAGTCACCGGCACGCGGATCTGATAGTCCGTCATCTGGGCGCCGGTATTAGTTATTGTGATTGCTTTACGATAAGGCCAAACCGTGCCGGCCGATGACAACTGCAGTGACGAACTCGCATCCGCACCGTTGGCTGTGATATTCGAGGCTGTGTGATAACGCGCCGCCGGATGCTCAGGGTTAGCCGGGTCAATGACCTCTTGCGGGCTGGGTCCGCCGGTCGCTCCGTCGGACCAATCCGTTTGGAAAGGCCAGACCTGGGAAACCTGCGGGCTGGTATGCACCACGCCAAAGTCGTGGAATGTGTCCGTACCGTTATTCTTCTTGTACTGCAATTTGTACTGCTGGAACGCTTCGCCGTTGGCCTGGCCCATGATCGGTACCCGCCCATAGACGCGTGAACCGGTGACCGGCTGCCAGATCTGAGCGTCAACCCCGGCGGTCGTAAATTTCCAGGTCGTATCGATAGCGCCTGTGAAAGCGTCGACGTCGACATAGTAGTCAGATGAAGCCGCGTTCTTCGCGTTGGTAACAATTATCTTCAGTTTATGAGTAGTGTCCGTCAGACCGGTCAGGTTGACGACTGTCTGTTTGTATTGCTGGCTGGCGCTGTAGAGATCGAATGTCCCTTGATCGACGGTATCATCCAACCAAACGTGCGCGATACCATAATTCGGACCCTTGCCGGAGAGCCACCTGAAGTCGGTTCCGGTGAATGTGACCTCAGCATAATTGGTGTCGACGTTGGAGTGTTTGTAAGCTCCGCCGCTGGCGCCGGCGTCGCTGACCGTGCTCCAGCCAGCGCCCGAATACGTTATGGCGCTCCAGGGCTCTTGGCCGATGATCGAAGTACCGGTCGCGGAATGATTGACGACCACGGGGTTACCGGCCAAGTCGGTGGCGCCCCGGCTGACGACGCCGGTCAAAACGGCGCCGCGCGAGAACGTACCTGTTACCGTGAAGACCGCGTAATAGCTGGCGCCTTGTTCGCTATACAGAACCGTCCCGGGCATCGAAGCGCCCACGGAATTCTTGACGGCAAAGTTTGCCGCCGGGCTGTTTACTGTCGCCGGCGCCATTTTCTCGCTGAACGTCGCGCGGATCGGATAATCCGTCGGGACCAAACCCTCGGTGTCCGGCGGATCGACCAAGGTAACCACCGGAGCCGTATTGTCGACGTGCACAACGCGCTCGACCGGCGTAATCTGGGCGCCGCCCGCGTTATCTACGGCGCGTGCCGTCAGTTTGTAGTCGGCATTATCCTGCGGAACATTCGTATTCAGCGTATCCCAGCTATAGGTCCAATTGGTCGAGCCGGTCGTCGGTACCCAAACGGGTGTCGCTGTCCAAGCGGCTCCCGCTCCGACAACACCATTCCAATAGTAGAACGGGGCGAAGTTCTCCCGAATGGTGACTTCTTCACGCTGCAGACCGGAACCGGGAGACCCGGGGTTGGTGGGGTCCCAGGCCGTACCGGCGAAGGCAATGGACCGTCTGAAATACTGGCCGTCTATAGTCGGGGTCATGATCGCCGAGAAAGGACGTTCCGAGTCTTTCTTGAAGTTGGCAAACACGGGGGTCTGGCTATTGCCGGAATTATCGGTCGAATAGTACCCGAAGTAATACGTGCCGTTCAAATCGGGATTAGTATTAAGGCCGCCCCATAGACCCGAAATATTCACAGCGCTGTTGTTAAAATTCCAGGCGCCGTAGGTAAGAGCGATCCCGGACCCGGGCGACGGATCTCTCGGTACCACACTGACCGAAAGGTCGGTCTTATACCAGCCGTTGTCGCCGTCAGGTGCCGGTATACTGAACGTGTGATAAGTCGTCGGTGCCGTATTGTCAATAATGCACGTCAGCGATCCGGCGCCGGACACGTTGCCGGCAACGTCTGTCGCCCTGGCTTTAAAGGTATAGCTGCCGTCGCCGCCTGCCGCGGCGACAGAATTGAAACCATAGCTCCAGCCGGTGGTTCCGCTGATCGTAAACCAGTACGGCGTCGAATTCCAATTGGTGCCGCTCTGCCAGTACAGTCCGTCATTGCGTTGTACCGTCATCTCCACCTTACCGACGCCGGAGGCCGCGTCCCTGGTATTGCCCCCCAGGGAAACCGTGGCCCGCTGGAATTGATAATCGGGCAGCTGCGGCGCTGTGAATGCCGGCGCGTCCGGCGCGGCGATATCGCGGCTGAAGTCTGTGTAGTGGGGCGTCTCGGCGTTACCTACAATGTCGCTGGAGTAGTACCAAAGGCGGCGAGTTCCGTCCGCCGTCAACCCGTGGCTCGGCGAATCAAAATCTAAGATATGCGAGATCGAGGTCGCCGGCAAAGTGGCGGAGTAGCCTATATAGCCGGATGTCGGCGCCGTTACGACGCCCGTCGTTGTCCATTGATAGTACATGTTCTTGACGCCCGGATTCGGCGATGAAGGCTCCGTGCCGATCAGCAGCAACGGCGGCACCGTCAGGTCCGGCAGGAGGACGTACCAGTTATTCAGACCGTTGGCCGGTGGTTGATACGTCGTAACGGGCATCTCGGTTTGCACCATGAGCCTTGTTGAGGTAGGCGACGCTTCCACGTTGCCGGTATCGTCCGTTGCCCTAGTAGTGATGTCGACCTGGGTGTGGCTGGGAATCGCGGCGACACCATATTGCCAGTTGGTTACATAAGCGGTGTGTCGTCCTGAGTTAACGGTAGTGGCCAGCCAAGGCGCGCCGGCCGAGCTGGGTTGGAAAGTATTCCGGTAACTCGGCGTGCCGTCGGTGCTGTCGTGCCAGTAGTAGCCGTCGGAGACGCGTCTGATCTGCGTATCGATAAGATTAACGCCGGAGCCCGCGTAAAGATCCAACGCGTCTACGTCGACCTGGCCGCTGACAACTACGATCTTTAGAGTGTGTGAGCCGCCCGTGGTAAATGTCTTGGAAAAGACCTCTTGCTGATAATAATAGGTTACCCCGGGAGCATTCAGATTGACGGTCTTGACGAAAGCGCCGTCGATCCACACCTGTGCGGAACCCCGATTCGGGCCTTTGGTGGAAACCCACGTCACATAGGTGCCGCTAAAAGTAAACTGGGCATAATAGTTGGCTGTAGCCGCGTAGCGAGCCGCGTTGTTGCTGTATGAATTATCACTCGATGTCGCCAGCGTCCAGCCGCCCGCCGACCCGGAGCTGGTGAAGTAGTTGATGCCGGCCGCGTCTTCCTCGTAGCGCTGCGCTCCGCCAACCGCCATAAAATCGCGCCCCGTCCCGCGAATGGTCGTGGACGCCCAATTGTTGGCCGATCCGTCAATATAGGGGACGGTCAGCGCGGAAAAAGGTTTGCTGCTGTCGATGAATACATACATCATGTTGGTGCTGCCGGTCGGGTTCTCGTCGCTATGGTTGCCCGCCTTGTCCCAACAACGGACGCGCAGTGAATACGGACCTTCCGTAAGGTTCGCTCCGCTCGGGCCGACGTTCCAGTTCGCCAAGGTACCCGTCGTCGATGGTCCGCCCACACTTGAGGTGCCGCTATTGATCATTGTCCAGCCCGTGTCGGCGTCGCCGCTCAGTTTGATACCCGGCGCCCATTCCACTGTGTAGTGGTCAAAACTTAAGTCCCCGATCGGGGCCGTGTCAGGATCATAAACGGCGCCGGTAACGGTGATATTGCTTGTCCCTGTGGGATAGCCCATGCCGTCGCCGGGCGACGAAATGTTGGCAACCGGTTTAGTGTTATCGATGATGACGTTGCGGGTGCCATAGCCGCCGGCGGGAGTCATATTGCCGGCGCCATCGATTGCCCTGGCCTGTAATGTGTAGGCGTTGCCGGGTTCAAACAGAGTGTCGTACATGGTGGACCAAGTGTTCGTATATTTATCGAGGTTGATACCGGCGTCGGTCCAAGCGGCATCCCAACCGTCGTAAATCTCAACGCTGTTAAGCGAAGATCTAAAGGTGCCGCCGTTGTCGGCGTTGACTGTACCCGAAACATTTAGATTATTGCCGGCGACCTGACGAGCGGGGTTTTCAAACGGCGGCTCGGCGATCGATACGGTCGGCGCCGTGCGGTCAACGCTAAGAATCTTGGGGACCGGCATGGCCGTCGCGTCGATGCCATAGTAACCCCAGACGCCCAACTGATTCTTGCCGTGGACCCAGAATATGTACTGCTTCTCCGCCAGGGTACTGGCGTAAAGCGATGTGGGATCAACGCCGCTCGGGTACATATCATATTTAACCTGTTCCATCGGACTATTGAAAGCGCCGTCAACGGCTCGCATAGCGTAGCCGGTTCCGTTGGCGCCTACTCCGACCCCGCCGCCCGCGCCGGCCGGCGGAACGTCTTGCGCCGGATCTCCGGTCTTCTCGCGGACAAACATCTCCGCGGTCGTCACGTTCAGTGACACTTGCTCGCCGCCCGGGGTAAGTTCGTACATATCAGGATCCTCGACGAGTGCGTACAGGCGCAGGCACTTGATCCGAACCCTGTTACCTTCTTCATTAATCATGTAGAACGAGTTGGTGACCTCGCCGGTGTCGGTTACGGGATAGACGTCGTAGTCGGCAAAGCGCTCCTCCGCGTTCAGGGGGGTAACACCAACCCAGTAAAAGTCCATATCGGGGTCATCCCATATTACCGGGGTGTGGGGCATTTCGACCAGGTAGGGTATGCCGTATAAGGTATTGTATTTGGCGGTCTCCTCCACCACGGTCGAGAAGTTGACAGTTGTGCTCATCTTCATTTCTACGCCGGTGGCGTCCACACCGAACGTTATGGCCGCCTTCTTGCCCGCCAGTTTTGCGGGGCTGGTAACGATTAACTGAACATCATAGATTCCGGTCGGAACCGATTTATTTGTTTTCGATCCGTGCAGGATCATTGTCTCTTCCTTGATCGTCCCGAAGGCGACATCGACCTTTTGCCCTGTGTTATCGACCGCCGTCGGTGCCAGCCAGTTGCTTAGATCCTGCGCATCGGCCAAACCATTCAGCATACGGTTATGGTGAACAGGGTCTCTGACCTGGGCGACCGGTTTCACGCGGACGTTTATCACATTCTGAATCGGTTCCGGGGTCGGTTTGTCCGGTTGGACAACAGGCACTTTAACTGTTAATTTGTCCGGGCTTATTACTGAATAACGAATGACGCCCGCCGTTCCGTCAGTGCCGTCGGCGGTAAACGTCGTTCTGTCAACCAGGCAGAAGGTCGGATCAGTCGCCTGGTCGGCCGAACCGGCTCCCTGGCCAATATAGGACGCTTCCAGCGTATAAATATTAGACGTGACGGGAGCGGGCCAGGCTTTGACGATCACCGGTATCGCGTAAACGCCGGTGCCGTTGTCCGCCTTGTCTTTGACCTCACGCACATTTTTGGTGTCGGCCCAGTACTCGGCCACTTGTCCGTCGACGTTCTTGATGGCGTCGCCCGGCAGGTAGAACTGGCCATAGCCGGTGCCGTAAGTCCGCCCGGTCAACGGCTTGCCCATTTGGTCAACCAAACCGACTTTGACGGTAAACGCCTGGTTAAGCTTAACGGTAACGGGCGAATCAACGTGGATGGCCCAAGCGGCGCCGATGGCGCCTTCGCCTTGAGCGGTTCGAATCAAGACGTTAGTCCCCAAACACACATAAAGGATGACCAGACCGAGAACAAGTCCTATGAACTTTAGCGGGTGGCTCTTAGCTAGTTTAACCAAGGCCTTATCCTTTCCTCACGTGAAGCATCATGTTAGTAGGTGTCCGAATTCAAATAAGCGTGACAGTTTATGCAAACGCCTCGGTTATCCAACCGAAGCAACATGCTCGTATTCAGCGCCGGCAGACCTATCCGGCCGGCTGTCAGGTAAGTGCCCGACATCTGCTTGTCGGTGCCATGCGCCCGGTGGCAAGTGGCGCAGTTCATCAAGTCCTCGCTCGACCGGCCCAAATCACCCAGGTCATTCAGGGGGAGGTCGGTCGACGGAGCACCGTTCAAACGGGCCGTCCAAACCAGCGGTACGTCCATCTTGTGGCGGTGGTACGGTACGTTGTCCGGGCTGCCGCCGGCGCCTTCCGGAGTTCCGTAAACGGAATGGCAACCCTCGCACCAACCGGACATACCGCTTTTGTAGTTCCGTGTATATTCTATCAAACCTGTGGCCGGAGCGGGGTCGGCCGAGAAGTCGCGCTCGGTATAACCCATGTTGGTCGTAGGCGAGATCGCAGCCGTCTTGGCCGTCTGGGTGGCGTCCTCCCAGGGTCCGTTCCAAGAAACGGTCAAACTTTGCCCGCGCTTGCCCGGGTCCAAACTTAGCAATCTATACTGTCCGACGCTGGCCGGATTCTCGAAATCAGAGTGCATGCTGTGGCAGTCCGTGCAGCCCAGCGCGATGCTGGCCCCGGTTGTTGAACCGTAGGGCACGATAGGATCGATGACGACGCCGTCGATGTCGCCGATGTGATGCGCTGAGGTGACCGGCTTGCCGGCCGTCCCGCCGATGTACCTGAATCCGCCGCCGAGCAGCGTACCGCCGTCTTCGGCCCAAGAATGGGCCGGGTTCTTCGAATCGGCGTAGACGCCGTCGACTGTGTCCGTGTCCGCGCCCATCAAATGCCCATGGCAGGTGATACACATTGAATTAGATTTCAACAGGTTCTTGGCCGCGCCGGTGTGGGCCCGGTGGCAAAGCGCGCACGAACCGGAACCGGAAGTGAAACCGGAGTGTGAGCCCCCCGAGAAATCAAGCCCGAAAGCCGGTGCGGAGATTGCCAAAGCGAAAGCCGCAGCCGCGACGACCAACGTGGTCATGCGTCCGAGCATTCTTTCTTTGGTTGTCGGAATATTCCGACCGCTCATCTTCGCCGCCTTCATCCTAGACGCTAACCTTGTGACAAGCCTTGCAAACCAACCGGTCGTTCAGACGCAGAAGCATGGCGTCTTCGCCGGCCGGCAGAGGTCCGCGTTCCGCCACCGGCAGAACGGCCTCTCCGCCTATGGTCGCGTCCGTACCATGCGCCCGGTGACATGACAGGCATGTCATCGTGTCATCCGGGGTCCGCCCGTTGCCCGTCAAATCCTGCAGGGGCAGGTCGGTCGTCAATTTATAAACACGGGAATTGACTACGTCGGGTGTGTCCTTGCTTATCGGTACGTCCACCGCGTGCCGGTACCGGGCGACGTTGCCGATCATGTCTCCCGTGTTAAACGGCGTCGCGTCCACCCGCGTCATATAGCGCTCGTGGCAGGTGGTGCACCAAGTGGCGATGTTCCCCTTGTAGTTTCTGGTCATTTCTTTCGAAGCGCCGGGGTCGCCGGCGGAGAAGTCGATCTCGGTATAGTTGTTATCGGTCGTCGTTGTCGCGACCCCGTTTCCGTCGGTCGTGGCAGTCGTCGAAGGACCGTTCCAGGGCACCGAGATGTCGCCGGCCGCGTCTCCCGGCCGCTGGCGCAGGAGCCTGTAGTTCGGGCCGAAGTGCGGCGTGTGACAGGACGTACACTCCATCTGATAGGCCTCGCCCGCGTTATTGTTGCCGTGTGGGTGACTGGAAATCCCGAGGGTGTGCTTGCCAAGAGTAACAGGATTCGCGTTGCCCACCGTCATGAAACCGCCGCCGAGCAGTGTCGGCCAAACCGTCGGCGCCGGATCGCCGGGATTTACCGGATGCATCAGCGCGCCGGCGTTCACCGCCGTGTCCGAGCCGGTGCCGTTCGAATGACAAGAGAGGCAAGTTCCCGTAGCCGTGCTTTGCGACAACAGCGTCTTGGTCTTAGCGGTATGAACCATGTGACAGGTGCTGCAGAGGTCGGTTTTGTTAGAATAGCCGCCGTGCGGTCCGACAGCTGCGGCCGTTTGGGGCACTAAGAATAGGATACTTACGGCTGATAGGCAGAGGGTTTTGCAAAGCGCAAACAAAGCCCAATGGCCAGGCTTTGTTGAAAATTCGTGTTTGCTACTCATGAACCCTATGTTCGCCACGATGCCCCTTGCCTTGCTAGTAAGCTCATTCCTTATGCTTGTTCGCCGGAACTGCTACTCACTATCAGGGCTGAGGTGCATTATGACCTGTATTAATGTTTACGTCTAGCACCTTTCCAATGTAACATTTCGGTCTGCAAAAAACAACCTTTTCAAGTCATCAGTGCTGCCAGATTTGAACCCTCTTACCTTCTCTATCGACAACATACACCGAATTATTTAGCGCCGCAATACCCATCGGAAATTGGAACTGCCCGTTTTTAGTGCCGTACTCACCAAACTTATAGAGATACTTGCCGTTTTTGTCATAGACCTGCACGGCGTGACCGAAGGTATCGACAACGTTCAGGTCGCCGCTGACATCGAAACAGATTCCGACCGGATGGCCCAACGCGGCCTTGCCGCCGCCATTGCCGATGCTGAATTTATACTTACCGGTCTTGTCAAAAACCTGGACCCGGCTGTTGTTGCTGTCTGCCACATATATGGAGCCGTCCGCGCCCACCGTTATCCCGTTCGGGAAAGAAAACTCGCCCTGGTTCTGGCCTTCCTTGCCGAATTGCAGAATCAACTTGCCGTCCGAGTTGAATTCCAGGATCCGGTGAGTGCCCTTAGTCGCGTCGGTCACATAGATGTTGTCCTTCTTGTCCACGCAGATTCCCAGCGGACTCCAGGTGAAGGCCTTGTCGACCTGCGGGTTGAATCGAGTCGTCTGCTTCGTGGCGGGGTCGTAGACCACGACCATCGCCGAGCTTCTGTCGGTAACGTAGACCTTACCGTTTGACGCCGCCGCCGCGTATAACGGGTTGGAAAAAGCGGTGTCAGCGCTCTTGTCGGCCGGCCTCTGCCCGAAGGTGCCTGCTTGTGCGCCGCCGGGGTTGAACATCTTTACCACTTTGTTATTCGAATCGACCACATAGATGGTATTGCCGTCCGGACTGACCGTGACCCCGAGCGGCCAGTCGAGACCGCCTTCCAGGGAGCTGCGGTAGACCGGCGCGGTCGCGCGGCCCGGCAAAGCGCTGGTGATTGACTGACGGTGCAGGAAATAATAGAGCACCGCGATGACAGCCAGAACCAAAACCAAAATAAGTCCGCCGAGCAGAAGCAACTTTTTGTTCCGATTGCCTCGAGATTGTTGAATCATGTCGTCTACGTTCATTTTAGTTTTTTCAAAGCCTCCTCAGCTTGCGTATAGTTTGCCTTGTTCGCGACCGCTTTTTGATACGCGGCTTTGGCCTGCGCCTTATCGCCCTTCTGGGCGTAAGCTTGCCCCAGACCGTAGTAGGCTTCAGCGAAGTCGGGCACGTACTTCAAAGCTATCTCGAATTCCGAAATCGCTTTGTCCGGCTGATTGTCGTGGAGATAGGCCAGGCCGAGGATATACCTCAAGTCGGAGTCTATCGAGTTGATGGCGACGCCTTTTTCCAGGACGGCGATCGCCTGTTTGTTTTTCTTCTCGTCGACGTAGATCTTGCCCAGCCGGTAAATGGCCTCATAAAGGTATGGGTTGAGTGACTTAAACTCCGTCTTATCCCCTAACGCTATGGCTTTCTTGTAGTAGGTTACCGCTTTGGCGGGGTCGCCGTTACGTTCGAATAGCGCGCCCATCAATTGCAGAGCGGCCATATTGTTACTGTTGAGTTTGAGCGCTTTGTCCAGTTCGCTCTGCGCGTCGGAATACATCTCTTCCGTGATGTAGATACTGGCCAACTTGACGTGCGCGTCCGCGTCCGTCGGATCCTTGGTGATGGCCGCTTTGGTCTTTGTTATCTCGTCTCGAACCGCCGGTGACAGTTGATTAGACGGGATCGCTTGATATATCGCCAAGCCGATTCCGATGACCACTACCACAGCTACGGCAATCGCGACGTACTTTATCGCTTTGTTCAGCGAAGCGTCCGAGAGATTATTTAGAACCACTTTGAGGTACCTCTTTTCATTTGTTTATACATGTTCATTTAACGAAACGTATTCGTAAGCGTATCAGCGTTATGACACTTCAAGCAAAGATCATCGCCCAACGCCAGCCGCATGGCCGGATTCGGCGAGCCATGGAAGTTATGACAGCTGCCGCACCAAATGTAGCCGCCGTGCCACGTATCGGCAAACGGCGGCCCGAAGGCGTGGGCGAAAACTTGGTGAGCCGGGTCGCCGGTTTCCTTCGCGTGGCAAACCAGGCAGACAACGTAGCGGTCGACGGTCAGCAACTTGCCGAAGTCGGCGCCGTGCGGCGAATGACACGCGCTGCAGGTAACCTCCAGGTCTTTCTTGGCCAGCATGCCCATAACCGTGCTGTTATGTTCGGACGTATCGAAATAGGCCTGCAATCCGGGATGGCAGTTAGCCTGGTAACAGTTAACCGTATTTTTCTGCGGCAACAGCTTCTTGTTGTCCGCGGCGTGATATAGGTGACAAACCCCGCAGTTTTTCATCGGCTCCCGACCCAGCGGGTGATGGCTCAGCCGGTTGAAGTCGGCGCCGATTATCGGGTGGCAGGAAATGCAAAGTGTGTTATATTCCTTCGCCATCAGTTTCGGCTCCGCGGTGCTGTGCGGCAAATGACAGCTGGTACAGTCGCCGGTTAAGAACGGTTGATGCTTATATGGCCGCAGGTTCTGTTGGGCGACCTTGAAATGGCAGGAATAGCATAGCTGGCCTATCGGCAGAACCAGGTCGTTCTTAGTGTCGCTGGCGTGAGGCTCATGGCAGTCGACGCAGTTGCGCGCCTGGGCCGGCTGGTGCTGATGCGCTTGGGTGAATCCCTTGCCATAGTGACAAGAGACGCACAATTCGGTCGGCGGCGAAACCAACAACCGTTCGAACTGCGACCCATGCGGATCGTGGCAGTCGGTGCACTGCGCATTCTTGAACGGCTTGTGCGTCGCCACCTTGCCCATCTCGCCTTTCGCTTGCGTGTGGCATTTCAGACAAACCTTGTCTAGCTTATTGGCAATGACCGCGAATATCTTCTTGTCGGCGTCGCACGCCTTGTCCGGCGTATCCGGTTCGATGTGGCAGTTGGTGCAGGACTCCTTGGCGAACGGTTCGTGCAGATACTGCGAGCCAAGTTGTCGTGCCATTTCCTTGGCGTGGCAAGACAAGCATTTCTTCTGGGTTACGTCCTTGCCGCGATAGGGAGAAAAAAGGTTATAGAAAACGAAAACGAAGATGACAATGAGGATGGTAAACATGAATAACCAGAGAGCCAGAATGAGCCGGCGACGGCGTTCCTCTTCCTCGTCCTTGTCGCCATTGATGGTCATCGCGGCGGCGCCCGCCGGCAGCGGCCGTTTCAGCGGGGCCTTACCATTGCCCGTTCTCGCGGTTCCGGGTTTAGCGGCGCCGGTCTTGGCCGTACCGCCACGACCGTTATCGGGCTTGGCGGGAACGGCTTTCCGCGGCTCCGGTTTCTTGGAACTTACCGGCTCCTTGGGCGCGGATGACTTCTTGCTGTTATCCGGTTCTTGCCCCTTTTTTTGCTTATCGTTGATGTTATCTTCTGCCATCAAGTATCCTTATGTTCGCCATGGAGCACACGAAAATACTCCCTACCTACTGTATCGACAGCTTGGCCCGTTCCAAACAGCCGAATAGGGAGCAAAAATGGCGTTTCAAGTGCGAAATCTGACCTCCTCAATTGTAACAAGTCAGCCTGGTCTTGGCAAGCGCCTGACGTGCTTCGGCGCCGCTCAGCGTTTAGCATAATACCTGTTCACAGCGCATCATTTGCCACCGGTTTCCGACAACTTGTAGGTATTTAGGAAAGCTTTCACGAGCTCGGGGTCGAGTTGGCTGCCGGCCACCTCCCGCAATACCTGGCCCGCTTCCTGCGAGCTGACGGCTCCCCGGTGCGACCGAGGCGACGTTAGAGCCTCGAAAACATCCGCAACCGCTATGATCCGCGCGATCAAAGGTATCGCTTCACCGCTTAAGCCGTCCGGATAGCCGTCCCCGTCAAAACGCTCGTGATGATGCCGAACGCCGGGCAAGACGTCTTTCAGCGCTCGCACGCCCTGTAGCAAATCATAGCCCGCTGCCGGATGCCGCTTAACGACCTCGTATTCTTGTTTCGTCAGACGCCCCGGCTTATTCAGAATCTTGTCCGGGATGACGATGCGGCCAATATCGTGGAGGTCGGCCGCCAGCACGACATTGGACAACGGCTGCCCGCGCAGTCCGATGTGCCTGGCTAGGCGTCCGGCCATATGCGCGACGCGTTCAGAATGGTCCTTCGTCAGCGGATCCCGCATGTTGATTATTTTGGCCAGGGCGCGGATGCTGTCGACGAACAGCTGGATATTCAGTTCATGGAGTTTCGCGTTCTCGATGGCGATGGCCGCCTTGACGCCTAGCATCGCGATCAAGTCGGCGTCTTCGTCGGAAAAATACCTGTCCGGCTGGGGCGTCAGGCACAGTGCGCCAACGGTTTCTTTGCGCACCCGCAGGGGGACGCAGATGCTGTCGTTGAGCTGCTCCATCTCGTTGATAAAAGTGTCTATACCACTGTTGTCGGGCGTGGTCGCGCCCTGCTGTTTGAGTTTCGTAAAGGGCGGCGGCAAGACGGTCGCGCCGGGAGTCGCGCCGCGCCTGTCCGAATGCGCGCCGACTATCCGACGCCTCTCTTTGTCATATACCGCGATATAGCCGGCGCAGGCGTTGACGAGCTTGATCGACCAATGCAGAAAGGCGTCCAGCTGCCCGGACAGATCCAGATTGGCGCCGAGCGCTTGCTGCGCTTGGATGATGTCGGTCTGCTGGTCGACCTTACGCTGGAGCCTTGTCGCCAGACGACGGATGCGTTCTCTTTTCTTCTCCTCATACCGTTTGTAAATGGCCGCGCCGAGTGCCAGGGCGCCGATAAGGATAAATTTCATCAACAGTTCCGGACCGGAAACGGTACCGGCCGCCAGGGACGGCGTAATCGCCGGAATGTAGAGCGCGATCAAGAAGATACCGACAGCCGCGCCGATGACCAGGTTGTAGAGGATAACCATCGTCAGAATCGGAATAGTCATAAAAATCAACTCAACGCCGCCCCAGCTGGGGTCGGGCGAGATGATCAACCATGCCTCGAATAAAACTACGTAGAAAATAAATATCAAGGCCATAATCACTCGATCAAAGATGTCTCGGTTCACGCCGCGAAGCTCCTCAGATACATATGCGATAGACCTAGGTATAGGGTTATGACAGTGGCCAGAGCGAACAGCGCGCTAATGGCAATACCAACATTATTTCGCGTTTCCGCCCAGTTGGTAAGATGACGAGTTTCATGAGCAACCGTATCCATTATGTCATCCTGATCAACGTCGAAATTGCCGATGAAAACGTGTACTATCTTGGCCTGGTTGCTCGCTGACTGGTAGGCGCGCAACTGCTCGTTTTGTTGCGTATAATAACCGGCCAGCATTTTCTTACCGTTCGGCGACCGTCCGCGCGACTCGTTCAAGAGCAAGATCGTCGTCCGCTTCTCCCCACTTACGCCCATGACCGCAGCCGGGGCGAGAGCGCGTTGGTTTGACGGATAGACATTATCGTCGAATTCGGTTCCGATCCTGTCGGCTAATCCGGCGGGCAATTGCACAGATGCTTCCCGGTAAACAACCGCGTGCCGGCTGACTTTCTCGCAAATCATGTCCACGGCGACACTTTCCCGGCGGGAAAAATCATAAACGATAAAGCGGCTGTGCCGGCCCGCGTTTTGCTGCGTGTCAGCCACCCTGTACGCGTCGATCTGGGGAGCTAGCCCAGCGGACAGGCGCAACATGACATAGGCCAGCACGAACACGATCGCGAGAGCGGCGGCGCTGGCGACCATAACGCGGCGCTTCTCAGCTGGATCCATACCGTCGCGACATTAATCCCCCTGCGAGTTGAGGTAGTGGGCTAATACTTCCATCTCGCTTGACAACTCGACCTGTCGGTAACGAATCCCGGCTGGCACTTTGATGACGATCGGGGCGAAATTGAGAATGGCTTTTATGCCAGCTTTTACGAGGCTGTCGGCTACAGATTGGGCAAAAGAGGCAGGCACCGTGATAATCCCGATCTCCGTACCGTTGGCCTGGACGAACGAGGACAGCTCGTTTATGTCGCGAATCGTGACAGAGCCGATTGCTTGGCCAACCTTATTGATATCGGCGTCAAAGGCCGCTGCGGCCCGAAAACCCTTCTTGTTGAACCCGTCGTAGCCCATAAGAGCACTGCCCAAACGTCCGGCCCCGACGATTATAAAACCTCGCTCTTTGGTTAGCCCCATGGCTGTGGCGATCCTGTCCGAAAGATGCCGGACGTCATAGCCTACGCCTCGCCGGCCGAAGCTGCCAAGATAGGAGAGATCCTTACGCACCTGGGCCGCGTTAACGCCGGCTCGATGCGCCAATTCGTCCGACGCCACGAGCGTGGCGCCTTCTTCTATCAGGTCATTCAAACACCGGCCGTATATTGTCAGTCTGACTAACGTTGGCTCTGGGATGATTTCCGGACGCATGAAGCGATACGCCTCCTTTGTGCCTTAAGACGGGTTCCGATGGCACGCGTTGCAGTGGTATTTACTATGACAGGTAAAACAATCCCGGATGCCGTTGCGCGCAATCGTCGGATGAACACTGCGCCAGTTCGCGTCGTGCGCTTGGCCGCTTTCGCCATGACATTTTGCGCACGTCACCTTCTCGTCGTGACACTCCAGGCAGGCCGCTTTATTCTGGGCAGCCACCACGCTATGCGTGACGGCAAAGTCGGCGACGTGGCTGGGGGGCTTATTGCCGTGGCAGTTCTTGCAAAAGTCCTTCGGCTTGGAGTGACATTCCATGCAGGCGTTTTTGTCTGATTGCGCTTCCGCGCCATGGCTTAAGACCCATTTGCCGCGGTGCGACGGCGGAGCGCCTTTCTCCGTATGGCAGGCGGTACATTCGTTTGTCGCCCGGCGCCCGTTGTGGCAACGATAACATCCTTCCATCGTGACGATCGCCTTTGTCTTGCCGATGCGGGCGCAGACAAAACTCTCATGACAATCGGTACAAGATAGCTGTCTGATCTTGATATGAGATTGATGCGGGATAATGATGTCGCCGCCTTGAGAAATCCTCTTGCGCGCCTCATGACACGGCAGGCAAACCTCGTTCGGCGGCGGTGCGACAAACCCAATAGGCTTCTCTTTGTTCGCTTTCATCCGGGTCACTTCGCCGGGATTGATCCTCAGGTATATGCGCTGCAGAAGACCAATCCGGCTAAGCATCAGGTTGCCAAAACCGCTCTTGACATGACAGGTCATACAGCCTGTTTTGGCGTGCGTCGAAGTAGACCACTCTTTGTAGACTTCGGGATGGCAGGCGCCGCAGAAACTGGGCTGATATGTAACCAGGTTTGGCAGCCCAAGAAAGACCAGGAGGAGCAGCAGTACGCCGATCGCGGCGGCAATGTTGATGACCCTGCGCAATACCGGGTGACCGCGACGATCCAGAGGGCGGCGCCGTACCGGTCTCTTGCGCGGAACCGGCCGCCGCTGCGGCTGAGCATTCCCAGCCGCGTTTATCGGCGCTGAGGATTTCTTTGGCGCTTGCGCTTGCTTATCTTGTGGCGTCTCGTCTGCCATTATACCAACTTTGTTTATGCTAGGTGATTTATGCTACGCGTTAGGGCATATCCATTAAATTATACTAGCCTTTTGTGGCTTTGTGCAAACGTTCACCAGCGAGATTTAGCGCTACAAGCAACGCGGTGACCACGAGCAAAGCATAAGGCAAGAGCCAGCCGCCGCGCCCGTAGAGAGTGCGCCAATCGCGCGCCCGCACTGTTGCGAACGTGACTCCCTTTTTTGTCAGTCCCAACGTCCTGACCGGCCGGCCGGACACGTCAAAGATACCGGAAATGCCGGTGTTGGCCGTCTGCGCCAGCTCTCGGCCATTCTCGGCGGCGCGGAACGCGGTCATGTCAAAATGCAAGCTCGCTTCGGATGAGGTGTAGAACCAGGCGTCGTTGGTAATGACAAAGAGGGCCTCACTACCTCGGTCAACCGCTTGCCGCGCCAGACTCTGGTAAAAAGACTCGGAGCATATCAGAACCCCGAACGTTAACATTTGTCTCTGCCCGGGCAGGCGAAATATCGTCTGAGTCCGTCCGGCGGTGATGTCGCCTATCGAGCGAAACATCGGATAAACGAATTCGGTCACTGGGCGCCAGGGTACTTGCTCACCAAACAGGGTCGGAATCATCTTGGCGTAGACAGTCTGCGATCGGCCGCCGGCATCGAACAATATCGCCGTATTCATCGCCCGGTTTTCTTGAAGAAGAGGAACACCGGCTAGAATCGGGGTCTTTAAGTCCTTGGCCCAGCCCGCCAGCTCGTCGTAGAGCGGACTGCCCCGCTCAACATAGGCCGGCAGAGCCGCTTCGGGCAAGACTATAAGGTCAGGCCGACCGCGGGCGGCACGGCGGACGAGCGATTCATAATCGGCCATAATCTGATCCCGTTTTGTCGACAGCCATTTCTCATCCTGGCGCACGCTGGCTTGGACCAACGCCACCTTGATCTTTGGCCCGCCGCCCTCCGGAACGTGCGCCGCCAACCAAGCCCCCCCGGCCAGTGCCAGGATCGCGATCGCGAGACCTGTTGCGACAGGTCTGAGAGAGGCGCGATCGCCCCTGCGCCAAGCGCGCACCGCCTCGAATATGGCGACGTTAACCAGGACGATGAGGCAAGAGAGGCCGTAGACGCCGGCAGCGGAAGCGAGCCCAAGCGCGGGCCGCCAGCCCGCTTGGGAATATCCGAGCACGCCGAAAGGAAAGCTGTAGACCCCCGTCTCCGACCGCAATATCTCCAGTCCCGCCCACAGGGCCGGCACTGCTACCAATCTTGCCGCGGGCCCAAGGCGAGCGGCCAACCAGCTCGCCGCAGCGGCCGTGATGCCAAAAAAGGCTCCGATGCCGACGGCCATGATCAGCCAGGGCAGAACGCCATACAGGCTCACCCAATAACACAACCCGCCGAAGAAAACGGCGCCGGTTATCCAGCCGTAGAAGAAGGATTGCCAGGGACGGGTTTCATAGATTATTACCAGGAGGGGCAGAAGCGCCAGGTAGACCAGCCAGCCTTGGCGCGCCCAAGGGAAACTGAGAATCAGGAGGCCGCCGGCGAGGGCGGCTAGAGCGATACGCTTAGCGCAAGTCACGGGACATTAGAATTCCCTATATTGGATGATAATATCCGTGAAGTCGATGCCTTCGCGCCGGGCTATGTTCAATGACGCTTTACGGTTACCCTTGATGAGCTGCACTATCTTGCCGTCTTTGGTATCCAGCACAACGTCGATCGTCCAGTCTTGCCTGTCGGCTTCCTTTTCGAAGAAATTCAGGACCTCAGACACTTGGTCGGGTGTTTGATAGATCAAGGTTCCACTCTGTTTTCCGCCCGGCCCGGCCACAATCGTGTCCGACTGTCGCACACTGCCGGGATAGCGAGCCAAGTCGCCGACATCGGTGCCGGGCGCATCGCGTTTATCTGTCTTAAGCGGGCCCGTCTTGTCCGTCGTTTGGCCGGACGTGGTCGAAGACGACGTGCTTTTGGAAACGGTTTTGGTCAGAGTCGCCAGCTGCTGGCACCCTGACGCGAGCGGCGCCAAGACAAGCAGACCCAATATGACCAGACCGCCGCGGCGAACCAACGTTGATTTTCCGGATTTTTCCGAATGATGACGCATATGACCTCTTAAGACAAACAAGCAACCCCTATGGTGCGGTTGCTTGTCCGTCAATCATTTGTTCGCGGGCGCGTGTCCCGACATTATCTAAGGTATCAAGCCGTGGCAACGGACACAGAACTCATCTTTGTGGCAGAACATACAGCCCGCCTTGCCGCGTTCGGCGATAACATTCCGGTGGTTGCTACGCCATTTTGGGTCATGACTGCTGGGGCGGCGCTGATGGCACTCTGTACAATAGTCCTTGACCCAGCCATGGCACTTCTCGCAGTACGCCGGATCCTGCTTTTGAACCGCGCTGTGAGTCGAACCCCAGTCGGCTGACTTGTGGTTTTCTGGTACGTTCTTCTCGGTGTGACATGTGGTACAACGGTTCGGCGCCTTTTTGCCATCATGGCATTTGTAACAAACGATCATGGGCGGCCGGTTGCGGCTCCCCGCCGTGCCTTGCTTATGAACCAGCCAGCGGTGACAATCGACGCACTTCAAACCGCGCAGCTTAGTGTGCTGCTCGTGCGGGATGATGAGGTCGCCCGAAGATGAGACCTTTCGTTTTGATTTATGGCAAAGCTCGCAGTTCACATTGTCCGGCGGATGGACCTCACTCGGCTTGGAGGGATTCTTGGTAATAACCGCCCACAGTTCCTTGAGGCCTTGCGGCTTGTGTTCGATCATTGCTATGAATCCTGGCTTAACATGGCACTGCGTACAGCGCACGTTGGCGTGCGTTGATTTAGACCACGCCTTGTATGGAGCGTTCATAATATGGCAGCTGTTACAGAAGAACGGTTGCTCAGTAACCCACAGGACGGAGCCGACCACTATGATAACAGCCCCAAGGATGCCGGCGCAGATAACCCAGAACATCGGTTTGCGCGCGTTTTCCTTGTTGAATGTGCGCTTCCACCAACTTCTCAGGCGCTCGAATCTAGCCATCTATTGTTCCTCTCCTAATAATCAGTCGTGACAGTTCTTGCAGTAGGCTTTGCCGTGGCAGACATAGCAACCATCGGCGCGCGTTATAGCCTGGTCTTTGTGCATTGTCCGCCAAGTAACGCCGCCGTGCGACGCCGGCCTCCTCGAGTGGCAGTCCTCGCAATAGCGCGGCGTCCAGGCATGGCATTTAGCGCATTCTTTGCCGCTGACCTTGGCTTGCGCGCCGTGCACCTGATCCCAGTCGGCTGCTTTGTGGCTGTCCGGGAAGGCCTTCTTGGTATGACACGCTTTGCATTCCTTGGTCGCTTTCTTGCCGTCGTGACACTTGTAGCAAATGGTCATAGACGGTGTGTAGGTACCTTCCGGGTTCGTATAGTGAACCAGGTAACGATGGCAGTCAACGCACTCCAGGTTACGCATCTTCACGTGCTGTTGATGAGGTATTAGGAGATCGCCGCTGGCCGATACGCTGCGGTATTCGGTATGGCACGTGAAACACAGAGCATTGGTCGGCCGCACAAAGTTGTTGCTGTGACCCGATTGTCCGACCAGGTTGGTAAATATCTCGCGCGTCGAACGCACATAGTGTTTCATCAGATTGGAAACGCCGGGCTCGACGTGGCAGTCGACGCAGGCATAGTTACCGTGGGTGGAATTCTGCCAGGTCTTATAGTAGTGCTCCATGGCGTGGCAGCTGGCGCAATAAGAATTCTGAGTCGAAATATAGGCGGGAATACCCAGGATCAAAGCGATGATAAATACAAAACCCAACGCGGAAAGCCAGAAAACCGGCCTTTTTAGATTGTCCCGGTTAAGAAATATGCGCCATATGGATCGCCGTTCTTGATCTGCCATCAGCCACCTCAGTCCTGTTGAATCCTGGTCGGAACTACCGACCAATATTACATAACGCCGGTTGGTTCTGTCAAATGAACAACCGTTTAGTCGAGCTTCGCCCGACGGACAGTCATCTGTCCGGTAAAGATGATCATGCAGTCGGATAAGTGCCCTGTTGACCAGTATATATTATAGAAATGTGTCACTAACGTGATTACAACCAGCAGCACGGCGCCGTTGGAGTGAGTGACATAGGCCACGTTGAACCAGGTGCCCGGCAGATATAGAGCGAAAAATTCCGGGAACCAGATTATGGTTCCGCTCACCAGAATCGCAAAGAACATGGCGATACTGACAACCCAATCGAACACGCCCCAGTATGTCTGCTTCTTAAAGCTCGGTTCGGCGTGGCGGCCGAACATATAGAGGAGGTTGGATCTTACATCCAGTGTCTCACGTTTCCGCGGTAAAACCCAGGCGATAGACGACGTGTCGGCGCCGCGAGCGCGGGCGTAGAAATAATACAAGATATAGAAGAACTGTCCGACCAGGTAAATCCCGATTGTGACCGCACATACACGGTGCACCAAAGCCATGCCCGTTACGCCGCCCTGTAGGTCGGTCAACCATTGCATCCCCGGGGCGTCTTTGAATTTCAAAGGAAAGCCGGACGTCGAAGCGCCAATGGTCGCGACCGTAACCAGGGCATGCGCCACCCTGTGAAACAGGTTAAACCGTTTCGCCTTAGGTTTCTTCTTCTTAACCGCCGCGGCCGGCTTTGCGGACGCCGGTTGGACCGGCTTCGCCGCTCCGTCCTTCTTCTCTTCATCAACCATTGTGCTCCGCCTTACGTTTGTTGGTCTTGATCATCTTGCGCCTCTTGTTCTTCTTGCTCCCGAAGCAGGCGTTCCCATTCTTTCTGCTCCTCCAAGCGGCGCTCTTTGCGTTTGCGCGAGCCCTGGATCAAGGTATGCAGAGTGACCATGCTCATTATCAGCACAATCAGAACGGTATAAAAGAAGTTTGTATACAGAACCTCGGGCGGCGCGGCGAGCGCGACCGGATCCAGATGGACAACGTATTTTGTAAAGTCCTTGCTGGCTTTGTCGTGACATTTCTTGCAGTTCTGAACCGACTCCGCCGTTCCCGATTTAAGGGGCGTGCTCTTGTGTCCGTCGTGGCAGTCGTAGCACATCGGGGCGTCGCGGTTGCCTAATCGCAGGGCTTTGTAGTGGTAGTTGCCGGTATAGGTGTTGAGGGCTTCGATGTGGCAGCTGCCGCACAAAGCGACAGCGACGTTGATCTTCATCTCGGCTGAGATTTTCAGCGGCTTGCCCTTTTTGTCATTGAACAAGCGCGGAATGTAATGGAAATTGTGGCACGTCGTGCAGGTAGGCAAATCCTTGTCGGTCTTGGCGATCCTCTGCGAATGAGCCCCGGCCAGGAACTCCTCTTGCTCTTTCTTATGACAGTTGGTGTCGCCGCAGGCTTCCGTCGCGACTTGCGTATAGTTGCGGTATTCTTGTTCGCTGTGCAGAACCTTAACTTCCGACTTGCCGAATCGCGATATGTTCCGCCGCTCGATGGCCCGCGTGTGGCCTTTATGACAATCGGTACAGGCCAGGTTAGCATGGGCGGTCTCCAGAATCAGTTGCGGACTTAGAAAGGTGGATGGTTTTTCCTTACTGGCGACGTCCATCTGGATCTTCGTTTTGGCGGTGTGACACTCCAGACAATTCTCTTTGTCCGCAGTGACCACGAACGTCTTTACCTGTTTGGTCGCACCCGCGGCAACGGTCGGGGTAAGCGAATTTAGAAGGAGATTTCCAGATAGAGTCGCGAACAGCACCAAAAGGGACAGTATGCAAGAACGTTTGTTGGTTTTGAAAGCCCTAAGCCGCAAATGTGCTCCTGAATATGTAAGGCTAAGTAAGCTGCTAATCCTTGCTAATCTTACCAAATAATCTAAAGACCCGCCATTGCGGTATGCGCCGCCGCGACTGCCGAGTCGATATCGGCGTCTGTATGGGCTAGGGACACGAACACGGCTTCGAACTGGCTGGGCGGATAATATATGCCGCGTTCCAACATGCCACGGCAAAAACTCCCAAAGCGGTCGAGGTCGCTATTTTTTGCGCTGGCGTAATCGGTCACCGCACTGGCCGAGAAGAAGCAGGTCATAACGCTGGCCGCCTGATTGATCGTCACCGGGACTCCGGCATCGGCGGCGACTTGGCGCAGTCCGTCCGCCAACCTCGCGGCTTTGCCCGCCAGTGTCTCATATACCCCGGGCCGGCCCAGTTCCGCTAAGGTCGCGATGCCCGCGGCCATGGCCAACGGGTTACCCGACAGAGTACCGGCTTGATACACGGGGCCAACCGGCGCGATCATGTCCATGATGTCGGCCCGGCCGCCGAACGCACCCACCGGCAGTCCGCCGCCGATGATCTTGCCTAACGTCGTCAGATCGGGCTTTACGTGCAAGACGGCCTGCGCGCCGCCATACGAGGCGCGAAAACCGCTGATCACTTCATCGAATATCAACACGGCCCCAAACTTGTCGGCCAGCCGGCGCAGGGTCTCTAAGAAACCCGCGGCCGGAGGAACTACTCCCATGTTGCCTGCAATCGGCTCGACGATAATGCAGGCCACGTCGTCAGGCGCGGCCGCCAGCGCGGCCTCCGCCGCAGGCCCATCGTTATAAGGCACTGTGATAGTGTCGGCCGCTGTTCCCGGCGTTACGCCCGGGCTGTCGGGCAAACCAAGCGTCGCGACCGCGGAGCCGGCCTTAACAAGCATGGAGTCGGAGTGACCGTGATAACAGCCCTCGAATTTTAGAATCTTCGTCCGGCCGGTAAAGCCGCGGGCCAGCCGTATGGCACTCATGACGGCTTCGGTGCCGGAGCTGACAAAGCGAACTTTCTCAACCGATGGAACGGCCTCCACGACCAAACGGGCCAATTCGATCTCAGCCCTGGTGGGCGCACCGAAACTGGTGCCGTCTCGTAAGGCGCGCTCAATCGCCTCGACGACCGCCGGGTGACTGTGCCCTAAAATCATCGGGCCCCAGCTGCTGATCAAATCGACGTAACGGTTGTCGTCGGCATCGAACAGATAGGCGCCGACAGCCCGCTGGATAAAGATTGGCTGACCGCCGATGGATTTGAAGGCCCGCACCGGACTGTTCACCCCGCCCGGAATATATTTGTTGGCTTCCTCGAATAGCTTCTTGGATTTAGAGAAGTTCATCGCAGGCTCTTGGGCGTGTACGTGCAGTAAGGCTCGGCTTCCAGGTAATCGCCCGTGGCAGTGTAGGCCCGCGCCCGGCAACCGCCGCAGACCTGCTTGTATTCGCATGCCCCGCACTTGCCTTTCAGATTGTCGTAATTCCGCAGTTCGTTGAAATACGGACTGTCGTTCCAGATCTTCTCGAAAGGCGTCTCTTTTATGTTGCCCGCCTTAACCTCCAGATAACCGCAAGTCTGGACATCGCCGGTGTGGCCGATGAAGGCGAAGCTGATGCCGCCAAGACAGCCGCGGGTCATCGTGTTCAAGCTGTGGGTCTGGCCGGGGCGCAGCTCAGCGCTCGGCGGTTTGACGCCTGCCTCGGCCGACTTTTGGCGGACGATCCGATGGTAATGGGGGGCACAGGTGGCTTTAAGGTAGACTGGCACTTCCTGCTGTTTTTTCCAAAACCATTCCAGAACGCTTTCGTACTGCGCCGGCGGTATCTCCTCTTCTTCCAACTCTTTGCCTCGACCCGTTGGTACAAGCAAGAATATATGCACTGCCGCCGCGCCGAGTTCGATCGCTTTGTTAACTATGTCGTCGATCTCGTCGACGTTACGCGCCGTGATTGTCGGATCGATTTGAAACGGAACACCGGCCTCGCGCAGATTCTTGATGCCTGCCAAAGAAGCGGCGTAGGCACCTTCTACGTTACGAAACGTGTCGTGTTTTTTGGGATCAACGCTTTCCAAGCTGATGGCGACGCGTTGGATGCCGCTGTCTTTGATCTTCCGCGCCATCTCGGGCGTTAGCAGGGTGCCGTTCGTTCCCATGGTCATGGTCAAGCCTAGTTCGACACCGTGTTTGGCGATTTCGAAAACATCCGGCCTGAGCAGCGGTTCACCGCCTGTCAGGATGATGACGGGCTTGGAGAATGCGGCGATATCGTCAAGAAGCTTAAACGCTTCGGCGGTCGAAAGCTCGCCGGGGAACGGCTCGTCGGTCGCCGATGCCCTGCAGTGCAGGCACCTCAGATTGCAGGAGCCGGTGATCTCCCAGGCGACCATGCGCAGTTGCGCCTTTTTCGGGTCCCCGCTGGCAGAGGTGTGCGGGTGCGTCATTTTAACCATCGGGCCGCGTCCTTGGCGTGGTACGTCAGAATTATGTCGGCTCCGGCCCGCTTAATCGAAGTCAGCGCCTCCATCACGGCACGGGCCTCGTCCAGCCAACCGTTCATGGCCGCGGCTTTGATCATCGCGTACTCACCGCTGACATTGTACGCGGCTGTCGGATAGCCAAACTCCATCGCCACCTGGGTTACGATATCTAAATATGATAGCGCCGGCTTGACCATCAGGATGTCGGCACCTTCCTCAACGTCCATGGCCGCTTCGCGGAGCGCTTCCAAAACGTTTGCCGGGTCCATCTGGTAGCTTTTACGGTCTCCGAACTGCGGCACCGACTCCGCCGCCTCGCGGAACGGCCCGTAGAAAGCTGATGCGTACTTGACGGCGTAGCTCATTATCGGGGTGTCTTGATACCCCGTTTCGTCTAAGCTGGCCCGGATGGCAGCAACCCGTCCGTCCATCATGTCGGACGGAGCGACCATGTCGGCGCCGGCCTCAACATGACTGACCGCAGTCTGCGCCAGCAGTTCCAGGGAAATGTCGTTCTTGATCTCCCCGTCTTGAACGACGCCGCAATGGCCGTGGCTCATGTATTCGCACAGACAGACGTCGGTGATGACCAGCATCTTATTCTCCGCGTCCTTGATGGCCCGGATCGCCGTCTGGACGACGCCGTTCTCATCGTAGGCGCCGGTTGCGGCCTCGTCTTTGCTCTCCGGTATCCCAAAGAGGATGACTCCGGGGATGCCGAGGGCCTCGACCGCTTTGCACTCTTCGACAATCATGTCGGCTGACATTTGGAAGACGCCCGGCATTGAGCTGATCTCCGTCTTAACTCCCGATCCAGGCACGACAAACAAAGGATAGATCAAGTCGTTGACTGACAGTGTGGTTTCGCGGACCAGCCGCCGGAAGTTGTCGTTCTTCCGTAGACGCCGCATCCTTACTTCGGGAAAATACATAGGAACACCTCACATAGGTTGGCAAGTAATCAAGGCTTTATTTTATCATATGGGTATGGAGCTCGGGAAAACACTACACGTCGACAACCGGCAGGAGTGGCGGGATTGGTTGGCCAAGAACAACGGCCGCGCCAAGGATATCTGGCTTGTCTTCTACCGGAAAGCGTCCGGCAAAATCAGTATTTCCTACGACGATGCCATTGAAGAGGCGCTCTGCTACGGGTGGATAGATAGCCAGGTCAAAAACGTCGACATCGATAGCTACGCGCAACGGTTCACGCCGCGCCGAGCGGGCAGTCCTATCTCTGAGATGAACAAGGTAAGAGTGCTCCGGCTGATGGAGCAAGGTTTAATGACCCCTATCGGGCTAGCGGCGCTGGGCGACATTTCCGCTGTGTTCCAAGCCCCCGACGATATCCTGCGCGAATTACGGAAAGACCCCCTCGTATGGGAGAATTTTCAGGGCTTCACAGAAACCTACCGGAATATCCGCGTAGCTTTCGTTGAAGGAGCCCGCAATCGGCCGGCGGAGTTCGAAAGACGCCTGCGCCACTTGATCAAAATGACGGCGCAAAACAAGCAGTTCGGCATGGTGCGCTGACGCTGAAAGAACGAGCGTTTTTAGCTCGAGCGGAAACCTTTTTTGGTCGCCCACCTTCGCTTAGGGCGGCCTCGCTTACACTGCGGCCTGAGTGCTTCGGTAGGGCACCATTCTTCTCTAGAAATAAAAATGGCCTGCCAGTCGTAGCGCCAGAAAGGACGGAGGCCGGTTTACCATGCGTAGCTTTAGCGAAGTATGGCAGCAACCGCCAGATAATTAGAAAATGTGCTGCTCGAGAAAAAGCTCCTCGGGATTCGAATATCCTGCTGTCGCAGGAGTTCGAATCCCCGACAAAATAAACAATCCGCAAATATCAGCAACGTAGCTTAAAGATATTTGCGGATTATTGGTGGAGGTGGGGGGATTCGAACCCACCCGCCGTCGCGCGGCCACCTAACTGTCCGCGCTCCTTCAGAGGGGCAACCAAAGGTTTCCCCTCTGATATCTCCCCTTCCTGACAGTAGTTTTAAGGGGGAGTTTCTCCCCCTTAAGAATCCCCCTCGGCCGGGGGTTCGAATCCCCGACAAAATAAACAATCCGCAAATATCAGCAACGTAGCTTAAAGATATTTGCGGATTATTGGTGGAGGTGGGGGGATTCGAACCCCCGGCCTCTGCGATGCGAACGCAGCGCTCTCCCACTGAGCTACACCCCCGGGCAAAGAATTAATTTTAACATATCCTGGTCAGCGTTCGTACAAACCCTGAATCGCCAGAACCAGGCCGTGAAGTGTGTGCTGCTGGGCGATAGCGGATACTTCCAGCCCGAGACGCCGGCCGGTTTCCGCGGCGACCGGGCCGATATAGACCATCTTGACCCCGCGTAAAGCGGCGGCCAAATCGATGTCCTTAAGTAGCCCCAAGAAGTTCTGTACGGTCGAACCGCTGGTAAAGGTGATGACGTCAACGCCCCGTTCCAGAGCCGCTTTGACGCGGGCCGCGCCGGCCTCATCCGCGATAGTACGGTAGCACGGCACGACATCGACGATAGCCCCCATGCGGATCAACCCGTCCGGCAGGATGTCGCGAGCCGCCTCCGCGCGCGGCAGCAATATCCGCTTGGCGGAGATGTTTAGCAGGCTGAACGCCTGAACCAGGCCTTCGGCTTTGTTGTCTTGCGGCATCAAGTCGACGCGCAGGCCGGCTTCTTCCAGCTTCTTGGCCGTACCGGGTCCAACAGCCGCGATCTTGGCCCCGATCAGCGACGCAACAGGCCGGCCGGTCGCGACCAGACGGCCCAGGAAAAACCGAACCGCGTTGGTTGACGTGAATATGATCCACTCGTAGTGAACAATCCCCTTGGCCAGAGCGGCGTCGATACGCTCCAGGGAGTAGTCAACCTTCTGGTAACTCTCCAGGGGTACGGTCTTAATTGTCGGGAATTCGACTACGCGGGTGCCCAAACGCTCCAGTTCCGCGACCAGTTCGGCCGCCTGCGCTTTGGCCCTCGTTATGACAATGGTCTTACCTGATAGACTCTTCATTCACACTCTTGTCTTATCTCGTCCAATATGTCTCGAGCCCCGGCATCCAATAGCCGTCCGGCCATTTCCAGAGCCAGACGCTGCGCGTCCGCCGCCGGTCCTTCGATCTCGTCGCGCAGTACGCGCGTACCGTCCACACTGGCGACCACCGCGTCCATATGCAGATTAGCTCCGTCCAAAACGGCATAAGCCCCCATCGGCACCTGGCAACCGCCGCCTATCGCGTCCGAGAATATCCGTTCCGCACGCACGCACGTCGATGTTTCCGCATCGTCCAGAAACGCGACCATCTCGCGCGCCGCGGCGTTATCTTGCCTTGTCTCGATGACGATCAGGCCTTGGCCAACCGCCGTTACAACGATTGCCGGTTTAATCCGCTCGGTTATCCTATCGCCCCACCCCAAACGAATCAAGCCGGCGCCGGACAAAAGTATGGCGTCGAGGTTCTCTTCGTCTAGTTTCCTGAGCCGCGTATCGACGTTACCGCGCAAATCAACGAATTTTAGATCAGGCCGGTAGGCGGCCAATTGGGCTCGCCGGCGAAGGCTGCTGGTACCAACGACCGCGCCGGTCGGCAGATCGTCAAGAAGTTCGCCTCGCCGCGAAATCAAAGCATCAGACGGGTCATCCCGCTTCAGGTACGCGGCCAGGATGAGTTCGGCCGGAATCTCCGTCGGCATGTCTTTGGCCGAATGAACGGCGATATCAACGTCCCCGCTTAAGAGGGCAACCTCGATCTCCTTAACAAACAGACCCTTGTCGCCGATCTTGGCTAAAGGGGCGTCCAGAATCTTGTCGCCGGTCGTTTTGATCTTGACAAGCTCGACTGCCAGGTCGGGATATTCCTCCCGCAGGCGCGCGGCCACAAACTCAGACTGCCATAAAGCCAGCTGACTGCCCCGCGTCCCGATACGGATATTCTTCATTTATCTTCCCTTCGTGTCTTGGCGGCTGATTCCCGCTTGTCCGCAGCCTTTTCAGACTTCTCGGCGGGCAAGTCGAACAGATAGCGCACCGTTTCTAGATGTCGGTAACGTTCCTTTTCGTGCTCGTGTTCCTTAAGCCGCGTTATCGGTTCGTGCAGAATCTTGCTCAATACCACTTTGGCTAGCGCGTTGATTTCGTTCTTCTCTTTATCCGACAGGTTATCAAGTTTATGCAGAGTCTTCTCGACCTCGGCCGTGCGGATTTCCTCCGCCCGTTTCTTCAGAGCCGCGATCGTCGGAACTATGTCTAGTGATCCTAACCAGGCTGTAAAAGCGTCGACCTCTTCCTCGATTATGCTTTCGACCTTTTCGGCCTCGCGTTCCCGGTCGGCCAGATTGGAGGCGATAACAGACTGCAGGTCATCGATGTTGTAAAGGAATACGCCGTTCAGGGAGTCAACATCCGGCGCGATGTCCCGCGGCACGGCAATGTCGACCAAAAAGATAGGCCGATGCTTCCTGCCGCGCATCACGTCCGCCATCATGTCTCGGGTAAGAACAAACCCCGAGGCTCCGGTTGATGAGACGACGATATCGGCGGTCCTCATCTCAGCGGGAAAGTCTTCGAAACGGGCCGGCCGGCCGCCGAATTTTCGGGCGAATTCCTCCGCCCGTTCGTATGTCCGGTTGGCGACGACAATCGCCGTCACACCCTTGTCCTTCAGCGCTTGCGCGGTCAGCTCACTCATCTCACCCGCGCCGATTATTAACACGGTCCGGCCGCTCAGGTCCTCAAAAACGTTCATGGCCAGTTCGACCGCGACGGAACTAATGCTCAGCGCGCTCTCGCCGATGGCGGTTTCGCTTCTGGCCCGCTTGCCGACCCGGATGGCGTTAGCGAACAACTTGTTAAAGATAACGCCGGTCGACTCGGCCTCCAGCGCAACCGAATAACACTCCTTGATCTGGCCTTGAATCTGCGCCTCGCCCAAGACCATCGAATCGAGACTGGACACGACCCGGAACAGGTGATGCACGGCGCTATCGAGAGTACTGCTGTAGAGGTGTTTTTCCAGGTCCTCGCGTTTGAAACCGCTGAACTCGGCGAGATAGGCGGTGAGGTCGTTCTTGCCCCGATCGGGGTCATCGACAACCGCGTACAGCTCCGTCCGGTTGCAGGTCGAGAGAATGGCGGCCTCGGCCACGCTCGGAGACATCAGTAGGCTATCGAGGTGACTCGCCTGGTCGGCGGCGGGAAACGAGATTTTCTCCCGCACCTCGATCGGCGCCGTCTTATGACTTAATCCCAAAACTATTATGTGCATCTAAAATCCACTTCCGTAGTTGTGGATACTTGGCAGAATGTAGTTGACGAAATAGGTAAAGAGAGCGGCTAAAAAACCGACGATGATGGCCGCGCTGGCTCGCCGGCCGCGCCAACCCAAAAACAAACGACCCGCAATGTATCCGCCGAAGACGGCCCAGGTGACGACGGCCGACAGGATCTTTGGGTCAGAGTACCAAGCCTGCCAGGCGGGCAGCATCTGGGCCCGCAAGGCTCCGGTGATGATGACGAGGGTCAAAAAGAGAAACGAGACGGAGGTCGCTTTGTAGGCCAGGCTGTCCAGTGTTTCGAGGGGCGGGAACTTGCGAAACACGCGCCCCAGCCGTTTCTTCTTCTTAAGCCGGTTTTCCTCGACTATCTGCAGAACCGCGGCCGCCAGCGCGACGGTCAACGCGCCATAGGCCAGCAGTGCCAACAGAACATGCACGACGACCCAGACGCTCTTGAGGGCCGGCGTGATTGTGTATTCCAGTCCGTAACCGGCCCAGGCCCAGAACTGCAAGACCAAAACGGCCGGCATGACCAGCATACCGGCTGCCTTAATGCGCGGCATCCGGCCGGCGTACAGCGATTCACTGATCAGATAGGCGCCTAGTAAACAAAGTGCGTACACGGCGCGGGTTCCGAATTGAATACCGAACTCGGTCAGGCCAAAGTACAGCCATTTGACGACGAGAGACGCCGATAACAACGCGAAAGCGGCAACACCAAGGTCGCTGGACAGAGACTCAAGGCGATCGCTTTCGCCCTCAGCGAAGAAATTGCGGACATAGAATATTGCGCTGGCCGCGGCGGCGATCAATGCCAACCAAAAGAAGACGGTTACGAGATTATTCAAAGGATGTCCTTTGCGATTTGCTTAGGCAGATGGTGTTTTGCGAACAGTATCGCTCAGATGCGTTATTTCCTGTTTCAACTTGGCTATTTTAACAGCCAGGTAACCTACATATCCGGTTAGAAGCAACCAGGCGACCACATAAGCGCCCAGAACGTACGGGGCCATTTTGATATCAGGCATATTATTTCCCTCCGTTTTCGATGGCGTCTTTGACGTCGCGCAAGCCGTCTTGCATGTTTTCGATATCGATCTTTACCAACAGGAGCGCGACATATAGCAACGTAAAGCCAAGCATCGACAGCAGCAGCCAGATGTACATGCTGGGTTCAAGGCCCGAATCTTTTGCCCCGATCACGACCGGGTGCAGGACGTTCTTGATTAAGCGCGTGGACAAGAACGAGACGGGCACGTCTAGGGCGGCGATAATGCCAAAGACCGCGGCAAACGTTGCTTGCCGGCTGCGCTCGGTCACCATGGAGCGCAAGAAGAAATACGCCCCGAAAAGCAGCAATAGGATGAGGTAGGTCGTCAGTCGCGGGTCCCAGGTCCACCAGACGCCCCAGGCGAGATAATCCCAGGTCATTCCGAATACCATCAAAACGACACCGAACACCAGCCCCAGCTCAGCCGAGCAATACGCCGCTACGTCATACTTCAGTTCCTTCTTGATGAGATACATAACGCTAAAGACCAGCGTCGCCAGGAACGCGATGAAACTCAAGATGGCCACAGGCAGATGCCAATAGAATATCTTCTGTGAGAAACCGGTCTGGGCCGCCGGCAGCACCGGCTCGACCACGAAGATGCCATAGAGTGAGATAACCAACAGGACGCCAGCCAGAATTGAAAGCCCTATCGTAATGTTTTTCCGGTTCATTGTACTCCTTGTACTCTTCGTACTCCTTGGACTCCTGAAACTACTCACCAATCACGAAATCATAAAGTGCGTATCCGGCCAGGAGGAATATTATATCAAAAGCGATGATCAAATATAGCCAAGAGCTCATGTCAACGGCCGCCGTACCCCCCATGATGAGGGCGTTTGTATAGGAAACCACCTGCATCATGAACGGTGTCATAACCGGCAGATATAGGATCGGCAGCAGTAGATCACGCGCCCGGGTATTGGCCGATATTGTTGCCAACAGCGTACCAACGCCACAAATCCCCAAATCGCCGAGCAGTAAGACCATCGCCAGCTTGAGGGCAGCTGCGCCCGTTAATCCGCCCAGAAAAAAGAGCGCGAAGATCGGCACGACGATTACTTGTAGAACGATAAGGAAAATCAGATTGCCCGCTAGTTTCGCCAGAAAGATGACCGGGCGATCGACCGGCGTCAGCAACAAGCCGTCCAAGCACTGCTCATCCTTCTCATGAACAAAGCTGCGGTTAAGGCCGAGCAGGGACGTGAACAGCACGGCGACCCACAACATTCCCGCGGCAACCGGTGTCAGGTCCTTAAGGTTCGGCGAGAACGCGAAATGGAAGATGACCAGCGCCATGATGCTGAACAGGAAGGTCGACGTAAAGACATCCTTGCTGCGGATCTCCAGCAGAAGATCCTTGCGCAGAATGGCCCAGAACTGCTTAGTCGCACTCATTGCTGTCTCCCGTGACGCAGACGCGCCGGTAGGTAGCCTTGAGTTCGGCGGGGTCTGGCCGGTCGGCGGAATCGTAAACGATCTGGCCGTTCTTGAGGATGATTGCCTTGGTTCCCAGCTCCAGACTGCGTTCAAGGTTATGCGTGACCATGACAAAAGTATGGTCGGCCCGCAGCTCCTCAATGATGCCGTCCAGAATATCCACGGCGTGCGGATCGAGCCCGGTTTGTGGTTCATCCAAAAAAAGCAGTTCGGGGCGATGCAGCAGCGCGCGCGCTATGGCCAAGCGTTGAAACATACCGCGGGAGAAATCGCGCACGGTGTCGTAACGCCGGTGGGTAAGCTCGACCCGTTCGAGCAGTTCCGTAATGCGGTCGTCCAAGTCTTCCACGCCGTACATCTCGCCATAGAAGCGGAGGTTCTCATAGGTCGTCAGGTCACGATAGAGAAGATGGCTGTGGGAAATGAAACCGATACGACGGCGAATCTCAGTCGGGTCGCTCTTTAGGGAATAGCCGAGGACAGACGCGTCGCCGGCAGTTGGCGCCAGCAGTGTTGCCAGCACGCGCAGCAGGGTCGTCTTCCCCGCGCCGTTAGGGCCAAGCAGGAGCAGAAACTCGCCGCGATCCAGCGTCAGATCGATACCCGCCAAAATCGCCCGCCGGCCGAAATTCTTGGTTAAGCTTCGGACCTCTAGCGCCGGGCCAGCCGTGTTCATTTTGCCGGGGCGCCCGGCCGTTTCGGCACCACGGCGATGATGACGCCTAGGATTAGCAGTATACTGCCGGCCCAGACAAAAGAGATCAAGGGGTTGATCTTGACCTCAAAAATCAGCTGATTGGAGTTGTTGATTCCCTGGAACACCATGAAGATATCGCGGAACGGTTGAATAATCACGTCGGCGTTCATGCCGGGTTGCTCTCGCACCGTATAGTAGATGTAGGCTGGTTCGGCGTTTCTTAGCGCGTGGCCGTTCTCGTCGACAACCTTAAAGACTGTGGTGTTGATCTCTTTTCCCGTTCCCTTGGTTTGTTCATAACCCTGATAGGTGAATTTCATTTTACCGGCGCTGAAGCTGGCGCCCTTTTTGTCCGCCAGAGTCTTGGACAGTGACACCGTGTACATCGAGCTGCCGATCAGGCCGATGACGACGATCGCCAAACCGAGGTGGGTAATAAACCCTCCGGCTTGCCCGGGTGTCTTCATGAAGAAACCGCCAACCGCCGCTGCGAGGCCTTCCCCGCTCTGCATCCTCTGCCTGATCTTGCTGCCGTATATCTGGCAAGCAGCAGCGATGGCAAAGGTCGCGACGACAAAACCGACGTACCCGAGCCAACCGTTGGCCGGCAAGACCTGCGTCGGATTGACCGATTTAACCATCGCCTCCAGGCTCTTCCAATAGAAGTACCACGGCACAGCGCTAACCAAAGCGATTACTCCCGGAACAAGCGCCCGCCGGCCGAATTTCATCAGGTTCGTCTCGCCAAAGCTGAGTAAAGGACAGACAGAGATCAAGAACAAAAGAACGATACCGAGAGGTTGCGCGATCGCCGAATAAACGCCCGCTCCGACCGTCTGTTTGGTGATTTGCGGCAAGAACGCGCCAACTAGAATGATCAGCGAGCAGAATATGAGCAAGATGTTGTTGATGTGATAGACGGCGTCACGCGACAGATACGACTGGAAAATGTGCTTGCTCTCAAAGGCCTGCCACCGGTTGAAAAGCAGATAGCCGGTAACGCCCAGGACGGTGACGATGACGGCCGCATAGTAGACGAGAATGGCCGTTGTGCCTTCAAAGCTGTGTACCGATTGAACGATGCCCCCGCGAGTCATGAACGCCGCCATTATGACCATGAAGAAGGCGAAAACGCTCATCGACACCGCCCAGCGTTTGAAACTCTGACGTTGGCGGTAGATGTGGAACGAATGCAGGAGCGCTGTGGCGCCTAGCCATGGTAACAAGCTGGCGTTCTCAACCGGATCCCAACCCCAGTAGCCGCCCCAGCCCAGAACGACATAGGCCCAGGCCGCGCCGAGAAATATGCCGAGCGACAAGAACAGCCAGCCGACGAGCGTCCACCGTTGGCTGCGCTCAACCCAAGCTGGCGAGGCGTCGCCGGTAAGCAGCGCCGCGAGCGCATAGGCAAACGGCACCGTCATCAGCGCGTAGCCCATGAACAACGTGGGAGGATGGAGGACCATCGCCCAGTGCAGCAGCAGCGGATTGATTCCCAAACCGACCGTGACGGCCGCGATCTTAAAGGGGTTGCCCAAGACCAGCATGAAGGCCAGCATGAATGCCTGGACGGCGCTCATGACCATCAGGGCGTTGCTCGTGAGAACGTCATAGACATGGGAGCGCAGGTAGGCGATCAGCGCCGCCGCGCCTGATACGAACCACAACCACAAGAGGAACGAACCCTCCTGGCCGGCCCAGAACGCGCTGATGCGATAGAACAGGCTCATGTCCGCGCTGGAGTTGGCGGCGACGTAATCAAACGAATAGACCTTGGCGATGAAACCGTAGAGCAGGATCAGGCAGGCCAGGGTGACAAACCCGAATATGGCATAAACCATTTGGTACGGGAGCTTCATTTGATGCTCGGGCGAACCCGTCCTACCGGAGCGTACGTAGAGAAGAGTGACTGCCGACACAGCTGCTATGGCGGCTAAAACCAGGGCGATATACCCAAGGTACGTCATTGAAGCTCCTTTGCTCTATTTGGTTACGATTGGCTGATTCTCGTATTTTGACGGACATTTGGTCACCAAGGATTCGGCTTCGACCAGACCCTTTTTCTTGTAGGTGCCCTCGGCAATGACCTGGATATTGTCCGCGAAAGTCGCTGGCAAAGCGCCGTTATAGGTCACTGTGATCTGGTTCTTGGAATCGGTTATCTTGAAAGTGGCCTTGGTTCCGCTCTTGACTATCGTCTTCGGTATGACCT
The DNA here is from genome assembly GCA_023251915.1 of Actinomycetes bacterium. Lineage (GTDB taxonomy): Bacteria > Actinomycetota > JAHEXW01 > JAHEXW01 > JAHEXW01 > JAHEXW01. Next base: position 54,269 of record JAHEXW010000002.1, read on the forward strand.
TCCCGCCGACCCGAACCGACTTGCCGATCAGCGTCGAATCGTTGTTGATCTCTGTCACCGTCTTAAAATACGACAGGTTATTGCCGCCGCGTGTGGCCGAGTACAACAGGATGGCCAGCAAACCAAGGATAATAACGGTCACAACGACCAGGCGGTTTTTGCTTCGTTTCTCCAAACTAATCACCTCTTGAATGGGACAAAAAGAAATGCCGACCTTAAAGCGTGTGATGAGCGGCAGGCATCTCTATAAATGTAACAAGTTTTAGGCTAAAAGACAACGTCCAAGCTGGGGAGCAGGCTATTTCTTCCCTTTATTGTAATGACATATCTCGCACTTGACTGGTGCCTTCCTGGCCTTATGGCAGGAGATACAGTCCTTCATCTGAACTGTGTTCTTGGCCTTCGGGGTCTGGTCGTGAACCAAGTTTTTGTGACAATCGACGCACTTGTACGGGTTGCCTTTCATCTTGTGATGCCCGGAAGGCAGCTTGAGGTCGTTTTGCATTGTGATCTTACGATGCTCGGCGTGGCACACAATGCAGTTGGCGTTGGGTACGGAAGGTCCGGCCTCTGCCGCGTCGGGACGGAAAACGATCGCGACAACGATCTGGCGAAACAGGGCGCCTTTGGCGACGCCCCAGCCGATAATCCCCGAACCGCTATGACAAGACAAACAGCCTGCCTTCGCGTGCGTCGATTTTGTCCAGGTGGCGTAATACGGCTTCATTACGTGGCAAGTGCCGCAGAAGCTATCGCGAGACGTGTAGACGGAAGGTATTCCGATGATCAGGATCAACAGAAGCGCCAAACCAAACAGCGGCGTCCAGCCTTTTAGGCCGCGGCGCGGCGCGCGGCGAGATGGCCGGCCTAGCCGGTTGGAGTCAGCCGTCACTTTGGTTCCCCTTTGCTCGTAAGGCGGCGGACCAAAAGGACGGAAATGATCGCCGCGGCTGCCAAGGAAATGAATATACCTAAAGTATCATACTTAATCAGGGAGCTAGATGAATTACTAATTGGATTCGTGGTCGGATGCATTACGGCGGGGACGCGAGCCACCAGTATCCAGACAACCACGCCCATGACAACGTTAAGAAAGCTGATGATCTTCGGCTGTTCGAAAACCGTCTCCAAGAGTGCGATGGCCACCAGCGTTACCAAGATGGAGGCGGCCAAAAGGAACCGCGGTTCAGTCCAGATGATTCCGCCCCAGGCTAGCTTCATGGCCAGGACGCTGGAGGTTATATAGACAAACCAAAAGATGAGCGTGACCGCTTTGGCCGGCTGAGACCATTCAAAGAAGACCCGGCGACCCGTCGCCAGATGAAGCAAACCCAATAAGCCGACAACGGAAACTAGTGCCATGCTGACGAAGACCAGGGCGGCGTGGAAGTAGATCAATTTGGCGGCATCACCCAATTGCCGCTCGGCAGGCGCCAGCCAGGCCAGCAGAACAGCACAGGCGACACACACACAAAGCCCGATTCCCAAGACAAGCGTGGCACCTCGGCGGTTAGCGACTGCGGTGTTAGTCACCGTGCCCCTGTCCCGCGACCATTTCCAGCGCATGCGGCAAGACCGGCAACAAAACAGCCATCTGTTCGCGCACTGCTTTTAGGCTCCCGGGAAGGTTTATGATCAGGGTTTTGTCACGCTGGCCCGCGACGGCTCGGGACAACATCGCCTGGGGCGTTATCTCCAGGCTTTTTTGGCGCAACGCCTCGGTGATTCCGGGCGCGGGCCGGTTGATAACTTCGGCCGTCGCTTCCGGCGTTACATCGCGCAGCGACAAGCCTGTGCCTCCTGTTGTCAGAACCAAATCAACCAGTTTTATGTCAGCGTAAATAATAAGCTTAGCCCGGATGGCCTCGTAGTCATCCGCCACGATGTCGGCGGCGACTATGTCGGCGCCCATATCCAGCATTGCTTGTTTAAGGAAGGCGCCACTGGTGTCTTCCCGCTGACCAATGCTGCCCTTGTCGCTGACAGTAAGAATTGCCGCTTTCACGCCAGCACCTCTATCTTGTCCCCCGGTTTGATATCGCCGGGCGTCAGCACGATTGTGAATATTCCTTCCCGCGGCATCACGCAATCACCGACCTGCTTACGGATTTCACACGACAGATGGCACTCCTTGCCGATCTGGGTGACTTCCAGCTCAACCGTGTCCCCCACCCGCAGCTTGGTGCCGACTGGAAGCTTGGCAACCTCGATGCCGATGGTCGTGATATTCTCCGCGAAATCGCCCGGCTGGAGTTGGATATTCGTTAGGCCGGCCTGCATTTTGTCGACGCTTTCCTGCGCCAGCAAGCTGACCTGGCGATGCCAATCGGCGGCGTGCGCATCGCCCGCAATGCCGTGATCGACGACCATCGTTATTGTTGGCACAGAGTGTTTCTTGATGCCTCTCTTCTCACTTATGTTTACAGCTACTACCTCTGCCATATGCCGCTCTTGCCTCCTGATTTCTTGATAAGGCGAATCTTTTCGATTTCGATGCCCTTTTCTACCGCCTTGCACATATCGTAGACCGTCAGGGCGGCTACCGTGGCGGCCGTTAAGGCCTCCATTTCCACCCCGGTGCGCGCGGTAGTAATGGCTGTAGCGGTAACCGTAACGGTTGACGCAGTTTCGTCAACAGAGAACGAGATGTCTACAGCGTCCAAAGGCAGCGGGTGGCAGAGAGGAATCAGTCGCGGTGTTTGTTTGGCGGCCATGATGCCGGCGATACGCGCCGCGCCAAAAACATCGCCTTTCTTTAATTGACCTTCGACGGCCAGCTTGAGCGTCGCGGCGGACATCTTGACCAGCGCTTCGGCCGTAGCCTCCCGGCGCGTCTCAGTCTTGCCGCCTACGTCGACCATATGGGCCGCACCTGTTTCGTCTAAGTGACTAAGTTTATCCGCCATCCTAGCCTCCGATTTGTCCCATGGTGCGCCCGTTAGCGGCGCGGCCGTCGAGCGAGTATTTTTCCGGCTTGCTGGCCACGGCCAGCTCAATCAGCTCCGCCGTCTTAATTCTATCAAAGACGGGACGCAGCGCCGGTTTGACGTCAATTTCTGCGTCACAAAAAAGACAGACCCTTAGCTTGCCGTCCGCGGTCAACCGCAGCCGGCTGCATTCGGGGCAAAAGTGTTCCGTCATCGCGGATATCTGGCCGAACGCGCCCAATGAATCGGCAAACCGCCAGTATTTGCGGCTGGGACCGGAACCGGCGGGCGCCGGAGCGGCCTCGAGCTCGCCGAAGGTGCCGAGACGCTCCAATATCTCAGCGCCGGCAACAAAGAACTCGTTTTTCAAGCCGTTACTGACTGGCATGTATTCGATGAACCGGATATACACCGGCAGCTCGCGGGCCAGCGCGACAAACGGCGCGAAGTCATCATTTACGCCGCGCATCACGACAACGTTCAGCTTGACCGGCTTCATCCCTACGTCGATGGCCTGGTGAATCCCGGTAATCGCGCGAGCCGCTTCGTCCCGGCGGGTAATTTGTTTAAAGGCGCTCTGGTTCAGGGTATCAATGCCGATGTTGACCCGCCGTACGCCGGCCCTATACAGCGGCTCCGCAAATTCTTCCAGCAAGACCGCGTTGGTCGTCAGCGAAACATCCTCCAGGCCCGGGATAGCGGCCAGTCTCTCAACAAAGCCGACAAAGTCACGCCTGACCAACGGCTCGCCCCCCGTGAGGCGGATGCTCTTTATTCCGAGCTCGACAGCAGTCCGGCTGAAATCCAGCATTTCCTCGTACGAAAGAACGTCTGCGTGGTTTAAAAGGTCGACACCCTCTTCGGGTGTACAGTAGACGCACCGCAAGTTACAGCGGTCTGTGACAGAAATACGCAGGTAATCGATTGTGCGCCCGTATGAATCTATTAGCACGTGTTGTCCTTTCTGACAAGGTAATTGGGATTATCGAGATTATTGAGAATGGATTTAGTCTTGTGTTTTATTATCTCTATGCTCACTATAATCCCTATGCTCTCTGCTGTACCGCTAGTGATCCTCTGGAAGCGTGATCAGGTGAACCGTTACCGACGAGCCGGCCGGCATGGACTCTGCATCGGCCGGAATAAAAGCCAAACCGTCCGCCAGGACCATCGACCGCAAGATGCCCGACCCTTGCGGACCGGTGCTGTCGACCAGGTATTCGGCCCCTTTTTTATCCACGTGAACACGGATTATATGTACGCGACCGGGGCGTTTTCTAACGCTCGAGACTAGCGTACCGGTAACCGCCGGGCGAAATAGCAAGCGCTGGCCCATCAGGCGGCGCAGCATCGGGCGCACATATTCCTCGAAGCTCACCATCGCCGCCACCGGGTTTCCCGGCAAGCCAAAGATGTGCCTGTTCTTGAAGTTCCAATAGCCGAGCGGCTTGCCCGGCTTCTGCGCCACTCCCCAAAACACCTTGGCGGCGCCTATGTCAGCCAAAACGTCTTTAACATAATCATACTCTCCAACCGAGACACCGCCGGTTGTCAACAGCACATCGCACTCTGCCAGCGCCTTTTGAAACAACTCCCGAGCGGCCGCGGGCGTGTCCGCGGCGATGCCATAGCGCACCGGTATCGCGCCGGCTTGTTTGATCTGGGCGGCCAGGGAATAAGCGTTGCTGTTGCGAATCTTGCCGGGCTCCAGCGGTTGATCGATTTCCAGCAACTCGTCGCCGGTCGTGATAACGGCGACGCGCGGCCGGTGATAAACCGGGACTTTGGGAAAACCCAAACTAGCGAGCAAGCCGATGTCGGCCGGTCCCAGAGTCTGGCCCGCGGCCAGTACTATTTCTCCCGGCTTGACGTCTTCCCCGGCCAACCGGACGTTTCTGCCGGCTGGAATAGAGCGCAACACCAGGACCGGCGATAGTTTGTCTGACGCGGCCGGCGCGCGCTCGAATGCAGCGCGCTCTCGCCCGGCTTCTGTCATAGTATCTTCTACTCGGATAACGGCGTCGGCTCCAGCCGGCACCGGGGCGCCGGTCATGATGCGAACCGCTTGGCCTGTCTTAACCGGAACATTGGCAACATCACCGGCTTTGACGTCCGCGACAACCGACAGATTCACCGGTGATTCCGGCGTCGCGTCGGCGATATCGGCCGCCCTGACGGCGTAACCATCCATGGCTGAGTTGTTAAATGAAGGAATGGCGTCACGGCTCACGATATCGGCCGCCAAAACCAAACCGAGCGCGTCATCCAGGGCCGTCTCGCACGCCGGCAACGCTTCGGTGCTTGCCATTATTAGGTTATGCGCTTCCTCTATCGAAATCATTAATTCCCCGTTTGCTCTTGGTGCTGTGGTTCCCACCAAAACACCAGTCTCTAACTGCCTATTGTATAACGTGCACGGCGGTCGCCTTGAAACCGGCGGTGACCGGGGTGCCGGGAGCTAAGGCGAGCTCGCCTAGCGACCGCCGCGTAATCAGCGCCGTCAGCGGGAAGCCACAATCGACGGCGATCCGGGCTGTCGGGCCCAATACGGTTACGTCCGTAACGCGGCCCGTCAAATGGTTGCGCCGGCTGCCGGTCGCGCCGGGCTCTGCCGGATCGACAGAGACTTCCTCAGGACGAATGCACGCGGTTACTGTGGCGCCAACGGCCGCGTCGGTCACCGCCTCGATTGACGTTTCCGGTGCCGCTCCGATAATCCGTAACTGCGCCAGCCCGCCCTCCGTGTCGACAACGGCAGCCGGCAGAATATTCTCCGTACCTACGAACGCAGCGACCGACGCCGTGGCCGGCCGGTAAAATACGTCTTCCGCCGAGCCGCTCTGAACGATTTTGCCCGTGTCGATGACGGCCAGCCGGTCGGCGACGGCGTAGGCCTCTTCCCGGCTGTGAGTCACGTATAAACAGGTCAGCCCCAGCTCTTTGACTATCTTAGTGACTTCCTTCATTAGATTGTCTTTAGTACCCGGATCCAAGGAGGCCATCGGCTCGTCCAAAAGCAGCAGCTCCGGGTCGAACACAACCGCGCGTGCCAGGGAGACGCGATGCGCTTCCCCGCCGGACAACGAGGCTGCGTTCGCGGTCGCTAGATTCCCTATGCCGAACATGTCCAACATCGCGGTGACTTTCCTGTTAACATCGGCGGCCGGGATTCGCCGTAGTTTTAAACCGTAGGCGACGTTGTCCTGCACAGTACCCCTGAACAACAAGGGTGATTGAAAAGCCATGGAAATGCGGCGTCGGACATCGGAGCCCGGTCTGCCGTTGCCGACCGCGGCGCCCCGCCAAAATATGCTGCCCTTGTCAGGCTTTAAGGCAAAACCTAAAACGCTCAGGAGAGTACTCTTACCGGCGCCAGTCTGACCGACGAGCGCGAGCGTTTCTCCTTCCCGAACGTCAAAGGATGGGATATTTAGAATGATCCGCCCGGCCCGCTCAACTAGAATATCGTTAATGGTAACGAGTGCCGAGTCCATTTAAACCTTCTTCTGCTGCGTTACGGTAATAATCCAGTTGACCAGGAAAGCCAAAGCCAACAGGATGATGCTCAAGGCGATAGCGATGGCCGTGTGGCCTTGTCTCGTCTCCTGGACGATCGCCGTCGTTAGCACCTGTGTCTGCCCCTTGATGTTGCCTCCGACCATGAGAACCGCGCCGACCTCGCTTATGATGGCGCCGAATCCAGCCGCGACCGCCGCCAGTAGACCCAGGCGGGCCTCCTTGACGACTTTGAAGAACAATTGCAATCGTGTCGCACCTAACGAGACTATCTGAGCGATCAGTTTCGGATCGAGCGCTTGGACGGCCGCCAAGGTTACGCCGATCACCATGGGAGTAGCGATAATCACCTCGGCGATAATCATCGCGCGAGTCGAATAGAGGAGATCGAGACCGCCGAACGGCCCGTAGCGCGACAACATCAAGAAGACGAACAACCCGACGACAACGGGCGGCAAGGCCATACCGGTGTTTGTCAGGACAACCAGGAATTTCCGGCCTCTAAATTCGGTCAGGCCAAGCCATGCCCCCAACGGCAGACCCAGCACCATGGCGATCAGTGTCGCCGTCCCGGTAACCTTCAATGACGTCAGGAGGATAACTATAAGGTCGGTGTTAAAACCGACGATCATTTTGACGGCTTGGACTATGCCGTCCCAAATCACAGACATAGTTCGCGACTCCCTCTTGTTCGCCCGAATCTTTGACTAGAAGCACCCCAACGAACAACCCATGACCTTTATTTCCAGCTCGTTGCAGGCCTTGCCGACAACCGTGTAGGGCAGGCCCAATCTTTCGGCGATCTCGCGCGCTTCGGGACAAGTGATCTTGCCCCCGGTTGCTGCAGCCTTTACCGCTTCCGCCAGTTCCGTTTTCTTCGCAGCGTCCATGGCTTCTCCTTGCTAATCGTCCTGACAAAAATAAACGCGCTTCCCCGCATAGTGGAAAGCGCATTCAGAGAACACACTTCTCTCCTTTCCAAGCGCGGGAGGCACAGAAATCGCTCGCTGTACCCTTTCCCGACTCAATCAGCCGGGATGCCCTCGCCGTCCGCGTGGGTGCGGCGAGGGTCGGAGAGTTTGTATGATTTGTTGCAATCTATGCTTTGAGAATACCAGGGTCGGCCCGGCTAAGTCAAGAGCCAAACACCGGCGTATGGCGGCCCACCAGCATTTAGTATTACAATGGTCGCGTCACCAGTCGACTTCATTACTCCATTTAAGTGAAGTAATGAAGTATCAAGAAAGGGAACAGTGTTGCAGAACCCGGTCATCGAGGTCAACGGCTTAACGAAACGATACGGTGATTTCAGCGCGGTGGATGGCATCGACTTCACGGTCGGCTCCGGCGAATTCTTCGGTTTCGTCGGCCCCAATGGCGCCGGCAAGACGACGACCATCAGTATGCTCTGTACGCTGGCAAAACCGACGGCCGGCACCGCGACAATCGCCGGCTTTGACGTTGCCGCCCAATCCGACCAGGTCCGCCGGCAGATCGGCGTCGTCTTCCAGGAAGCGACCCTAGATAACCGTTTGACCGCTCGCGAGAATCTTGCGTTCCATGCGGCCGTCTATCATGTGCCTAGGGCGGAACGCGACGCGCGGCTGGCGGATGTGCTCGACCTGGTGGAACTGACCCGATTCGCCGACGATATCGTGGACAACTTCTCCGGCGGCATGCGGCGCCGGCTGGAGGTCGCTCGCGGTTTGCTTCATTCCCCGAAGGTCTTGTTCCTGGACGAACCGACCTTAGGCTTAGACCCGCAAACCCGCAATCGCATCTGGGAATATCTGCGGCGGCTGGCCGATCGCGATGACATGACCGTCTTCATGACGACCCACTACATGGATGAGGCGGAGAATTGCGACCGCGTCGCCGTCATCGACCGAGGCGCGCTTGTCGCCGTCGATACACCCGCCGCACTTAAACGCCAGACGGGCGAGACGACCCTGGACGGCGTCTTCCTAAAACTTACCGGCCAGGCTATCCGAGACGAAGACGTCCTGACCAATAAGCATATGAGCCGGATCGCGGCCAAGGCGAAGGGAGGCCGCTAAATGGATCTCGATGCGATCTATATGATTTGGCGGCGCGACTTGGTGGTTAACTGGCGCGACAAAGGCCAGCTGATTGGCAGCCTGGTTCGATCCATACTGTGGCTGGTCGTTTTGGGACTCGGACTGCGGGCGGCCTTTCGCAGCGTCGGCGGCGTCACCTTCAGCCAGTACATCTTTGCCGGCATCATCGGTATGACTCTGTTATTCGCCGGCGTCCAATCGGCGATATCAATTGTCTGGGAACGTGAATTCGGGTTCTTGCGCGAGTTATTGGTCGCCCCGATTCCTCGCGGCGCAATCACGACGGCTAAGATGCTCAGCGGCGCTACCTGGGCATTATTGCAGGGCGTAATTGTCCTGGCGCTGGCGCCGATAGTCGGAGTGTCGCTCACGCCGCTGATTGTTGCCGAAGCTATCGGCGTTATGGCGATCATGGCCATCATGATGACCAGCATCGGAATCGTCATCGCCTCGCGCATTAAGAGTTTTCAGGGGTTCGGAGTTATCGTCAACGTCGTCTTAATGCCAATGTTCTTCCTTAGTACCGCCATCTTCCCGATGCCGTGGCTGCCGGAATGGCTGCGGACGATAATGATGTTCAACCCGTTGACCTACGCCGTGGACGCCCTGCGCACCGTGACCATCGGGCTGTACGACTTCCCGTTCTGGTTCGATCTGGGACTTACGGTCGGACTGGCAATTTTGTTCGGAGTCCTGGCGAGAGTGTTATTTGTCAAAGAGATATAGGCCGCGACCAGGCGACTCAGTCGTGTCGCGCTAAACAAAGAGGAATAATGACAGGCCAAGGAATATTCAGTGTGTCAGGCAAGAACGCCATCGTAACAGGCGGCGCGCTCGGTATAGGTTTCGGTATCGTGAAACGCTTGACCGAAGCGGGCGCCAACGTGCTGATTGCGGACATGAATGAAGACGCGGCTAAGGCGTCCGCCGAAAAACTGGGCGAAAGAGTAGCCGCGATGAAAGCTGACGTCTCGCAAGACGCGGAAGGCATTGTCGCCCGCTGCGTCGAGATATTCGGATCCCTCGACATATTCGTAAACAACGCCGGCATCTACCCGATGTCTCTCATGGCGGAAACGTCGACTGATCTATTCGACAAGGTCTACCAGGTTAACTTAAAGGGCACAGCGTTTTGCGCCAAAGCCGCCGCGCAACAAATGATCAACCAAGGGTCAGGCGGTAAAATCATTAACGTCGCATCAATCGACAGCTTCCATCCGTCAATGGTCGGCCTGGCTGCCTACGACGCGTCCAAGGGAGGCGTCTTGATGCTGACCAAAAGCCTCGCTCTCGAATACGCGGCCCACAATGTCCTGGTTAACGGCATCGCACCCGGCGGTATTCTTACCGAAGGAGCCGGAGCGGGCAAGATGGACGAGGCGATGATCAGTGGCTTCGCGTCGCGCATTCCGCTTCAACGAATGGGCACCCCGGACGACGTCGCGAAGGTAGCGCTGTTTCTAGCCTCGGACGCGGCTGATTATATGACAGGCTCGATCATCGTCGTAGACGGCGGCGTCCTGCTGGCCTAACGTCAACAAGCTGCTTTAAGGGTTCCCTGTTGCCGCGCTGGGCGTGAACAAAGCCTGGCCGTATTTGGCCTTCCCGAACTTGCCGATGAGCTTTTGAACCTCGGGTGATGTGATCCAGTCGACGAACTTCTTGGCGTCGACCTCGTTCACCTTGGCAAACTTCGCGTTGTTGACGATGATCACGCCATACGGATTGAAGAGGTCTTTCTGGTCCTCGACCAGTATCACCAGGCTGATGGATTTCTGAAGAGACAGAAACGTTCCGCGGTCGATCAGGATATAGGCCTGCTTTTCGTTGGCGATCTTCGCCGCCTCTCCCATGCCCTGCCCGACGTTAACGTACCAATCACCGGCGGGCGTAAGGGCAGCCTTTGTCCAGATCGACAACTCTTTAGTATAGGTGCCGGAGTTGTCGCCGCGGGTCACGAACGGCGCTTGCGCGGCCGCAATAGCCGCGAACGCTTTGGCGGGACTAGCGCCCTTGATACCGGCTGGATCGCTCGCCGGGCCGATAATCACGAAGTCGTTATACATTACGTCCTTGCGCAGAGAACCGAAGCCGTCTGCCATGAATTTGTCTTCTTTTGCCCGGGCGTGCACTAATAGAACATCAGCTTCACCGCGCTGACCCATCGCAATCGCCTCGCCGGTTCCCACAGCGATTGGCTTTGTCTTGACGTTATATTTCTTGTCAAACATCGGCAGCAGATAATCAAGCAGGCCGGTATCGGCTGTGCTGGTGGTCGTCGCCAGAATCATGTTTGTCGCCGGCGGGAGCGGCTTGGCCGCCTGTTTCGTTTCCGTCTTTGTCGCACAGCCGAACGCTCCGATTGCCAGAAATAGTCCCAGAACAACCGCGGCCAGTGTTCGCAACATCGTCTTTTTCGTGCTTCTCAGCCCTTTCATTTTGCCCCCTTGTTAAACAACCACCGGATAATAAAAAACGCGCTGCCCAAGGAAAAGGATAGCGCGCGTCAATAGACTATTCGTCGCTCCTTTCCAAATTCGGGAGGCGGGTCGATTGCTCGGCCCACCCTGACTCCCGGCCAAAACCCGGCCGGTCGATCGCCCCGGACATCCCAGAGGGACGGACGGGGTCGGAGTAATATTCGATTGTGACTAGAGGTTATCAGGCTTGTAACATATGTGTCAAGGAAATTGGGTAAGCAATTATCGCAAGATAGCTATGGTCTTGCATTTATCCGAGACAGACCGGTCTATTTGAACCACTCTGTCACGTCTTGCCAGTTCTTTCTGGGTCGGGGAGAAGGAGATTCGTGCGGATAGCCAACGGCGACCGCAGCAATCAACTGCTCTTTCTTGCCGACGGCTTGGCCGATCTTCCGCGCCGCTAGAAAAACATAGCCGAGCCACACAGTTCCCAGCCCCAGTTCTTGGGCGGCCAGCAACATCGTTTGAATCGAACCGCCGATCGACTGTACGTCGAGGACATTGACGATCGTGGATAATGGCCTTATCAGACCACGTTTACGGCTGGCTCCGTTAAAAACCAGAATGAGCACCGGCGCGCTTTGCATGAGGTTGGTCGTGGCCGCCGCGCCGCTGATGAGAGTCTTGAACCGCTTTAGGCGGACCACTCGCTTGACGAGTATGGCGACGACTTCGTCTTTCTTGGCGCCTTCTAAAACGACGAAGCGCCAGGGTTGCCGGTTGGTAGAGGATGGCGCCTTGGTCGCCGCCTCCAACATTTTTTCGATTAGTTCAGCCGGAACTTTGGCGTCGGTGAATTTCCTGATGCTTCTGCGGCTGTAGATAGCGTCTAGAGTATCCATCGCCGGCGCCTCTAGGGCTAGCTTCTGTTCTTGGGATTAAAAAGCGGGAAGTTACTCGCCTCGAAGGTTTGATAGTCGGGACATTTCCGGCAGTGCGGCCGCAAGCAGAACCCGTTGATCTGGTCCTTTTCAAGAGTGTCTGCCGCGCCCGGCAATTCGCAATGGTAGTGACCGCTCTCCGTCTTGGCGACGAACGGACAGTTCAATTCCCCCGGTCGTTCACACATAATGCGCTCCTAAAACGTATAGTAATGCGAACAGTCCAGCTCGCGCAGTTCCTTATATTTCTCGGTCATGTCCGGTGTCAGCCACGGCTCAATCTCGCCGACAGCCTGCAGGAAATGCGGCATCTCGATCTTGGCCGAGCCGGCCTTGACGGCGTTGAGCGCCGCACGCTTGCATAGATTCTCCAGGTCCCAACCGACAAAACCCTCAGTTTTCTCGGCGAGCTGCGCGTAGTCTATCTCGCCGCCCAGATTCGGCTCCAAGCGCTTGATGTAGATGCGCAGTATGCCCTCACGATCGGCCGCTGTAGGCGGATGAACAAAAATTTTTCTGTTGAACCGGCTCTTTTCCTTAACCAGAGCCTGGTCGACCACGTCGATCCGATAACACGAGCCGGCTAGCGCTACACCGGTAGCGACTGTGTTTACGTCGCCGCCTCCTTGCAGCTTATCGATTTCTTCTAGAAACACGGTCGTCAAATCCTTGTCAGCAAAAGTCGGCGGGATGCCGCGGCGGTTGCCCGGCGCCCAATCGTAGTCGGCTCCGGCCCGCGGCGCTAGCCACTCTACGTCGCTAATGAACAAAACACAGGGGGCCTTCTCTTGCGCCTCGGCAAACGCTTTGCGCAGTTCCTCGGGTTTACCCAACATCTCTTGGCCGGAAACGTAGATATAATGCGCCCCGGCGTCCTTAGCGGACGCTTCGGCCAGCATCTTGATACCGGTGCCGAGCGGACCCCACATCAGAACGCCCATTGGCGGCTCGATATTCATTTCCTTAATCATGTCCGGATTCTTCAGGGGCAGTGAGATCATTTCCTGCAATATCTCTTTGATGTCGTCAAAGCCGCCGACGTCGTCCCAATTAACCCGGGGTGGACGGCTCAGATAGTAAACGCCGCCTTCGCCGTGATGGTGGTCATGATGCACTTTTTGTCCTCCTATACCGGGATTGACGGCTCGAATACGATCCGGTCAAAACCTTGCTTCGTGAGTTCTTCGTCCGACTGAATGTCTTGGTTTTCATAAAACTGGGCGTTTCCGGCCACCCAAACCGGCCGGTTAAAGATATCGGCCGTCTCTTCTATCATACCCTGCCGGCAGACCCGTCCGCATTCACCCGCGATGTTTAGCCACCGCCCATCCTGGAAAGCGAACGGACAATATCGGGTGGTGGTGACGTAACCATAAGGCGCGTACAAAGATGCCGTCAGACCGGAGTCAGTAAAATCGGATGTCATTCCTTGGGGCAGATTGTCCAATTCGACGCGGCCAACACCCTTGTCTTTCAGGTACTTCCGCAGAATCGGGGAGTCAAAGATCGACGCACGCCAGTCTTCAGCCAAAGCGGGCCCGGCGTCGGCCTTTCGCGACGAGATACCGAAGCCGCGTTTCTGACCTGACAGGAGCCGGCCCAGAACGGGTGTGAGATCAGGTCGCTCTTGCCGCAGCTGAAGCATCGTCCCATAGTCGTTACAGACAACCTCGATCGACCGATCGGCAGGCAGCGATAGAAATACGTCGCGTAACAATGTTAGGCCACGGTCGGTGACATACGGTGTTACTAAGGTGAAGCCGAGACCGGAATCAGCCGCAGTCAGGCTGGCGGCGGCGGTCTCCTCAACCCCGGGAATCTTGATCTCGCAAAATTCCGCGCCGAAATACAGCCTGTCGAAACCGGCCGGATCGAACTTATCGGGAATGTCGGTCAGGTAGACAGCGCGCTCCACGGTCATCAGTCCTCTGCCGGAAAATAGCAGGAATATGGGTCGCAGCCGGAGTCGAACATGTCGACATGGACGTGCCGCGCCATCTCAGCCATCGCGCCTGGTCCGGCTCCCGTCAGCGACACGTCTCGCAATGCCGCGATGGCCCGGACCGCCTGCAGCTTTTCTTCCGTGCGACGGCCCCGACCCGCGATCTTCACGGCTGCCAGCCCGGCTTTTTCCAGCTCATAATAGCCGCATAAGCCGCAGGCATTGCCCCGGGGCGTGCCGGACCAAGTTGCCTGAACCGCCGCCGCCGGAGTCGCTGCGGCTGCGGGCACCAGATCGCAAGGATAGCCGCAGGGCCAAATATGTTCGGGGCTGTCGTCATGGAAGAAGGAACACAAGCCTTCCACGTTCGGACATTTGCCGTACATTAGAAAGGCCTCAAAATCCATTTCGGGTTCCGCGGCGATTATCCGCGCCGCCTCCGCGGTCGTCAGAGAACGGTCGAGCACCACGCGGGCCGCGCCCAAATCCCCATAGAAACGAGCGGCGGCCGAGTTCATTACGCCAGCCAAGATGCTTATGTGGAGCTCTATGGGAAAACGCCGCCGTTTAATCTCCAGGATAAGACCGGGGTCGGCAACAATGAGCGCATCTATCTTAAGATTCACGGCCCTCTCCACTTCACTCAGCACCAGGGGAAGTTGCGCGGCGGAATAGAAGTTGTTATTAAGGGTCAAAAAGAACGGGCGGGACAGAGCGTGGGCGGCTGCAACTCCGGCGGTCAGTTCAGCGGCCGTGGAGAATTGCGCGTCCGCGAAGGTGCGTTTGTTAAGGGAGCCGACGTCGGCATAGGCGATGTTCCATTCAGCCGGCACAAAGCCGCCGTAGAACTCGTCGGCCCCTGCTTCGGCCAAGATGCCAATCTCCTCAACATGATCAACCGGCGCTAGAATCCTCATAAAATCATCCTATCACAGGGAAGACGCAGTCTATCGTACCGTTACCACGGTCGGTTGCGACCAGCCGGATACCGTGCCGTTGGCAACAACGGTCTCGACCTTAGTCTCATAGTTTCCAGCTAACGACCACGTGTGCGTCTCTATAGCCGGCCACATATTAAAAATCTCGGCGGTTGTGTAGAATCTTGTCGTCGTTGTCGACCCGTCTCCCCAAGCGAAAACGAATCTGATCGGCTCGAAGATAAGCCTGTTGGCAAGAACCGCGGTGTACGTGGCACGCGTGTTGCACACGACGGCCGCCGGGCCTGTCGGCGTCAAAGGAACAGGCAGCGGCGTCTGGTTGATAGTAATCCTCAGCGGTAATGACGTTTCCGATTTCGCTCCCCGCGCGTCTGTCGCCTTTACCAAAACGGTATAGACGCCTACCTCGTTCCAAATGTGAGTGATTTCGCCGGCCATTCCCGACGGGCTCGTACCTGTCGAGCCGGACGTTCCGTCGCCCCAATCAAATGTGTAGCCTACTCCATCACCGTCGAGGTCGGTAGCTAAGGCGGACACCGAAACCGGCCGCTTGGCGAAACCGGTCGGACCGCCTACTATATTCGGGATCCCGGGTGCGTGATTAATGCCGACGGTCAGCGCCTCCGACCACCCGGTCCAGCCATCGGTGCTAGCGTCTCCGACTCTGACTTTGACCGCGAATTCGCCGCCTGTCGGCCAGTGATGGGAGAGACTAGCCGTCGCGCCAGACGACACGCCAGCGGTTTCGCTCGTTGTTCCGTCACCCCAGTCAAAAACATAGGTTAACGAATCGCCGTTGGCGTCTTGCGCCACGGTCGTGTAGGTAAGCTCGTCGCCGGGATTAGCGGAGACGGGCCCGTCCGGTCGCGCGGGAACGCCCGGCAGTTCATTTCTGACCGCCACGCGCTTGGGCTGAGACCAGACGGATACGGCACCCAGATCGTTGGCGGCGCGAACCCTGACGTCATACTCTTCCGTCGCTGCAGCTGTTATTCGTTGCCAAATATGCGGAACTGATACCAGTGTTCCGGAAGATACTGCGGCAGTGGTCTCGGTCGTTCCGTCACCCCAGTCAAACGTATAGCATACGTTACGGCCGGCCGGGTCACGCGACGCCGCTGCGTACCCAACCGACTGACCAAACAGGACCGACGCCGATCCGGATGGCGCCTGCGGCACGTCCGGGGCACCGCAAATCTGAATCACTGTATCCTCCATCGCCCAACCCGAGGACAAGCCCCACACGTCAGTCGACCTGATCTTTATGGTAAACAATCCGGCGGACGCCCAGGCGTGGGACATTGAAACTTCGGTCCTTGACTCGACAGATTCGCTCGTACTGGTCGTACCGTCGCCCCAATCGAACGTAAAAGCCAACCGGTCATCATCCGGGTCATAGCCAGCCGTGTTGAACGAGTAGCTTTGGCCGGTAATTCCCAAGCTCGGCCCGCCGGCACTGGCGGGCGGCATAGGCGCCTGGTTAATAAAAACGCTGGCCGGCGGAGACCAACCGGATGTTACGCCCAGTTCATCCACCGCTCTAACCTTGACCTGGTATGTGCCCCCTAGGTTCCAGGTATGACTGAGGGTTGCTCCGACACCGCCGGATGCCAGCAAGGCTGATTCATCGGTTCCGCCATCGCCCCAATCGAAAACATACTTTACTCTGTGGTTGTCCGGGTCGGTCGTAACGGCCGAAAAACTCCCGCTGGCGCCTAACTCCACAGCCAGGGGACCCTGCGGTTTGGCCGGCGTTAGCGGCGTTGAGTCATGAGCCGTAATATTCAGGGAAGAGCACCAACCGGATGCCGCGCCGGTCGAATCAATGGCCTTTACCTTAACCAGATAGGCTCCGCCGGCCGGCCACACATGCGTCGCGGTACCGTAGATGTTTGAGCTATATTCCCAGTAGGCATAGTACCTAGTCGTGGTCGTCGTACCGTCGCCCCAATCGAACAGGTATTGAATGTCCTGGTGTTCCGGATCACTCGACCGGGCGCGATAGGAATATTCCAACCCGACGGTTGCGGCTGATGTACCGGACAGGTTCGACGGTGTCCCGGGCGCCCGGGTCAGAATGGTGACAGACAGTGTCGATGACCAGACGGACGCCGTGTTATAGATATCGGTTGCTTTGACCTTAACCGCGTAGACCCCGCTGGCCGGCCAGCTGTGGGAGGCGGAGGCGGCCGCACCCGAAGCCAGAGCGTTAGTGTCCGTAGTCGTTCCGTCGCCCCAGTCGAACGTGTATATCAGCTGGTCAACGTTGCCATCTGTGGTGCTGCTGGTATACGTTGCCGGAGTTGCCGTGTACATCGACGCCGTGCCGCTAGGAGTTGCCGGTTTAACGGGTGCGACATTGTCGGCTGGAAAAACGTACACCGTCGCGGTCGAAATAGTCGATCGCGCTCCAAACTGATCCATCGCCCGCAACCGTACCGTATATGTGCCCTTGGTTGTCCAGGTGTGCGTTGCGGCGGCGGTACTGCCCGACCCAAGCCAACCGGTCTTGCTTGTCGTTCCGTCGCCCCAGTCGAACGTATACTGGATTTGATCGCCCTCGGGGTCGGATGACGAAGTGTTAAAGGAACCGGTCAGGTTCTGACCCACCCGTATGTCACCCTGCAGCGCGGCCGGCGCCGTCGGTCCGTGGTCAATGATATGGATCTCGTTGACGTTTGACCACGCAGAAACCCGGCCGTCTTGGGTTATGGCCTTGGCTTTAACCTGGAACAGGCCCGGCGCGGTCCAGGTGTGCGCCAGCGTGACCGTTCCGCCCGAATACGTCTGGAAGGATGTGTCGGTTGTACCGTCTCCCCAATCGAAGACATATGTCATCGGCCGGCCGGCGCCATCGGTGGTAGCTGTGCTGAAATTAACGGAAACGCCCTTGAAATAGGTTGTAATCCAGTATTGGTCCAGTTCGGGAATACCCGGCGCGGGCGGAGCCTCCAGCCTGACGGTGACCCAAGTGGCCGCGGACCAGGCCGATACGAGTCCCGTGGCATCGGTTGCCTTGACCCGGACAGGATAGACACCGGGAGCTGTCCAAGCATGGGCCTGGGACATCGAAAATCCCGGATATTCTGCCCAGCTGGTCGTTGACGTACCATCGCCCCAGTCAAATACATATGTAACCCGATTCTGATCAGGGTCGTCACTTGTAGTTGTGTAGCCGACTAGTTCGCCCGTATAGGCATTGACGTAACCAGTCACAACAGGCACAGTTGGCGGATGATTGGCGGCAGCCACTGTTACGCTGGTCGGCGGACCCCAATCAGACGTCTGACCGTATGAATCAGTCGCCTTGACCTTGATACTATAAGAACCCGTCGCCGTCCAGATATGCGAGGTGAAGGGGCAATAGTTGTAAGGGTAGTCACCAATCGACGTTGTCGTGCCGTCACCCCAGTCTATCGTGTACGAAATCTCGTCCTGGTCTGCATCGCCGCAGTTGCTAAGCGTAAAACGCGCTTCCACATCCGGCGCCGCGGTCGAACTGCCTTGCATGGCCGGTGCGTTGGGCAAGTTGTTCGCACCCGTTATTATCATCGACAGCGGATCAGACCAAGCCGAACTCTCGCCGTCAGCCGCCACCGTCTTAACCCGAAGAGCGTACGTTCCCGCGGCGGCCCAGGTGTGCGACGTGCCCAGCGCCGACCCCATCCACCAGTCGACATTGTAAAAGGTAGTCGAGGTCTGCGGTGTACCGTCGCCCCAATCAAACACTAGTTTAAGATCCCTATAGAATAAGTCTTGCGCCCATGCAAAATAGTTCCTAGTAGTGTTGGGCGGCAAATGGGTTTTTCCGAACGGTGTACCGGGCGTGGTTATAGGCGCTCCGACGTCAATCTCGACCGGACTTGACCAAGACGACGTCTCGCCGTCCGCGTTTACCGTACGCGCCTTTATGAAATAGGCGCCCGCGGCGGTCCAGGTATGGTCGGCCTGAACGAAATCGACGCTCATCATGTATTCGGAAAACGCATAGAGACGCGTCGTTGTCGTCGTTCCGTCGCCCCAATCGATGACAACCCGGCACGGTTCCAGATTGTAATCCATCACCTGGAGACCATAATTGCAATATTGGTTGACGCGCAGCCAGACACTGCCGGTTGTGAACATCGGCGGTTCCGGGGTCCGCGGAACAGTCACGTGAGCGACGGCAACGACATCGTGACCATCGAGATCGGTAACCGTTAGTCTGAGTTCGTATATCCCGCCGGACAGGCCGGTCGCGTCCCATGATCCAAGGCTTCCATTGGAAACGGGTGTCGCCGAACTGGTGACCGTATGCCAGGCGGCCGGGGTTGTTCCGGCGCCCCACTCCAGCTTGAAGGAGGCGAACCGAGGGCCGGTCGCCGTACCGGTAATCGCCACGACGTCTTTTGCGACGCCGCTGTCCACGGGCGAAGAAATAGCGGCTTTTGTCTGGCCGGCCTGCAACGCGGCTGCGGCGTTGATTCGGCCGTAGCCATAATATTGGTCCCAACCGGGGGCTCCCTTGTCATCTGCGGTTTGTTCAATCATGTATTGCAGGTCGGCGGGGCTCGCGTCCGGATAGCGGCTTTTCAACAGCGCCGCGACGCCGGATACGCTGGGGCAGGCCATTGAGGTGCCGGACAACGTTCCATAGCCGTGGTTATCTCCTAAGGAAGAAGTCTCAAATGTCGGCAACGTCGAATAGATGCGGGAGCCGGGGGCTGCGACATCAACGAACGGCCCGAAATTAGAGTAGCTGGCCCTGGTGTCGTTGTGGTCGGTCGCGGCGACAGTCAACACATTCTCCAAATCTGCCGGGTAGAAAAGACCCTCGCTATTTTCGTTACCGGCCGCGCCCACTACCAGACAGCCCGCGCCCGTCGCATCGTTTACGGCGTCCTGCAGCGCTTGGCTGTAACCGCCGCCGCCCCAGCTGTTGTTGATGATGTCAGCGCCATGTGCTTGCGCATAACGAATCGCTTTGACCGCGTCGGACGTCAGCCCGCTGCCATTCCACTCTAGGAACTTAAGCGGCATGATCTTGACGTTCCAGTTCACGCCGGTGATGCCAAACCCGTTATTACCGCAAGCGCCGATGATGCCGGACACGTGGGTGCCGTGCCCGTGGTCGTCCAGGGGGTCCGCGCAAACTGTCTTGTACAGTACGGGGTCCGCCCAGCCGTAGGCGAAACACCAACCTCTAACGTCATCGATATAACCGTCGTGGTCATCATCAAGATTATTCGTCGCCATATCACGACCCTGCGCGTCGATTCCCATTTCGCCGGCGTTGGTCCAAACGTTACCGGCTAGATCGGTATGGGTGTAGTCAATGCCGGTGTCGATTACGGCAACTATGACGTCCGTGCTGCCGGTCGTAGTATCCCAAGCCGTCGTGGCCTTAATATCGGCGCCGCTCGTCCCGCCCGTCTGACCGGTATTCTTTAAGTTCCAGAGCTTGCTGAAATCGGTGTCGCTGGGTATCGTTTCGCAAGTATGGACGACGTAGTCCGGCTCGGCATAAGCGACTGTCGGGGATTGTTTTAACGTCGCATCGGCCTGCTTAACGCTGGTTCCCTTTTTCAAGTGAACAATAGCTACGTCGCTGTCGCCGATTGTTTCTTCGATTTTGCCGATCGGTGCTACAGCGGCGGCGATTTCAGCCTCGCTGGCGGACGACTTAAAACTAACAATGATTTGGTCAGATTTGTACTCTACGTCTGTGTCCTTGATAACCGCGTTTCCGCTTAGAGAAATTCTGGCTGCAGACGGGGTTGCCCGAGAGTCAAGCACTGGCTTTTGTGGCAAGTCGGGAGAGGCGGATTGCCGATTGCGCAATTCCGTGAGGCGAGTCGGCGCGGCCTGAGGTTTGCCGGACAGCACAATAAGGATGGCTAAAACAGAAGCGACTGCTCCAAAAAATACTATCGTCCGCCGCACGCTTGTCTCCTCATGGGTTTGATATGTTTCGAGACATGGCTGAAAATAAAAAAGCGGCGCCGCGTCTCATGCAAGACATGAGTTTCGGGGCCGGTCTCATAGATGTAAGGTAAGGTCTTAAGAATTCTCTGGTGTTCGAGTCTTCCAACAGGTTCCTTCGCTTGTCCTCGAGTGTCAATCCTTCTATATGCGCGTCGGACGACCACTCAACAAGAAACGAAGCTACGACTGTGGAAGTATGGTTAGAATAGCACCTGGCCAGCTGGTTGTCAATTGCTCCACCGGACCGCAGACACTGGCAAATGACTTAAACGACCGACACTGGCCTGACGCCGTAGCGTACACCAGTCGACTCCTTAGACGACGAGGTTGTTGGGGGTGGTGCGACTGGGGGGACCCCCGGAGCGGGCGCAGGCCGCCAATCGGCGAGCACGAAATGGGGGAAGTCTGTCGCGACAGGACCCGCAATAAACGAGGAGTCACTGGTGCCCGGGGAGGGACTCGAACCCTCAAGGACTATGTCCGGCGGATTTTAAGTCCGCTGCGTCTGCCAATTCCGCCACCCGGGCTGATTAGTTCACAGTTGCTTGTTCGTTGTTCATAGGTAAACCCAAAACCTACATCGATTATTCTAACCCAACAGACAGCTGACCCGACCATGAACTATTACTTCGGCCTACCAACGACGAACCATGAGCTACAAACCATCAACTACCAGCAATCACGCCGTGCTCGGCGGCCAACGACAGCAGGACGCCGTCCAGGATGTCACTTTCGCTGACCGTCAGACGGTCGGCATGCGCCGCTTCCAAGACGGCCGCAGTTATCACGGTCCCGGCAATTATGACGTCCGCGCGTTTCGGCTCCAGGCCCGGTAAAGAAGAGCGTTCCGCTAGAGGCATAGACAGCAATAGTTCGAGAACACGATTTACTGCTGCCCCGGTAAGAGTTGAAAGATGAATGGCTTCCGGCGCGTACGTATCGAGTTGCATGTCAACCGCCTGAATCGTGGTGACAGTACCCGCTACGCCGATGACGACCAATCCTTCCAGCTGGGGTTTTACCTCACGCAAACCCGTTGCCACTTGCTGCGCGACATGCCGGCCAATGGCTGTCATCTCTTTAGGCGTCGGCGGGTCATGTCTGACAAACTGTTCCGTAAGCCGGACGCTGCCGATGTTCAGGCTCCGGGCGGCAATCATGCGCCGGCCGGAACCGGTAATCAGTTCCGTAGAACCGCCGCCGACATCGAATACCAAAACTGGCGTGTCGGGATTGCTGAACGGATAATCAGCCGTCGCGCCCAGCCAGGCCAGTTCAGCTTCCGTTAGACCGTCGATTATTTCCAGTTCAACATCCAATATCTGACGAGCCGCATCAGCAAACTCCCGGCTGTCGGCGGCGTCACGGGCGGCGCTGGTAGCAATGACTCGCGTAGCTTCAACGCCTAGTCGCCCCGTTTCGTCTGCGTAGGCTCCAAGCGTCTCCAGAGTCCGGACAACCGCTTCCGGGCGAAAAGACCCCGATTCTCCGACTCCCTGACCCAAACGTGTGATAGATGTTCGCCGCGCGATATCGTGTCGGCGCCCAGCGGCGTCAAAATCAGCGACGAGCAGACGAACTGTATTAGTGCCAATGTCGATCGCGGCCAACCTCAGTCTGCTCACCTCCAATAATCTCTATTGTCCAATTAATTGGACAATAGACAAACGGCACAATCACTAGTGCTCTTGGGCTTCTCAAATATGACTTGTCCAGTTGTCCAATTAATTGGACAACTGGGCGAACAGTGATTTTATATACTCCACGACTTGTTCATACCAGGGCTGCTGTTTCGGCTTGGCAGTCGATTTCTTGGCGGTTTTCGCCGACGGTGCGGCAGCTTTGGGGGCCTCTTGCTTGGGCGGAACAATCATATACGGTTCCTCGCCGGGCTTGATAAGCCCGAGGCGCAAGCGAGCTTGCTCTTCGATATAGGCGTCTGTATTCAGGCGATCTGTTTCTTCCCGGAGCGTTTTGTTTTCGTCCTTAACGGAATCGAGAGTTCGTTGCAAGTCCGCGATGCGCGCCCGCTGTTGCAGAACCTGCCGAGCCGGAGCGATGGTCAGAAAGAGCAGGCCTGCCGCTAGTATCAGCAATACCGCACCCTTCCAAGTTAAACGTCCCCGCTGCGCCTTCGCTGCCATCGTTGTAGTCCGCTCTTAACGGCCGCGTTGGAACACGGCGGCGCCGCGATAAATCGCGCGCGGGCCCAGGTATTCTTCGATGCGCAACAGCTGATTATACTTAGCGACCCTTTCGCTGCGCGACGGGGCGCCTGTCTTGATCTGACCGGCATTTACCGCGAC
Source organism: Actinomycetes bacterium (assembly GCA_023251915.1). GTDB lineage: Bacteria > Actinomycetota > JAHEXW01 > JAHEXW01 > JAHEXW01 > JAHEXW01. The sequence continues at coordinate 77,304 of JAHEXW010000002.1, forward strand.
GGCCAGGTCGGCGATCGTCGTATCTTCGGTCTCCCCGGACCGATGGCTGATTACAGTCGTGTAGTCCGCTCCCCGCGCCAGTTCGATCGTCTCTAACGTCTCGGTTAGACTGCCGATCTGATTCACCTTAACAAGAATCGAGTTGGCGACTTTGTTTTCTATACCCTTCTCTAAAATCGCCCGGTTGGTGACAAATATGTCATCGCCGACCAGCTGAATCTTATCCCCCAAGATGTCCGTCATTTGGTGCCAGCCGTCCCAATCTGATTCCGCCAAACCGTCTTCGATGGAAATTATCGGATAGCGGCCGGCCAAATCGACGTAGAAATCAATCATCTCAGAGCCGGACAGCGTCCGGCCCTCGGCGGCCAGCTCGTACTTGCCCTTGTCGTAGATCTCGCTGGCGGCAACGTCTAGGGCTAGGCTGATATCCTGGCCAGGTTTGTAACCGGCGCGCTCGATGGCTTCGATGATTATTTCCAGTGCCTCTTCGTTGGAGGCCAGGTTCGGCGCGAAACCGCCTTCGTCGCCAACGCCCGTGGCCAGGTTCTTCGAGTTTAAGATGCCCTTGAGCGAATGAAAAGTCTCACTGCACATGCGCAGGGCTTCTGAAAAACGAGTCGCGCCCAACGGAACTATCATGAACTCCTGAATATCGACGTTGTTATCGGCGTGCTGACCGCCGTTTAAGATATTCATCATGGGCACCGGCAACGTGACTGCCGCCTCACCGCCTAGGTATTCGAATAGCGGTTTGCCTTGGCCGGCCGCGGCCGCCCGTGCGACAGCCAGGGAGACCCCGAGAATCGCGTTGGCGCCGAGATGTTCCTTGTTGTCGGTACCGTCCATCTCCAGCATCTTCGCGTCCAGCGCGGTCTGTGCCTCCGCGTCGTGGCCGAGGAGCGCGGGCGCGATCGTATCATTTACGTTGGCAACGGCCCGCAAAACACCTTTGCCCAGATAACGGGTCTTATCACCGTCGCGCAACTCCAAAGCCTCGAGCGAGCCGGTGCTGGCGCCGGAGGGCACAATTGCGCGGCCGAAGGAATCGTCCGTTAGGGTAACGTCGACCTCAACAGTCGGATTCGACCGTGAATCCAAAACCTCGCGAGCGTGAATTGAAGCAATATTGGTCATACCTTCGATTCCTCCTCTTTTGCTTGTTGCCAAAGGCTTTCTTTTTCGTCCATCGTCATTTCATCCAGGCGACGCCCGGCGGCGGCGGCCTCCCGCTCCATATAACGCCAGCGGCCTTCGATTTTGTCGTTGGCGGCGCGGAGAGCGGCTTCCGGCTCGATACCGTGATGTCTGGCCACATTGCCGAGCATGAACAGCATATCACCGATTTCTTCCCGCAAGTCGCCGTCACCCCGGAGCGCTTGCCTGTATTCTTCCGCCTCGGTCTCCAACGCCGCGACAACCCCGGCCTTATCCGGCCAATCAAAACCAACGTCGGCCATTTTCTTTTGCATCTTGTAGCTGCGAAAGAGAGCCGGCAGCGAACGCGGGATTCCGTCTAGGCGTGAATCGGCATATTTGCCTTCACCTTCCTTGATGGCCTCCCAGTTGCGAATCACATCCGCCGCTTGCGTGACGTCAGACTCGGCGTCCGGGTCCGCCGCATAGATATGCGGGTGACGGCGGCGCAGCTTCTCGGCTATTGCCGCGGCGACGTCGTCGATGTCGAAAGCGCCTCGCTCGGCGGCGATTTGGGCGTGAAAGACAATTTGCAGAAGCAGGTCACCCAGTTCTTCCCGCAGGTGATCGTCGTCGCCCTGCTCGATAGAATCCACGACCTCATACGCCTCTTCAATCAGATGCCCGGATAAGGAGGAGTGGGTTTGCTCTCTGTCCCAGGGGCAACCCCCAGGTCCGCGGAGCTTGGCCATGATCGCGACTAGGTCTTGGAACTCAACGTGGCTCAATGTTGTTCGTCTCCTCGTCAAACGAAAAGGGGCGAACCATCTTTTGAATGGCTCGCCCCTCTATATTACTTGATGCGCGTCGTGGTTTGGCGCGCGTTATGCCTTAGATATACTTAACTATCTTCGCTTTCTTCTTCACGCCGTCCAGCCAGGTCTTGATCTTGGCGCTTTCCTTCTGGCTCTTCAGCATCTGCTCGATGGAAGCCTTTGATTCGTCGAAAGTCTTTTGCTTCTCGGGAGTCTTGTCGAAGACCTTGATCACATGATAACCAAACTGGGTCTTGACCGGCGCCTGAGTATATTGGCCGACCGCTAAAGCGAAGGCGGCCGTTTCGAACTCGGCTGCCATGACGCCCTTCTGGACGTAGCCCAGATCGCCGCCGCTGGCTTTGGTCGACGGATCAGTCGACTCGGCCTTGGCTAACTCGGCGAAGTCAGCGCCGTTGTTCAGTTTGGTGATGGCCTCTTGAGCCTTCTGTAAACCGGCGGCGTCGCCCGGATACAAGATATGAGAGACTTTGATCTTTTCCGGGTCTTTAAACTGGGCGGTATTCTTGTCGTAGTAGTCTTTGATCTCTTTGGCCGTAACCGCTATCGTTCCCACGACCTTCTTGTTGACGGCGTCCGTGATCATACGATTTTTCGTGAAATCACGCAGATCCTGCATGGTCATGCCGGCGTCTTTCAAGGCTTTGTCGAAGTCTTTTTGCGACGGGAAACGCTTGACTGTCGCGGTGACTTCCTTTTCCACCTGGGCATCGGTGACCTTGATGTTAAGCTTGGCGCCTTCCTGATTATAAATCTCCTCGTCAATCAACAAGTCGAGGATCTGTTTCTGAATTTGGGCTTTTTGTTTCTTGAACGCCGCTTCCTGTTCAGCCGTCTTATGCTGTTTGGTGATCCGATCCATCTGCTTGTCGACCGCAGATTGGTAGATAGGCGTACCGTTCACCGTCGCGGCTTTCTTTGCGAACAGGTTACAGCCGACGGTCGCGAACGCGAATAAACCGAGTATCGCGAGGGCGGCTACTTTCTTAAGACTCATCTGACTCCTCCTTTGGGGACTTTTGCAAATCGTTCGTAATTATAACATACAGCACTTCGTGCAACAAAGAGACTATCTCGCCCGTGGCCGGCATATGGACAAATAAAGCCCGTTCAGCCGCCTTATAGCGAAGACGGCGACCGAATCTGACGAGAGCTGCGCCGACCCCCGCTGAATCGCTCACTGGCGCGAGACGCACGCGATTTGGTTCGGCCGTGATCCTGTTTAAGCCGATCCCGGCGGCCAGCACTTTCAGCCTCGCGACAGCCAGCAGAGATTCGACTTCAGCCGGCGGCGGACCGAACCGGTCGTTGAATTCCGCCCCCACGCGAGTCGCTTCCGCGTCGCTGGTAACCAAAGCGACCTTGCGGTACATATCGATCCGCAAACCTTCATCGGCCACATATTCGGTCGGAATGAAGGCCGCAACGGGCAAGTTTATCCGCACGTCGGACCGTTTGACTGACGGTTCGCCCTTGAGGTCCGCGACAGCCTCGGCCAACAAACTGGCATAAAGTTCGAACCCGACCTCGTTGATAAAGCCGTGCTGTTCACCGCCCAGCAGATTTCCGGCGCCGCGAATCTCCAAGTCGCGCAGAGCGATCCGGAAACCGCTCCCCAGCTCCGTGAACTCGGCGATTGTTTTCAAGCGTCTGATCTGAGTGGGCGTTAAGGAGCCGCCCGGCGGATAGAGAAATAGGGCATAGGCCCGGCGATCCGAACGTCCCACCCGGCCGCGCAGCTGATAGAGCTGCGATAAGCCAAGGCGATCCGCGCGATCAACAATCAAGGTATTGACGTTGGGCATATCCAAGCCGGATTCAATGATGGTCGTCGATACCAGCACGTTAAAGCGCCGTTCGGCGAAATCATCCATCACCTTTTCCAAGCCGCGTTCCGACATTTGGCCGTGCGAGACACCAACGGTTACCCCCGGCGCCAACCGCCTGATGCGTTCGGCGATGAAATCGATCGAGTCGACCCTGTTATGCACGAAAAAGACCTGACCGCCCCGATTTACCTCGCGTTCAATAGCCCGGGCGATAAGTGCGTCATCATATTCTTTGACAGCCGTAACCACGGGAAACCTGTCTTCGGGCGCCGTCTCGATCACGCTCATGTCGCGAGCCCCGGTCAAAGCGAGATTCAACGTTCGCGGAATCGGCGTTGCGCTAAGGGTTAAGACGTCGACATTCAAGCGCAACGTCTTGAGAAACTCCTTGTGCCTTACCCCGAAGCGTTGTTCCTCGTCAATAACGAAAAGGCCGAGATCAATGAAGGCGACGTCTTTTTGCAACAACCGGTGCGTGCCGATCACCACGTCTACCGCGCCGGCCGCAACGGCGTGTAGGACCGCGGCTTGCGCCGCTCCGCTGTGCAGCCGGGACAATACCTCGACTCGAACCGGGAATTCCTTGAACCTCTCGCGGAACGTCGCGGCATGCTGCTCGGCCAGCAAAGTCGTCGGAACAAGCACCGCCGCCTGCCGGCCGTCCATGACGGCTTTAAAGACGGCTCGGACCGCGACTTCCGTTTTTCCGTACCCCACGTCACCGCAGATCAGGCGATCCATCGGTTGCAACGACTCCATATCGTGTTTGACATCGGCAATTGCCGTGGCCTGGTCAGGCGTCTCGATAAACGGGAAGGAGTTTTCCAGCTCTCTCTGCCAGGGCGTATCAGGCGGAAAGGCATGGCCAATGGCATCGCGACGGGCTTGATATAGACGCACCAGCTCGGCCGCCAGTTTGGCCGCCGACGCCTTGACTTTCCGTTTGGCGTTTTGCCACCGCTTCGCGCCCAACCGGTCAATCTTGGGACTGACCCCTTCGCCGCCAATGTAGCGTTGAATCAATCCGATTTGATCGGAAGGAATGAACAGCTTGTCACCGCCGGCGTATTCGATAACCAGGAAGTCCCGCCTGATGCCGTCGACATCCTTTTGAACCAAACCGCCGTAGCGCCCGATCCCATGATATATGTGGACAACCAGGTCCCCGACCCGCAGGTCCATCATGTCGAAGAAAGAACGGGTGCGGGACTGACGCGTTTGGCGGAGCTCCCGCTTCAAGCCGAACATGTCCGCCTCGGCAATCACGGCCAGGCCTAGGTCTGGAAGGACGAAACCCGCCCGGACAAACCCCTCGACTACCTCGATCGATGGACCGGCCGTCCCCCATTCTCGCAGCAGTTCGCTCAAGCGTTCCCGCCGGCCGCGTCCTTCGGCGGCGATCAGGATCGTTGTGCCGGCCCCCGCCAGTTCGCTGAGATAGTTCTTGATGAGATCAAAATCGACTCGTCCGTCAGTCCCGCTAAAAACAGGGTGCGCCGTGACTCGCCAAGGGCTTTCCTGTGGGTCCAGGCTGGAGACGGCCAGTGCCCCTGCAGCAAAGAAGCTATCGGGCCAGGCGGCCGGCTCGTCAGCCACAACAACCGCTCGACCGCGGGCATAGTCGAATATGTCGATATCGGCGGCAGCCGGACGCGCGGCCTCGATGACGGGATAGAGAAAGATCGACGTTATGTTTCCAGTCGAGAGCTGATCCACTAAGCTGAAAGTACGCAGCTCCTCAACGGTGTCGGCATCGAAGACGGCGCGTGCAGGTTCCGGCACGCCGGGTCCGAAGACGTCGACGATGCCGCCCCGAACGCTGAATTCACCTCTGTCCTCCACTTCATAGACACGGCGATAGCCGAACTCAACCAGCGTTTCAATTAGCGCGTCGAACCCGATGTCCTGATTCAGAGAGAGCCTGAGCAATCGCCCGCCCGCTGTTTCTAGGGGCGGCAGTTGTTCTAATGTAGCGGCGGCATGCGTGACGATAATAGCCGGTTCGCCTGCGGCGAGGGCGGCCAGGGCTTTGGCGCGTCGGCCGGCGGCCTCCGGGTCAATGGCGGCCTCGGCTGAGGTGGAATCGGGACGGGACGGTAGCAGGAGCGGCGCCTCCAAGGAGAAGGCTTCTATGTCCCGCGCCACATCGGCTGCGTCTTCCGGGCCCGGAGCGATGATTAAGAGTGGCCGCGGGGCGGCCGCGGCGAGAGCTGCGTAAAAACATGGTTTTAACTGACCGGGAACGGCGATTGCCCGGCTCGCGTCGCCGCTAAAGAGATGGTCGGCCGGAAAAGTCGCCTGCCAGGCGGGAGTTGCCGCCAGCGCGGCCGGCAGATCCGTCAGGTTCATGAACAGTCGCGGGCGTTATCTACGGTTTTAAGGACGATATCGGCCGCGTCGCTGACGATGAAATCTAGTTCGGCCCGCTCGCCGGAGTTGAAATTCTGGAGAACGTACTTCGCGGGGTCCATCTGCCCGGGCGGACGGCCGATGCCGATACGTAAACGCTTGAAATCTGGCTGACCCAGGCTGTCGATAATTGATTGAACGCCATTGTGGCCGGCGCTGCCGCCTGTATCCTTCAGCCTGATTTCGCCAAACGCCAAGTCGAGATCGTCGTGGACCACCAGAATGCGATCTAAGGGAATCTTAAAATACGAGGTAATCATCTTGACGCTGCGGCCGCTCAGATTCATAAACGTCTGAGGTTTGGCCAACAGAAACCGGCTGTCCGTATCGACATGATCGGCGACTAGAGCGTCCATTTTGGTAGCCCGGAAATGCACGCCAAGCCGCCGGCCAATCTCATCAACGACCATGAAACCCAGATTGTGGCGGTTCCCGGCATAATCATCGCCGGGGTTACCCAGGCCAGCAACTAGAAACAAGATTACTCTCCGGCTTCTTCTTCCTTCTTCTCGCCAATAACCTCGGGTTCCGCTTCTGCCTCGGCCTCTTCAACCGGCACTTCTTCCTCGACCTTCGCCGGCGGCACGATTGAAACCAGAATCTCGTCCGCGTCGTCAAGAATCTCGACGCCCTCTGGGGTCACCATGTCACGGACATGGATGCTGTCGCCGATTTCCAGCGCCGCAACGTCGATCTCGAACTGCTCCGGCAAAGCCGCGGGGAGACACTTGACGCTGATTTCCCGAATGGAATGCTGCATGACGCCACCGACCTTTACGCCCGGCGCTTCTCCGATGACAATCAACGGTATGGTGGCATGAATCTCTTCCGACATCGATACCTTCACCAGATCAATATGCAGAATCTCACCCGTGATGGGGTTCTTCTGCATGTCCTTGATCATCGCTACCTGGCTGCCTTTCGGCAGCACCGCGGTTGAATCGGCTGCGGCTTCTAAGATCAGATCAACCATGACATTGGAGCCCGAACCGGTTGTTAATGCTTCCTTGAGTTCACCCGCGTCCAGGCTTAGCGTTACCGGCTCGATCTTGCGGCCGTAATATGTGCCCGGAATCCGGCCGCTGTCGCGCAAGCCGGTCAGGACGCTATGTTTACCTGTTTCTCTTACCTGTGCCGTGATCTTAACTGCCACTTATAACTCCACTCCTCTAATCTAATGATTATGCCAGGGGTTTCCCCATGTCGTCTTTGTACTCTTCGTATTCCTTGTAATCCTTGATCTTACACGTGTTCCTGCCCGCCAAAAATCTCACTGACGGACTTGTTCTCAAAAACGTTCTTGATTGTCTTGGCAAATACCGAGCCAACGCTCAGCACCGTCAACTTATCGATATGCTTATCGATTGGAACCGGTATCGTATTGGTGACTATTAATTCCCTGATCGGAGCGAGATTAAGGTTCTCGATCGCCGCTCCGGAAAAGACCGGATGCGTGCAGGCAACATAAATGTCTTTGGCGCCCGCTTTCTTAAGCGCTTCGACAGCGCGGCAGATACTGCCGCCGGTGTCGATCATGTCGTCGATGATTATCGCGTTGTGACCTTCGACTTCACCGATAACATAGCCTATCTCGGCGACATTATGCGCCGGCCGCCGCTTGGCCAGAACGGCCATTTCCGCGCCCAGCGTGTCGGCTAGTTTCTTGGTCGTCTTGACCCGGCCAACATCCGGCGACACGACAACCAGGTCCGGAATCTCTTTCTTAATAAAATAGTCGGCCAATATCGGCAAAGCCGTCAGATGATCGACCGGCACGTTGAAGTAGCCTTGAATCTGTCCCGCATGCAAATCCATGGTCAGAACGCGGTCCGCTCCCGCTGTCACCAGCAAGTCGGCGACCAGTTTGGCCGTGATCGCCTCGCGGGCAAGTGTCTTCCGATCCTGACGCGAATAGCCGTAATAGGGCACAACCGCCGAGATTGTCTTGGCCGACGCCCGCTTGAGCGCGTCCATCATGATGAGGAGCTCGATTAAGCTGTCGTTAACCGGCTGGCAAACCGACTGGATTACAAAGACATGCGCGCCGCGAACGCTCTCCAAAAACCGGACATAGATCTCGCTGTCGGAAAAGCGGGATATCTCGACGCGGCCCAAATCAATGGATAGATGACGCGATATTTCACGGCCTAATTCGGGGTTGGACGTGCCGGAGAAAAGCATCACTCTTGATTCGCCGTTCACGCGCCGGGTTCCTCCCTTTTACGCCAGTTCTTGATTACACGCTGATCAGTGCGTTCGACGCCTAAACTATCATCAGGCACGTCTTTCGTAATGGTCGAACCGGCTCCGGTATAGGCGCGTTTGCCGACCTTAACCGGCGCCACGAGTATTGTATCACTTCCAATAAAGGCGCCGTTCCCGATGGTCGTCTTATGTTTGGCCGTCCCGTCGAAATTGCACGTAATGGTGCCGGCTCCGATGTTAACGTCGGAGCCAATCTCGGCGTCACCAATGTAAGCCAGATGCGGCACCTTGCTCCCCGCGCCGATAGTGGCCTTCTTTGTCTCGACAAAGCTCCCTATCTTCCCCTTGGTGCCGACCTTCGTACCAGGGCGAACGTTAGCGAACGGGCCGACCGTGACCCCGTCGGCCAAGCTGGCCTCGCGCACAACGGAAAATGTTATCTCGCAACCATCGCCGACTTCTGACTCTACGACTCGTGTGGACGGGCCGAGCAGGCAGCCCGAGCCAACTACTGTGGCTCCGTTAATAAACGTATTTGGGTGAATGACGGTATCAGAACCGATTGTCACTCCGGCGTCGATATACGTTAACGCCGGGTGGATCATGGTCACGCCATTGGCCATATGGGCGCGATTGATGCGCTCCTGCATGATCATTTCCGCATCGGCCAGTTGGGCCCGGCTGTTGACGCCCATCGTCTCCAGGCTGTCCTCAACCTGAAATGGGACGACTTTCTCCCTGTGGTCAAAGAAGATTCCGATGACGTCAGTCAAGTAGTATTCTTTTTGAGAATTGGCAGGCGTAATCTCCTGCAGAGCCGCCGCCAGCTTGGCTGCGTCGAAACAGTACGTGCCCGTGTTGACCTCGCGGATATGCAGTTCCATTTCCGTCGCGTCGCGGTGTTCAACAATCCGCTTGACGCCCCCGTCTCCCCGGATTATCCTCCCGTAGCCGGTGGCGTCATCGACCTTTGCCGTCAGGACCGTTGCGGCCGCCTCGCGCTCTTTATGCTTCTTGACTAGGTCCGTCAGCGTATCTCCGGTTACCAAGGGGGTATCGCCGCAAAGAATTACGATGGTGCCGCCAAAGTCCTTTAACAGAGGCAAGGCGCAGCGAACTGCGTCGCCGGTTCCTAATGCGTCCTCTTGAATCACAGTCTCCGCGGAACGCGGCAGCGCGGCACTGACTTGTTCGGCAGACGCCGGGCTCACAACCGCCACAAACTGTTTTGGTTTTAATGTCTCGGCAGCAGAGACGATGTACTCGACCATCGGGCGCCCGCAGACCTGGTGCAGCACTTTTGGCTGTTCAGATTTCATTCTTGTACCCTGGCCGGCCGCCAACAAAACTATAGCTATGTCCATAAAATAAAAAACCCCCCTTGAGGATGCTTCTATATTCTAAAGGGTCTGGGGCGGAGGTTCAATCTAGAAGGAGAATCGCTTCGAATCAAACAGGTTCAAACAGGCGTCAACGGCATTCTGGTCATACAACCGGCCGCGGTTGGCCTTGATTTCGTCGAGCGCCGGGCCTATCCCCAAACCAGGCCGATAGGGGCGATGCGACGACATCGCTTCAACGACGTCGGCAACGGCGATGATGCAGGCATTCTGCGAGATGGAACCGGCGTCGTCACCGTTCGGATATCCGGAGCCGTCCAGCCTTTCGTGATGCTGTAGAACGTCGTGGGCGATCGGCACGTCGAAGTCGATATCCTTGAGGATATTGTAGCCCGTCGTCGCATGGGTCTTGATCATTAAGAACTCCAGGTCGGTAAGCTTGCCGGGTTTGTTGAGGATCTCGGCCGGAATATATATCTTACCGATGTCATGCACCGTGGCAGCCATGCGAATCGCATCAACGGTCACTTGGGCTAGGTCCATTTCGCCGGCAATGGCAGCCGCCAGATTAGCGACCCGTTTCTGATGCTCCGCCGTATACGGGTCCTTGGTCTCTACTGTCTCGGCCAAAGCGACAATCGTTCCATCAACAACGCGCTGCATCCTAGCGTAGCTGCGCGCTGCTTCTTCTTGCGCGGTTTGAGTCGCCGTGATGTCGCTGATGTAGCCCTCCAGGGCAACCGGTTTGGTACCGCCGTTCATAACGCCCCGCCCTTGTTCCCAGACCCACTTTAATGACCCGTCACGGGCGACGATGCGATAATTAATCTGGTAGACCGTGCCTCTGGATAAAGCCGCGGTAACGGTTTCCCGCACGCGGGTTCTGTCGGCCGGATGAATGACATCGTTAAAAGACACGACCCTGTTGCCAATGAAATCGGCAGCTTCGTATCCAGTTATGTCCAAACACCCGTCGCTCATGTACTCCATCGTCCAGTTCTTGTCAAAGGCGCAGCGATAAGCGATTCCGCTCAGGTTGCCGATCAGCGTGGAGAGGCGCCGTTCCGTTTCGCGGATCAGAGTCTCCGATTTCCGGCTCTCGGTAATGTCCTCAGCCGAACTGACAATCATGGTGATTTGTCCCTGCTCGTCCCTGGCGTAGGTGTTGTGCCATGCCAGCAACCGTTCCTCGCCGCTCTTTGTCAGAGCCACATTCTCGTAATCCTCTACACCCGCCATTTCTCCGGACACGAGGCGATTAAAAACGTCTTCCATCTCAGGCCTGATCGACTCCGGTATGAAGTTGGCAAACCAGTTCTTGCCGACTATATCCTTTTCAGCATAGCCGAGAATATCGGCTCCTTTGCGGTTGATCATCAAGACCGTACCCTCGGGGCTGAAGCCGATTACCAAGACGTTTACCAGGTCCAGATATAGCTGATTTGAGTCGCGCTCGGCGCGCACCTGGTCTTCCGCGCGCTTGCGGTCCGTGATATCCCGGGCGACACCGATGATCCCATTGATGTCTCCGAACTGGACACTCTTGCCTTTAACGTCGACAGGGAAAATCGATCCATCCTTGCGCTTGTGCCAGTTTTCGAAGTTGGCTTGGCCCTTCGTAAAGATCTCGCCCATTTTCTGTTTTGCGTATTCTTCCGTCCCCGGGGCGGTCAAACCGATTGCGCCAATCTTCATAATCTCGTCGGCCGAGTAGCCCCTCGACTCATAAGCTGCCCGATTCGCAAATCTGATTTTTCCCTCAGTGTCGATTACAAATACCGAGTCCGAGACGCTGTCCAAAAGGTCGCCACGTTTCTTGATCTCCAACGCTTCCGTGTTACGCTCTGTAATGTCTCGACAAGCAGCGATAATGCAATCTTGTTCATAGTATTTAATGGGCCGGGCTTTGACCTCAACGGGAAATCTTGTGCCGTCCTTGCGCCTGTGTACTGTCTCAAATACCAGGCCTTTGTTGCTTTGCACTTTTCCTATTCGTTTCTGAATTTGGGGCGCTTGCCCGGGCTCGTCGATATCCTTTACTGTGAGCTTGAGCATCTCCGACTCGTTGTACCCGCGGTCCTCGTAGGCGGCGCGGTTCGCATACAGAATCTGCCCTTCGCTGTTGTGCACAAAAATGGAATCCGAGACCTCGTCCAACAGCTCGCCGCGCAGGCCAAGTTCCAGGCCTTCCCTGATCATCCGGGTTGAATCACGAATTGTGTGAAAGTAGAGACGATTGCCCCTGTCGTCGGTTAGGCCAACGGGGTAGATGCTAAGCCGCAGCCAGGAGCCGTCCGGCTCCTTGATGGTTTGATGAACTTCGTTTCCCGTCGCGACCGCTTCGTGTAACGGACAATCGGGGTGGGGCAATCCGGCCTTATCGATATGTTCAAAGCAGCTCTTGAGAACGTTGGGGTAATGGCCGGTGTAAATATCTTTTTGCGCGACATCGTTGGCCATCAACATGCGATGGTCCTTGTCGACGAGCAGTGCGTAATAAGGCAAGCCGTCAAGCAACTCCTTGACACCCTGCGCCTCAGAGAGTTTCATCTATGTTTCTCCTGCCTCGCGCAAATGTTCACAAAGTTATTATCGGCAGACTGTAACATCAACCTTACGCTAACTGTAGTCGAAGACAAACTCTCCCGCTTCAAATAAGGCGAGACAGGTATCGACGGCAGCCGCGTCATACAAGCGACCTCGGTTTTGCCTTATCTCGTCGAGCGCGACGTCGATGCCCAAACCGGGCCGGTATGGCCTGTGGGCCGTTATAGCCTCAACGACGTCGGCGACGGCGATTATCTTGGCGCCTAATTCCATATCTTTGCCGACAAGGCCCTGCGGATATCCCGAACCGTCTAGACGCTCATGGTGCTGGTGCACGATCGCCGCGATAGGCTGGTCGAACCTGATATCACGCAAGATCTCGAAGCCGGCCTGGCTGTGTGCTTTGATCAGGTCGAACTCGGTCTCCGTGAGTTTGCCGGGTTTGTTTAGAATCTCCGCCGGCACATATATCTTACCAATGTCGTGGACAGTAGCGGCCATATCGATGGCACGCAGTTGCTCCTCAGGCAGACCGAGCTTGCCGGCGATCGCGCCGGCCAACGTTGCCACCCGCCGCTGATGGCCGGCCGTATAGGGATCACGACGCTCAACAGTCCGCGCCAGGGCGCCGATCAAGCCCGAAAACGACTCCTCCAGCCGGCTTAGGCTCTCGCGCAACCCGGCCTCCGCGTTCTTCTTGGCGGTAACATCGACTGCCATCCCCTCCAGGCCGGTAATCGCGCCGGACGCGTCCCTGGTGCGGTGAAAACTCAAGGAAACCCAGATAGTCTCGCCATCCCGTCGGCGCATGCGCACCTCGTAAGCGACTAACACATCCTGGCGCTGCAGCAGCTGGGACAATTCCTCCTTCTCCGCCGGATGTATATACATCTCCCCGATGTTGGGAAACGAATCAATAAGCTCGGCCGGCGTCGCAAAGCCAAGCATTTCTGCAGCCGCCGGATTAACCGTCACGATTTGTCCGGATACTGAGGTTTGAAAAATACCCTCACTTGCGCTGTTGAAGATTGATTCGTACTTGGCGCCAGAGGTGCGTTCTGCCTCTTGAGCCCGCTTTTCCTCAGTGATATCGCGAACAGTGTGATAGTAGACCCGTTTGCCCGCGACTGTCTTTAGGCTGGTGGGGTAGATAACGCTTTCCATCCAGGCTTGTGTCTTGGCATTCTGTAATTCTTTAGAGATGGCTCTCCCGCCGGCGACTACTTCTTCCAGGGGGCAACCCTCGAACGGATGGTCTAAGCCGTGAACAATTTTCGGGCAATAGCCGCCGATTATTTCCCGTACGTCTCGTCCCAAGACGCCGGCGGTTGCCTGGTTGGCCAAAGCGATACAGTGATCCTCGTCTACCAAAATAACGTAAAAAGGCATCGCATCGATCAGTTTTTGGATTCCAGCTGCGGCCTTGTCGTCGTCCAGACGGCACAATTCGTCGGTCTTGCCAATGTCGCTCATCTAACCTCAACTTTTGCTCGGTTTGTCACACCTTAGGTATCGGCACGACGCGACGATGGGCTTAATTGGAGTGGAAAATGCGGCGCCGGTCGCTACCCCAAGCCTGTACTTGCAAGGCCCGGAGCGAACGACCGGCGTTTCATCTATAATTAGAATCTTACTGTGGGGCGTGGCCAAGTGGTAAGGCTCGGGACTTTGGCTCCCGGATCGAAGGTTCGAATCCTTCCGCCCCAGCCAGATGATTTGAACTCGCGGCGCTTAGGGCGCTGATATTGACGTTGTCGCGAGTTCGGTCCCCTCGATAACAATCGGTGTTTCGGAGCCTTCCTCTTTGCGCCGATCAAACTCCTCCAACACAACACTTTGAATCATCTCGCGCACTTGCGGTTTGATCGGATGGGCAACGTCTCGGAACTCGCCGTTCGGCAGTTTGCGGCTCGGCATAGCGACAAACAGCCCCTTTTGTCCTTCGATGATCCTTAGGTCATGGACGACAAATTCGTCATCCAAAGTAATTGAGGCGAAGGCCTTCACCTTCTCTCTCTCAACAACCCGCATCGATACCGCTGTGACCATCATCGCTGTTCTCCCCTTCCGAACGCTCACGGTCCGACCATGACGAAAAGCCGGACCCTTCCGCTACGCGGCAGACAATACCCTGGTCACCAAGTCTACGTCTGCCGGCTTGTCAACATCTATTCCCATTTCGGGGTATGTGGAAACAATCGCCTTAGCTCGGGCGTTCACCATTTCCGAAGCCCGGTTCTCGATTTCTGTGATGCTAAGTGTGTGTAACAGAAGCTTGGCAATGAATTTTGGCCCGAGGAAACGCATTAACTTGGGCACGCTTTTGCGCAGCGAGAAGGCTTCGTCTATCAGAGCAAGATTCGCCATGACGGCCACCGGGTTCGCCAGGATAAGATTACCGCCGGTAAAAGTGCCTTCTTTTAGTTTGCCATACGTCCGCTTTGTCTCTGGGTAGGCGTCTTCCATCGTCTCGCGGGACATGACCGGGTACAGAATGTCCGCCTCGAGGCGTTCCGCCTGGTCCAAGAAATCGTCGATCGCCGCTGGCGTAATCAAAGGGATGTCACAGGTCATTAGGAGAACTTGGTCGGTTATGCCGATCGGAGTGTTTTGCAGATATCTGAAAGACGCGACCATGTTGTCGATTGCGTTACCGGCGACCGGCAAGACTGTTTCGACCCGGGTAGTCCATGGCTCCATCGCGGCTTCGGGGGGAGCGACAACAATGACCCGCCGCACTCTTTCCACCCCGGCCAGGGCGTCGATGATGTACTCGATCATCTCGCGTCCGTCGAGTTTTAAGAAAGCTTTGCCGCGTTGCTCCGTCTGGTCACTCTGGTCGGTGGTTTTTAGGTTCCCACCGGCGACTATGACCGCGTCGAATGGTGCCTGCATCTATTGTGCTCGCCTCGTCCTTTGTTTGAGCGGCTGTTTACCTAATCTATCGCTACGACAGGTGCGTTGCAAGGTTTTACGGAGTAGACTGACGCGCCTGTTTGCCGCGCTGCCCGGCCGATGTTGGCGGCTGCTTCCGCGGATCGCGTCAACGCGAACACCGTCGAACCGCTGCCGCTCATCAAAGCCGCGTCGGCTCCGGCCGCCATCAGGATGTCCTTAATTTCTTGAATCCTAGGGTGTTTGGCAAATATCGCCGGCTCGAATGAATTGTGCAGAGTCGCGCAGAACGCGGCATAGTCACCCGCCGCCATCGCTCCCAGCATTTTGGCTAGCGTACCCGGGGGCGCCGATGTTTCCTCGTCGTAGTCGTCAAAATCCTGGTACGCTCGCGCCGTTGATACGTCTACAGCTGGCTTAACGATCACAATCTCGCAATCCGGCATTGGCGGCGCCGGCCGCAGAATCTCTCCGGCGCCTTCGGCGTGTTTGGTTCCCTCACTTAAGAAAAACGGCACATCGGCCCCAACGCCAGCGGCCAGGCCGATCAGAACACTTGTCGTCAGTCCAAGGTCAAACAGCTTGTTTAAACCGATCAGGGTTGCGGCGGCGTCTGCGCTGCCGCCTCCTAGTCCGGCGGCAACAGGGATTCGTTTATTCACCGTCGCTGAGAAATTCATCTCCCGGCCGGCGGCGTCGCGCAGCGCCTGCCAGGCGCGCAGAATAATGTCATCGTGGAAATCACAGGCGGGACAGTTGCGATAGACGACTTCCGGTCCAGAGTTGTTCCTCGTCAGGGTAATTTCGTCGGCCAGCGTAACACACTGCATAATGGTGACGACATCGTGATAGCCGTCGGGTCGCTTGTTTAGGACTTCCAAGAAGAGATTGATCTTAGCGTGAGCCGTAAGCGTCAGCATATTACCCCGAATTATCTAATGAGTGGTTCGCTTAGAAGCGGTCGGGTAACCAGGGAAAAAGATCTTCGCCGGTGTCGCAGCAGGTGAGTCTGATGGTCTTGGTAAAGACGTCGGCATAGCTATAGGATATTTTGCGCCAGCCTGTCGGTTCCTCTATGTCGACGATGAAGAGGTTCGGATACGTTTCCTCAAGGCGCCCCACGCGCTCCCAGAGAGCGCCGCGACTCTTGATCGTTGTCAGCTTGACGGTATCGCCGATTTGGGCGCCAATTTCCTGCTTGATTCGGCAAATAGCTTCTTGCTGAGGAAGGGTCTGGATAACCATTCGTATCCTTTCTATCGGCGTCTAATTCTATGTGAATTCTATCACTGACCGCTGAAAAGTCAAGATTCTAGAGACAAAAGACCTGCATAAACAAGATATATTTCCGCCGGAGACAGCGTTTCCGCCCGCGCGCGTTCCTCGGTCCCCGCCGCCGCCAGTGCGCCGCGAATCCGTGCGGGTTCGTAACCGGCGTGCGCCAGGGCGGAAGCCAGCGTCTTTCTTCTGAGGGAGAAAACGGTCTTAACGAACTCCAAGAAGGCGGGCGTCTCAGGACCGAACGCCGGTACCGGCAGGCGCTCTAAGACAACGAAAGCCGAATCGACATCGGGGGGCGGCAAGAACGACGTGCGCTTGACTTGACCAGCGGTCGCAGCGATTGCGTAGCAGGCAATCGTCACCGCCAGCACACCATAGTCCTTTGTGCCGGGGACAGCGACCAACCGTGCTGCGACCTCCTTTTGAATCATGACAGTCATGCGTTTAATATTGGGGGCGTCGGTTAAGACTTTGACTATGAGAGCGGTGCCAATGTTATAAGGAAGGTTGGCGACCAGGCAATTGACGTCCAAATCGCCATAGTCCACGCTCATAGCGTCCGCCTCTATGATTTTGACGTTTTCGGCCGGGGCAAGCGTCTCACGAAGAATCAGCGGGAATCTGGAGTCGAATTCAACCGCGATTACCTGTCCGGCTTGCGCCGCTAGCGCTTGAGTAAGAGTACCGATGCCTGGCCCTATCTCAACGACGTTGTCTTTCTTAGTGAGAGCTGCCGCAGTCAGCTCTTTTTCCAGGACATTCCCATCTACCAGAAAGTGTTGCCCCAGCCGCTTTGTCAAGCGAATACCGTGCTTGTGGAGAATAGCTTTGGTTTCGGAAGGATTTACGATTGGAATAGTGGCATCATCCTTGTAGTTGTGGTGCGAAACCGGGGCCAGGCCTCGGGCCTGGCCCGAAACGCTTTGTCACCACTCTATAGCGACCTGAATTACACCGGCGCTGATGTCCGCGATCCGCGCAAATGCGGTCTCCTCTAAGTCTATTACGCGACCGGCGCCCCAAGGGCCGCGGTCAACGATTTCTACCCAAACCTGGGCGCCGTTGGCTAGGTTGGTAACCCGCACCATCGTGCCCAAGGGCAGGGTCCGATGTGCCGCGGTATAGCCGCCGGTAAAATTATAGTAGCTAGCTTCGCCGCTTTCGCTGTGACCGGTCAACGTACCTCCGGCCGGCGGCGCCGGCTGCGCCGGCTCTTGCGGAGTGTTCTTCGCCGCCTCGTCTGCCGCCTGCGCGCCAGAGAGCGCTTCTTCTTTTTGCTTCAGCTGATTAATGATGTCTTGGCGCGCTCCGCCGACATCGGTCAACTGTGCTTGACGGCCGCTCTTCTCTTGCTCTAGTTGAGCGACCAATTTGTTAAGGTCGGCTTGGTGAGAGGCTTCTTCCTGCATCAGCCTGATGTCTCCATCGGCCAGACGCGTCAGCAAGGCTAGCCGTTGGGTCAGATCGTTTAAGTCACGGCTGCCCAAAATGAGTTCAAACATGCTGACGGCGCCGTATTTGTAGATGGCCCGGTAGCGGATATCCAGAGCTTGCGTTGTTTTGACGTATTCGGCGTTCAAAGCGGCGATTTTCGCTTCAACAGCGGCAATCCTGGCATCTGTATTGTCGACCGCCGCCACGAGATCCTGATATTGGGCCGTAGCCGCGTCCAGCTGAGCGTTCACGTTGTTCAGCTCGGCCCGGGCTTCCGACTCGGTCACGGCAGAGGCGAACGTCGCGGATAAGAGAGCCATGGAAATGAGGGCAAATGAGGATATAAACAGCACAGATAGAGTTTTTCTTCGGATACCAGATCCCTCCTTGGATGAGGGACTAATTTTACGCTTTTACGGCGCTAGCCGCAACTTTCAGAGGCGCGGGAAGAGGCTTTCTCCCTTTGTGACCTTGGCTTTATCTCTGGTTTGTCCCCACACCGCCGGACCTGTCGCGGCAATGCCGAGCATCGCTCGCGTCTTGGCGGCGGTCTCCGGCAAGAAGGGATCGATTAGCGCAGAGATATGATGAACGGCTTCGACACAGTTATATAAGACAACAGCCAACCGTTTGGTTTCCCCGGCCTTATCCAGGGCCCATGGCGCGGTCGCGTCGACATAACGATTGGCTTCGCTCACCGCTTGCCACACCGCGGCCAGCGCATCGTTGAAGGCGACACGTTCCAACGCTGTATCCCGCGACCTATAGGCGTTCAGGACGGTATCGCGCAGACTGCGGTCGATCTCTTCGTCAGCCGCAGCCGCCGCAACGACGCCATTCTGGTACTTCTCGACCATCGCTAAGACCCGGCTGACCAGATTGCCCAGGTCGTTGGCTAGGTCTTTGTTATAGCGCTCATTTAGACGCGAGACGGAAAAATCGCCGTCCTGGCCGAAGCCGAATTCGCGCAGAATGAAATAACGAATACCGTCGGCAGTATAAGTCATCGCCAGCGCGGCCGGGTCTATCGCGTTGCCCAAACTTTTGCTCATCTTGTGTCCGTCGACGGTAAAGAAGCCGTGGATAACAAGCCGTTTCGGCAGTGGCAGTTCCAGCGCCAGAAGCATGGCGGGCCAGATGGTGGCGTGGACGCGCAGGATATCCTTTGCCATTAGCTCGACGTCCGCCGGCCAGAACCGGTTAAACATGGCCATATCCGCCGGCCAGCCGACACCGCTCACGTAGTTGAACAGCGCGTCAACCCACACGTAGGCAGTATGCGACGGGTCGAACGGCAACGGTATGCCCCATTCAACCTTGCTGCGCGACATCGCCAGATCAGTCAGACCCTCAAGCCTTAAAAAACTCGTGATCTCGTTCTTGCGCTCTTCGGGCTCGATGGACAGCTCGCCCGACTCGATAGCGGCCAGAATCCGGTCGTTGAATTCGCTCAACTTGAAAAAGTAAGTTTCTTCACTGACAATTTCCGGCTCTTTGTTGTGCAGAGGACACTTTCCGTCCACCAACTCGTCGCGCGAGTAGTAGCGTTCGCAACCGACGCAATAGAGGCCCGTGTATTCGCCCTTGTAGATATAGCCGCGATCATTGAGTTCGGTGAGCATCTTGGTGACCGCAGAGACATGGGCCGGATCCGTTGTACGGATAAATTTGTCGTTGGAGATGTTAAGTAGTCGCCAGACGTCCCGGAACCGACCGGACACATCGTCACAGAACTCCTGCGGCGACTTGCCGGCTTTGGCCGCGGACTCCGCCACTTTGGCTCCGTGCTCGTCCGTCCCGGTAAGGAAAAAGACATCGTCTCCTTGCGCTCGATGAAGGCGCGCCAGCACGTCCGCCGCTATTGTCGTATAGCTATGCCCGATGTGCGGCACGTCGTTAACGTAATAAATGGGAGTCGTAACGTAGAACTTGGCCACGGCGCGTCCTTTGCTGAGTTGAGCTGGAAATCTTTACCAGGTGCCTGGTCATCTTGACTTTGATTCGCTATTAACCGTATACTCTGCCTAAATAAGTGTCAACCCCGCGAAAGGGTACGCCAGTGAAATCGACAGGGATTGTTCGCAAACTTGACGACCTTGGCCGTATCGTTATCCCGATGGAGATTCGCCGCGTCTTCGGCATCACTCCCGACGACAACCTGGAGATATTCGTCGAAGAAGACAAGATAATCCTGCAGAAAGTCGAACCCAAATGCATCTTCTGTAAAACCGAGGACGACCTCACCGAATACAAAGGCAAGAAGATCTGCCACCCCTGCAAGGACGAGCTCAGCCAAGAAGGTTAGCCGTTTCCGCTTTAGCGCGTTACCGCGGTAAAGCGCTAAAGCGTTCGCTGCCTAAAGCCGGCACCCGGACACCTATCGGTTGGACTTGCGGGTTTTGCCGCCGACGACGAGGACGATTTCACCCTTGACGTTCTTGTCGCCAAACTTGGCCAGGATTTCGGCGGCGGTGCCACGGATTGTCTCCTCGAACATCTTGGTCAGCTCCCGGGCGAGCGCCACGGGACGGTCACCAAGGACTAAGTCGATGTCAGCCAGCGTTTGTTTGACGCGGTGCGGCGATTCGTACATTACCAGCGTGCCGCGCTCGTCCGCGACGTCCTCCAGCCACTTGCGCCTTCCCACCGTTTTCGGCGGCGGGAAGCCAATAAACAGGAACCGGTCGGTGGGCAACCCGGAGGCGACCAAGGCGGTAATCGACGCCGTTGGGCCCGGAACTACCTCGACATTCACACCGGCATCCAGACAAGCTTTGATCAAGCGGTAACCGGGATCTGAGATGCCGGGTGTGCCGGCGTCGGACACCTGGGCGACCGTCCGCCCCGACTCGATCTTACCGATCAATTCGGGAATGCGGCCGCGTTCGTTTTGCTCATACAAGCTTATCAGGGGGGTTTTTATCTCATAACGGTTGAGTAGTTTGCGCGTCACGCGAGTGTCTTCGGCGGCAATCAAGTCAGCTTCCTGCAGTATACGTACGGCGCGGAAGGTGATGTCTTCCAGGTTGCCGATTGGTGTCGCGATAACGGCCAGCCGGCCGGGCGCTGTGGTCATAAGTTAGCGGTTCAAGCCGACTTGGACGGCGGCAATCTCGTTGTAGAAGGTCGTCACGTCATGGGCCCAAGAAACGTGATTGGGCGGACAGTATATCGGTGCGATCACATTGACGTCGGTGCGGCCTTTGGAAATATACTCCTCGTCGAGCATCCGGGTGTAGTTGAAGATGGCGTTTTCCCAGTCGGTGAAGCTTACCTCGCCCCAGCCCCACGCGTTATATGGCAGGAAACAATGTTTGCCCCAGGAGCTTTCCTTGCCGGCTATTGCGACAACAAGGAAGGGGTCGACGCCAAAAGTCTTGCCGGCGCTGACAAAGGCGCGTCCATAACCGACAAGCGGAGACCCTTGCTCGGTCAGGTAGACATCGATGGCACGGGCCAACGATTGATCGCCGACTAAGAGAATATTGGCTGAAGCCATTGCAAGTGGCGGCGTTTTGGCTGCTGCTGCGGCCGCGCGGGCCAGAGCCTCGGCCTCGGCGGCTTGCCGGGCCGCCTCTTTGGCCAGAGCCTCGCGCCGTGCCATCTCGGCACGTTGCTGCTGGGACAGTTCGCGGATATGACTTATCCACAATTGCTCTTGCTCGGCGATTGCCTCGTCCTCAGCTTGGGCCTGCTGGTCGGAATAGTCTTCGGTGGCCGCGGTGCCAATGCTTTGATAGGCTAGCTTGGGCGGCGTTGCCGGACCCGGCGCGGTGGCCCGGAACACGATCCCGGTTATCGCCAGCGCGATCACTGCTGTCAAAACGCCGGTTCCAGCGATAATGTGCCAGGAACGGATAACGGCCGGCGGCCGATGATGCTTGCCGGTTGCGGCGGTTTTCCCAGGCTTCTTAAGTTGTCGGCCGGAAAATGTTACGTCTGACATCTTGTGACCTCTACATATCCCCTTAGTTGCGGGGGCTCTATCGTTATCGGCTTACGCAAGTGCTCACTTTAATCCCCCGGCGTCGTCCAACCGCACCAGCTCGTAGTCTCGTCCGCCTAAACCTATTTCTTCTCCGTAAGCCAGCTGCACTTCCCAATCGACGTGTTTGTGCACGCCGCGGAAGACATCACGACCGGCTGCCTGGTTGACCAGGTCGACACAGGCCTGATCCAAAGCGACAGGGTCGGTTGAGGCCGCAATGCCGATGTCGGGGAGCAATGCCTCGGCGGAGTAACCCCAGCAGTCGCAATCGGGGGTGATGTTCATGATAAAGCTGATAAATCCGACCTTCCCGGACTTGTCTTTAATCGCGCCCAACGCGTATTCGGCAATCTTCTCCTGCAGCGCGCCCGAGTCGCGTCCCCAGTCAATCGCGATCGCTTGTTCCGGGCAGGTGACGATGCACTCGCCGCAGCCCTGGCATTTCTTCAGGTCTATTTCGGCCCGCTCTCCGACAACCTTAATCGCGTGGGTGGCGCACCAGCGACTGCATTTACCGCAAGCGACGCACTTAGCCACGTCGACGCGCGGTTTAACGTCCGCGTGCATCTGCTGCTTGCCGCTGCGGCAGCCCAACCCCATGCCGATATTCTTGATGGCGCCGCCGAAGCCGGTCATTTCGTGTCCCTTGAAATGCGTCAAGGCAATCATCGCGTCAGCGTGAACGGCCGCACTGGCTACCCGCACCTTCTTGAAATGCTTCTGAGCGATGTCGATTTCCTCAAAATCCTTACCGGTCAAACCGTCGGCGATAATCACTGGGGCTTCGACGGTGGCGTAGGAGAATCCGTTCTGAACAGCGGTGGCCATGTGGCTGACGGCGTTACTCCGGCCGCCTACATATAAGGTATTTGCATCTGTCAGAAACGGACGGCCTCCCGCCGCCTTCACTTTCTCGACGACGCGGCGCGCGTAGATGGGAGGAATGAACGCGGTGTTGCCGCGCTCACCGAAATGAATCTTCAGAGCCACCAAATCGCGTTCCTTAATCAAACCGGCCAAGTTCGCCTGTTGAAACAATGTTTCCGTTTTATGCAGCAACCCGGCTCCCGGCGCCGCGTGCGTTGTTGTGAAATAAACTTTCGCACCCATAACGACCTCCGTCATCGACATCTGTCTTACTCCGGCCTACCGGCCGGGTAACGAATAGCATAAATCAACGACAAAAATAAAACCACAGGTGGCGACCACTTCCGTGCTTTCCAGTGCGGAAGTGCTTCTGGCGAGGGTTTTCTTACTTAAGGCAGAGTGACGCGGCGCCGAGCAGGCCGGCGTCGCCGCCCAAAGCCGCGGCCACGATTGACGCGTCCCGGTTGGGGGCAAGCGCCGTGTCTCGCACGACGCGGCGAGCCGTTTCCAGGATTATTTTGTCGCCGGTCATGACGCCGCCGCCCAAGATGATGACGGCTGGGTTAAGTAGGTTGGCGATGTTGGCCGCTCCGACGCCGATGATTTCGGCCACTGCCTCAAGAATACCTTGCGCCAATGGGTCGCCGGCCGCCGCTGCCCTGCCGACCGTCTCGGCCGTGATGGCGGCGATATCTTCGCCGGCAATTTCCAGTATGGCGGTGTCTGTGGTTTTTTTGACGGCGGCGCGCGCTCGCGCCGCAATCGCGGGTCCGGCTGCCATAGCCTCCAGACAGCCGTGCCGCCCGCACGCGCATAACGGTCCAGCGGGGTCGATCACCATATGTCCTATTTCGCCTGCTCCGCCGGCGGTACCGCGATACGGCCGTCCGTCAACTACTATTCCTCCCCCGATACCAGTCCCGATCGCGAGCATCACGACGTCGCCGGCACCGCGGCCGGCGCCGAATCTTGCCTCTCCCAGAGCCGCCGCCAAGGCGTCATTCTCGATGATGACAGGCCGGCCAAAGGCGGCGCTCAAACGATCTCGCAGAGGCGTATCGGCAAACGGGAGGTTGGGGGACGTGACGACGGTTCCGGATATTGAATCGACTGTCCCCGCGACAGCGACCGCGATGCCATCCAGCGCCGCTAGGCCCGGACAGTCTTCCGTCGCTATGGCGGTTATTAAACGGATAACACTATCAATCAATGCGTCGGCCGAAGATTGCAGCGTGGATTGGCTTACACGGGAGAGAATACGACCGGTTTCATCAATAAGGGCCGCGCGCGTATTCGTGCCGCCCAGGTCACAGGCGGCGAATATCATGGTCTGTCGTAAACGATAACCTTGTTGCGGCCGGTCTCTTTGGCTTCATTGAGCGCCTTGTCGGCGCAGTCGATGAGCTCAAGTTCATTATCGCAGGCGTTGGGGAACACCGCGACTCCGACACTCACCGTCATCTTCACCACCGGCTCGTCTTTGTCGCCCTCAAACCCGGTAGTCTCAACGGCCGCTCGAACCCTTTCCGCAACAGTTGTGGCTTCGTCCTCGGTATTCGGGAGAATAACCGCAAATTCCTCGCCCCCATAACGGGACACGATATCGACGTCGCGGACGTGCTCTTCCATGATTCCAGCCAGTCTCTTCAGTAGGAGATTGCCGGATGCGTGCCCGAAGCGGTCATTGAAGCCCTTAAAACCGTCGACGTCGACCATCATGAGAGCCAACCGGCTGCCGAAGCGATCGGCTCGCTTGCGCTCTTCCTCCAAACGCTCGGCAAAGTAGCCGTAGTTGTGCAATCCCGTGAGGCGATCCAACATCGTTCCGTCGCTCAATTCGGCCACGCGTTTTTTTTGGGTTCGAAACATCCAACCGAAGAGGATGCCGGTCGCAATCATAGTACCGCTGGCGACGCTGAATTCAATCGAGGCGGCGCCGCGTGTCTCACCGGTGGCGCTCAAGAGATACAAAGACGCCAAGAGGGACAGGCTGGCCAGAACGCCGATACCGCCACCGCCAACCTCGCCATAGAATAAGGATGCCAAAAAGAGGGGGACAAAATACAGCGGCCAGAACAGGTTCGGTCCGCGGGAGAAGACAATCACCAGTGTGATTACGGCGAATATGAGGGAAATGATAATGAGATTCTTATACCGTTCCATAGCAGCTCATATCCCCCTTTGTAAGTTGCAGATGTTGCTGTGAGCAACTGAAGTCTATCATTAACCGCGACGGTCTTTCAAGGCGTCAAGGAGCTCGGTAAGAGCCTCGTGAGCAGCTTCGGCTTGCACTTCTCCAACAGGCCGGCGGCCGTATAAGACCGACTCGAACAGCTCCGTCAACATCAGGATCTGCGGCCCCCCGGCGCGCGCCGTTTGCGCCGCGGCGAACTCGGACGGCGTTTCCGGAAGACGCCGCGGCCGCCCAGCCGCAGCTAAAACGGCCAGCATTTGTTGGTAGGCGGCGGCAACCGCGTCCTGCTCTTCTGTTGGTGTCTTTTCCGATACGCGCGCCGACCGCCGGGCTCGCACCAGCACCGCACCGCCAAGCGCAGCTAGCAAGAATAACAATGCGGCCATTGAGTAAACGTTAAAGAACGTCTGCCGGAAAATGGTTAGCCATGATCTGACGAAGCGCAGCTGGGGTCCGAAGTTCGCTTTCATATAGTCGGACAGTCGCTGCATGATAAAGGAATCAGATCCAAATGCCGCCGGTTCAGGCAAGGCGAATCCCGGAGTCGGATCAAAGGCGATCCAACCATAATTGGGGAAGTAAGCCTCTGCCCAAGAGTGAGCGTGCTCCGCGCGCACCTCCCAGTAGCCGGTTAAAGGGTTATAGTCGCCAGGCGCGTAGCCGGTAACCAAACGGGTCGGAATCCCGTTTAAGCGGGCCAGGACAACAAAGGCGCTGGCAAACTGGTCGCAACTGCCCCGCCGGCTGCCAAACAGAAAGAAATCGATGGCGTCCTGGTCTTCGCGCTGAAACGGGGCATCCAAACTGTACCCGCATCGTTGGCGCAGGGCGGCCTGGATGGCGGACAGTTTGTCAAAGGGTTTGTCACGGCCGGCGGTAATATCAGTGGCAAATCTCGCGTCGCGGGCCGGCAGCGGCGGTAACTTCAGGTAAGCGGAAATGTCTTTGTTTTTGTAAATACCCGGGACTTTCGCCAAGCGAACGGGATCGGGCTGGTCATAATGGGAGACCGTGCTGTACACCACACCGCTGTCGAGAGAAAATGAGCTGGTCAAAGCGGAGTCTTTGTCCTGCCAGACGGCAGCGGCCGGGAAGTATAACAAACTCGCCTGATAGGGGGCGAACACGATATTCGGTTGATCCGCCACTATATAATAAGAGGCAATCGTCTCGCGCGCGCCCACCGCACCCTCTATATCCAACTGGGGCAGTACTAAGGGAGGACGATCCGTCCGCGCGGTCTTCTTCGCCTTGCCGCCGCTCTGGCGCCAGCCTTTGCCTGTATATGTGTCGAAAACTTGGGCGCGATGATACACGGGATTCGTAGCCTTGACCCTCATCATCAGGGCCCGCGACAACCGGCCGCGCACTCGCAGATCCAATGCCTCGTTGAAACCGGGGTATGCCTGGCCGGAAAACGTCGCCCGGCTCATCGGCAGGCGCTCGTTTAAATTAACCTGACCGCCGCTCAGTAAACCGCCCCGGAAGGCCGCCTGCAGTGCTCGTTCCGCACTGAAGGGCAAGCTTTGCACGCGCATGCCAGGCAAACGCGGCGTCACAAGATAAACACCCGCTGACAGAACAATCAATATCGACGAGAGGACGACAAACCCGGCGGCGGCCCGGCCCACCGGCACCTGACGCCGCAAGGACAGCGGCTGTATCCCCAGCTCCGAGATATGGGTCAAGAATAAAGCCGCCAGCGCAAACATCATAAACAGGGCCAGGTAGATGATGAACGAAACATCCAGTGCTAAAGTCCCGGCCATGCTGATCAACACCAATGCGGCCGCCAGCGAAAAATACAGGTCGCGTCTCGCCGGGACGTCAAAACTGTGTAAGACCTGAATCCAGAGAAACAGTTCGGCCAGCGGGACCCTGGTGTCGTAGGGCTCGGCAACCATGACGTAGAAGAAGTAGAACGTGACGAACAGGAGCGCAAACGAAAGGATTATCTTCAGCCCGACGTTAGTGCTCTTACGCCTGTACCAGCTTAAGACAAAACCCGCGACGATGCCGACCGGAGCAATAACATTGGTGACGGCACCAAAATAGCCTTGGCTGATTACGGCCACCGTGCCGGTTAGAACGGCCGCCAGCACGGCGGCTCGAGCCGCGACACTGTTTTCGGCCGGCAGCTTCTTGTTTATCGCGCGGTAACGCGCCAGGGCTCGCTCAAACATGCGGTAATCGATTCATCCTTTCCATAGACATAAACCGTGGCTCTTGATTGGGCAAGTTCGGCCGCCGCTTGTCCTTTATCCAAACTCGATTCCTTGCCGCCGGCATAGGTGGCGCGATCGATCAGGACGGTCAGCAAGCGGACTCGCCGTGCCTCCACCGCCGCGGCGACCCCCGCCCAGTCGGCACTAACATCCGCCGTGACCATAATGACGGTCGACCGCGCGCTGACCAGGACGGCCGCCTCTTCGGCCAGCCGTTCCGGAGTCCCCGTTATTGCGGGCTGTAAGGCCGCCAGCCACTCTAAAGATTGCGCGAGATTGGGCCGGTCCAGCGACAGCAGCCCCGCGGTCTCATCCCAGCCGATGAGACGCAAGGGGTGTCCGGACGTGAGGCAATAGTTGGCGATTGTCGCGGCCAGGCGCGCCGCTGCATCTAGAGTCGTGTTGCCTGGCTCGCCGGCAACCCCCGCGCCGACAACAACTACGGTAACGGGCGAGGCGATCTCCTCCTCGAATTCCTTTACCACCAGCTCGCCTCGGCGCGCTGAACTGCGCCAATGAACGACTCTCAGACTATCGCCGCGGCGATAGTCGCGAATACCTAGGTAGTCGTAACCCGCCCCGGCGCCGCGCCGTTCATGGAGAGTTTCGGCGGGACTTGACATCGCTTCCAATATCGGCAGGGTCGGGATGTCCTCGAATAACGGGAAAACGGTCAAACCCGCCGCAGCGCTGAACGCGCGGCGAGCGGTCCATATTCCGAATGGCGCGGCGCAGGAAACAACCAATGGAGCCTCAGCAAATACGCCGCGCGGCAGTGTTGTTTCGTAGCGTTTTGAGACGGCGCGGCGTCCGGGCAACCAAGCTAGCGCCGGCTCGATGTCCGGCGCCAGGTCATCGTGGATTGAGAGCAAGGCGCGCGCCCAGCGTCCGCCGTTATGAACAACGGCCTCCAATGTCAAAGGGACGTGCTCGAACGCTTCCGCCGGCGCGTGGCGCGCGGCGCTTAAGCCGTACACCGACCACGAGGCGACGGCATATGAGATTACAACCACAGCTAGCAGCGCTGAGCTGACAAGGTAGAGCAGGGCCGCCTGGACGTTTGTGGCAATCAAGAACATGGCCAAGGCCAGTGCCAGGAGCGTAACGACCTTACGGTTTATGAGGCGGGATAGCCGCGCCATGATGTCTCTAGCTGACCGGCACAGGAATGGCGTCGAGGATGGCTTGAATGACGGCGCGCGCCGGCGCCTCGCCGGTTCTCAGTTTCGGCTTGACGTAGACCCGGTGCGACAACACGGCGGCGGCGACAGCCTTAATGTCGTCCGGCAACACATAGTCACGCCCCCGGACGGCCGCTAGGCCTTGTGCCGTATGGGTAAGCGCCAAAGTTCCGCGCGGGCTGGCGCCGAGGACCAGATCGGCCGATTGCCGGGTCGCTTCCACGATTCTGAGCGCATAATCCAGGATCGGCTCGCTCAACGTGACACCGCGAACCGCGTTTTGCGCTTTCAACACGTCGTCGGTGTGCATGACCGGTTTTAGGGCATCGACCGGATGTCTCATCTGTTGACTGAGAATGATGTCACGTTCGTCGTCTCGGCCGGGATAGCCCAGCCCGATGCTCATCAAGAACCTGTCCAATTGACCCTCCGGCAGCGGATAGGTGCCGTGATAATCAACCGGGTTCTGCGTGGCAATGACGAAAAACGGCTCCGGCAGCGGCCGCGTGACGCCGTCGATTGTCACTTGTCGCTCGTCCATGGCTTCCAAAAGGGCAGATTGCGTGCGCGGAGTGGTTCGGTTGATTTCGTCCGCGAGAACGATATTGGCGAAAACCGGACCCGGCTGCCATTCGAAATCACCCGTCTTCTGATTGAACAGGCTGGTTCCCGTTATATCCGACGGCAAGAGATCGGGGGTGAATTGAATTCGCTTAAAAATGCCGTCGACAGAACGAGCAATTGATTTGGCGAGCATCGTCTTGCCGACTCCCGGCACGTCCTCGATCAACAGATGCCCCTGGCAAAGGAGAGCTGTAACCGCTAATTCTACGGCGCTCCGCTTGCCTCTTATGACTGTTTCGATGTTGGCAATCAGCCGGACGGCGGCTTCTGAAATCTGTTCGCGTTTCATATCAGCACCCCTTTTGATTAGGCGTAATATTCTAGACGGCATTCTCTATTATACATCTGGATTCCTGTGTTATACTTGAAATACTGTTGCCTAGTAACAAGCGCTACAAGCGCCTATCGGAGGTCGCAATGGAAGATAACACCAAGAAAGCGCCCCGTAAAAAAACCATTGATCCAGCCGCCGAACAGCTGCTCAAGAAAGCTGAAAAGGATGGCGTATCAACGGCTTTTTCGCGGGTCGACGAGATGAAGGCGTGCTCGATCGGTCTATCGGGCATCTGCTGTAAGAACTGTTGGATGGGTCCATGCAGGTTGATCAAGGAAGACAGCCGCGGAATCTGCGGCGCCACCCCGGCAACCGTCGCTGCGCGCAATATGGCGCGGGCCGTCGCGGGAGGCTCGGCTGCCCACTCGGACCACGGCCGCGACGTTGCTCTGATGCTCCGCGGCATTGCCGACGGCAGCATCTCCGGCTTTCAAATCGCGGACGAAACCAAACTTAACAACGTTGCTGCCGACCTCGGCATTGAGACCGAGGGACGCGCGATCAACGATATCGCTCTAGACGTGGCCAATGAAGCAGTCGCTAACTTCGGCCGCCAGGAAGGCGAGCTGTCGCTCCTAAACAGGGCGCCGGCTAAACGGCAAGAGATTTGGAAGAAGCTCGATATTGCGCCTCGCGGGGTCGACCGGGAGATCGTCGAGATGATGCACCGAACCACTATGGGCGTCGATACCGACCCGGAACACGTTCTGATGCAGTCGCTCAAAGCCGCTCTCGGCGACGGTTGGGGCGGCAGCATGCTGGCGACCGATCTTCAGGACATTATTTTCGGAACGCCGTGGGCGCGCCGCGGTCAGGTTAACCTGGGCGTTCTAAAAGAAGACGAAGTTAATATCGTCATGCACGGCCACGAAGCCCTACTGTCGGAAATGATCGTCGCCGCCAGCCGCGACCCGGAGATCATCAAGTACGCCGAGTCTAAGGGCGCCAAGGGTATCAACCTATCGGGCATCTGTTGCTCGTCCAACGAAACCCTGGCCCGTCAAGGAGTACCGCCGGCGGGTAATTTCCTTCATCAAGAGCTAGCCATCGTTACCGGAGTAGTTGACGCGATGGTCGTCGACGTCCAGTGTATCTTCCAGGCACTGGCGGATGTCGCTTCCAGTTATCACACCAAGCTCGTCGCAACCAGCCATAAAGCCAAAATACCGGGAGCCGAATACATCCCGCTGGACGAAAAGAACCCGATTGAAACGGCCAAACAGATCGTCCGGCTGGCCATCGATAATTTCCCGAACCGCAAAGACTATGAGATTCCGCCGCACGTCAGTGAGCTGATCGCCGGGTTCAGTCATGAATACATCCGGTATATGTTGGGCGGCGAATTCCGCAACACCCTGCGTCCCTTAAACGACGCGATCATGGAAGGCCGCATCATGGGCCTGGCCGGCGTCGTCGGCTGCAACAATCCCCGCGCAACGCAGGACGCGGCGCATACTTATATTGTGCGAGAGCTGATCAAGAACGACGTCTTGGTCGTCCAGACGGGTTGCGGCGCCATTGCCAGCGCCAAGTACGGCCTGCTGTTGCCGGAGGCCATGGCGGAAGCCGGTCCCGGATTGCAAGAGATCGGCGAGACCGTCGGCATTCCCCCCGTTCTGCACATGGGCTCCTGCGTCGATAATTCAAGGATTCTGACGATTCTCTCCGACGTGGTTGCCGAAGGCGGTCTCGGCGACGATATCAGCGATCTGCCGGCCGTCGGCATCGCGCCCGAGTGGATGAGCGAGAAGGCGTTGGCAATCGGTGAATACTTCGTGGCCAGCGGCGCCTATGTCATTTTCGGAGTTTTGAATCCGATTAGCGGCAGCCCCGTTGTTGAGGATATAATGAAGAATAAGTGGCAGGAGCAACTGCAGGGACGTCTCGAGTTCGAGGCCGATCCTGCCGAGATAGTTAAGAAGACGTTGGCGCACATCAAGGAACGGCGCGCCGCGCTCGGACTGACCGAATACAAACCGGGAAAATACGTGAGAATCGGAGCGCCGACTGCGTTCGACGCGAATTCCAAGTCGCTGCAGACGCCACACGGCGCTTAATAATAAACCATCATGAAAGGAGGAAGAAACAGATGCCGCCAAAAGTAGATCAGGGAAAATGCACCGGCTGCGGAACGTGTTATGACGTCTGCCCGGCCGATCCTGTCGTCTTCAACGAACCGGATACCGACGACGATAACTGGAAAAGCACCGTCATCAATCCGGACGCTTGCCAGGAATGTTACGCCTGTGTCGAGAACTGTCCGGAAGAAGCCATTACCTTTGAGGACTGATTTATGACAATTACTAAAGACCTGACCATCAGCCAGGTATTAGAAATGAAACCCGAGGCCGCACAGGTGCTCACCAAGAACGGCATGCACTGTCTGGGCTGTTTCATCGCCAGCGGCGAAACGGTTGAGCAAGCCGCCGAGGCACACGGGATTAACATCGATACCCTGATGGAAGAGCTGAACGCCGTAGCTTCAGCATAAAAACAAATAGAATCAAGAACGACTTTAAGCCGCTGCGCTCCGAGCATAGGACTTCGCCTGGAGCGGGCGGCTTTTTGCTAGAATAGTAGCGGTGCCGCAAGTCCGGCACGCGTCTTTTCACACCTAGGGGGCGATATGAACCGCAGAGCCAGACTATTCTTATCCATCGCGACTACGACAATCGTCATGCTCTGCTCAACCGCCCCAGCGTCGGGCGCCACCGCGTCACCGTCGGCTTGGCAACTGGATTCCTACTGCCGCGGCTGCCACACCACCTTGCATAATCAATGGAAAACATCAATGCACGCGCAGGCCTTCGAGGATGAGATCTACCAAAAGACGCTGAACCTAGCGGTTACCGATCTGGGCGGTCCCGGCAACGCGGACGCTAAAGCTCTACAGGTCTTCTGTCTTAGCTGCCATGTGCCGATCGGTAAATTGGCCAACGACTTGCCGCCGACGACTGCCTCGTCCGCGACCGCGATCAGCTGCGATTTTTGCCATACGGTCAGCGGAACGACAGGGATCGGCAACGCCTCCTTCATCAATACCCCTGGCGATGTCAAGCGCGGCCCGTATTTCGACGCCATCTCTCCGGCCCATGATACGACCTTGTCAACGCTACACACCCAAGCTGAGTTCTGCGGCATGTGCCATGACGTCTATCATCCGACGAACGGCATACCGCTGGAACAGACGTATACAGAGTGGAAGAACGGTCCTTATGCGGCCAAGAACGTTCAGTGCCAGCACTGCATGATGGGCGAGATGAGAGACACCCAAGCCGCCGATTCCGGACCCAAGCGAAAAGTCGTGTTCGCGCACTTCTTCGCCGGCGGCAACTTCATCAAGGGCAACAAAGACGAGGCGCTGAAGAGGTTAAAGAGCGCCGCTACCGTGAAGTTAGTCACGGATAAGGGCAATGCCAAGCCGGGTGACGCGGTCCGGATAGATGTCACCGTTACCAACTCCGGCGCTGGCCATAAGATCCCCACAGGATTGACCGAAACCCGCGACATGCGGCTGGTCATAATGGCCATCAGCGCGACGGGTGAGCAAACAAAGGTGTTCGAAGAGAAATTCGGAACCGTTATGGAAGACGCGGCGGGCAAGCATGACGGCACCGTTCCGGTCTGGCGCGCGGTCAAGATATTCTCCGACAACAGACTCGCACCCAAGGAAACACGTGTGTATAACGAGACATTCACGATTCCCAAGGGAGCTAAAGCCTCCTACCGCTTTGCCGCCGCCTTGAAATATAGTCCGGCCAACCAGGAGTCGACCGATGCTATTAGCATGAAAAGGTTGCCATATACCGTAATGGCTTCGGCCGCCCAAACGATTGTCTTGCCGGGCAAGCTGCCCGTGGCGCCGGTAAAATCAACTCGATCCGTTCCGTGGTTCGTCTGGGTCGGCATTGCCGCAGTGATTGTCATCTTCGTGGCTGGCTCCTGGATGATCAGGCGGAAGTCAGAAGCCTAATGGCCTGGCCGGGCGCTCGCATTATCAAGGTTATCGTTAACCCCCAGGCCAATCACGGCCAGGCGGCGGCCCTAATACCCGCAGTACGCCAGGCCGCGGTTCATTGGAATAACGCCGAAGTCTTGGTGACCACGCACTACGGGCAGGCGACCGAAATGGCGGCCGAGTTCATCGGCGTTGACGGCGTCATCGTGGTCGGCGGCGACGGCTCCATTTTTGAAGTCGTTAACGGTTTGGCCGCCGCGGGGAGACTGGATACTGTGCTGGGGATAATTCCGGCTGGGTCCGGGAATGATTTTGCCAAAGCCATCGGGATGCCGCGCGATTTTAAGGCGGCCGTCTCTGTGATCGGTCAGGGGAAGACCCGGAGTATCGACTTGGGTGCCGCTGATGGTCGCGTCTTCACCAACTCTCTGGCTGTCGGTTTCGATGCTCGCGTCGCCCATTTGGCTAACGAGATCAAAGAAGAAACCAGGCAGTCTGGCATCAGGCTCTATCTGACGGCCCTCTGGCGTATCATGTTCGGTGACTACTACTGCCATGACGTGCGTCTGCGGCTAAACGACGGCGAATGGGTGGAGAAAAAAATACTGCTGGCAGCAATCAACAACGGCTCGACGTACGGCGGCGGTTTCAAGATCACGCCCGACGCCGACAATACCGATGGCTGGCTGGACGTCTGCGTTATTGACGCCCTGCCACGCCGGCAGGTATTTTGGCGACTTCCGTTCGCCATTGCCGGACGTCACAAATGGATGAAGCAGGCGTCCTTCTACAGGGTCACATCCGTCGATATTCAGTCAGACGCGCCTCTGCCCGCCGCTTTGGACGGCGAACTTATCATCAACAAAACGTTTCGGGTCGAAATCAAACCCGGCGCCTTGGAGGTGCTCGTCGAAAGCTAGTCCCCCAGTACCTTGGCGAATCCGGCGCTGCCCGAGTCTCCGGGGCGCTTAATCTTCATGCCCGCTAGGATAGTCAGTAATCTCCCTTGCATGCTGGCGCTCCAGTAGCCGCCAAGTGCATCCAATTTCTCGCTCGGGGTTCCTTCCCGCTTGACCTTCGCGCCCTCGTAGTCGATGATTGCCAGCACCGGAATGGCGCCTGCGCTCTTGGCCGCGTTTATATT
Organism: Actinomycetes bacterium; assembly: GCA_023251915.1. Classification (GTDB taxonomy): domain Bacteria; phylum Actinomycetota; class JAHEXW01; order JAHEXW01; family JAHEXW01; genus JAHEXW01. Next base: position 111,732 of record JAHEXW010000002.1, read on the forward strand.
TTCCCTGGCTGTCGTTTCGCCGAAGTCGAGCATGTTGATCATCGCTTTTTCAAACGGAATGCGCGTGATATTACCTGCGTCGTCCGTTTCCACTTGCAGCGAATAGTATTTGGCAATCAATTCGCTCGACAAATTGAATGACATCAGCGAATTGCCCAAAACAGCGATGGCGCGGGCTTCGGTGTTGCCTAGTTTGTCTTTGAGCTCGTGCGCGCCGGTTGAGGCTGAGATAGCGAAACCGTAGTTGAATTCGTTTGCGGCAAAATTCTCTTTAGCTGTCGCCAGACTCATGCCCTGCTGATCAGCTAGATCTTTCAACACGACGTTGTCAAAATAATCCAGGTTAGCCTCGGCCGCCTTGCGCAGGGCCTCGCTCAGCGCCGTCACTTGTTCTTTACCGGCTGGTTTGGCGGTTCCTGCCCCGAAACCGACGGTCACGGAATCCATGGCCCAGTCAATGGCGTAGTCGGCCAGCACATAGTAGTTTGTAGCCAGAACCATATTGGCAAGCGCTTGCTTATACGTTACGTTGTCAGCTTTCATAAGGCCGTCCGCCTGTTTAATTAGACCGTCTGCCATGCTCAAACGGCCGAACGCGTCAGCCAGCACGATTGTATCGGCTAACGTTGTCGTCTTCTTCGACTTTAGTTCGTCAAAGGCGTTGTCCATCTTGTTCCCCGCTGGATTAATAGTCGACAGGTAATTCTCGGCGCCGGCGAGTCCGCCTTCGAGCAAGAAAGCTTGTACCGCTCTTTTAGTGTTATAAGCCATGGCCGAATACATGTAGGCGCTTGTTTCCTCGTCATACGCGCTGGCAATCAAGCCTTGTTTGAGATAATCGGCGCCTTTGGCCGCCATATCGTCGGCCAGCGCCATCCAGGCGTCTTCGGTATCCGTACCGAGAGTTACGCTAAACGTCCCGTATCTGGCCCGGTTTCCCTGATATTTGGCATACCAGTCCTTCGAACGTGTCTTGACCTTGTCGAAAGTGGCTGACGGTAACTCAACAGCATCGGCTGTCGCTCCCGCCGCTTTGGGGATCTCCTTGCCGGTCAACTCCTTGTACGCCTCGTATATGGTCCCGACCTCGATGACCTTAATGCCGGCGGCTCGTCCTTTTTCAACCAAATCAACTTCGTTGCCGGTGGCCGCGTCCGACTCGTAGCGCAAGCCGGCCGGTATTAGCATGCGTGTCTTCTTGGCTTTCTTAACACCGTCTATCTTCTGAGCGATGCCACCGACCGGTCCGATTGTTCCGTCGGGATTTATGGTGCCGGTCATTGTCACGTCTTTCTCAATTGCGTCGCCCAGCAACGCCGCGACGACGGCGGACGTCATTAAACCGCCGGCACTGGGACCATCGACGTAGCCGGCTATCTCATAACTGAATTTGTAGTCGGAGACATCTCGCCCGAGTAAGAAGCTCCCCATTATCGCGGCCATCCAACCCGCCGAGCGCCACTGGCTTCCGCTGCCGGCGACTTCCTCTTCAAAGAAGCCGACCTTGGGTTGCCCGCTCTTATTGATCTCCACAGTTATCTTGCAGTTGCTAAAATCGCCGCTGGGGCCGCTCGCGGTCTCCTTGTAAAAAAGAGGCTGCACAGTCATGGTGCGTTTGGTAACGGTTTGCGTCGTTGGGTTGAGATTACAGACGGTACACGCCAGCGTTGTGGTGAGAAACATGGCTGTGGCGGCCAAAGCGGCCAGGCTGCGTCGCATCATGATTAGTCTCCTTTTCTCTCGGGTGAGCTGGGTAGATTATCGCCCACAACGCCGCCGGAGCGCAAGACAAAAGGTATAATATGAAAGCTAACTCCAAACGTCATCGCATTAGCAAAGAAAGGATTAATCATGACTCTCACAAAACGCGGTCGGCGGGTTATTGCCGCCTCAGCTTTCGTCCTGGTCCTAATCATGATCGTCACCGTCGCCGGGCTGCTGCTAAAGCAAGGCGCGGGCAAGAACACCGCCAAAAGCGCCGCGACCGGAGCGACTGTCTCCATGGGCAACCTGAAATGGCACGTCAATGGGGCGTTTAGGGCGCAGGAACTAAACGGTTCGGACGGGCCTATCAAGGCCAAAGGATCGTTTATTGTCGTCGACATGTCATTGACGAATACAGCGAACAACAAAATCACGATTGATCCGACAGCGGTCGCGGTGGTTGATAAGGACAAGCACGTCTACAAGGCCGATAAGAACGCCACGGCCAGCCAGGCCAAAGTCTACAATGGCGAGCCGATTATCTCGCTGTTCCAAGCCACCCTGGCGCCCAAGACGGCGACCCGGGTAACTGCTGTATTCCCCATCGGCGCCGCCTCGTCACACCTGAAACTCAAGTTCATAGGGGCAAAAGTGGGCGCGGCGCAAGACCTGTTGATTGACATCGGTTTCTAAGAACAGCGCAGGAGGTCGTGGTAAGTGGTGGCGGGACCCAGAATCGAACTGGGGACGCCGGGATTTTCAGTCCCGCGCTCTACCAACTGAGCTATCCCGCCCTAAGAAAATGTGGCGGAGCCGACGGGATTTGAACCCGCGATCTTCTGCGTGACAGGCAGATGTGTTGGACCAGGCTACACCACGGCTCCGTGGTAACTAGACTATGATAACAGAAGTCGCCGGTGGCCTGCCAGCGTAAAGACCTGCACTGCACATTAGCGCCTTATCCTATATATCCAAGAGAAGCGCGGCTGCCTGCACCGTCTTCCGATGCCAGAGCCCTTCTTTGTCGGCACTCGTGTCAGCGCATCTCTTTAGCGATCTTGAGGAGATCGTTCTCTTTGAGGTCGCCGGACTCTGCATAGATCCTATACTCTGTTCCTTCGACTATGAAACCAACTCCGGGCGGCACTTTGTGCGTCATCTTACCGAACCTCTGAGTTCCGCCCTTCCCTACCAAATATTTCCGCCCCTCAGCTTCCACGACTTCAAAGGCCTTCTTGCGGCCGTCCGTAAACGTTACTGCCACCTGCTCCGAATCCTTAGGCAGCCTGTCCTCGAATGTCATGTTCTTGTCTCCCGAGGGCGTTGCGAAGAACTTGACGCCCGATTCGTAGAGGATGCCGATGCCGACGAGCTCTTGGGGGGCTCCTTCTTCCGTCAGGCAGATCTTGACCGGCTTGCCGAGCACCTCGCTCGACGGGATGAGGATACCCTTGGCCGCCTTTGCCCGCGCGGTTTCAAGTGAGATGCCCGGTACCCTCGGGTTATCGAGGATGTCGCCTTGCAGGCCGAGGCCGAATCCACCTTCACCCGAATCCTCGTCTGCGGCAGAGGTAACCTGGGTCCGCTCGCCTTGAGAAACAGGAGCCGTGGTTACTTGTTTGAATACGACAAACGCGGCGGTGGCGACCAGAGCGATACCGACTAGTGCGCTGGCGCCGATCAGCCATTTCTCCTTGGTCATAGGACCACTTCCTTTCCCTTAAGAATCGCTAATTGATTTGAGAGGTATTGCAGTATATCCATCGGTCGTTGAGGCGGTTGAGGTAGAAGTTCCAAGGTGGATGGTCGTTGCTATTATAACTCC
>JAHEXW010000017.1 GCA_023251915.1 Actinomycetes bacterium
AATGTTGATCCCCCGATGGCATTCTCGAGTGAGGATTTAACGGCTCAGATAAACTCCGTCTTACAGACGCCGATCACCGAGGTAACGGCTATCTGCAGTCCCATCGGCGATTTGACTCTGATTGCGGGAATCGACAGCGCCGGCAAAATCGCGTTGGTTGCCTGGGACGGGACGCACTTTGACGACTGGACCGACCTCTTTAAACAAAATGTCGGGACTGATTGGACCAGGATCAACGCAATCGTCTACGCCAACCAGGACTATACGGTTGGCGGTGCTGTGATAGATAACGAAACTAGCAAGGCCGGTCTGGTCACGATCTGTGGTGCCTGCTACAGATTTGGTGAGGGCCACCACGAGCATATTTATCGTGATTCGACGCTGACCAGCCACGCCGCGGTGACAGACCTTTCCTACGACGCCGACAACAATGATATGGCGATAACCACGTCAGGTTCGGACGCTTTGTTTGTTATGGCTGACGCCCATATGAATAACGGAGACCCGGCGTTGGTGACAGATGCGGCCATGGCCGGCACGAAGGCTCCCATTGGGCTCCTCGGTAACTCGTATTCGACCAAGACCGGGGGAATGCTGGAAGCGGAAACCGCCGACCTAGCCGCGCAGACTAATGCCGTTAAGCAGCTGAATGATTTTGCCCCCTATTGGGCGTTTGGCACCGGCGCGGGCAATGTTCTGGCGTATGGTTGTGACGTCGGCAACAGCATCCTGGGGCAGACCATGACAACAGTCGGAGGCGCGACTGACATCATGGCGCTTGACTACGACTGGAACAGCAACGCCTGGATGATCGGAGCACGGGGCGCGGACGGCACGTTGAACCTGTTTCGTGACACCCACGAACCGGCGCTTTCTGCGACCTTCTACCTCCCGACGACAACGGAGTTGCCTTTCCCCGCGACCATCACGGCCAATGCGGACGGGGAGCTTGCCGGTTGCTACTTCATGGTCGGCGGAACAGGCAGCGAAGGCCACCTCTACAAATACAATAGCGTCTACAGCGAAATGATCGATCTGGACTACTTGGTTGCCGGAATGACGAAAGTCAACGCCGTGAAACAAGACAACGCCGAATTTCAGTTCAATGGCCTTAATGGTTTCGGTACTTCTTATGCTCTTGTAGGAGGGGCCGGCAGCAAGACTCTGATCCGGGTCACGCAATCGCCAGCCTATAGCAATCCAGTTACAGGCGGTGCAGGCACAACGACGGCTTGTCCGGCTGGCGGAGCTTCCGTGACGTTCCCGGCCGGCGCGGTCGCCACCGACTACGGTGTCATAATTGAGAAGGTCGCGGCCGGCACTCCGGCAGTTCCGGGCGGTTTGAGTCTCCTGGGAACGTCTTATGAATTCAAGTGCTTCGATACCAGCGGCACACCGATCACCACGTTCAGCCAACCGGTCACCATCACCATCAGCTATGATCCGGCCGCTCTGAACGGCATGAGCGAGGACAGCCTTGTCATCTACTACTACGACACCACCGACAGCACCTGGAAAGCGGTCACGCCGTGCACTGTCGACAAGGTCAATCACACGGTTACAATCACGGCTAACCACTTCACCCAGTTCGGCATCCTGGGCGCTACGGCAACCACGATGCCATTCACGGGCAATTAATAGCCGGCCGAGACACGTTAGCAAAATATCAGGAGGCCGTATGAGCTATGCGCTGACGAGGCAATCGGATTTTAAGAAAGCCGTGGCGGTCTTTGCCATCGCGTCATTGTTCGCGGGGGCATTCATGCTGAGCGTGGTGGTAAAGCCGGCGCGAGCGGCCAGCCAGATCTACGTCAACATCGCGATGCCCGACGACACGGGCGACGGTCTAACCCCGGCAACAGCGAAACGGACTATCTACGCGGGCGTTGAACTAGCGGTAGACGGCGATACTGTGAACGTTGCCGCGGGAACCTATCCCGAAAATATCAGTATCGGTAAATCGATATCTCTGGTCGGCGCGGGCAGCTCCAGCGTGACCGTTGCCGCGTTTAACCCGTTTGTCGACGCCTTAGTTATCACGGCGCATGACGTGAGCGTTTCAGGCTTTACGTTCTCAGGCGCGAACGCTAGCAATACTGTGGCTGGCATCCATTTGAGCGGGGCGGAGAACTGCAATGTCTTTGACAACGTTCTCTCGAACAACAGGCTTGGTATTTGGCTGCTAGGTGCCGCCAATAACACTCTGACAGGTAATCTCGCTCATAATAACGACATCGGATACTTCCTGGGGAATTCAACGCACAACGCGCTGACCGGAAATACCGCCGACACCAACGGTATCGGTTTCCGCCTGCAGTTGTCGTCCAACTCCAATACCTTCATCGGCACGACGTCGACCAACAACCTTGACGGTATCGATCTTTTGCATTCATCGTCTAATACCTTCATGACTAGCACTGTCAGCGGGAACCAAACCGGCATTTATTTGACGAACAGCGCCGACGACAACACCTTCAGCTACAGCGATATCTCCGGTAATACAGGTTGGGGGATCTACTCCAACAATGACGTCACGGCCGTTAAAAACTGGTGGGGCGCCGCTTCAGGTCCGACCAACGCCACTAATAACCCCGGCGGTACCGGCGACGATGTTACTGACAATGTAATCTTTATTCCGTGGTTGGATAACCCGTTCGCGACACCGCCGACGATCACGTCGATAAACCTGGTTGAGGGGCAGACGGTCAGCGGAATCTACACGATCAACGTTGTAGCCGGTTGGTTTGTCAACGGTTTGCCATTGGACGACCTGACGCAGGTCGACTTCTACATTGACGGCGTGCTCAAAGGAACCGACACGAAGCCTCCATATTCGTATGACTGGGACACGACCGTTCATGCGAGCCCACATACCGTTCGGGTGGTGGCGACAGACGTGCTCGGAATCACTGGCGAGGTCACAGTTGGCGTAAACGTACTGGCGACACTGCCGTTTACGGGCAACTAGAACGCGCCGAAAACGGTTGACTTTAAGGGAGGGGGCGTTTGGCTCCCTCCCTTATTTTTTTGCTATAAACTATTACGTAAGACTAAGGATTGTTTTTGCGGAGAGGTGTCCGAGTGGCTGAAGGAGGCGGTCTTGAAAACCGTTGTGCGCGTGAGCGTACCGGGGGTTCGAATCCCTCCCTCTCCGCCAGCCTTCGCGGGCGCTAAAACACCGAGGTTTTCTTTTGACTGACGAGACTTATATGCGCGAGGCAATTGCCCTCGCAAGGAGAGCGGCTTCCGAAGATGAAGTCCCGGTAGGCGCGGTTGTTGTTTGCGACGGCAAGATCATCGGCCGGGGTTACAATAGAGTAGAGAGCCTAAAAGACCCGACCGCGCACGCGGAGGTAATCGCGGTACGGGCCGCGGCGGAGCATCTTGGCGGTTGGCGACTATCCGGCTGTACGATTTATGTCACCAAAGAACCCTGCCCGATGTGCGCCGGGACGTTGGTAATGTCGCGTATCGACCGGTTGGTCTTCGGCGCGCCGGACGCGAAGTTGGGCTATGCTGTTTCGCTCAACAACACGGTCGCCGATGCCCGCTTGAACCATCAGGTAGAGGTAACCGCCGGGGTTCTGGCGGACGAAGCCGTCGCTCTTTTGCAGGATTTCTTTCGCTCCAAACGCTGATTTTCACGCAGGCGATACCCAGCCCTTCCTGTATAATAAGAGTTTGAGGCATCTTTAGGAGGGGTCGCATAGAGGCCGAGTGCGCGCGACTGGAAATCGCGCGAACGGTGTTGAGCCGTTCCGAGGGTTCGAATCCCTCCCCCTCCGCCACACAGGAGTCACAATGGATGAAATAAAGGACTTGATGAAAAACAAGGTTGTCGAGGCGCCGGCGCCACCGCCGACCGAGATAAAGAAATCCACCTTCGACAAGAAGGCGGAGGAACGCCGTCGCAAGCAAAGGCTCTTGTTTGCCGCAGTCGCTGTTGTCGCCGTTCTTATCGCGGCAGTTGGCGGGTATACGGTTTTCCGCTTCTTAACGCCAGCCAAGACGAAGATTGCACGAGGTGCGGCTGGCGGCAGGGCCGGAAACTCCTTAAACGGTATTAGCCTCAAGCCGAATCATGTGATCGTCGTGCGCCTGGGCATTGACGTCCCCGTTTACGACGACACCGACCCGGGTCCCCTGACCCAGGATGATTTGCTCAAAGGGGCGACATATTATGACGAGAACACGAACAAGCCGGGCACCGGCAACGCTGTAATATTCGCCCACTCGGCAGTGTCCTCGGAACATGACGCGCCTTTCGGAAAGATCGGTGACGGCGACATGAAGGTCGGCGACGAGGTCGTCGTAACCGACGCCGCTAAGAATAAGTACGTATTTATTGTCAAGGAGATCAATACCATAGAGGCGACGGATTTTTCGGTCGTCAGACCTCTGGGCGAGGGCGACCCGGCGATATTGACGTTGATTACCTGCATAGCGCCCGATTATCCGAAAGATAAGCGGATCGCGGTCATCGCCAACCTTAAGACCTAAACACATTCACGGTCTTATTTTCGGTTTATTCTAAAACTATTAACCAACAACTATAGACTAACCATGGAGAGGTGTCCGAGTGGCTGAAGGAGCCGGTCTCGAAAATCGGTGTACGTCGTAAGGCGTACCGGGGGTTCGAATCCCCCCCTCTCCGCCAGCAATACGAAAGGATTCAGATGAAGATACGCGCGACACTGACTGTTCTAACGATCATGGCTCTATCTGTTCTAATGGCTTCTTGCCAGAAGCCTGTTTCGACAAATGAAACGTCAACGGATTCGGCTGCAGCGACGGCCGGGAAGGAGAAGGTTTTGGAAAAACCGAGTATGCAAATCGACGTCAACAAGACTTATACAGCTCTGATGAAGACAAGCGAAGGTGATATCACCATCGAATTGAACGCCAAGGGTGCGCCGAATACGGTGAACAATTTCGTCTATCTGGCGAAAAACAATTTCTATGACGGCACGAAATTTCATCGCGCGATCAAGGGCTTCATGATTCAAGGCGGAGACCCGAGCGGCGACGGTACAGGCGGCCCGGGATATAAATTCGACGACGAGCCGTTTACCGGCGAATACACTCGCGGAACCATCGCGATGGCCAACGCCGGACCCAATACCAACGGTAGCCAGTTCTTCATCATGCACGCGGACTACGGTTTGCCGAAGAACTACATAATATTCGGCCATGTTACGGCCGGCCTGGATGTTGTCGACAAGATCGCGACGGCGCCGGTCACAATGAGCGCTCACGGCGAGAATTCACAACCAGTCGCGCCCGTAAAAATCGAATCGGTAACCATTTCCGAGAAATAGCGGAAAGGAGTGTTAAGCGTGGAGCCGCAATCTCAAGAACTCCAGATGGCAAGGCAATCGATGGTCGAGGAACTCCAGGCCATAGACTACTATCAGGGACGCATCGACATGACCGAGGACGAAGCGTTGAAAAAGATACTGATTCACAACCGCGATGAAGAGAAGGAACACGTCGCGATGCTTATGGAGTGGATCCGCGCCAACGATCCCGTGCAAGACAAGATGTTTGAGGAGCACGACTAACCGAAAATTAGTTCTTGGTTCATGGTTGTTAGTTCATAGTAGGGCTTGTATACTTGCCTCTTATCGTCTATGAGCCATCAACTACGCACCACTAACATGCAATTGCGCCTGTAGCTCAGAGGATAGAGCATTGGCCTCCGAAGCCATGTGCGCAGGTTCGAGTCCTGCCAGGCGCACCAAAAATGACAAAAGGACCCATTAGCTACGAATGATGGGTCCTTTTGTCTTTTACTGCCTGGCAGGACTCGAACGAGACCATCCCAGCCGGCCCCGCTAGGCGTCATCGCGCCTCTTGATTACTAAATCCATTAGGCGCAGACTTGAAATTAGCAAAAGCGGCAAGAAAATGTGTGTGATTACTTACATTTCTCTTTAGCTAAGGCATCGCCGGGTCGATACATAAGTACAGGTATTGGTTACTCTTGGCGGGCGATTTATATGAACGTTTTTGTCAATCTCTACTCAACTTCCGCCGGCACGCTTCTGGCTGCGGCACCGCTGATGTCGAATACCGCATTAGTTGCCGGACTTTCCGCTGTCGTAATAGTGATCGCGCTGGCGATATTCCTCGCGTGGCGAGCCATCAAACATAGCGCCATTTTCGAGGTCTCTCTAAAAGACCCTGTAACAGGGGTCTATAACCAGCGATATTTCAGAGACCAGCTGGACGTAGAGCTAGAACGAGCCAAGCGAGCGTCTGAGACTTTATGTTTGGCCGTCATCGACATTGACGACTTCCGTTCATTTAACAACACCTACGGTCACCAAGTCGGCGACACAGTCTTAGCGGCGGCGGCCCGCGCGATGCGTCAGAACACTAGAAAGTTCGACGTTATCTGCCGGACAGGCGGAGACGAATTTGCAATCATAATGCCAAACACCCGGCTAATAGACGGTCAGCATATATGTGAGCGGATCAACGGCAACATCGTGCAATCCGTTGACGGAGTCTCGATGCGCGCCCGCCTCTCAATCGGCATCTCTAGTTATCCCTATCACGCGAGCGAGTCTGACGCGCTGTACAAACTGGCTGACGACGCTATGTATTGGGCCAAGTATCATGGCAAGAACCAGGTAACGATCTTCGACTACGAAACCATGGAATCATTTAGCAGCGAGGAGCGCCTACGTAAGGCCGAGGAAATCGCGCATCAGAATACCGTCCAGACGCTGGCGATTGCCATGGACGCCAGGGATGAACTGACGCGCGGTCACGCGAGGAACGTGGCAACGCTAGCCGAGATATTCGCCTCGCGGCTGAACCTAAGCAAACACAAGATAGACATGATTCGCGTGGCGGCTCTGGTCCACGACATCGGCAAGATCGGGATGGCTGGTCTGGCCAGAAGGGAACCCGGCGAGTTGACCCGTGAGGAGCAGATCCAACTCCAGGAACACCCGCGCCTGTGCCAGGACATTTTGGTCGCGACCGATCTTGGCGTAGTCGTTCCCTGGGTGGCGGCCCACCACGAACGATGGGATGGGGGCGGCTATCCAGCCGGTCTGGAGGGCGGCAAGATACCCTATGAGGCGCGCATCATTGCCCTGTGTGACGAATACGAGAATCTGACCCGGCCGAGCCACGGGCGGGACGGGATGTCCCACCGTGATGCGGTTGCCGAGATAATCAAGCAGCGCGGCCGCAAATTCGACCCCATAATGACTGACTCCTTTGTTCATCTCGTGGACTTATTGAACAGCATGCTGATGACGAGCAACGCGCGCAAACCTGTGGTTGCCGCGGCGGCTGCGCCCGTGCCCGTAGACGACATAAGTTTTCCCGAAAGTGCCCCGACCGACCTCTACACCCTGGTAAGGGCGAAACTCCGCGAATAATCGGGTAAGATACCTCTATGGGTATAAGTGGCACAAAAAAGGCACAACCGTGGTCTGAAGCACCTTTCACGTTAACCATACCGCAACCGTTTGATTTCGCTCTTACGGTACGCAAACCTGCCGGCTGGGACTGGGGCGCGCCGGGTGAGGTTTGGTCGCACGACACCCTTTACTCGACGCTGAACCTTTCGGAAGACCGTGTTGTCGGTCTGTCTCTATCAGCCGATGGCGACAAAGTGACGGTCAAGACGTCAGGCAACGGTCCCGTAATGTCTGAAGGCGAACGGGCTGTGCTGGTGGAAAGGGTCAAGGCCGGGCTGGGAGCGGACGACGATCTGCGCAGCTTCTATTCTTTGGCCGGCTCCGACAAGCTTGTACGGCAGCTCCGCAAAGACCTCTACGGCCTGCGTGTCGGATTCTTAAACGGCGTTTTTGAGCGCTGTCTGCTGGCTATTACTCTCCAGATGGCGCCCCTAAAGCGAAGCCTTCAGATGCGTGACTGCTTGATCGACGGGTATGGGACCCTCGTTAATGTGGATGGGCAAAAGGTCAGGTCGTGGCCGACTCCGGCCGTCATTGCTTCCGCCGACCCCAACCAATTAAAGCAAGATTGCAAGCTTGGTTATCGCGCCAAAGCGGTTCACCGTATGGCCGAACAGATTTTGGGCGGGTTTCCGGACATTCTCGAGTTGGCGGCGATGCCGGAAGCGGATGCCTTCAAGTCGCTGCGCACGCTTTACGGCGTTGGCGAATATTCTGCCCAAATCGTCTCGCCGCACCGCGGCTTTCCGCTCGACGTTTGGAGCTCGCGGGTCTTTCACGAGATATTGTTTGGCACGACGCCGGCGGATTCCAGGGGCGCTATAAGCAAGGTGACTGATGAGGCAAAACGCCGTTGGGGCGCGCATGCCGGCCACGTTTTTGTATATACACTCAACGACCTGCCAAATCTTGCCCGCAACTACCCGATCACCCGCCTATCCTAGTCAGTCTGTCTTTGAGGAGCAATGGTGCATTGCTTCCCATCGACGCACCGTTGCTTGACCGTCATGCTTCGGCGCCACAAGGTGCTGACTTGCTTTTGGCCCATCTGAACCAACCTCTGATTTCGACCGTGATATAATGTTCGAGTGGTCGTGCTAGGCGGGGAACCAGCGGTGCCCTGTACCCGCAATCCGCTATAGCGGGGCTGAACTCCCATCTTGAGGCTTATCGCGCAGCGGTCTGCCTTTGCTGGGCAGGGGTGTTGATCCCCAGGTCCTACGCAACGCCAAGCTTGTGAACCCCGCCAGGTCCGGGAGGAAGCAACGGTAAGCAATTGTCTTGCGTGTGCTGTAGACAAACTTGGGAGTAGCTTTTTGCCTGCGAAGAAGCGCGCGGTTGCGTGGGTCGATTGAAGGGTGCGCGGCCACACTTAGCGGATGGCGAATAGCCCGGACGCAAAGCGTCCTTTATAGCCGATAGACGGACTAGCTATTTGCTATAGAGCGAGCGGCAGCGAGCGGGCTATATGCTTACAAGGAGTCGATTTGTGACTGACCTAATACCAATAAAGACCCGGCTGTATACCGAGGACGATAATCTGCCTGATTTCGTCGCCGGTTACACCCAGAACATCGCCAGGCCGGGAGACATCATCGCAATCGCGCAGAAGTTAGCATCTATATCAGAGCGCCGGATCGTTTTCGCTCCCGGCATGAAGGTCAGCCGTCTCGCCCGTTTTATATCCCGTTTTGTCGATCCCAAATCCAGTCAGCACAGCCCCGAGGGCATGCAAGCGGCGTTTAACGAAGCCGGTTACGTGCGGGTAACACTGGCCGCCGCCGTTGGCGGTCTTACCAAACTATTCGGCAGGAGCGGCGATTTCTACCGGATCGCGGGAGAGAAAGTGGCAATCATCGATGACGCCGGCGACGGTACCGGCACGATTCCCCCCTACAATAAATACGTCATTTTGGCTCCGGAAGACCCGGACGGCATTTCCGAGGCCATTAAGATGAAGACTGGCGTTGACGCCGCCGTCATGGATTGCAGTTACGTCGCCTCCACGACTTTGGGCGTTTCGGCGGGCCTTGATCGCAACCAAGTAGCTGATTTGCTTAAGACTAATCCGTTTGGTAACTTTGATGAGATGACACCCATTGTCGTCATCAAGAACCCGTAAGGAGTGAGACGTTTTGGACGATAAGGAACTGCTGGAGCTGGAAGGCAAGTATTGTTCGTTTGGCGATACCGTTCACTACAGCGACCCACCAATGATATTTCGGTCCTGCGAGGGCCAGTACCTTTATGACACCAAAGGAACACCGTTTTTTGACCTACAGATGTGGTATTCCGCTTCCAGCTTTGGCTATAACAACAAACGTCTCCGCGACGCGATGGTCAAGCAGCTGGATACGTTACCACAGTTGGCCTGCCAGTATCTCCATGAAGAGAAGATATTGCTGGCCGCCAAGATCGGTCAGTTGGCGGAGCAGAAGTTCGGCGAGAAGGGCCGGGTTCATTTCAATGTTGGCGGAGCGCAAGCGGTCGATGACGCCATCAAACTGATTCGCAACCATGTCGGCAAGAACCATGTGTTTGCTTTCATGGGCGGTTATCATGGCCGCACGCTGGGCGCGAGCGCCATTACTTCCAGCTATCGTTACCGCCGGCGCTTCGGACAGTTCGGCGACCGCGCGGAATTCATCCCTTATCCGTACTGCTATCGCTGCTACTATGGCAAAAAACGTGAAGACTGCGGGTTTTACTGCGTAAAGCAGTTCGAAAAGCTCTTTGAAACCGAGTATTACGGCGTTTGGGACGCTAAAGCCAAGGAAAGCGAGTTTTTCGCGTTCTTCATTGAGGCGATTCAGGGTACGGGCGGTTACGTTGTGCCGCCGCCGGGCTATTTCAAAGAGCTCAAACGCGTTTGCGACAGATACAACATTCTTATGGTGGATGACGAGATCCAAATGGCCTGGTACCGCACGGGCAAGATGTTTGCCATTGAGAATTTCGGAATCACGCCGGACGTGATGGTATTTGGCAAAGCGCTGACAAACGGACTGAACCCGCTCAGCGGCATTTGGGCCAAAGAATTCCTGATCGCGCCGGAGAAGTTTCCGCCCGGATCGACCCACTCGACTTTCAGCTCTAATACGCTCGGCACAGCCGTGGCGCTGGAAAACATTAGGATGATGGAAGAAGGCGACCTGGAGAAAACAGTAACGGAGAAGGGCGCCTACTTCCTGGGATTAATGCGGGAGATGGCGAAGAAATACCCCAATATCGGTGACGTCGATGGTTTGGGTTTGACCATCCGCGTTGAGATCACGACAGATGATAGCTTTACACCGGACCGGCAACTCTGTGACGACATTTTTGAAGCGGGTCTGCACGGCGGCCTGACTTATAAAGGCAAGGAATATGGCCTTATTTTGGATGTAGGCGGCTACTATAAGAACGTATTTACGTTGGCGCCCGGTTTTGATATCACTACCGATGAGATGGAGATGGCCGTAGACTTGTTCGAACAGTGCGTGCAACGCGCGCTCAAACACTAGAGCGCGAAGCATGAGGCGTGAGACTGTTTGAAGAACATCGTTGTCCTGTGTGATTTTGACGGCACGATATCCAAGCACGATGTCACTGACGGGCTCTTGGAGCGTTTTGCCTCTCCCGATTGGGAAGAGCTCGAGGCTGCCTGGACCGAAGGCCTGATCACATCCCGGCAATGCATGGCGGAGCAGTATGCGCTCATCAAAGCGTCAGAAGCGGAACTTGACGCTTGGTTGGAGAACGTCGCAATCGACGAGACATTCCTCGACTTCCTCGCCTATTGCCGAGCAAACGGTATTCCCCTGACCATCGTCAGCGACGGGTTCGATTACTATATCGAACGGGTTTTGGCGCGGCACGGCATTACGGGCGTCGACGTTTTCAGCAACCACCTGGAGTTTCAAGACGACCGTATTGTAACGGAATTTCCTCACGGCAGCGACGAATGCGATACTTGCGGCAACTGCAAGACGGGAATTTTCCATAAGGTGAAAACACCCGAGAACACTGTCGTATATATCGGTGACGGATGGTCGGATCGGTGCATCGCTCACGAGAGCGACGTCATCTTCGCCAAACACAAGCTAATCACCTATTGCAGTGAGCGCGGCCTTGACTTTACTCCCTATGTGACCTTTGCGGATGTTGTTGAAGAAATGCGTCGGTGGGCATGACATAAGTAGTGTTGGCCGTGACAAACGCGTGCTATACTTACTGTTATTCCTCCTGCCTGACGGCAGGTCCGCTTGAACGAGGTAAACCTTTGGGTTACGTAACACTTTATCGCAAATGGCGGCCGCAAACCTTTGAAGACGTTGTCGGACAAGAACACATCGTCCGCACGCTCACCAATGCCCTGCGCGATAATCGCGTCGCACACGCATACCTATTCTCCGGCCCGCGCGGCACAGGCAAAACATCTATCGCCAAGATATTAGCCAAGTCACTGAACTGCGTCGAAGGCCCCACGGCTGCTCCTTGCAACACGTGCGCGTCTTGTACTGAAATCACCGCCGGCTCAGGCTTGGATGTCATCGAGATCGACGCCGCTTCCAACCGCGGCATCGACGAGATTCGCGATATCAGAGAGAAAGTTAAGTTCATGCCGGCGGGCGGCGGCACCAAGGTTTACATTATCGACGAGGTGCATATGCTGACGTCGGAGGCGTTCAACGCTTTGCTGAAGATGTTGGAAGAACCGCCGGCCCATGTCATTTTCATTCTGGCCACAACCGAACCTCATAAGGTGTTACCGACCATTCTGTCCCGTTGTCAACGATTCGATTACCGCCGGCTCAAGACGGACGAGTTGGCCGGCCGCCTGCGGGCTATCGCCGTTGCCGAAGGCATTGATATCGACGACGCCAGTATCGCCATTATTGCGAAACAAGCTAAAGGCGGTATGCGCGACGCGGTTTCCACCTTGGATCAATTATCTTCCTACACCGGCAGTGTGATCCGGAAGGACGACGTCATGGCAATGTTGGGCATGGTCGACGGTAATCTGTTGTTTCGCTTGGCCGATATCATTAAGGCCAAAGACGCCGGCGCCGCCCTGGTTTTCATAAACGAAATCGTCGAGTCGGGGTGGGATCTGCGACAATTTGCCAAGGATCTGACCGAGCATTTCCGCAACCTTTTTGTCATCCGGAATACGGATAATCCTGGCGACGGCGTCATAGCGACAGCCGATGAACTGGCGCGATTAGAGCAGCAGGCGGAAGGGTTTGCGCCAACCGACTTGATGGCCGCGATTGACGCGCTGACCGTACTTAACAACGACCTTCGTTTCGCGCCCGACGCACGGCTGATCCTGGAGCTGGCGCTGGTGAAGATGACACAACCAAAAGACCAGGTAAGCCGCGAGCCGCGAGCCGCGAGCCAAGAGTCCGAAAAGGCAAAGACGACGGACCGTGAGCCGGTTAAACGGGAGGTTGATTCGGGTGAGATCGCTGCGCCGCCTAAAGTGCCGATCTCTAGCACTGACTCTCCTCGCACTAACGCAGAGCGTTCCGAACCGCATGACGTCATTGCGAGGAGTGAAACGACGAAGCAACCTCCCGTAAGCGCACCGCGTCAGAAACCAATTGCGCCAACCGCTAACGAAATCGAAACCATCAAACGGGCTTGGCCGGCCGTCTTGGATAAGATTAAGAAAACTAAGATGTCAACATTCGCTAACCTGCTGGAGTGCCGGCCTATTGCGGTCGAAGGGAACGCGGTTGTCTTGCAGTTCCATGACCGAGCCGCGGGCCACATGGACCGAATCTGTAATGACGTTAATAAGTCATTTGTCGAGAATGTCCTGCGCGAGCTGACCGGCAAACCATACGTTATCAAGTGCCTGGTGGGCGGGAAGGAAGAACCTGTCGCGCTCGACAACGAGACCACAGACGACAGCCCACAGACCGTAAAACCTGAAACGAAACCAAAGCCCGATCCGGGTAGTGCCGTCATTGCGAGGCAGCGCTCTAGCTCGGTCGAAGCGGCCTCCGATGAAGACATTCCCCCGTTGCCGACCGAAAAGGACCCGGCACCCGCGCACATTATTGCCGATGAGCCCGCGTCGAAGCCAAAGGAGCCGGAGGCGGCCGAAGACATGGTCGCTACAATAGCCGGGTTGTTTGACGCGACCGTGAAAGAAACGAAAGAGAGGAAGAATGAAGGTTAATTACAACCAAATGCTGAAACAAGCGCAAAAGATGCAAGCGGATATGGCCAAAGCGCAAGACGATTTGGCAAACGAGACCGTTACGGCAAGATCCGGCGGAGGTATGGTTACCGTCGTCGCGACCGGTCAAGGTGATATCCTTTCTATCGATATAAACCCTGACGCCGTCGACCCTGACGACGTTGAAATGCTCCAGGACATGGTTCTGGTAGCAGTTAATGACGCGATCGAGCGAGCCAGACAGAAACAAGCTGACGTCATGCAATCCGCGACCGGCGGAATGAATATCCCGGGGTTGATGTAGTTACATGTACGCCACACCTATTAGTGAACTGATTGATGAACTCAGCAAACTGCCCGGTATCGGGCCGAAGTCGGCACAGCGCCTAGCGTTTCACATTCTCAAGACCAACCGCGCGGAAGCCGAGCGTTTGGCCGAGGCGATTGTGCATCTAAAAGACAAGGTCAAGTTTTGCCCCGTCTGCTATAATGTTACAGATGAACCGGTCTGCGAGTATTGCCGGGATAGCCGTCGCGACGACTCGGTAATTTGCGTCGTCGAGGAACCCAAGGATATCGTGGCCATGGAGCGGACCGGCGAATTCCAGGGTCGCTATCATGTTTTGGGAGCGGCCATCTCGCCGATCGACGGCGTTGGGCCGGAAGACCTGCGGATCAAGGAATTGTTGAAGCGGTTGGAAGACGGCCGGGTCGTCGAGATAATCGTGGCAACTAATCCCAATATCGAGGGCGAAGCGACTGCTATGTATTTGACCAAGTTGATTCGTCCGCTGGGGTTACGCATTACCCGTTTAGCCAGCGGCTTGCCGGTCGGCGGGGATTTGGAATATGCCGACGAGGTAACGTTGGGTTCCGCTTTGCGGGGCCGGCGCGAGATGCCATAAGTAGTTATTCGTTGCTAAACCACGAACTAAGAACCATCGACCATCACCGAGACAAGGAGGAAAAGGAGAAGTCATGACGGAGCTTTGTGAGATCCGCTGGCACGGCCGGGGCGGCCAGGGCGTTGTTACCGCAGCGCAATTGTTGGCCCAGTCGGCGTTGGTGGAGGATAAGTACTTCCAATCGTTCCCGGAATTCGGTCCGGAACGGATGGGCGCTCCGATCCGGGCATTTAGCCGGGTCTGTGCCGCACCGATCAACCTGTACTGCAACGTGGATAACCCCGCGTATGTCGTGGTCTTAGATCCGACACTGATCGGCCTGGTCAATATGACCGAGGGTTTGATTGAGGGAGGTTCCGTAATCGTCAACACGTCGGAAGATCCTGCCGTTATCAAGGAGAGAATGGGCGTAACCAACGGCAAGGTGTTCACGGTTGACGCGTCTGGAATCGCGAAATCTGAAATCGGCCGACCGATTCCCAACACGCCGATGCTCGGCGCGCTTCTGCGGGCGAGCAGCGTCTTGGAATTGGATACCGTAGCCAAGCACTTGCGGGATTCGTTCGGCGGCAAGTTCTCGCCAGAGGTGGTCGAGGGCAATGTTAGAGCGCTCACGAGGGCGTACGAAGAGGTGAAATCGGCATGAGTAAGAAATGGGATTACAAAAACGTTAATGCGCGGAACATACCGCGAGGCGCGGTTATCCCGGAGGCCGGCACCGCCGATGACTACGAGACAGGCGGTTGGCGGACCAAACATCCGGAGGTAGACAAGGACAAGTGCATCAATTGTCTTTTCTGCTACATGTATTGTCCAGATTCAGCTGTCATTACCAAAGACGGCAAGCTTGTTGGTTTTGACCTAAAGCACTGCAAGGGCTGCGGCATTTGCGCGGTCGAGTGCAAGAAGGACGCCATCAAGATGGAAAACGGTTAGGAGGGCGAAGAAAATAATGTCAACGGTTAAAGCCATTACCGGTGACGTCGCGGTCGCGGAGGCCATGCGCTCCATCGAACCCGATGTCGTCGGTGTATATCCTATAACCCCGCAGACTATCATCGTCGAGGCATATGCCGAATATGTCGCGCGCGGTGAAGTCCAGACGGAGTTTGTCCCGGCCGAAAGCGAGCATTCGGCCATCAGTATTTGCGTCGGCGCGGCCGCCGCGGGGGCACGCACGATGACCTGTACCAGCTCTCAAGGATTAGCCTTGATGTGGGAAGTTCTGCCGATCGCCTCCGGGATGCGGCTGCCGATAGTCATGTTTGACGTCAACCGGGCTATCAGCGCTCCGATCAACATCCACTGCGACCACTCCGACACGATGGGAGCCCGGGATACCGGCTGGCTTCAGATATATTCGGAGAACGCTCAGGAGGCATACGACAACTTCATCCAGGCTGTTCGTATAGCAGAGCATCCTGATGTTCAGTTGCCCACAATGGTCATGATGGACGGTTTTGTAATTAGCCACGCCATTCAGCGCGTCGAGGTTTTGGACGACGCTGTCGTCAAGAAGTTTGTTGGCGAACGCAAAGCCGACTATCCCTTGCTCGACATCGACAACCCTGTTACCTGGGGTTCATTTGACGGATTGGGCGGCTGGTTTATGGAGTTTAAGAAAGACCAGATGCAGGCGATCGAGAACGCTAAGCAAGTCTCGCTCGACGTCGCCAAGGAATACGCGAAGATCTCGGGCCGCGAGTACGGGCTTTTTGAGTCTTACAAGATGGACGATGCGGACTACGCGATAATCGTAATCAACTCAACTGCCGGAACGGCCAAGACGGTCGTTGATACATTGAGAGAAAAAGGCGTCAAGGCGGGTCTGATTAAGATTCGCATGTATCGTCCTTTCCCCGCTAGCGAAATCGTCGCCGCGTTAAACAACTGCAAAGCGGTAGCGGTCATGGATCGCGTGCCCGGCTACGTTGATATCGGCGGACCGCTCTTCGAGGATGTTCAGGTGGCCTGTTACCAAGAAGGGGTTAATATCCCGCTGGTAAACTACATCTACGGGTTGGGCGGGCGCGACATCCTGACCAGTCACATCGAATCGGTTTACAGCGATCTGGAAACAATCGCGAAGACCGGCAAAGTTGCCTCGCCGGTCAACTATCTCGGGATAAAGGAGTGATCTTAATATAATGGTTGCGACTATTAAAGAATTATCGGAGAAACAGGATCTCCTGTCTCCGGGTCATCGGCTGTGCGCCGGCTGCGGCGCGTCGATCGTCGTCAGGATGATCTTAAAGTCAAGCAAAAAACCTCTGGTGGTGGCTTCGGCGACCGGATGTCTTGAGGTCTCAACAACAATCTACCCCTTCACCGCCTGGAGAACGCCGTTTATTCATAGCGCGTTCGAGAATGCGTCGGCGACGATTTCGGGCGTTATCGCCACTTACGATGCGATGAAGAAGAAGGGCAAAATCAAGGAAGATATCAATTTCGTTTGCTTCGGCGGCGATGGGTCTACCTTTGACATCGGCCTGCAATCGCTGTCTGGCGCTTTTGAGCGCGGCACCAACTTCGTCTATGTTTGCTATGACAACGAGGCCTACATGAACACGGGAATCCAGCGCAGCGGCGCGACCCCGATGGGCGCCTGGACCACGACGTCGGAAGTCGGCAAAGCGCAGGCGGGTAAGCGGGTGCACCGGAAAAACATGACCGAGATCATGGCGGCGCACGGAGGTTACGCGGCGCAGGCCAGCCCAAGTCACTGGCGCGATTTGGTCATGAAAGCCGAGAAGGCTTTCGAGTACGACGGGCCGGCTTTTCTCAACGTGCTGGCACCTTGTCCGCGCGGCTGGCGGATACCGACCGACCAAACCGTTGAATTCGCGCGGCAAGCGGTCGAATCCAAGTATTGGCCGCTCTATGAGGTAATGGAAGGCGAGCACAAGATCACCTACCAGCCCAAGAAAGAGATTGCTGTCTCAGAATGGCTGTCACCCCAAGGGCGCTTTAAGCATCTCTTGAAAGACGCCAACGCACCGGTGATGACGGAAATTCAGACTCAGATTGACAAAGAATGGAACCGTCTGATTAAGATGAGCGGAGAACCGACTTAACTTAAGCCACGCCAAGCCAAAGGACGGGGACAGGGCTTATAGAAATGGGAGACATTGTGAAAGGCCGCTACGGGCTGCGCTGGCAGTTTCTTACTGTCTGGCTGGTGGCGGCCTTTCTATTACTGGCATTGCTGGTGGTCGGAGAGATAGTCATTCCGCAATTCTTTACCAGCCGCGCTTCCGAGAATAATCTAGCGATCACGCGAGTTATCGGGGTCCGAATCGACCAGGCCGTCAAACAAAACGTTACCGGGGTGGAGCGCCTCGCGGCGTTACCAGGCATCTTGACCATGGATCCCGCCCAGCAGGTGCCCGTGATGGCCCTGGCTACGTCAACCAACCCGGAAATCAAAGAGTTGTTTGTTCTAAACAACGACGGCAACGTAATATCGGCGTCACCCGATCATCCTTCCTATTCCGCCGGACGCAACTACTCCAACGCCGCCTATTTCCGCTCGGCTCGCGACACCGGCAAGCCCTATGTTTCCGACGTCTTTGTGGAAGGCTTTGACGTTGAGGTGATCGTCGCCGCCCCGATCAAGTCGCCGGACGGCCAGATTGCCGGGACGCTCAACTCGGTTCTATCAATGAGCGCCGGCGTTTTGCCTGATTATCTTATGAACCTGAAAATCGGCGCGGCCGACCACGTCATCCTAGTCGACAGACGTGGCACCATCGTTTGGGACGCGGACAGCAAACGTATGTTGCGCCAAGAGAATCTGCGATCATTCCCGGCGGTCAAGAACGTCGTCGCAGGTGAAACAGGTTCCCTGGTCTGCAACCTGGAAGGCACCGGTAAGCTCTGCAGCTACTTGCCAATCAAATCGGCCGGTTGGGGTTTGATTGTAAATCGCCCGCTTGATGAGGCCTTTCCCAATCTGCTAATGATCAGGGTTCTATTCGGCGTTATAAGCATCTTTGGCCTGATATTCGCGGGTCTGATGTACTGGCACGGAAACAGGGTTGTCCTGAGGCCGGTGCGGGCTTTGATCGAGGGCATAAATAGAGTCGCCGCCGGAGATTCCAGTGAACCCGTCGATATCGTGCGCCCGCGCGAGATGGCCGAGTTGGCTGAAGCGTTTAATCACATGGTTCAGGTCAGCGCGACGTTCCTCGATGTCAGCCGGGCTCTCAATAGTATCGTCAACCTCCCGGACATGGAGAAATTCGCGCTTGATCAAACAAACAAGATATTTCAGACGGAGGCCAGCGCGCTGATCAGGTTTGATAAAGGCGGTCAGCTGCGGGTACTCGCCTCACGCGGTTTTTCGGAAGAAATGATTGCCGCGCATAACGCGGCCGGTATCGACAAAGAAGGCATGGCCTATATGTTTGGCCAAGACGCCGTCGATCGCTTGCGGCGCGGCGAAAGCGTTCCGCTTGAGACAGAGAAGGTTAAGTCGCTGCAGACCATCACCCCGAACGCGGCCATTAAGTTCGTCTATCTGTTTCCCCTTAACATCGAGGGCGAACTGGAAGGCGCTTTAATGGCGCTGAGCTCCTCCGAAACAAGATTTACGACGGAGCGGGTGGGAACGGTGTCTGGTCTTGTCGACCAGGTAGCTGTCGCCGTTCACCGCACTGACCTTTACGAACGCCTGTATCAAAGCTATGCCCAAACCACGAAGGCGATTGCCCGCGCCATTGACGCCAAGGATCCGTATAACCGGGGTCACTCAGAAGGCGTCGCGATCATGGCGGTCCGGATTGCGCAAAAGATGGGGCTGAGTACCGACTCTGTTCGCGGTGTCGAAATCGCGGCGTATCTGCATGACGTCGGCAAGATCGGCATCAGTGAAGCCGTGCTCAAAAAGCCGGCTCAGCTATCAGAGGAAGAAACCGAAGAGGTCAGGCGGCATCCGATGATCGGTGTCGACATTCTCGAGCCGATTGATTTTCCGTGGCCGGTTGTCGCTGCGGTGGAAAACCACCACGAACGTTTCAATGGCGAAGGCTATCCCAATGGCTTGGTCGGCGAGCAGATCCCCCTGGAAGCCAGAATACTGGCCGTCGCCGATGCCTATGAATCCATGATTTCGGATCGTCCGTATCGTTCCGCGATGCCTTTGTCCGATGTGATCAGTGAATTCGCCCGTGAATCAGGCCGTCAATTTGACGCCGGCGCTGTCGCAGCGCTGCTGGACGTCATCCAGGCGGACATTACCGAAGACGCCGGGCCGGATAAAGAGGAGACGACGGCTATGCCGCCGGCCGAACAAATCGAAGGCCAGGAAAGTATGGGTCTGGGAAAGGGAGCGCAGGGTGAAGTCATCGCTGATTTGGTCGCGCCTCCTGAAGACGAGGGCACGGAATGAGTATTGTCGTCCAGAAATTCGGCGGGAGTTCTGTTGCCAATATTGAAAGACTTAAGAATGTGGCCCGGCGCGTCGTCCAAGAGAAGAAGGCGGGTAATAATGTCGTGGTGGTTGTCTCGGCGTTGGGAGATACCACCGACGAGCTTGTCCAAAAGGCTCGGGCAATCACTCCGCACCCCAGCGAGCGCGAAATGGATGTGCTTCTGTCG
The DNA here is from genome assembly GCA_023251915.1 of Actinomycetes bacterium. Lineage (GTDB taxonomy): Bacteria > Actinomycetota > JAHEXW01 > JAHEXW01 > JAHEXW01 > JAHEXW01. The sequence continues at coordinate 20,112 of JAHEXW010000017.1, forward strand.
ACGGGCGAACAGATATCGATTGCCCTGTTGGCCATGGCTGTACAAGCACTCGGCTATGATGCCGTGTCGTTTACCGGCCACCAGGCAGGCATTGTAACCGACACCAGCCATACTAAAGCGAAGATTGTCGACATTAAGACCGATCGCATGAGCCAGGAGCTGGAGCGGGGCAAGATCGTTATCGTCGCGGGATTCCAGGGGTCCACCGTTGACCACGACACGACAACGTTGGGCCGCGGCGGATCCGATCTAACGGCCATCGCCCTGGCGGCGAAGCTTAAGGCGGAGAAGTGCGAGATCTTCACCGATGTCGAAGGCATCTATACAACCAACCCGCGTCTGGTTAAGGAAGCCCGCAAATTAGCGGTTATCTCGTATGAGGAGATGCTGGAAATGGCGGCCAGCGGGGCCCAGGTAATGCAATTGCGGGCCGTAGAGTACGCCCGAAACTATGTAGTGCCGATACACGTCCGTTCGAGTTTTTCGGACGTGCCGGGCACCATGATCAAAGGGGAAGAGACGATGCTAGAGAAACCGATTATCAGCGGCATTTCCTATGACACCAGCCAGGCGAAGGTAACAATGTTAGGCGTGCCGGACAAACCGGGCATCGCGGCCAAAGTGTTCAGCGCCATCGCGCAGGCCAGTGTCAATATCGATACAATCATCCAAAACGTCAGTGAGTCTGGAATGACCGATATCTCATTCACGGTCGAATCGGATGACCTGCCGGCCGCGCAGGCGGTCGTCGACGGCTTGGTGCCGGCGCTAGGTGCAAAAGGCAGCCTTTATGACCCGGACATCGCCACCGTATCACTGGTCGGAGCCGGTATGAAGACTCATCCCGGTGTAGCGGCCGAAATGTTCGGCGTGCTGTCAAAACACAAAATCAACATCGAGATGATATCGACTTCCCCAATAAAGATCTCCTGCGTCATCAAGAAGGGCCAAGCCGAAACGGCCGTCAAGGAACTCCACAAACACTTCAAGCTCGACAAAGGGTAAGATCGAAATTGTCGAATTAGCGCTCGCGGCCCGGACAAAAAGCCGCCGTGCGGCAAGCTCTGGTAATCCACGCGCCAAAGGACGTTCGCCGGTCCGGTCACAGCGTGTCCAACTTAGCCCCAACGAAATCCGACACCTGCTTTATCAAGGTAAAGCGCTTTAGTGCGGTACCGCGGTAAAGCATTAAAGCGGTCGAGACTAGCGCTGCTTGGGATTCCCTCCGTCTAGCGCTATAATGCAAATCACTGTCGGTTCATTGGGAAAGGGGCGTATATGGGCGCGTATAGTTTGACCGGCCAGGGTTTGTTGACCGTAGTGGGGAGTCTCGTCGTAATCATCCTCGTTATCTTGGGTTACTCGATTCGTATTGTTAAGCAATACGAGAAAGGCGTTGTGTTCCGTTTAGGGCGCGTCATCGGTGAGAAAGAACCGGGCTTACGTTTCATCATTCCGATCATCGACCGGATGCCTAAAGTAGCACTGCGTACCGTAACCATGCCGGTTCCTTCCCAGAAAATCATTACCAAAGACAACGTTAGTATCGATGTCGCGGCGGTCGCATACTTCCACGTCGTTAACGCGACCAGCGCTTTGGTTGCTATCGAAAACGTTTACTCTGCCATAAATCAGATCGCCCAGACGACCGTGCGTAATATTATCGGTCAGTTCATGCTAGATGAAGTGCTGTCCGACACCGATAACATCAACGAGAAGATTAAGGAAGTCCTGGACCGACAGACCGAGCAGTGGGGCGTCATCGTGACGATTGTTGAGATCAAAGATATCCAGCTGCCGGATACGATGCAGCGCGCCATGGCTAAGCAAGCGGAGGCCGAGCGGGAGAAGCGGGCCAAAATCATCGCGGCGGAAGGCGAACAATTGTCGGCAGCCAAACTGGGCGAGGCGGCCGATATTATCGCCAAGCACCCGATTGCGCTGCAGCTGCGCAACCTGCAAGTGTTGTTGGAAATCTCGGCCGAGAAAAACTCGACGATAATCTTCCCGAGCCAATTCATGGCGACGGTCCAGGATATCCAGAAGTTCATCGGCAGCGAAGGCCTGAAGTAAAATCCTAATAGCCGTGAGCCGTGAGCCGTGAGCCGTGAGCCGTGAGCCGTGAGCCGTGAGCCGTGAGCCGTGAGCCGTGAGCCGTGAGCCGTGAGCCGTGAGGTATCGGCCATGCCATCTTCGTATTCCTCGTGTCCTTAGCTCTTTTGCTATACTATTAGGAATTATTTAAGCACGTCATTAAGCATAAGCGAAGGGGTCGAAAGACGTGAAAGAATTCAACGTAGCGGTGGCCGGGGCGACCGGAGCTGTCGGACAGAAGATGCGGGAAATACTGGAAGAGCGCAATTTTCCGATCAAGAACATACGGTTCCTCGCGAGCGCGCGGAGTGAAGGCAAGGAACTTGTCTTTCGCGGCGCGCCCGTCACGGTCGAGACTCTGACCAAGGATTCCTTTAAGGACATAGATATCGCGCTATTTAGTGCCGGCGGAGATCGCAGCCTGGAGTTCGCGCCGGCGGCCGCCGCGGCCGGAGCGGTTGTTATCGATAACTCCAGCGCTTGGCGTATGGATCCAGAAGTGCCGTTGGTGGTTCCCGAGGTCAATCCCGAAGACGTGAAATGGCACAAAGGCATCATCGCCAACCCAAATTGTTCGACGATTCAAATGGTGGTCGCGTTAAAACCCCTGCACGATGCGGCGCGTATCAAGCGCATCATTGTCTCCACCTACCAGGCTGTCAGCGGCACCGGTCAGAAGGCCATCGATGAACTCAAGCGTCAGTCAGATGATATCGCCGCCGGCCGGATGGCGGAAGCGCGGGTCTACAAGGACCAGATCGCGTTCAACCTTCTGCCGGAAATCGATGTCTTCGAGCCCAACGACTACACTAAGGAAGAAATGAAGATGGTGAACGAGACAAGGAAGATGTTTCACGACGAAACAATAGGTGTCTCGGCAACCTGCGTGCGCGTTCCCGTTTACGTCTCGCACAGCGAATGCGTCAACATTGAAACCGAGCGCAACCTAAGCGCCGCTGAGGCGAGGACAATATTATCCAAGGCTCCCGGCGTTAAGGTTGTCGACGAGCCGGCCAACCGCGTTTGGCCCACCCCTCTCATGGCCACCGGCCGGAACGAGACCTTTGTCGGCCGCATCCGCGCCGACGAATCTGTCGCCAACGGTCTCAATCTGTGGATCGTGTCCGATAACTTACGCAAGGGCGCGGCGCTGAACGCCGTCCAAATCGCGGAGCTTCTCTAACCCGAGATCACGCAAAGGAAACGCACACGTTATGAGCCGCTACAAAGAAATCAAATCAACTCTCATCTGGTTAATGGTCGCGAACATCGTCGTCACGGTCGCGAAAGCGATCGTGGGCTATCTGACAGGCTCTTTGGGCATGGTCGCTGACGCCTTCCACTCCCTGACCGACAGTACCAACAATATCATCGGGTTGATCGCCATCGGCATGGCAGGTCGGCCGCCGGACGAGGACCATCCTTACGGTCACGCCAAATACGAGACCATGGCGACGATTGCGGTTTCCGCGCTGCTGCTATTCGCGGCTTATAACATCGTCAAGGGCGCCATCGATCGGTTCCAGCACCCGTCGTCGCCCGAGGTAACCGTGCTTAGTTTCGCGGTGATGTTTGTCACGATTGCTATCAACATTGCGGTCGCCACTTATGAATATCGCGCCGGCAAACGGTTGAACAGCGATTTTTTGATTGCCGACTCATTGCATACCCGCAGTGATATCTTCGTTTCTCTCTCCGTGATTGTGACGCTGGCGTTTGTTCGCTTTGGTTTCCCGATCGTCGACCCAGTCATTTCGCTTTTTATCGGCGCATTTATCGCGAAAGCCGGATTCGACATCATTAAGCGGAGCTCCAGCGCCTTAACCGACAAAGCGGTCCTCGACCCGGATGGCATTTGCCAGGTTGTGCTCGCGATTCCCGGGGTAGAAGGATGTCACTCGATACGGACCCGCGGAACCGTAGATCTTGTCTACGTCGACCTTCACGTCGAGGTTGACCCGGCGATGCCGACGGCCCAAGCGCACGACTTGGCGACGAGAGTTGAGGAAAGAGTGATTGAGCGGGTACCCGGGGTGGCCGATGTCGTCGTCCACATCGAGCCGTTCGGGAAGGACAGCTCTACTTAAGGGATTCTTGCCACTTTGTCTGAAGGGCGCTCAGCGTAATTAGCTGCGGCGCGTATATCGCCTTAATGGACGAGTCCATATCCCGGCCGGCCTGCAAACGCGTTGCCAACCGCATAAATTTCAACATCCCGTAGTTGTTAATCAGATAAGAGACAACGCTGTGACTTTCGGCATAAAACAGGTTGACCTCCTCCGGCGACGCCTCACTCTTTGTCTGGGCCATATCAGATAAGGCCAGGCCGCCGCCGCGTGCTATGTCGGCCCCATACGTCGCCCACCGCGAATCAACCGCCGCCGCATTATATTTGGCCTCTTCATACGAGGCCAGACCCTCATGCATCCATTGCGGAATCTTGTTACCGCTGGTCATGCGCTCAAAGAAGATCGCGTGTGTTAGTTCATGGGTAAGATCGATCATTATGTTTCCTGTCTCGTTGGCCTCAACCAAGACGATCGACTTGGTGGCATAGTCGGTCATAGCCACTCGATTCGGGAGCACGTCGGAGAAGAGTGACTGCAGCTCGGCGTCATCCTTGGCGATGATGATATTAAACTTGCCCCGGCCCATCACATCTTTTTGATATATCAAAAGGTCCGTCAGTATTGCCTGGAAGCGGCTTTCCAGAGGAGCCGAAACCGCGGCCGCCGGATCGGCGCTGTGGTAGTAAATGTTGAAGTGGTCCGTCTTTAACAGTTTAAAACCGTTGAGTTTGGCGCCCAGGGCTTGGGCTTTTGTGGTTGTTTGGTAGTTGGCGACGTAGGAGGTGAAGAACTGTTCGATGCCGCCGTTGAACATTATCACGCTGCCGCCGATTACGACACCGAGCAAGATAATGAGCGCGTACAGCAACAATCTGATATCGAGTTTCGTTCGCGCGGCGCGTTCTACGATAGCATTGGCCTCGTCGACTTTTTGCCGGGCCGCCGGCGCGCAGGTATCGCAGTAACGGTGTTCGCCGATATCGTCCAAACAGGCGTCGCAGAAGTATCCCCAACAGGAAGCGCAACGGCCGTCAGCCATAAGTATCGGATGATTCTTACAATGCTCCTCGATGTCTCTCAAATCTCGCTCCTTGACGCCTTATGCGGTCGTATATAGGTTATCGAACCGGAAAGGCAATGTCATTAGTATTATTATTGCTCCGGTCTGATATATAATTGGGGCTCAAGACCCACGGAGGTAATTATGAGTATCGGACCCACCTATGTTGCCGTGATCGGTTCCGGCGTTTGTGCTGATGATATATGTGATTTAGCTCGCCGCACGGGCGCCGCGTTGGCGAAAGCCGGAGCGATCCTCGTATGTGGCGGGCTGGGCGGGGTAATGGACGCCGCCGCAGCGGGTGCGCAGTCCGCCGGGGGTACGACGGTCGGTATCTTGCCGGACCACAACCGCATTGGCGCCAGCCGTCATCTTGACGTTGCCATTCCGTCCGGCATGGGAGAGATGCGCAACGCGTTGATCGTCAGGGCGGCCGACGCGTTGATTGCCATCGAGGGAGAATACGGCACCTTGTCCGAAATCGGCCTGGCACTCAAGACCGGGAAGCCGGTCGTTTCCCTCGGTACCTGGAAACTAGCTAAGGGAGACGAGCCGGACAATTCGATAATTATGGCCGATTCGCCCGAACAAGCCGTCGAGCTGGCTTTAGCTGCTGCTCTTGTTTAGCAAGGTTTAGGGATATGAAGGTCCTAGTCGCACCCGATAAATTCAAAGGCAGTCTAACGGCGTTGGCGGCCGCCCAGGCTATGGAGCGAGGGGTTCGTAAGGCTAGGCCCGACGCGCGCGTCATTCTCTGCCCCTTGGCGGACGGCGGCGAGGGAACGGTCGAGGCGATGGTAAACGTTCCTGGCGGGCAGACGGTGACGGTGACGGTAACCGGTCCTTTGGGTGCTGACGTGCGTTCTCGTTTCGGTATCATCGGACCAAGCATATTTTCCCCACCCGGACTGACTAACTCAACTGATGGCGCGCTGACGGGCGTAATCGAGATGGCCCTGGCGAGCGGCTTGACTCTCCTGCCATCCAATAAGCGAAACCCCATGGTGACCACGACATATGGTACCGGCGAGCTAATCCGGGCAGCGCTTTGCGAGGGCTGCAAGCGGATCATCATCGGCATCGGCGGCAGCGCGACGATCGACGGCGGAATGGGTTTAGCCCAGGCCTTGGGCGCGACATTCTATGACGAAGACGGTATTGAGCTCGGTTTAGGAAGCGGCCAGTACTTATCAGACATCGCCGATATCGATGTGTCAAATATGGATCGGGGTCTGCGCGACGCGAAAATTATCATCGCCTCCGACGTCAAAAATCCTTTGTGCGGCGCTGACGGAGCAGCGGCGGTATATGGGCCGCAAAAGGGCGCAACACCCGAGATGGTGAAACGCTTAGATGATGGTCTGGCGCATTACGCCGCTGTTATCAAGCGGCGGTTAGGCGCTGACATCAAAAACACGCCCGGGGCCGGTGCGGCGGGTGGTTTGGGCGCCGGTTTAATGGCTTTCTTGGGAGCCGAGATGCAGTTGGGGGTGGAGGTCATCATGGATGCAATTCACTTCGACTACAAGCTTAACAATGTCGATCTAGTGTTGACGGGCGAAGGCCGCATTGATGGCCAAACAGTTTTCGGCAAGGTCGTAGCTGGTGTCGCCGGCCGGGCTAAAGCGAAGGGTGTACCGGTAATCGCAATCGCCGGCGAGGTAACCCCAGATGCTAAGCCACTGCTAGCCAAGGGCATCCAGGAAATGCACCAGTTCGTCACGCCGAATCTCACCTTCGAATACGCTCTGGCGCACGCAGCGGAATTGCTGGAAGAAGAAACCGCCGAAGTCATCGGCAATATGAAACTGTAGAAAATAGTCTCGCCTGCGTCGACCGGCGTCGCGGGTCCTGCCGCCATTTTTCCGCGCACGAGAATCTCGCTCCCACAAGTTGATTCGGGACTGGTTGTGCATCGAGGTCTTTACCCGCTCGATTTCGACCCGAAAAAACCGCGTCATCCGCGCCTGCTATATTCTCGCAGGCTCGTTTCATATTCCCCCCCCTCTTACAGGGGCGAGGAAAGGCTACTCCGGCGCTTTTTGCTTGTTTGAATCCCTCTCCCATTCAGGAGAAAGGTGAGAGGCCAGGGGGCGGGGGAAGTTGCTGAGGAATTGACTAACCGTGCTGTCTGTTCTAGAATGTGTTTAAAGGTACCCACTTAATGAAAGAGCCCCAGGGCTCTGCCGAAAGGCTAGTTAGGTGGGTCGTTCTTTTTAGTAGTACTTTGTTTTTCCTTTCTGATAGATATCAAACTCGCTTCTCACGTTACTAGCTATTGCGGATATTGGTCGTGTTTCTCCCCGTTCCCACTTAACATATACTGCCCATGAACAGTAGTCTGCGATTTGCAGATAGTAGTGGGATTTGGACTGGTGATGGAGAATGGTGAATTTGTGACCCGGCGGTAGTTCCTTTGAAATCGTTGTCTTGAGCGCCTTCTCGACTTCTTTCAGTTTCTTTTTAAGGGGAATCGCATCAGTAAATATGACCAAATCGGAATAGACATCAGGTGAATACTGAAGAAGAACATATTTGAGCAGACTCTCGTATATCTTTGGATAAAGAACCGCTGTGTCGCGAATCGTTGGGTTGACCTTGTTCTTTTCAACGATAATCGAGTAGATTGAGAAGTGGTCGCAGGGCCGCAAAATATCAAACACTGCATCACGAATTGATTGCGCGTCTTCGGACGCATGGAAGCATTCTAAAGAATGGGAATGCCTTGCCAGCCCCTGTTCAATAAGGCTGTGTTTTAGGCTATATAGATCAAGGATGCAGTGATAGGGTTCCATGGTGGCAACACACGTATATGTAAGATAGCGTGTACCACCTGGTGAAAAATCGTAGTTGCCTGATTCATCCAAGTAGAGATAGAGTGGGCGGGGGTCTAACGCTGATATATTCACCTTGGTAAACGAAACCGGGAATCTTCTAAAGGCATCTGCCTATAAACCTACGATAACTTCTCCGCCTAGGCCCCAGAGAGGCTTGAAGACTAACTTTAACGGGGTCTCACCCGTATTGACTTCGAATGGAATGTTTCCTTCTATTTTGCCACCCGGTGCTATTTCACCGAATTGCATTTCGTTTTGCAGGTCCACAATAAACGTCGGATACGTGCGTCCACCCTTGCTGTCCTGAATTTTAAAATCTCCCTGACTAAAAGTAATGGCGTCATTTCCCTTATTTTCAATAACAACCGGAACAATGATCCACTCTTTTCCGTCCTGCGGCTTAATGTATTCATTTGATGAAACGTAGTTTCTTGTTACGGTGCCGATGGTGACAAGCCTGTCGCCCAACTTAATCTGATCACCGACGTTGTATTCTTTATTCCCAGTTGATTGGCCACCACTTGTTGATGGCGTTGTCTTTGTTGGCGACGGGGTTACTGAACCAGCACCGACTTTGCTTGGGGATGGCGGAAAGCAACATGCAACCAAGAGAAACGTTAGCAGACCTAAGCAGAACCCACCAGCAACAAACTTCTTCATTTTGCCCCCCTGTTATGTATTTATTGGCGAGGCAATCTTACTAATAAATCATTGGCGATGTAAATACTTTAGGTGCGTGAAATCTGCTATTTGCTGCCGGTTGAGTACTTCACTACCTCTATTTCTTCCGTCGTGATGAGACCGCCGGAGATCATCTCTTCGATCGCGGGCAGGATGGCGGCGACGCGGTCCGGTTTGTCGATTACCTCAATGGTGATCGGCAAGTCCTGAGATAGTCGCAGGATGCTGGCCGTGTGGACCCGAGAGCTGGCACCGTATCCCTCGATTCCGCGGATCACGGTCGCGCCGGCGATGCCCGCCTCGCGAAGTTTCAACACGATAGCGTTATAGAGCGGTGTCCCGTCGGGGTGATCGTCTTCGCCGATATAGATCCGTAACATAGTCGCTTTTCCTGAAATATCCATCTTCACGCCTCCCGCTCTTTTAAGCGATTACCTTCCCTAAAGCAATCCCCAACCATACTGCGACAAGGCCGGCTGTTACACTGGCCAGGCAATTAACCAAGGCCAGCCCAAAACCGCCGCCTTCCATTAGTTTTACTGTCTCGTAACCAAACGTGGAGAAGGTTGTGTACGCGCCGAGAAATCCGACAGCGACAAACAATCGAGCGGCCGGCGGCCAAGCAAAGGCGTCGACGGCCAAAGTCATGAACAAGCCTATGGCGAAGCAGCCCGTGACATTGATAAGTAAAGTTTCGTAAGGAAAGACAGGTCCGGTGCGCTCGGCCAGCCAGCCGCCGAGACTATAGCGGGCGATGGCGCCCAAGAAGCCGCCCGCACCAACAAGGAAAAGCTCTGTCATCCTAGGCCGAGCCCAGCGCTTCCCGAATCGCGTCGGCCCAGCCAAGAGACTTTTCACGTCCGGTAACCACGATGTTAGGGTGAGCGGTGAGAGCGCCGGC
>JAHEXW010000018.1:0-9202 GCA_023251915.1 Actinomycetes bacterium
CCAGGTCGGCTGCCAGTCCGGCGCCGGCGCTGGGATCAAGGCCGCCTGCCGCGATAAATGTCTTAACCGTTCTGGAAATGGTCATAGCCTCGTCTCTTCATAACCATCGGTTTTCCCGCGTGGCCGGTGACAACCACTTCTGCCGGGCCGGCCGCCATTTCGCCGACCACAGTTACCGGTGTATCGCTGACGGCCGCTATCGCAGCCTTAATGGCCTCGACTTTTGCCGCGGGCGCCGTGAACAGCAGCTCGTAGTCCTCGCCGCCCGTAATCGCTAATCGTTGCGCATCCTGAGTTTTAAAGCCTGCCTTGGCCGCCTCGGGAAATACGGGAACCGCCATTGAATCGAGACTTGCGCCCAGGCCGCTGGCGCTGCAGATATGCGTCAGGTCTGCCAGCAATCCGTCACTTATGTCCTGCATGGCGCGTGCCCCCGCGGCGGCGGCGGCTCTTGCCTCGGCCACCCGCGGTGTCGGTTGCGTATGCCGGGCCGCCAAATGCGCAAGCCAACCGCGCGTCGGTTTGGCGCCCTCTTTTAGCAGCTTCAGAGCGGCAGCCGATCCGCCCAGCGAACCGGTCACCATAATGGCATCTCCCGCTTTCGCGTCGGAGCGTCGCCTGGTCAAGCCCGCTTCGGCCCGGCCGGTTAACGCCACGGTGACAAAGAACCGGTTAGCTTTCGTCATGTCCCCGCCGACGATCGCAACACCAAATGCTTTGGCCGCGTCTATCAAGCCGTGGTAGACGCCGGCGACGAATTCAACCTCGGCGTCCGGCGTCAGACCCAAAGTAACCAAGGCGTATTCCGGAGACCCGGCCATGGCCGCGATGTCGCTGATATTGACCGCCATCGCCTTGTAGCCGATGTCGGCCGGTTTGATATAGCGGGTGTTGAAATGGACATTTTCGACCATTGTATCCGTGGTCAGCAGCATCTTGGCCCCGCTCGGCGGGTCGACCACCGCCGCGTCGTCGCCGATGCCTAGGGCAACTTTCTTGGGGCCACCGTCCGCCCTTTTGATCAGCCTATCGATGTAGTCTATTAGCCCGAACTCGCCGAGCTCTTTGACTAACATGTCTCGCCGCCAGGGCTGTCCAGGTATTCTCCGACGACTTTCATCGCGCACAGCTGGCCGCACATTGTACACGTTTCGCCGTCCTTCAATATCCGTTCATCTCGCATCGCCGCGGCGTGCGACGGATCGATGGCCAATGCGATCTGGCCGTCCCAATCAAGCGCCTTGCGGGCCCTGGCCATTTGCAGATCCCACTCTGCCGCTCCGGGAACGCCCTTGACGATGTCGGCGGCATGGGCCGCTATACGACTCGCAATGACGCCGCGATGAACGTCGGACGCCGTCGGCAAACCCAGATGTTCGCGCGGGGTGACATAACACAGGAAGTCAGCGCCTGCCGCCGCCGCGATGGCTCCGCCAATGGCGGCTGTAATCTCGTCATAGCCCGGAGCCACGTCGGTGACCAGCGGTCCCAATACATAAAAGGGTGCGCCATCGCAATATTCCTTCTCCAGCCGTATGTTCTTCTCGATCTGGTCTAACGGTACATGCCCGGGCCCCTCGATCATTGCCTGGACACCCGCCGCTTTCGCCCGCTTGGCTAATTCGCCCAGAGTTTTTAGCTCAGTCAACTGCGCGAGGTCAGTCGCGTCTGCTGTGCATCCCGGGCGCATGCCGTCGCCCAGACTGAGAACAGTCTCATGCTCTTTGGCGATGGCTAGTAATCGGTCATAGTTTGCATACAGCGGATTTTCCCGGTCATTGTGCAACATCCAGCCGGTCAATAGGGCTCCTCCGCGACTTACCACATCCGTGACGCGGCGCTCCTTCGACAGTGCGTCAACGGCTGAGCGAGTCACGCCGCAATGCACCGTGATGAAATCGGCGCCCCGGCGGCAGTGTTCCTCAACCGCTTCAAACAGATCGTCTTCGGTCATGTCGACGATACTCCCGCGGCGCTCGATCGCGGCAACAGCGGCTCCGTATATCGGAACGGTCCCTATGGCTACGGTCGATCGAGCCAATATCTTGTCCAACGTGCCATAGATGTCCCCGCCGGTCGACAGATCCATGACAGCGTCTGCTCCGGCGCCGATGGCGATATCCAGCTTTTCCAATTCTTCATCGATACTGCTCAACGTGTCCGATGTGCCGATATTGGCGTTTACCTTAGTGCGCAAACCAAGACCAACGCCCAGCGGCGTCAACGCGGGCCGGCGTCGGCTCTTACAAATGACGGTTTTGCCCGCCGCCACATCGGCCGCAAGCGTTACAGAATCGACCTTTTCAGCCGTCGCTACTTGCTCGATGTCGGACGTGATATTTCCAACCTTCAGCTCTTCTAACAGACTCATTTGCTCTCCCAAGCTAGTCGTAAGGCGCGCACAGCCGCTTCCATATCCGGCGCGCCCGCTATGGCGGCGATGTGCGCGGCTCCTGCCGCCCCTGCCGCTATTACTTCTCCGATATTTTCGTTATCGATTCCGCCGATGGCTACCAGCGGCCGCGCAACGCGAGAAACTATGGCCCGTAACCCGGCTATGCCGATCAGCGGCGCCGCGTCATTCTTACTGTTTGTGGCAAAAACCGGGCCGATTCCGATATAGTCGGCGCCGGCCCTGGCCGCCTCGCGCGCTTCCTGCGGGTTTGTTGCCGATAGACCAACTATCATATCGGGTCCGACGATTTCACGTACCGCCATGTATCCGGCGTCAGCCTGTCCAAGATGAACTCCGTCTGCCTCAACCTCAACCGCCGCTTGAACCCGGTCGTTAACTATAAAGAGGATTCCGGCCTCTCGCGCGATTTCGGCAACCCGGCGCGCTTCCTGTACGAACGCTCGGTCGTTCAGAGTTTTGTCCCGGAATTGAATCACACTCGCCCCGCCTCGCGCGGCCGCCACGGCGACATCCTCGTGCGTCCTCCCCAGCTCTGGCATATTCGCCGTGATCACGTATACTCTGAGGTCAGGCGGGTGCATCGGTTGGCTCGTCATTTATGCGCGCACCCACACGCAAAGCATCCTCTGTCAGACCGGCAACGGCGTCGTAGAGACCGACGTGGAAACTACCCGGACCCTTGGCGGTGTGCGCGGCAACGAAACCCGCCAGACCATATGCCGCCAAAGCGCCGGCCGTCGCCGCAACCTTGTCGTCCTCGACCGCCGCGAATAACGCGACGACCGCGCTTGCCATACATCCTGTACCTGTGACTGTTGCCATCATGGGAGTGCCGTTGGTGACGGCGACTGTTCTCTTGCCGTCGCTAATGAAGTCGATCGCCCCGGTTACCGCCGTGACGCAGCCATACCGGCGAGCCAAAGAGGCTGCCGCCACATCCGGAGCGACACCTCCGATTGACTCAACCCCCCGGATCTCGGCGTCCAAACCGGCCAATACGGCCGCCTCGGCCGCGTTCGCTCGGACAATCGCCACATCCAGGCGCTCCAATATTTTTGCGGCGCTCTCGGTGCGCAACCGGGTTGCGCCCGCGCCCACAGGATCAAGCACAATGGGTATGCCCAGGCTGTTGGCCTTGGCGCCCGCCTTCAGCATCGTCTCCACTAATTCCGGCGTCAGCGTCCCGATATTCAGCACGAGCGCCCCGGCCGCAGCGACCATTTCCTCGACTTCAGCGTCGGCATGCGCCATAACCGGCAATCCTCCGGCGCACAGAGTTATGTTGGCCGTCTCGTTCATTACGACAAGATTAGTAATGTGGTGCACTAACGGTTTTGTCCGGCGTACGCGCCCTAGAATTCCGGCGGCCTTCGCGCCCCACTGCTCTTGATTCATATCAGCTCCTAAACGTGAACAAAAAAACCCCATCCTGCTAACGGGATGAGGCCCAATTGTGATCTTTTCCTTAACGCCGGCATTACCCGGATCAAGTACTACGGTCGATGCGCATCTTCCCTACTTTCCCGCATCCTCTCAGCCGCCCTAAAACGCAGCTCCCGCAAGCTATTCTATTGTCAGCTGGTCTGGGTGTCCGTTGTTTCGTCCGGCTTGGACACTGCATCCGGTTTCGGCTCGTCCGCCTTGACGGCGTCCGCTTGTTTCTGCAGATCAGCCGCCCAGGCTTTGGCGTCGTCGGCGGCTGTCGGTTCCGGCGCGGTTGCTTTGTCCGCTGGCGTCGCCTTATCCGCCGAACTCGGACGCTCTTCCCCGTCCTTGATAATCGCCTCGAACTCGTCTTTCATCGACCGCTCGACGCCCATTGTCATGTCCTTGAACTCACGGATTCCCTTACCGATACCGCGCGCGACTTCCGGCAACTTGGTCGGGCCGAAAATAATTAACGCAATAACCAGGATGACGATGATCTCGGGCATTCCTAAGCCGAACATATGTGTCCCTACCTCCGTAACACAAGTTACATCATTAGAACAATCTTAGCACATTACCGCGTCCGGTCCAGCGCGTTTTCAATGGTATAATCTGGCTGGTTGGCTTGCCCGAGAGGAGACGCATGGCGGTAATAATTTTGGCCGGTGGCGAGAGCCGGCGTCTGGGCCGCGACAAAGCGTGGCAGACGGTCGGGGGGATTGCCTTGATCACCCGGGTTCTGGACGCGGCGGCGGAAATTCCCGGCGATATCTTCATCGTCGCCAACGACCCTGATAAGTACGACCAGCTAGCCGGGCGCGCCACGCTGAAGCGCGACGAGGCACCCAACCTGGGGCCATTGGGCGGACTTTATACAGGTCTTTTGGCGACATCCGACCGGGACAACCTGCTCCTGCCCTGTGACGCGCCTTTCCTGAACCCCAAGTTGCTCGCATATCTTTTGGATCGGCTACCTGGGCATGAAGCTGTTGTTCCGGAATATAAGGGCCGAGCCCATCCTGCCATCGCTGCCTACGCGACGACTTGCCTGCCCGCGATAGAAAAGCAACTTGCTCTCGGTAACTTGAAGGTTAATAGCTTCTTTCCGGATGTCAGCATCAAATACTTAGATGAAGCGGCCATCAGCGAAGTCGATCCGGACGGATTGTCTTTCTTTAACGTCAACACGGCGACCGACCTGGCCGAGGCCGAATGCCTAGCCGGGTCTCGCTAAAATAGCATGTTAATATATTCGTGCATACGTCCTACAACCAAAAGGCAACCTTGCGAGCTCACCTTTATCTACTTGCGTCTCTAATCCCGGTCGTCTTGCTGGGCTCGATGATCTCCGGCTGCGGCAAAACTACCGCCACGCCGTCTCAATCGGCAAAACAAGAGATGGTCCTGACCGCTATGCGTCTGTCATCCTCGGAGCCGCCTCTGGCAGAACGCGATCCCGGGACAAAGCTGCGTTACAATATCGGCGCTGACGGTATGTATCGCGCAACCTACGAGCTTTTCAACGACAGCTCAGCTACGTCGAATTACGCCTTGTGCGTTTTTGTTGACTACAAACAGCAGGTCTTTTCTTGTGACGCAGTGAAAGACGATGTCCACGCTCTTAAACTAGCGGCCCACGAAAAGCGTTATTACAAGTTTGAGATCGGCCCCGTTGCGCCGGGATTTCATGACCTGGCGGTCGTGCTTATTTCATATCCTCAGCTGCACACCTTGAAGGAAGATTTCCGGACCGACTCCGCCGCGAGCTTCATGGCTACCTATCGCGTCAACTTGGTTTATCCGGCCAACAGTCTGCCCGACGCGCTCCCATTCACCCAGCCTCAATCTAGGATGGCCATGAAAGACACGGCAGCTGCGGGAGGATCAGAAGTAGACATTTACGGGCTTTTGATAGACAACAAGCCCCAGCTCACAAAATATTTAGGCGTTTTGACCAGAAAAGCGAAACCAGGCGAAAAGTTCGACCTATACGCGCACGTCTGCAATAGCAAAGGCTCAAAAGCTTCTTTCGCTTTATTCGGGCAGATGGACTACCGGCAGGTGCCTTTGCTTGCCGATGGCACTAAGCTTCTCTACGTGCTTGACGAACCCGGCGAGGCGTCGACGTACAAAATCAGCCTCACAGCGCCACAGACCAAGGGCGTCCACGAATTTTATCTATATTGCCCGGTGAGCCCGTTTTTCCCCCTAAACGACCGAACGATGGATGAGTCGAACATCTTTTATAGCAACCGTTTAGCCGTCATAGTAGAGTAGAGCCTCTGCCTTCTATATTCCAATATTCGTTTTTTCTAAAGTTATTGACTTATGTGAAATATTACGCTAACTTAGAAACAAATCATGCAATCTCTCCCTATTTCGCTATTTTGGCAAGGAGGCGCCTTTCGTCATCGAGGTTTTACGCCATGACCAACATCCGACCAATTCTTGAAAGGAATAAAGCATGAAACGTTTCTTAGTACTTTGTTTAATGGTTGCTTTTTGCCTAGGTCTCTGCGTCTCACCCGCTCTGGCCGCTAGCGGTACGGTTAGGTCGACGAGCGTAAGTGGTGCCTACATCACCGGACTCGCGGAAGTTGTCCACAATAAATATGAGGCGCACGCCGAGGCGACGACTGACATGTTCGGCCGCGCAACTGTTAATTACATGTACGCTGGAGCGACACTGACGGGTTATGGATACCGGGGCCCGATCGGCGAGATCTACTACACGAAATCGGTGTCAAAAGCAGTTTCCGACACAAGCACAGCTCATGTTGGCACCTTCTGGTTTTGGCTATACGCAGCGTCCGATGGCTCTTTCTATAAGGCTATCAACAAGTCGACTCACAAGTTCAAGACTTACAGCGATTCGGTTCTGGTAACGGTAAGCGCGACAGCAACTGACTAACACCTTGCCAAACAACAGGGATCACGCAAGCTAAGAGTAGAATAATGAAGCGTATTTTGGTGACAAATGCTTCAACTCACAAATGGAAGAAAACAAGCTCATCAGCGTATGTGACAAGCACCAGAACATACTCGCCATAGAGCCAAGCAACCTACTTTAAATAAGGCAGGAGGGGCAAGTCCCTCCTGCCTTATTTTTACACCCAAGTCTTTAGACCCAGACGTCCTAGGTTGTTTCCTAGTGCCAACCGGCGGTCGCCCAAGATAGACTTGAGACATTAGTTGGTCCGTTAGCGAATAGAAGCGAGGCGATTGTTTTGATGTATGGAAACGGTTACTACGGCGGCGGAAGCATTATCGGGATGTTGGCAATGGGGTTCTTTGTGCTGCTCTTCATTGCGGGATTGTTCGTCTTGATCGGATGGGCCGTCATGTCCATGCGCCGCGGATCACGGCACGACCACATGGGTCCGGGAATGATGGGCCACGGAATGATGGGCGGCATGATGGGTGACCACAAGGACGCTATGGAGATCCTAAAGATGCGTTACGCCAAAGGTGAGATCACCAAAGAAGAGTTCGAGCAGATGAAGAAGGACTTACAGTAGGAGGTCCGACTGCGTTCCCGGTTCCTCTACATAAACTTGGCCCGCAGATTTGCGCTCGGACCTGCGTATCGCCCCTTGTCCTTATATTTCTTGGTGTATATCGCGCCGTACAGGCATTGGTTATAGCACGCCCAACAATAGGCGCATTTGCCCTCGTCAAACGATGGCTGTCCCGCCATTGCTATCGCGCCTTTAGGACAGACGCCGGCGCATGTTCCACACCCTGTGCAGAGATCGGCGTCAACTGATTTTTCACCCATCATTCGCTTGGCCATGCTCTTGGGATAACGCATCACTTTGTTTCCCGCACCGACGTCTATTCTCGCTGTAGGTATGTTGACCCCTTCGGACAGACTC
Source organism: Actinomycetes bacterium (assembly GCA_023251915.1). Taxonomy (GTDB): domain Bacteria; phylum Actinomycetota; class JAHEXW01; order JAHEXW01; family JAHEXW01; genus JAHEXW01. Next base: position 7,720 of record JAHEXW010000018.1, read on the forward strand.
TTGCCTATCCCATCAAGTTCCATAACAAAACCCGCGAAGTCGCTAAACTCTTTGTCGCTGGGCGCTGTGTAGTTACCAAGGCCTCTGGCAATCATCGGGGGAAAATTCTCAGGCATGTGCAGCGAGTGCCCGGCAACCACGCGGAAGCCTCGACTCGTGGCTTTCTCATTCAATATACTCAACGTTTGCCCGCTGACCATACCGTACGTGTTGAATACGAAGGCCGGTTTATCGGCTTGAGCCGGCAGTTCATCGATGAACTTTTGGTAGACTTTGGAAGGCGTCAGAAAATCGGCGAAGGCCGCGAACCCAACCAGGCCGTAGCCGGACATATCCGGCACTTTGTCCTTTATCGCGTCGACTATCTCAAATTCGACATTCTTAACATGGTTAACAATATACCGGCACGCCAGCTCCGTGTTTCCCGTCCCGGAATAGCAAAAGATCAAGCCCTTAATCATTACTATCGAACCGGCAATATCTGATATTCGACTGTGTAACCCGTCGCGCTCGCCTGGGCCTCTATCTTCGGCCTGATCGTCTGGAAGTCGAATGAGTAAGAGTATTTCTTGCCGAACAGGTCGGACTGCTCTTTTATCGATCCCTCACGCGGGCCGGCGCCCGTCTTATAGGTCTCAGTCTTAAACCCAAAACCGGGACTCATATCGTCGCCTCCGCCCGCCGACAGGCCCGACCCCGCCTCTTTTAACATCTCGGAGAACAATATCTTCTTGGCTGTGTCATCAACTCGAAAGGTTGCGATATATTCCAGCTTTGTCTTTGACAAAAAAGCCTTTCGTTCCGCTACGACGATCCGCATCGAATAGACGCCCTTTCTCTCGGTCACTTCCCCGCCGGCAGCTGCGGCGATTGTCTTAATATCGTCTAAGATCATAGTTTCTCCTTTGTTCTATTGTATTCTAATGCTAGCATGGTTTTGAGCAAAGGAGCGCGAGTTGATCAAGCGAGCACCGCAGCCGAGCGGCATGTTTGTCATGTGGATACTTATTCTCACCGGCGTCTTCGGGCTGCTTGTTTTGTTTGAGCCTTTCGAACTGTCCTACGACATCGAATGGGGCGATATTCATTTCGCTCTGGGGATTACTTTGGTCGGTTCGATGTTGATCCACTTTATCGCCAAGCGGCGCGCCTGCAAAGCAAACATAATGCTGGAGACATAGACGGTCGGAATCATTTAGAGATCAAAAGGAGGAGACGTGGACATGGAGAACAGCTCTGATCGACAGTCAAGGGGAAGATCGAGCAACACGGCCGGGGCGGGCGCGTGCGGGGGCTTTTACGGGCTAGGGTTCATCGGCGCTCTCGTCTACTACATAGGGCACGCGGCGTCGTTCCTTGCCGGCTGCATCGGTGTTCTAAAAGCCCTTGTCTGGCCGGCCTTTGTTGTCTACGAACTGATGGCGTTCTTAAAGATGTAGTCTGGCGGGAGAGCCAACTGGCTCCGGGTCAACCTTGTCACCCG
>JAHEXW010000018.1:9302-27613 GCA_023251915.1 Actinomycetes bacterium
TGCGCGAGTCAGCCTGGCTATTACCGGCCGGGGTCCCGCACAGTCCGCATAATGTCGCGCCGTTCTCTATCATCGCGCCGCACTTGGCGCAGGTCCTATTATCTTCCGCCACCTGATGCCTCCCGAAAACTTAGACCGTTTAGACGCTGGCGGCCCAGGTCTGAATCGCGTCCCAGTCGCGTTCGTCTCGCAGCGTTTCACCATACAGCGGTGTCCCCTTCATCTTTCCAACCAAGGAAATCGGCCACTTGAGCATAGACAAGTCGAACTTCCCGACAAACACCTTCGCATTCGCTGGCTTAAACCAATCGAATTTGGTCAGGACTTTCTTCAGCTGTTCTTCGGCGTCGACCATTTCCTTCTCGTCTTTGCTGATCGGACCCAGCACGAAGAAGGCGACCGGCTTTTGCGCTAGGACGGCTTGTTGGCGATTCAGAAACGAGCGCGCCGGCTTTGAGATATTCCCGGCATAGAGCGCGGCGCCGAACACGATTTTGTTGTATTGATTGACGCTCTTCACTTCGTCGACGGAGAGGACATCGACTTCTTCGCCCCGCTCGCGCATAACGCTGCCGACCTTCTCAGCCACATCCTTAGTCGAACCATACTTTGAGGCATAAACCACCAAAGCCTTGCTCATTTCTCCCTCCTTTTCACGGGCTTGAAATCACTAACAAGAGTATACCTAACTGAAACCAAAAACCTAGCCCTTGACCTAGTGGTCGTCGGCCGCGGCCAGTGCTACAAGTTAATGAGACAACCTAAAGGAGGACACGATGGCCGGCAAAAAGACTGTAAGTGATCGCAAGCGGAAATCGTTTGAGCCTGCGGAAAAACGAGAAGATGCGAAGGTTATTAACGAGGAAAAGATCGACATCGCCAGTCCGACCGCTTTGGAGAACAACAAGTATGAAGCGGGTCACCATATGCGAGTTCGCGACCAGGACGGGCGGACCAAGCACCGCGATTACGACGGTCAGGACAACCACAAACCGCATTAACCCCGGCGCACCGCCGCCGTTCTCACTCTTTAACCTCGGTTGAGCCCGGATTTGCGCACCGCCGGTGCCGCGACTGGAATCCCGCGCCTCCGGTGAGCATCTTTGCATATCTCGAAGACAGTGGAATAATCTACATGTCTGACAAAATACGCGCCAGAGGAGGAGGACATGAAACTGAAAGTGCTTGTGGGGAGCGGCCGGAACATCGGACTGCTGACGCTGCCCATCCTTGTCGTCGGTTTGATCTTCAACATTTTGTTCCCGGCATTCTTCACAGTCGGCGGCCCGCCAACCGCTCTGGCGGCATTGTCGATCATTCTGCTGGTTCCGGGGATTACTATCTGGCTCTGGTCGGTTGTCCTGATCTTGACCAAAATACCCAAGGGAGAACTGATAACCGGCGGGCCTTATGCCCTTGTCAAGCACCCTTTATATACAGGTGTGTCTTTGCTCGTGCTCCCGTGGGCCGGGTTTCTCTTGAACACATGGCTGGGGGCATTGCTTGGAATCGTCGTCTACATCGGGTCTAGGCTGTTCTCGCCGGATGAGGAAACGATCTTGGCTAAGATTTTCGGGCAGGCCTGGGAAGAATACGCGGCAAATGTAATGTTGCCGTGGTTATAAGTCGAGGAGCGTTGACGAGGGCACTAAATCGCGTGCCCATGCCCGAATGGCCGCCCAATCCCTGATGTCGACGTCCGACTTCGCGTCAACCCCGCCAAAGATCGTTGCCGCAATCGGCTTTATCCCAGGATACTTGGCCAAAACGGCTGCCAGCTGTTGCTTTGGTCTGTCGAAAGCCTCGGGTTCATCACGTCTCGGCCCCAAAGCGAAAACGTAGACGCGCATCTGCGCCAGCTCTTGCTGGTACCTTTTCAGGAACCGCCGGGCGCTCTTGTGCAACCTGCCGGCATACAGCGCTCCGCCGATTACTACGGCGTCGTATCCTTTGATATCAGTGAGCTTCTCGTCGCCGTCAACAACCAACGCTTCAGCGCCTCGACGGACGATCTCGGCTGCGACTTCTTCCGCAACCTCCCGCGTAGAGCCTTTTCTTGAACCGTAGATGACCAGTATCTTCATGTTTGGGTCACAACGGTTACTTGGCAACTTTGATTATGTATTCCAGGGTATTCGCCGGAGGAGTCTGTTTCTCCCAGGTCCTTTTGTACTGCAAATTAATCGTCGTCGTGCCGGCTTTGACGCCCTCGAAGGTCCAAACGTGAGTACCGCCGACGCCTACCTTGCCGCCGCTGTTTTCCGCCGTGTAAACGTCTTTTACCTTTTTAACCACAGCGCTGTCTGTCCCTTTTGCCATCTGCCAAGTGAATCCGGTTGTCGCGTTCCCTCTCAACGAAATAGTGAACTGCTTGCCGACCTTTGTCTCTATTGTCTTTCCGGTGTCCGATTCCGTGTAGTTCTTAGGCCCGAAACACCCGCCCGCCGCCAAGCCGAAAACAATGGCCAGCGTCAAGACAGCGAAGATAGATTTTGAGCGCGTTCTATTCATGATTAACCCCTTTGTTTATCGCGTCATTCGGTCATTGCGAGCAACTGACACGCTGCTTGCTTTGCCGGCTAATCTCGTGCCTTCCATACTCATTACTTGATAGAAATAGAAACTTGCTTGCCGAGGCCCTTTGCAACGCGTCTTAACAGATTAACCGAGGGATTCATACGCCCGTTCTCGAGGCGTGATATTACCACCTGGCTGGTGTTAGCTTTCTTGGCTAAATCAGACTGCGTAAGCTTGGCGCTCAGTCGAGCCTTGATTATGTCGCGCGCCAGCTCGTGTTCGGGGGCGCAGTCCTCAAGGTCACTACAGACATCCGGGTCACTTAGCAGCTCTTTCTTATGTTCCGCCCATGTTATGTTTTTCATTCGACTTCCTTTAGTCGCGCCCTAGCCGTTTTCAGCTCATAAATGGGTGTGGCCTGCTTTTTCTTATTGATGGCATGCAATAGAATTATGATCCGCCCTGATTTCTTGGTAAAAAGGTATCTGAAAGTACCGTCTGCTGCGCTAACCCTTGCTTCCCAAATACTTTTCTCCAATTTCTTAACGTGAGGCTCGCCGACCTCTAATCCGAACTCTTCCAGAAGCTCAAAAACGTGAAATGTTTTCGCTTTCGTCTTCGTCGGCAGACTGTCGATAAAGTCTTTTACAGGAGCGTGACCGGCTTCTGTCGTGAAGTACTCTATGGTCCATTTCTGCATCAATTATATCCTATAAGTTATATCGGGTAAACAAATGCTTTCATTAATCAATCTTGACCAGAATTAAGACCCGGCCCTATTATTCAAGGCTGCGGCCAGCTCTTCCGGTCTTTGGGATCCTAATAGAATCTTCTTCCCGTTAGACAATTCTAATTGGACGCCGCGATTGCCCGACATGGTGTAGGCGTGCCCGTATTTGCGCGAACTCTTCATCCCCCACCCGCCGAATTCCTTCATGGGCGCGTACTCCCGGACGGAAGCTTGGCCGATTTCCGCCAATGGAATCTTCTTGCGAGCGTAGCCGATACCGGTGAAGGCGATCGCCAGGAATTCGGTGTCCACGGTGACTACGAGCTTGGTCTTCCAAAGAAGTATGGGAAAGAACGTCCCGAAGACAATCAACACCAAGGCCAAGGGGATTATCGGGGTCTTCGTGGGCGGCCCGGCAATCGCCGTTAGAAACGGAAACCACGAACCGGCGATCATAAAGACCAAGATGACCGGAATCCACCATTGCCGCATGTACTGCTCTTCCCGAAAATACTCCATACGCAGCAGTATACCCGAAACCCTACCACCAGCCGATGTAGGTCGCCAGGACCTGCGCCAAACCCACAGCTAGCATTGTTTCCGAAAACGCGGAAGGTATATTTTGTCCATTTGACGGGCAGGAATGTATCGCCGACATGACCCGTTTCGGCGCCATATTTGACGGCCATATTGGTCATCGGGCACTTCATGCCGTTCCCGAAGAAGATGACGCCTTCGAAGACCATAAGCGCCACGGCGTAAGGCAATATGGGCGGAGATATTCTGGTGATCCCGCAATACAGTATGAATACAGTGCTGACGGCCATCGTGAGGTAGATCGCGGTGTGTGTCCCCCGCACCCACACACGCTTTTGCCCTGCTATGATAATCCTATGGAATTCACACGCGAAGAACTAACCGAAGCCCGCCGCGCCTTAACCTCTCTCGTCAGCAAGTGCGAGAAGGTTCAACTAAAGCTTGCCGAGGGCACACCGCAGCATGCTCTTACCAAGAACCGTCTGAAGGCGTTCTACCTCTCGCTGGCTCTCATTGAACGAGAGCTGGGGGCAAGCGATCAAGAATGACAAAACCGCGTATCTACACGATTACCTTCGCCACCGTCTATCCCCTTTATGTCGCCAAGGCCGAGAGAAAAGGCCGGACAAAATCAGAGGTAGACGAGATCATTCGTTGGTTTACGGGATATGACCAAGCGCAATTAGCAGCTCAAATGAGTAAGCAAGCGGACCTTGAAGCGTTTATCGCCGCAGCGCCTCGCCTGAATCCGGCGCGGACCATGATTAAAGGTTTGGTCTGCGGAATCCGGGTAGAAGACATCGAAGACCCGACAACACGGGAAATCCGCTACATGGACAAGCTGATCGACGAGCTGGCCAAGGGAAAAGCCATGGAGAAGATTCTTCGCTAACGCATTTGCGCCGGTCACCAATACGACCTTCAAAGAAATGTAGGCGCCGTCCTTCAGGTCGGCGCGTGAACCCGCCGAACAAATCCGCAAATGTTAAACTCAAGACCTGACCTCTTTCCCGCGGCATCGTTCGCCTTCGGTGTGGTGCGGCAATCATGGACGGCCATTTCCTCAAAGTCGGTCAAGATGCCCAATGGAAGCTTCGCCGACCAGGCGCAGCGCGCGGATCTGGAAAGCCGGGCCGATGTCGTTCTTCAGATTTACCGACGGCTTCTTGGCCTCGACGTAGAACTTACGGTTTCCGCTGATGCGGAACTCATAATCTGGCTTTTTGGCTTGGCCCTCTACGGCGACGGACGCCTCTCTGACAACGTCCAGCCGCCGTGATACGCGTCTTTGTGTTCCTCTAAACGCGCAATCAAATCAAGTATGGCTTGTTGTGCAGGAATAAATGGCCTTTCCTATACATCGTGGGTGCGGTAGCAGGATTAGTTTGGGTCTACTCTGCCGAGTCGGTCTCTGCGTAGACCCAAGACAGGTAATCGTTTGAGGAGCGCTCTATGGGTGAGGCGATGATTTCGGGGTTTTCGTAGGAGTTTATCTTGCGGATCGCCACTTCGACGTTGTCGAACAGCTCGGTGCGGGTTTTAATGAGGACCAGCCATTCTTCGGCTGCCTCGACCTTTTCTTGCCAGCGGTAAGTGCTGGATATCGGACCGACGACCTGCGCGCACGCGGCCAGACGGTCTTTGACCAAACGGTCGGCGATCTTCTGGGCTTCCGGTTTGTTAGACGTCGTCGTCTGTATTTGGATCATGACCACATACTACCTCAAAGGAAAAGCCAGGCGAGGCAAAAGCGTCGCCTGGCTTTATTTAGGGAGATATCATTCGCGCTACTTGGTCATCATCGCGGGTTGGAAGAGCATGGCGAAGCGGTTCATGGTCTCTGTTGCGCCCCTCTCCATGTCCATCTTCATCATTTGGTCCAGCTGATCTTTCGATTCGAAGCAATCGGCGATCAAGATCAGAGTCTTGCCGGCCAGGTCGACGAAGGTCACGGTCTCGGTCATCGGCGCTCCGGGCATGGCCTCGTAGTTAAAGGTGTACGAAAGCCGTTCGTTCGGTACGACTTCCTTGTATTCGCCGGAGAAGATAAATTCCTTGCCGTCCTTGTCGTGTTGGATATATCGCCAGTTGCCGCCAACGCGGACGTCCATCTTCTCCACCATCGTGGTCATGTCCGCCGGACCCCACCATTGCGGCACTAAACCTGAATCGATGGTTTTCTTATATACCTCGTCCGCGGGCGCGTCGATCATGCGTTCTGTCAGGACGCATCTGTCGCCAATCTCGTTGAACATGGTCATGTTCTCCAGCATGGTGTCCATTCGCACTTTGCTTTCCATCTTGCCAACTCCTTTTCGTTCAGCCGTCATTGTCTCGGAGTATAGACCTGCTGTCGCTGTAATGAACCTGGGCATTCTGCTAGTCGGCAATACAGGGGCCGTAAAACAGCCGTCTCGTTCCTCGATCAGGCCGCTTTGGCGCATTAGCCTTAGGCGCAGCTTATTCACCGGCGATATCGCTGGTATCCAGTCCCTGTACGGCAATTAGGATCAGATAGGCATTTCATTTGTTCGCGCTGACCTAAGAATAGCCAACGACACTTCCTCTATCTTTTGTTGCTTCGCGGGAGCCGCCGCTTTCCAGTCATCGAGGAGCGGCGTGTGGTTCCAGGGGAGCACCCAGCCGTGACCAATGGCGTCTTGGGCGCAATGGATCGCATAACCCAGTAGGCTGGTGCTATGGCGGCGGCGCGCTAGAAAGAGAAACGCCTTACCAGCCGGCCAGGCGCCGAGGATGGCGAAGTGGCACCAGAGCTTGCTCCACCGCAGTCCGTCGAAGTGATAACAGGCCAGACTGATCTGCTCAGCGACCTCCTCAGAGAATCCCGCCTGGATCGCCCAATTTTTAGTTAACGTCCGGTGACAAAAGTGCCCATGGTCATATTGTAGCGCAATAACAATGCTTCAATATCTGAAGCATCTTCTTAAATATCTTAAGGCGCGGCTTGACTTTCTTAATTTGCAAGTTTATTATGCTAAGCATAAGGCAACGAAGGAGGTTAATTATGACAACTGAATGGCATCGATTGACGGACTTGATCGGCAGCAAGGATTTCGCCGTCACGGAAATCCGGCTAACGGACGACGGCATTATAGTCGCGGGCGATTTTGAATTGCCGCCCTTGGCGCGGCTCCCGTACGAAGACCAGGTATTCATCGGCGAGTTCGTCCGCTCGCACGGCTCGATCAAAGACATGGAAAAGGCGTTCGGCGTTAGCTACCCGACCATTAAGGGCCGCCTAAACCGAATCTCCAAGCAGCTGAACCTAGTTGAGGTCACCGTTCCGGAGGAACGCAACAACGTTTTGGACGATCTGGAGAGGGGCGAGATTTCCGCCGACGAGGCGATTGCGAGGCTGAAGAAATGAAGCTGCCGCCCAGCTTGCTATATGTAAGGGTCAAGGAAGACGCCCGGCACGGCTTCGGGTTATGGCTGCCGCTGTTCCTCCTGTGGCCTTTGATTGTCGTGATCCTGGCGCCAGTGTTTCTATGTACAATCGTCGCCGACGCCGGCCTGGCCGCGGCGCGCCGGTCTTACCACCACTACACTCGTTTCTTGGGGGCCGTCTTGCTGGCAACATTCGAAATAAGAAACCTTAAGGTCCACGTTAGAAGTCCGAAAGCGCACGTCAACATAACTATTATTTAGGTTTATCAAAAGGAGGTTTTTGTCATGAGCGAAGAGAGAAAGAGAATCTTGGACATGCTGGCCAAGGGGAAGATATCAGCCGAGGATGCAGAAAACCTGCTGGACGCGGTTGGCGCGCCGGCAAACAAGCAAGGGATGGCCGACCTGGCAGACAAGGTACTTAAGACCGGCGAAATCAAGTATCTGTATGTCAAGGTGGACAGCGAAAAGGGCGACAAAGTAGACGTCCGCGTACCGCTCAGCCTGCTCCGATCGGGGTTGCGTTTAACGTCATTGATCCCGCCTCAGGCGATGGACGAGGTAAACGCGTCTCTCCGGGAGCACGGCATATCGTTCGATCTCAGCAACGTGAAAGATAGCGACATCGATGAGCTCATCGCAGGATTAAAAGACATGGAAGTCAATGTTAAGTCAAAAGACGGCGACGACGTAAGGGTTTATTGCGGGTAGCGCCCTATATCGCTGACTATTTCCGCAGGGTGAAGCGCATCTTCTTCAGTTCGGCTTCGACCTTGGCGGTCGCGGCGGACAGCTGCCGCTCGCTGGCCTTCAGTTCGGCCGCCTGGGCGTCGCCGTAATTACCGCCGGTCGTTTCGACTAGCGTCGACAGCTTGCTGTAATAGACTTCGCCCGCGTTTAGGTAAACAATCGTCTGCGTTTCCAATTTCTTGTAGGCAACGGGAGCCTTATGCTTGGCCAGGTCTTTCTGGCCGTCAGTGTAGGCAGCAGCTAGTTTCTTATAAGCGGCGACAACGGCGTCGATATCTCCGGCCGCGTAGGCGGCGTCGGCCTTTTTCCGTGCGCCGGTCGCTGCGGCAACCGTCCTGTCCCACATGGATTTATAGGCGTTTCTGTAGCTGAGTTCCTGCTTGTCTATCTGGCCGCATCCAGCGGCCGCAATCATAAGAAAGGTCAGAATAAGGACGGCGGTTAATCTTATTGAACGTTTTATCGTAGTCTCCCCTCTAGGTGCCCGGTTCCCTTATGAAATCGGCTCTCCGAATAATTCCCTGGCTTTCGCCGCGAAGATGTCGGCAATCTCGTCAGTCCACAGGACGAACGTGACCTTATGCAAGCCGAACATCCCTGACTTGGTTCTGTCACGCAAAACATTCAGCATCGTGTCGGCCGCTTCGTCCGGAGGGAAACGGCCCACGCCCGTACCAAACGCCGGAAACGCGATGGTTTTAATTGCCAGCGACTCAGCCCTATCCAGGACGCTTTCCATCGTTTGTTTGATCCGGCGCGCGTCAGTGCGAAAATCAGTGCCCATAACGGCGCCGTGAATAACGTATCGCGCGTAGAGATTGCCCGCGTTCGTTTCAACCGCGCCTCCAATCTCGATAGGCCCCTTCTCGGCCGCTTCTTCTTGGATGCGGCTCCCTCCGAGTTCGCGAATCGCCGCCGCCACCCCGCCGCCCATGACGAGCGTCGCATTGGCCGCATTGACGATCGCGTCGGCCGATTCTTGAGTCAGGTCACCTTTCTTGATCTCAATTTCCGTATAGCCGGAGCTAAATATCATATCGAACGCTCCTAGTATGACTTTCGGGCCAGTGCCAGCTCGGCCCGGTCGGCAATGTCCGCAGCGTCGGAAATCGGCGCCGTCACAGTCATATCTGCCTGATCGGCGAAACCGTCACAGACGATAATGTCGATGTCGGGGCTAAACCTGGATAAGGCTTCCGCAAGACTCGGGCTGGCCGCCCGGTAGCGAACATCGGCCAAGACCTCGGGGCTGGACATGACCGTCTCCACGGCGCCCGCGGCGCGATGACGGTAACTCGCCTTACCCGGCCGGTCCAGGTCGAAGCCGCCGTGCGTATGGCTCTTGATTGCTCCGACCTTAAGGCCGCGCGCAGTCAACTCCGCTATCAAAGTTTCCGCCGCACTTGTTTTGGCTTCCTTATCCTCGCTCTTGATTCCGATTGTCAGTGTCATATGCTTCCCTAGCGAAACCGCACGCCCGCGCCAACCAAACGGCCGGCCGCCTCGCGCAGTCTGTCCTCCGTCGTAACCATGGCGATACGCACGTACCCTTCCCCGTGCCGGCCGAATGCCGTACCTGGGATAACAGCCACGCCGGCCTGCCGGATCAACGCCAGCGCGAAATCGGCAGCGCTGATGTCGCCCGGAATGGGCGCCCACAGAAACATGGTCGCAGGTGATTCAGGAATATCCCACCCAGCCTTAGCCGCGCCTGCTCGGAATATGTCCATGCGCTTCTTGTATGTCGCCCGGTTGGAAGCGACAATATCTTGCGGGCCAAGGAGGGCGGCCACACCGGCCTGCTGAATAGCCTTGAATACCCCGTAGTCCAGGTTGCTCTTCAGTTTGAGCAAAACGCCGATGGCGGCCGCATTGCCGACCACAAACCCCAGCCGGCAGCCCGCAATGTTGTATGTTTTGGATACCGAGTGGAATTCAATAGCGACGTCCTTGGCGCCGGGCGCCTGCAGGACGCTAGGCGGCACGTCACTGCCGAGGGCAAGCTCCGAATAGGCGGCATCATGCACCAGTAAGATGTCGTTGTCACGGGCGAACTCGACGGCGCGCTTCATGAAAGCCAGGTCGGCTACGGCCGCTGCCGGGTTGTTGGGATAATTAAGCAGCATGATCTTAGCCCGCGCTTTGACGTCGCCGCGTATGGCGTCGAAGTCCGGCAACCAACCGTTCGCCGCCGTGAGCGGCATGTCCACGATCTCGGCCTGGGCCAGCTGGGCTCCGACTTTATAGACGGGGTAATGCGGACTAGGTATCAAGGCGACGTCGCCGGGATTCAAGAACGCCAACGGTACGTGCGCCAGGCCGTCGTGCGAACCCATCAAGACGAGAGTTTCCGATGAGGGATCTAAGTCGACGTTGAACCGGCGAGCGTACCAAGCGGCGACGGCGCCGCGTAACTCTGGCAGGCCCTGCGACGAGCCATAGTCATAGTTTTCGCGGACGTATAGTTCTTCCCGCAGGCGTTCGACGACATGTGGGGCGGGCGGTAAGTCGGGGCTGCCGATACCAAGGTTAATGACGTCGCGGCCTCCGGCTTCGGTCTCGGCAATCGCAGCCGCGATGGCCGCGAAGATACCGCTGGTAATGGGCTTTAGGCGCGCCGACTCTTCAACCATTGCTTGGCTTCCCTCTCTATCGGGGTGTTTGTCCGAACGGCCGTAGTCCCGCCGGCGGCGGGGTTCCGGGCTTCAGGGCCGGACCTGTCCCCTTCATCACGAGACGTTGTTTGGGTTCGTAATGGCTGGCGAATTTATCCTGCCGCGTCACTTGCCCGCCTTTCTTAACGGTGCGAGACACCGTGATGTCCCGCCCGTCGACCCCATAGCCCATATCGCCGTCTTTTTCGTAGCCGGCCGGTATCGTGGGATCGTCTTTGTAAACTATCCCATAAGGCACAATGTTCGTAAACCCGGTGTCGGAATAGGCAACGTCGACGTCAGTCTTGGTGCTGTAGAAAGCGATGGTGACAGACGACTCGCTGTGATCGGTCTTTATCAGGATGTAATAGGGCGTATCGTTCTTGAACTTAAAATCCATGCCGCCGTCGTAGTAGATGCTGGCGTCGCGTCCGTCGGGATAGTGGCTGATATAGAAATCGTGCGCGTATCTCTCGACAATCTCATAGCCGCCGAAGAACGCGGTGTTAAAGACGGTGGTTGACACGTTACAGATGCCGCCGCCGATGTCGGGCGACAGTTGCCCGTTAACGATGACCGGCGCCTCCGTGTAGCCCATCGCGGCCGTGCGCGGTCCGGTAGCCGCGTTGATGGACCAAACCTGTCCCGGCGCCACCAGGGTGTCGTTGATGGCGTCTGCCAGTTTGCCGATGTTTGTCGAGCGATTGGCCGTGTAGTCAAAATATTCCGTGTGCACGCTGACCCGTTCTTTGACACCCATCGCTTCGGCTTTCGCCGTCGAAATCGCGGGCTCGACCGGTTTCATTTTCAGGTCGGCGTGGCGCGGGGCGGGTGCAAGGGCCGCTTTGTTGAGGTCGGCCGCAGCGGAATCGATGTCGATTACCAGACCGTTAACACCGGGCACAATTGTCACGCTGCCCTCGGCCGCCTCGAAGCGCGCGTTAATGGGTTTGACCTCAAATTCTTCACGGATGGGAACGAAATACTGTTCCAGTTTGGCGTGGTCGATGGCGGCGACCAAAATGACGTCGGACACTGTTCGCCGGCCCTGCCGCGTCTTCTTGACCTCCGGCTTAAAACCAATAAGAGAGCCGATTTTGTCCGGCGATATTGTGTAGCTTTTGCTGTTAATCGTGTAGTCTATCGGCGCTCGCATCATCTTAAGCGCGACCGCTCGGGCCGCACCGGCGTCCTCATCATGTACGCGTACCAGGGCAACACCCTGCGGCACGCTAATGGTTCGCGTCGAGAAATCGGCCAAATGCGTTTTGATGGATTCCTTCAGCGCGTTTTGCTTTACCGCCCAACCATTCCTGGCCCGCCGGACCGTCGCGGTCTCGCCCGCTATCTCAACTGTCGCGTCAACCGCCGGTTTATCTATCGCAACAGCTACCTTGGCGGCCGTAATGCCCGCGTAGCCGTCAACCATTGCCGTCGGCAATGTAAGGTCGAGCGGACGGACATAGAGCCAAGCGCGATCCTTTAGCTGAGTCAAGAAACCGCCGGCCCGGCCGGCGTGATAGGCCGCCGCCACGCCGCCGGCCGTGTCGGGAACAGGTTTAGCGAACACCGGCTCGACCGCCCATTTCTGCTTTTTGTCCTTGATCGTCAGATTCTTCTTGACTGCCGCTTTCACCTTGGGCTCAAGTTGAGCTTTAGCATCGGCGGCATATATGCCTGCCAGGTCCTCGCCGTAAATGCTGACTCCGTAGTGAATCTTCTTGTAGGTATTAGAGTAGTCGGCGAAGGCAAACGCAGCGACGGCATGGACGGATACTGCGGCCAAGACCAGGGCGAGCAATAGCGCGCGGCTCACCAGTCTGCCAAAAGTCATCGTGCGGAGCGGGCGGCGAGGCGTCATGCTTGCAACATCTCCCGCGCGGCATTCTCAACGGCCTTTAGCGTCTGGCTTGACTTGGCCTCGACGTAGGCGCGAATCAACGGTTCGGTTCCGGAAGGACGGATAAGCAGCCAGGCGTTATTTGCCAGCAGCAGCTTGACGCCATCCGTTCTGCTGAAGTCTTTAACTTGCAGCCCGCCTAGAGTCTTGGGAAGCGCCGTCTCCAGGCCACGCAAAAGCCCGTCGATTTTTTCCAGTGGATACTCGATGTCTAGCCGGCTGTTGAAGTAGTCGCCGAATTCCGCGCGCAGTCCGTCCCATATTTCGGCCAAAGACCTACCCTCTGTGGCAATCATTTCAGCAATCAACAGGTTGGCCAGAAGCCCGTCTTTTTCCGGAATATGACCGAGGACGCTCAGGCCGCCGCTTTCTTCCCCGCCGATTATGACCGGGCGTTCCCGCATTACGGCGCCGACGTATTTAAATCCGACTGGGGTTTCGACGACCTCGATCCCATATTTGGCGGCTACCACGTCAATCAGATGCGTTGTGGCGACCGTGCGGACCGCCACGCCTTGGGCTCCCCTGTTCTTAACCATATGGTACAGCAGTATCGCGACCACTTGATTAGGCGTAAGATAGCGCCCGTCGCCGGTGATCACACCGAACCGATCCGCGTCCCCGTCTAAGGCCAGCCCCATATCCAGGCCATTCTCTAAAACCAAGCTCCTTAGTTCGCTCAAGTTCGCCTCAGATGGATCCGGCAAGGTACCGCCGAAGAACGGGTCAATCGAATCGTGAATGACGCTAACTTTCAACCAGGCCGCGCGGGCCAGTTCCGGCATTAAGTACAGGCCGGCTCCGTAGTAAGGATCTATTCCAGCCAGCAGGTTCGACATGTGTATCCGTTTGGTATCAATAAAGTCGAGAATGTGAGCGCGGTAGGCGGAATCCAGGGCCTTAACGGCGATATCGACCCGGTCTTCGGCTCGCGGCGCCGGCGCTCCTCCGGCCAAGGCGGCGATATTGCGCTCTATCGCCGACGTTATCTCTCCCGTGGCGGGTCCGGCGTATTCCGGAATGAACTTGAAGCCGTTGTAGAAGTAAGGATTATGGCTGGCCGTGAGCATGACGGCTCCGTCGGCCGTAAACTCGCGCACGGCGTAAGCGACGACAGGCGTTGGATACGCCTTGTCGCCCAGAATGGCGCGAACCCCGCAGGCGGCCATGGTTTCAGCCACGGCGGCGGCGTAGTCGGCGCCCATGAAACGGTTGTCGTAGCCGATTATCACAGTCGGGGCTGGTGTTTTACTTTTGAGGTACTCGGCCACGGCCCGGGTTACCAAGCGCAGGTTAGCAAACGTGAATTCGTCGGCGATTACGGCTCTCCAACCGTCAGTGCCGAATTTAAGCATCTAAATCATTCCTTTGTTTAAGCCCGGTGTTTGCGGATCAGCGCGGCATAGCGCGAGGCGATGGCTTCGGCGTGTTGCTCCGTGTCGCCCTCGACGTAGATGTGGCAAACCGGTTCGACTGGGTCAGGCAGCATTAGCGCCCAACCGGTCGACGTGTATACCTTGATGCCGTCGATCAAATCGACCTTGCGGCCGCGAGTGGCGTCCATCATCTGTCGCATGACGTAGCCCTTGCGGTCCCAGGCGCAGACCTCCTGACGATGCTGAACGTGATATTTTGGCACTTGACCGGCCAACACGCTGAGCGGACGGCGCGCCCGTGCCATAATTTCCAAAAGTTTTCCCAGGCTGCCCAGCGCCGCATAGGCAGGCACGATATCCGGGAAGATGTAGCCGCCGCCCTCGGCGCCGGCGAAAATAACGTTTTCGTCCAGGGCCGCTTCCATGAGCGCGGCGGGGCTGATGCGCACTCGTTTGACGTCGCAACCGTACAGGGCGGCGATGTCGTCAGCCGCTTGGGTAACGCTCATCGGCAACACAACGGTCCCGGCTCCCTTGTCCTCGCAAACCAGCTTGAGCATCATGATCAGCGCAGCTGACTGGCCGATTCGCTGCCCTTTCTCGTCGACAAAGATCACCCGCTCGCTCGGTCCGTCGATTATTACTCCCAAATCGGCTTTGAGGGCGCGGACGCTCTGCGAGACCTGCCGCAGCGATCGCTCGATCTCGTCTCTATCAAGCGCCGGGCGGGCCTCTCCCATGCCGTTCAGGGCGATGACGCCGACGCCCAAGCGGCCCAGAAGTTCCGGTCCGACCTTGATCGAGCGCCCAAAACCGTAATCGACCACCAGTTTCAAGCGAGCCTTGCGGATCAGGTCCGCATCTAACTTTCCTAGGGCGTGGTTGATATAGTTCTCCGCTGTGTGCGGCGGGTAGGTGACGTCTCCCATCTCGTTATGAAAAGCCCGGCGGAAATCGCCGCGATAGAAACTCTTCTCGATGTTGCCTTGCATGTTCTCGCTGATGTTGACGCCGTTGGAATCGAAGAAATCGAACTCCAGGCTCTGGGCGTCGTCGCGAGACAGACGGATGTCTATTCCGCCGGCCAAATGATCGTTTATGACGGCGAACCGGCTGACGCCGGCCGGCATGTTGTCCAGATCCCACGCGTTTACACCCGTCGAATTGAGACCGGCGATTACCGCCTGGCGCATGATGTCGCAGGACCGAACTTGGTCGCTGCTGACCGTGACCGTGGAACCGGCCGGGACCGCCGAACCATAAGCGACGGCGATACGCATCGCCATCCGCGGCGTTATATCAATATTGATCAATCCGGAGATGCCTTGGCGGCCAAACAACGACCTTGCTCCGCGCGTCTCCCAAATTATGGAGGCAGTAACGGAAGCCCCGGGTTCAACGGTCTTGAACGGGTAGATACGGACATTGGGACTGATCACGGCATCGTCGCCAATGCTGCAGTTGTCTCCGATGGCCACGCCTTCCCCAATACGGGCGTTGCGTTTGATGTCGCAGGTCCGTCCGATGGCGCAACCGCGCAACTCGGCGCCCGCCCCGACATAGCAGTTATCGCCGACGACCGCCCGGCTGACAAAGGCCCCCGTTTTTACTATCGTGTTGCTGCCGATGACTGAGTACGGCCGAATTCTCGCCCCCGCCTCGATCTTGGCGTTCTTACCGATGACAATCGGTCCGCGCAGGCTGGCTTGCGGATCGACTTGAGCGCCGCCGTCCAGCCAAACGCTGCGGCCCAGCTTGAAGCCGTCGGGTTGGAAAACAGCCGCGCCCCGTAGGAGATCCTGCGTCACCTGCATGTATTGTTCTATGCTGCCGATGTCCTGCCAGTAGCCTTCCGCAACATAGCCGAACAGGCGCTTGCGACCCTTTAGCAGTTTCGGGAAGAGGTCTTTGGAGAAATCAAATGGCTGGTCGGCCGGAATGTGGTTAAAGATGGCCGGCTCCAGGATATAGATGCCGGTATTGACGGTGTCGCTGAAGACCTGGCTCCAGTTCGGCTTCTCGACGAACCGCTGGATCCGCCCGCCGTCGTCGGTAATGACGACCCCGAACTGCAGAGGATTAGGAACGCTCTTCAGCACGAGTGTCGCCAAGGCGCGGTTTTTCTTGTGGAACGCGACGGCCGCGGTGAGATCGATGTCCGTCATGGCGTCGCCGGAAATCACAATAAAAGTGTTGTCCAGATACTGTTCAACCTTTTTGACGCTGCCGGCCGTGCCGAGGGGTGTGTCCTCGGTGCTATAGGCCATGTTGACGCCCAGATCCTCCCCGTCGCCAAAGTAGTTCCGCACAAGCGCCGGCAGAAACTGCAGCGTCGCGATGATATCCGTGATGCCATGGCTCTTTAGGAGCTCGATAATGTATTCCATCACCGGCCGGTTGATCACCGGAACCATGGGTTTGGGTTGGTTACTGGTTAGCGGCCTGAGGCGCGTACCTTCGCCGCCGGCCATAATGACAGCTTTCAATTAATTATCCTCTCGAGAACCAAACCGCTAGCCAATATCGCCCAACAGGCGTCCGCCGAGCAGATGCCAGTGCATGTGTTCGACCTCTTGGCCGGAGTCAGGGCCGGTGTTGGTTAAAACGCGATAACCGGAAACATCGATGCCCTCATCGGCCGCAATCGTACGGGCGGCCATGTATATTTCGGGAATCATTACGATGTCTTCCTCATCCATGTCTTCCAGAGGATTGATGTGTTTTTTTGGGATGATGACGACGTGAACCGGCGCCTTGGGGTTGATGTCGCGAAAAGCGATAACGTTGTCGCCCTCAAAGACGATATCGGCCGGGATGGTTTTGTCGATAATCTTACAGAAAACGCAGTCCGCCATGGTTTCCCTCCTGGGTAATTAGACCTTTTAAGTATATCATTACACTCTGGAGGGATGGCCGTTACCGGTTAGGACGCGCTCCGCAAACGCTGGTGCGGCACTCCGACTCGCCACATCAGAACTATGGCAACGACCGCGCAGACCGAAACGAACGCGAATATCGCCGTATACCCGAAACCGTCAATGATGGCCCCGCCCAGTATGGCGGCTGGCACCTGGCTTAGCGTAATGGAGATTGTGTCCAAACCATAGAACTCGCCTTCCCGGCCAGCTGGGATGAGATCGGCCAACATGGCGTAGGGCGCGGTGAATATCGGCGAGGCGCCGATAGCCGCGGCAAAAACGGCGAGGTAGATTACTGGGAGGCTGCGTCCGGTCATCGCTAGAAGACAACCGGTGACCAGCAGACTCAGGCCAATGATAATCACCCGCTGCTGACCCCACTTGTCACCAATAATGCCGGCTCCAACGATTGCCGCCACGAAAATCCCGCCGCCCAGCAAAACCAGCGGTACCACCTTCAACAACTCCGATATATCGATTCCGTAGAGTTCCTTGAGCATGATCGTCGCGAAAGGCAGAATCGCGCCCAGACCCATCCACCAGAAGAACTGCGCCGAGAAGAACAGGAAGATCTGGCGCTGGGCGATCAGGTCGGAAATATAGCGCCTAAAGTTCCTGTAGATATCGATTTGTTCGTCGTGCGGCAGCTGCCGCCTCGGCTCTTCTCGAATAGAAGCCGCGGTTATGAACGCCGTCAGCATGACCGCGATCGCGGTCACGTTGAAAGGCCACGCCGGCGATTTGGCCCACAGCCAACCCCCCACTCCCATTACGATTCCCGCGCCGGCCAAACGCAGCAAACCCGTAAATGTCGAATAGACGCCTCGCTGTCCTTCCGGTGCGACCTCGGGTATCAACGCGTAGAACGGGATCTGGTAGCCGATGCTGAAAACAAAGAATAAGCTGACCACGAGCAAGAATAGCCAGTAGTTGTAGACGTGCGGCATGATGAACAGGAATATCCCCGCTAAAATGGCGCCTACCACCAGGAACGGCCGCCGGCGTCCCCACGGTGTCCTCGCCCGGTCCGACATCGTGCCCACGAGCGGAGAAAAAACGACCGAGATGACGTGCGACAGGCTGACCGCTACTCCGACCATGAAGTTGGAAACGTGGATCTCTTCGCGCAAAAAGAGGGTCGCGAAAGCAAAAATCAGGGTGGTCGACATCGTAATGCCGATCACCGCGGCGTTGTGCCAGAAAAAGCTAGTAAGTTGCGAGAACCGTTTTTGCGCCATATACCTGCTGCCCCGGTTTTACCTTGAATTCGATATCTGTTTTGTAGATGATCAGGTCGACTTGGCTGCCGCGGTCGATGAACCCGACCTTTGTGCCCGGCTCAACTTTCATGTCCTCGCGCACGTAGCAGGAAATCTTATTGACGAATTTGTCGGCGATCTCAATTACCGCGTAATCAAAACCCGGCCCCTCGACCAGCAAGCTGTTGCGCTCGTTGGTCAAGTGAAACGCTTCCGTAAAGTTGTCGACAGCCCGGCGCAGAAAACTGAAGCGGATATACTC
>JAHEXW010000019.1 GCA_023251915.1 Actinomycetes bacterium
GTTGGCGGCTGGCTGGCTCAGGGCGGCGCCGGCATCGGATCGTACGAGGCCGGTTGGTTCGTTGACAATGTCGTCAACGCCCGGGTTGTTCTGCCCGACGGGACAGTTCGAGAATTCAAGGGCGCTGATTTGGAAATGATCAGCGAGGCAGAAGGTATCACCGGCTTCATAACCGAAGTGACCGTAAAGCTAAGACTGCTGGAAGACGAGAAGGTTGTGGCCGTCGCCATCAAGGATCCGGCTGACCTACAGAAGTTTCTCGAAGACCTGGTCGTATCCGATTTGCCGATATGGTCGACCTTGTTCATCAATCCGCAAATGGCCGCACTCAAGAATAAGAGCCCGCTCATGGTTCACTGGGACCACGAGTCTGAGCATCGCGTCATGCTGCCGGAGGCCTATCTCGTAATTATCACCTACCGCGTGAAAGACGAGGCGGCAGTCAAGCCCGGCTTGGACAAACTGGCCAGCGCCCACAAAGGGGAATACCTGCCGCAGGAAATGGCTGAGCACGAGTGGAAGAACCGGTTCAAGACGATGACCGTCAAGCGGTTGGGGCCGAGTCTAGTGCCGGCCGAGGTTATTATCCCGTTGGAGAACCTGGCTGACGGCATGAACGAGATTTCGCGCACTGTCGATCAACCATTGGTCAAAGAGGGCGTCGTTATCAGAAACGGTAAGGCCGGCAAGCCGGAGGTCGTCATACTAGGCTTCATCCCGGCCGACCAAAGGAAATTCAAATACAACTTCATTTTCGCTCTGTCGCTGACGATTATGCGGGCGGCCGAGAAATTTGGCGGCGGCGCCTATGCGACCGGCGTTTTCTTCGCCGAACGCGCCCCGCAAATACTGGGTGCGGAGCGGTTCGAACGTCTGAAAACGTTCAAAAAGCAGGTCGATCCGGGCGGTTTCATGAACCCGGGCAAGGTAACCGGCACGGGGTTGCTGAATGCCGTCATGGGTCTGGCCATTAGACTCGAACCGCTGGCTCGCCGTTTCGGCAACGCCGCGACTACGGACATAGGCGAGAGACCGCACAAACCGGTGCGCAACATTCCGGCCGACGTTGCCTGGTACGCCTACGCCTGTTCCCAGTGCGGATATTGTGTGGAGGAATGTGACCAGTTCTACGGACGCGGTTGGGAAAGCCAGAGCCCGCGCGGGAAGTGGTACTGGCTGCGCGAGTACATGGAAGGCAAAGAGGAATGGAACCAAGATATGGTGAAGACCATCTTGGCCTGCACCACCTGTGAGTTCTGTAATACCCGTTGCTCGGAGAACCTGCCGATCGAAGAATCATGGATGAAGCTGCGCGGCATCCTTATTAACGACGAGAAGCGGATGACGATTCCGCCGTTTTCCATGATGAGCGAGGCGCTGCAATCACAAGGCGACATCTGGGCCGGCAGGCGCGAACGCCGCTGGGATTGGTTCCCGGAGGACCTGGTCGCCAAGCACGGGCCCGGCATTAAAAATAAGAACGTCTACTTCGCCGGCTGCACGGCCAGTTACGTGGAAAACGACATCGGCCAGGCCAGCGTGCGGTTGTTGGACGAGGCGGGAGTCGATTTCTCGACCATCGGCAACAAAGAGAACTGTTGCGGCACACCGATGTTGGTCGCGGGACAGTGGGGCGTGTTTGCCGACAACATGAAGCAAAACATCCAGCACGTCAAGGACCTGGGAGGCGATACGATCATCGCCAGCTGTCCGGCCTGCGACATGATGTGGCGGCACGTCTACCCTGTCTGGGCTCGGAAGCTGGGCATCGACTATGACATCAAGGTCAAGCATTATAGCGAAGTGTTGGCTGAGAAGATCAACGCGGGCGAATTCAAATTCCCCGAGAAAGAAGGGGAGGAAGTCACGGTCGCCTGGCACGATTCGTGTCACATGGGCCGGGCCAGCGGCGTCTATGATCCGCCGCGTGATTTGATCCGGGCCGTACCGAACACGAAGCTGGTCGAGATGGCCCACTGTCGCGAAGAAGCGCATTGCTGCGCCAGTGTACTTACGCTGATTGCCGACCCCGAGATTGCCTACAATTTGGGCAAAGGACGTTTGGAAGAGGCACTGGACGCAGGCGCGACAAAACTGCTCGCGTTATGTCCCTGCTGCGAATTTCAGTTCCGGGTTGCCGCGGACAAGCGGGACGTCGACATCGAAGTCGTTGATTTGGCTCGCTACGCGGCGTCGGCTCTGGGATATGACTTCCCGGATCCGCACCCCGAGGTCAAAACCCAGTGGGCGGTATTCGAAGCGATGATTTCCTTGATGACCCCGCAAGGTTTCGCCGACCTGATGGGCACTATGTGGCCGGAGCTGATTGACGCGATGCCTTTTGGCATGGGGACAATGATGCGCGGTATGGGAAAAATACCCGGTGCACTTAACCTGATGAAACCGATGTTCCCGGTTCTGTTCCCGCGCTTGCTGCCGATGATGTTGCCCAAGGTAATGGACACCATGCTGAGCCGCGTGGCCGACCGGGTGCCGATGCCACAGTACATGGCCGACCAAATGCCGGCGTTGATGCCGAAGGTCATGGACGAGCTGATGCCGCACATGATCGGGGACGTCGTACCTCTGGTGACCGAGCCAATGGTGGCCTACCTGCAGGGTAAGGCAAAATAGTTCGGATACTCAGATTTGAATGGAGCTGCAAGAGAAGAGCCGGCGTAAGGAAAGCGCCGGCTCTTCTTCTTTGTCCGGGGGCGCCAAGCATACCAAACTAGAACAATGCCTAGTTACTATCGAGGCGCCGCGATTCTATGATGCGAGGTAATGCTGATGAATCTACAGAAAAGGAGTGGTTATGATGACTTTAAATGACGTCTACAAGGTTGGCGGCGGGCTATTGGTAGGAGCTGCCGTTGGCGGCATGGCGGGTATGTTGCTGGCGCCGAAAGCAGGCAAGGAAACGCGCGAGGACATTAAAGCCAAGGCGAACGAAGTGCAGGAAAGAACCAAGGAAATGATAGAAGAGACCAAGGAACGCGCCGGGGAGATGTATGACAAGAGCCGGCAAATGATCGGCGAGACCCGCGAGCGGGCGCTGGAAACAATCGAGACCGGCCGGGAGCGGCTGATGGGTAAGGCGGAGTCGATGGCCCACGATGCCAAAGAGGTAGGCCAAAAAGTGGAGACAAAAGCCAAGCACGCCAAGGCAAGCGCAGCCGGCGCGTAAATTTCGGTCCGCGCGCGACTGTTGCAGATAGATCACTGAAAAATGTAACTCCCTCGGGGAAACGTTTCCCGAGGGAGTTTTTCATAACCCTTGCCGGCCTGCGGCTCAGTGTAGTAAAATTAAATACAAGCGTTAAGCGACGCTATCAAGAGAGGTGGAGGGAACGGGCCCTGCGAAACCTCGGCAACCTAGCTCGAAAACGAGCCAAGGTGCCAATTCCCGCCGGTTCCACGGGCAGATAGGAGAAAACGAGGATTTCGTTTTGCCCATGTTAACTGACGTGGGCTTTTTTGTTTGCTCTAAGAGCAAATGAGAGTTGCCTATCAAGACGGCCGCACGGCGGCCAAGGAGGAGTTACATGAGCCATCAGAAACAGTTGTTCACCTCGGAGTCGGTGACCGAGGGGCATCCGGACAAGATCTGCGACCAGATATCAGATTCGATTCTGGACACGATACTTAACGACGACCCGGCCGGCCGGGTTGCATGTGAAACCCTGGTAACGACGGGGCTGGTTGTGGTCGCCGGTGAGATTTCTACGTCGACCTATGTCGACATCCCAAAGATTGTCCGGCAGACGATCCGCGATGTCGGTTATACGCGGGCCAAGTATGGTTTTGATTATGAAACCTGTGGGGTTGTCACGGCGATTGACGAGCAGTCGGCAGACATCGCCGGAGGCGTCAACCACGCGTTGGAAGAACGCACCGGAGAGGCGGCTGAACACGGTTTGCTGGACACGCTGGGAGCGGGAGACCAGGGTATGATGTTCGGCTATGCTTGCGACGAAACCCCCGAACTAATGCCGATGCCCATAATCCTGGCGCACAAACTCGCTTGGCGGCTCAGCGAAGTGCGTAAAGACGGCACGCTGGAATACCTTCGTCCGGACGGCAAGACACAGGTTACCGTCGAATATGAAGACGGGCGCCCGGTCGCCATCGAAACGGTGGTTGTGTCGACGCAGCACAGCCCGGACGTCAGCAACGAGCAAATGACGGCCGATATTTTGGCGCATGTCGTACGGCCCGTCCTGCCGGCCGGCATGGTCGACTATGATCACATGCGTCTTTTCGTCAATCCCAGCGGCCGCTTTGAGATAGGCGGACCCCAGGGCGATACGGGTGTTACCGGACGAAAGATCATCGTCGACACCTACGGCGGCATGGCGCGGCACGGCGGCGGCTGCTTTTCCGGTAAGGATCCGACAAAGGTCGACAGGTCCGGCGCTTACTATGCGCGCTACGCCGCGAAGAACGTCGTGGCTGCCGGCCTGGCTGCCAAGTGCGAGATACAGGTAGCCTACGCCATAGGCAAAGCCCATCCCGTCAGCGTGTTGGTCGACACGTTTGGCACGGAAGCGATCGAGCTGAGGAAGATCGAGGAGCTGGTCAAGGAACATTTCGATTTCCGGCCGGCGGCGATCATCCAGAACCTTAACCTACGACGGCCGATTTACAAGAAGACCGCGGCCTATGGGCATTTTGGACGCGACGATGCCGATTTCACCTGGGAGAAAACTGACAAGGCGGAGACATTGCGCAATGCCGCAAAATCTTAGCCGAAATAACGGTATAGCCAGAGACACCCTGCTTCTAATACAATAGTCACAACTATGGCTAACGTTATCACGTGTTTTCGGCTAACGCTGATCCCGATATTCTTCATTCTGCTCGTCTGGCCCGGTGCTAATGCGGAGCCGGCGGCTTTCTTTCTGTTCGCGGTCGCCGCGCTCAGCGACCTGTTGGACGGCTTTGTGGCGCGCCGGTTTTCCGGAGTCACCGAGTTCGGCCGTTTGGCCGATCCTTTCGCCGACCGTGCGCTGATATTCGCGGGACTGATCGGCCTCTTTATTCGAGGGGCGATTCCAGCGTGGGCCTTGGCCGCGCTCGTGGGCCGGGATTCGGTCATGGTTCTGGGCTATGCGGTGGGCGTATATCTCAAAAAGCCTCTGGTGCGCGTCAATCAATTCGGGCGCGTCACCAACTTCTATCTGATGGCCGCCATAGTTCTGCTGCTTTTCAGTGTCGCGTACCTGCACCTACCGATCTACAGTTGGCTGTTCTATATCGGCGTCGTCCTTTATGTCACCAGCGGTTTGGTGTATATTGGTCAGGAGATATCCCTACTTACGGAAGCCGTCGAGGAGACAATCGCGTGAACCTAAAGGAACGTATCACCCAAGACCTAAAGACGGCCATGAAAGACCAAGACAAACTGCGTCTAGCGACATTGCGGCTAGCCTCATCTGCCATTACCTATATGGAAAAAGAAAAGATGCGGGACCTGACCGACGAAGAGTTGCTGGCGGTCGTGGTAAGAGAGGTCAAGAAGCGCCGCGAGGCCATTGTGGAGTATAGCAAGGCCGGCCGGACCGACCTGGCGGATAAAGAGCAGGCGGAAGCAAACGTGCTGGCCGCATACATGCCTGAGCAGATGAGTGACGACGAAGTTGAAGCTTTGGTCAAAGAGGTAATCGCGGCGACCGGAGCGTCCGGGCCGGGCGACATCGGCAAGGTCATGGGAGCGGTAATTCCCCGCACCAAAGGACGCGCCGACGGCAAGAAGATCAACGAGATCGCCCGCGGATTGTTGTCCTAAGCGAGGCGTGAGGCAAACTTTGACTGTAGAGCACAAAGAAACCAAACTGGCCATGCCGGCCCATGTATCGATGGTCGATATCACCGGGCGCAACGACGAATGGCTTAGACTGATTGAACCGCGTTTCAACTGCAAGATATCCGTCCGAGGCAACGAGATCACGCTGAGCGGCGACGCCGACGAGGTCGACCGGGCGGCGCGCCTCTTCGAAGAAATGGCCGCGACTCTCCAACAACGCCAATCGCTATCAGTCGACAAGGTAAATGTCGCAATCGATATGGTTAAGACCGGGTCACGGCAGCCGAGCAAGGTATTTTCCGACGTTGTGCTGATGCACCGCGGAAAAACTATTGCGCCCAAGACGCCTGGGCAAAAGGACTATGTTGACGCCATCCGCAGCCACACAATCACTTTTGGTATCGGCCCGGCAGGAACAGGCAAGACATACCTGGCCATGGCGCTGGCAGCCGCGGCGCTTGCCAACAAGCAGGTCGGTCGGATCATCCTCGTGCGTCCGGCGGTCGAAGCCGGCGAGAAATTGGGCTTCTTGCCCGGCACCCTGTACGAAAAGGTCGATCCCTATCTGCGGCCTCTCTACGACGCCCTCTACGACATGATGGATCCTGACCACTTCCGTTACCTGATGGACAGGGGAACCATCGAAGTCGCGCCGCTCGCATACATGCGCGGGCGGACCCTGAACGACTCGTTTATCGTTCTGGATGAAGCGCAGAATACCAGCCCGGAGCAAATGAAGATGTTCTTAACCCGACTGGGCTTCGGCAGCAAAGCCGTTGTTACCGGCGATGATACTCAGGTAGACTTGCCGGCCGGACAAGAATCAGGGCTGACCGTTATCGAAGGAATCTTAGCCGGCGTCGACGACGTCGCCTTCATACACTTGGATGCCAAGGACGTAGTGCGCCACAAGCTGGTACAACAGATCGTCGAGGCATACCGGAAGGCGGGACTCAGTTGATGGTACCGGAGACTGACGCGGAGGGCGCGGGCGAGATATTCGTTTCCAACCGGCAAGACGCGATTCCCATAGACGAAGCGGCGGTCACGACTCTAGTCGCTGCGGCACTGGCGCTTGAACAGCGCTCCGGCGTCGGCGAGGTGACCGTCAACTTTGTTGACAAAGACGAAATGACCAGCTTAAACTCAACTTATCGCGGTAAAGACGAAGCAACCGATGTTCTATCGTTTGCGCTGACCGAGAACACGGGAGACAAGGAATTTGTGTCTCCTGTCGCTGTTTTAGGCGACATCATTGTTTGCCCCGAAGTCGCCGCCGCCAACGCGCAGCGGCAGGGTAATTCGGCGGCAAGGGAAGTCATGGAAATGGTTCTGCACGGGCTTCTTCATCTGCTCGGATATGACCACGGCAACGATACGGATGAGGCGGCCATGACTGCCAGACAGGCATTCTTGGCAGACCGTTTGTTGCCCTCCGAGAACGCCGGGCCATGAAACACAAGAACATCGCAGAGAGCATCGCGACGGCTTTTTCGGGCCTCATGTTCGCTCTGCGGCACCAAAAGAACAGCCGTTATCTAGCGATGATTGCGATTGTGGTGACCGCTGTCAGTCCGTGGCTCGGATTATCGATGACCGAATATATGATTCTAGCCCTGACGATATCCGTAGTCATTATTACCGAACTCATCAACGCGGGCTTGGAATACGCAATCGACCTGGTGACTGAGGACTATCATCACCTGGCCAAGGCGGCTAAGGACGTCGCCGCGGCCGCTGTTTTGGTTGCTTGCGGGAACGCGGTAGCCATTGCGGTCATCTTTGTTGTCAGTCGAGTGAAAGGGAGTTAAAGAGTGCCAATCACGGCCCTGCTGGCGATTATTGCTTTGCTGATCCTGCTGTTTCTGGCAGGTTTTTTCGCGATGAGCGAAACGGCCCTGCTGACGGTGACGCTCGTGCAGGCACGTAGGCTCGCGGAGGAACAGGGAACGCGCGCTGACAAGCTGTTGCGCCTGTTGGAGGACCGCAGCCGCTTTCTGACCACGATTCTCCTTCTGACGCTGGTTACCAATCTTACCGCCACCAGTATCGCCAGTACGCTGGCGTACGAGTATTTTCAGAGCTGGGGCTCGGTAGCGGCTACGGCCGTCATGACGTTGATCATATTCATCTACTGCGAGGTAGCGCCAAAAACGTACGCGGTGCAAAACGCCGAGCGGACCGCGCTGCGCATCGCGGGACCGATATTGGGCGTCACGAAGGTTTTTCATCCCTTGGTTTCATTCCTCACGCGGATTGCCGGATTCTCAACGCGCCTTATCGGCATCAAGACGACAGCGCCGGGACCATACATGACTGAAGAAGAGCTGTTGACGGCCGTGGAGATTAGTGAGGAAGAGGGCGTTATTAAGGAAGAAGAGAAACAGCTGATTCATCATATCTTTGAGTTCGGAGATACGATCGTCCGCGAGGTCATGACGCCCCGGCCGGATATGGTCAGCCTATCGGTGACGGCGACCGCGAACGAAGCGCTCGAGATAATCATGCGAGAGGGCCATTCGCGCGTACCTCTCTATAATGACACCATTGATAACGTAGCCGGGATACTCTACGCGCGTGACCTGCTGGGGGTAATGGCCAAGGGCCAGCACGATTTCGAGGTTAAGAAAATTATGCGGACGGCTATGTTCGTTCCGGAGACCAAGCGGGTCGCGGAGTTGTTGCGTGAGATCCAAAGAGAGAAGATCCACATGGCAATCGTTATTGATGAATACGGCAGTACCGCAGGCCTGGTGACCATCGAGGACCTCCTGGAAGAGATAGTCGGTGAGATTTACGACGAGTATGATCTGGAAGAGAAACAACTGGAACCGCTGGGCGAAAACGCCGTAAAGGTCGACGCGCGCGTTCCCATTGACGATGTTAACGACTATTTCAGCGTCAAGCTCGATTATCCTGAGGTGGACAGCGTTGGCGGCTTGATGCTGGAGCTCTTTGGCCGGGTACCGAAACGGGGCGAAACGGTCCAAGCGGCCGATCTGACGTTTATCGTCGACAAAGTTGTCGGCAACAGAGTCGGCATGGTGACAATCAAGCGCTTGCCCAATCCGTCGGGCGAAGAAGGACGTAAATGATGGGCGAGTTTAAGGCCCCCAAAGGCACCAAGGATATCCTGCCGGATGATTCACCGCGCTGGGACAGATTCTTCAACGCCGTCGAAACGGTCTATAAGAATTATGGCTACGGCCGGATCGATACGCCGATATTCGAGGCTGAGAGTCTGTTTGCCCGGGGGATAGGGGACGGCACCGACATTGTCAACAAAGAGATGTATGCGTTTACCGATAAGGGCGGCCGGAAGATCGCCTTGCGCCCGGAGGAGACGGCCGGCGTCGTGCGCGCATTTCTCGAGCATGACCTCGGGCGCAATAACCCGCTTTTCAAGGCCTACTACAAAGGTCCGATGTTCCGTTACGAAAGACCGCAAGGCGGACGACAACGCCAATTCTGGCAGGTGGGCGTCGAGGCGTTGGGCAGCGCCGACCCCGCACTGGACGCCGAGGTAATCGACTGCGCACTAGAGAGCCTCAGCGCCGCCGGCCTCGAAGACCTGAAGCTTCATATCAATAGTGTCGGTTGCCCGATCTGCCGGCCCGGTTACACGACCGTTTTGCGCGGCTATATTCTAACGGAGCCGGACAGGTTTTGCCCGACGTGCCTGGAACGGGCCGAGAAGAATCCTATGCGGGTATTCGACTGCAAGAACCCCGGTTGTGCGGCCGCGCTGCAAGCCGCACCCCTTATCACCGCGCACCTATGCGCCGCCTGCGCCGACCATTTCTCGGCCGTCTTAGCCGCGCTGCAGGTGATTGGCGTCGCAGCTGAGCCTGACCCTCGCTTGGTGCGGGGTTTGGATTATTACACCAAAACAGCGTTTGAGATTAAGAGCGGTGCTCTGGGGGCACAAGACGCGGTCGCCGCCGGAGGCCGTTACGACGGCTTGGTTGAGCAGTTCGGCGGCGTCTCGACTCCCGGCATCGGCTTCGCGGTCGGCGTCGAAAGAGTCTTGCTGGCAACGGAGGCGGCAGGCAGGCCCGCCGCAGGTCCCGACGTATATGTCGCAACGTTAGGGGCGGAAGCGCGCCAGGCAGGCCTGGCCGCGGCCAAAGGATTGCGCCGCACCGGCTTCGCGGTCGCCGTCGACTTTTCCGATAAATCATTGAAAAAACAACTCAGCTATGCCGATAAGGCGGGAGCCGGCTTTACGTTGATTGTAGGAGACGAAGAACTGCAGACGGGCGCCTATGTCATAAAGAATATGCGCACGGGGGAGCAGGCGGCTCTCGATCCGGAGTCGTTAGAGCCATGGCTAACGAGCCAAAAACAAGAAGGGGCGTAAGAGTGGGGCACAAATATAAGGACATCGATTGCGGCGCGGTTCGCGCGGCCGATGCGGGCCGAGAGATAACGCTGTCGGGCTGGGTGGCGACGCGCCGGGACCACGGCGGGTTGATATTCATAGACCTAAGGGACAGGAGCGGCGTAGCTCAAATCGTCTTTAATCCGGCTGTTAACGCTGAGGCACACGCTCAAGCGGAGGATTTGCGCAGCGAATTCGTAATCACTGTCCGTGGTACCGTCAACAAACGGCCGGCGGCCAACATCAACGAAAAGCTGCCGACCGGCGAGATTGAGATTGCCGCTACCGAACTCATCGTCCTGAGCCGGGCCGAAACGCCTCCGTTTGAGGTCGACGACGATATCAATGTCGACGAAGCGCTGCGCTTAAAATATCGTTATCTGGATCTGCGTCGCGGTGTAATGCGGGAAGCGCTCCAGTTGCGTCACAGCGTCGTACGAGCGGTGCATAAATATCTGGACTCCAATGGCTTCATCGAGGTGGAAACGCCGTATCTGACAAAGAGCACTCCCGAAGGCGCTCGTGATTTCCTTGTGCCCAGCCGACTGTCCGCCGGACATTTCTTCGCCTTGCCGCAGTCGCCGCAACTGTTTAAGCAGATACTCATGGTCGCCGGTTTGGAGAGATATTACCAATTGGCCCGGTGTTTTCGCGACGAGGATCTGCGCGCCGACCGGCAGCCGGAACATACGCAGATCGACATGGAAATGTCCTTTGTGACCAGGGACGATATTCTGGATATCACTGAGGGCATGATCGCCGAGATATTTACCTCGACCTTAGGTATCGATTTGCCGAGTCCGTTTCCGCGGATGTCCTATGCCGACGCAATGGCGGCATACGGGACGGATCGTCCCGACACTCGCTTTGAGATGCTGATTGGCGACGCTACAAACGTTGTCGCCGGCGCTGACTTCAAGGTTTTTGCGTCAGTGGCGGGGGCCGGAGGCTCGATTCTTGGGTTGGCCGCTCCGGGTTGCGCCGGTTTCTCCAGGAAGGACATGGACGGCTTGACTGAATATGTGTCCCGCTACGGCGCTAAGGGCTTGGCCTGGATTGCCGTCAACGAAGACGGCTCTTACGGCGGGCCGATCGAGAAGTTCTTTGTCCCCGCGGTACTGGATGAGTTATCGCAAAAGCTGGGCGCCAAACCAGGCGATATGATGCTAATGATAGCCGATAAAACCGAGGTGGCACAGAACGCGATCGGTAACTTGCGGCTGGAAATGGCGCGCCGCCTAGATCTGATCGATCCAAAGGCGTTCAATCTTACGTGGGTACTCGATTTTCCGCTCGTCCAATGGGACGAGGATGAGAACCGGCCGAAGGCGGTCCATCACCCGTTTACGATGCCGACGCCGGAATCACTGCCCTTGCTGGACTCAGACCCGCTGGCGGCGACGGCTGACGCTTACGATCTGGTAATAAACGGAGTAGAGGTGGGGGGCGGCAGTCTCCGTATTCACGAGCCCGAACTGCAAAAGAAGATGTTCGCGATACTCCGACATTCGGCCGAGGACGCGCAGGCAAAGTTCGGATTCTTGCTGGACGCCTTCAAATACGGCGCGCCGCCGCACGGCGGCTTGGCGTTCGGTTTGGACAGGCTCGTCATGATCCTCGCCGGACGCAACACGATTCGTGACGTCATCGCCTTTCCTAAGACCCAAACCGGAACCGACCTGATGACCGGCGCACCGGACGAGGTCGATCAAACACAGCTGCGGGAATTGAACATTAAGCTTGGATAGAATACGATATCGGTTAGGCAAAACCGGCCATCGACGTAAGTAAAGGACAAACCATTATGCAGCCAAAATCTAACCGCGCGTTCGGAAAATCCTTGGCCGTGGGTATTTTGTTTATCGCGGCCTCGGTTCTATTGGCCGGTTGCGGCGGCGGCACGGACACGGCGACTTCGACGACCGGGACGGCCACGACGGCGACAACCAGCACGTCCGGTCTGAAAAAGATTCCGACGCCGTCGACTTTGACGGTCAAGCCGGTTGACACAACAGTCAATAAATTTCCCGATCAGTACACCGTCAATATTTTGTTCACGCCCAACAGCGATACCCCGGCGTTTTTCGCCGACGCGATAAAATCCAAAAAACCGATTTTCGTCGAGTTTTACGGCGAGAACGACTCTATTAGCGACCAGATGGCGGCCGGTATCGCCGAACTGCAAACACAGTATGCGAGTCAGGTCACATTCATCTTGCTGAACTCGGACAAACCGCAAACCTACGGCGCGCTAAGCGAGCAGTTGCCCGTCCAGTACGTGCCGCAGGTGTTTATCTTTAACAACAAGTCGACTATCATCCGCAGCTACACCGGCTATTCTGATAAGGCCCGTTTGGATCAGGCGCTTTACGATGCCGTCAACCGCGGCTACTAACACGCCGTTATCGCTGCGCATGCGGCCCAGCCGCCTCGAAGACTACGCCGGTCAAGACGATATTGTCGGGCCGGGGACACTGCTGCGCCAATCCATTGAGGACGACACCCTGTCATCGGCCATCTTTTGGGGACCGCCCGGTTGTGGCAAAACGACGCTCGCTGAAATAATCGCCAACGCCACTAAGGCTGAGTTCGCAAAAGTCAGCGCGGTGACGGCCACCGTCGGAGATGTCCGAAAGGTCATCGCGGCAGCGCGAGAACGCAAGGTCGCTTACGGCCGGCGCACGATTATGCTGCTGGACGAGGTGCACCGTTTCAACAAAGCCCAACAA
Organism: Actinomycetes bacterium; assembly: GCA_023251915.1. Lineage (GTDB taxonomy): Bacteria > Actinomycetota > JAHEXW01 > JAHEXW01 > JAHEXW01 > JAHEXW01. Next base: position 12,917 of record JAHEXW010000019.1, read on the forward strand.
GACACGCTCCTGCCGGCTGTAGAGGACGGATCGATCATCTTGATCGGCACGACAACCGAGAACCCTTACTTCGAAGTCAACTCCGCTCTTATCTCTCGCTCTCGAGTCTTTCAGCTTAAGGGTCTGAAGGAAGAGGCGTTAGGCAAGATTTTGGACCGGGCGCTAACCAATTCCGAGGAAGGGCTGGGCAAAGCGCGCGTGAGCGTGGACGCAGCGGCGCGCGAGCATCTGCTTAGTATGGCTGCGGGCGACGCCAGGTCCCTATTAAACGGCCTCGAGATGGCGGCCACGGCAGTCAAAGCGGACAAATCGGGACGCCGTCACATAACTCTCACAGAAGCGGAAGATGCGATGCAACGGCGTGCTCTGGTATATGACATGAAAGGAGAGGCACATTACGACGTGGCCTCTGCGTTTATCAAAAGCTTACGCGGTAGCGACCCGCAAGCGGCCATTTACTGGCTGGCTGTAATGATCTACGGCGGGGAGGACCCGAAGTTCATTGCCCGACGGATGGTCATATTCGCTTCGGAGGACGTTGGCAACGCCGACCCCATGGGACTGGTGGTCGCGACAGCCGCGTTTCAAGCGGTCGAGCGCATCGGTTTACCGGAAGCGCGAATCAACCTGGCCCAAGCGGTCACATATCTGGCAACGGCGCCGAAAAGCAACGCCAGCTATCGCGCCATAGATCAAGCGCTGAAAGACGTTGAGAGCGGCATGGTCGCCAGTCCGCCCAAGCATATTCGGAACGCTCCGCATCCGGGCATGAAAGAGCACGGCATCGGACAAGGGTATAAATATCCGCACAACTATCCGGGCCATGTTGTCGAGCAGGATTATTTGCCGCCGGCAGTGCGCGAAAAGAAGTACTACGAACCGAGCGACCAAGGGCAGGAAGCCGACATCAAGCGCCGAATGGACGCGGGTAAGTATGCTAAAATCAACGATAGCGCCCAAAGGGGCGAAAATGACGAAGAAAAAGGGGGTACGAGCCCATGATATACGTACAAATCGCGGGAGCGATCGCGCTGTTAGCCCTGGCCGTTCTGATTGGCTCCTTCGTCCCGGCCGCGCTGCGTCTCAGTAAGACTGTCGATCAGGTCGACGAGCTGTTGGGAAAGCTGCAAACTACGGTTGACGAGGTAAACAATGAAATGTCCAAGGTAAATCAGGCGACCGATTCGATCCAGAAAGCTGTTGCCAGGATCGACACTATCGGCGGCCTGATCGAAGAAACGGTTTCGTCACCGCTGATTAAAGTAGCCGGCTACGGCGCCGGTTTAACAGGCGCCCTGCGGGGATTCGCGCGCGGGCGCGCGAAGAAAAAATAACGGAGGCGTTAGCATAAACAAGAGGTTCTTTACCGAACGAACAGTCGAGAAGTTCAAAGTCGCCGGTATCGCCAGCTGGGGCGTTATCGGCGTCATCGGTCTTATGTACATCGCCGCGCTGGCGGTCGGGCAGGTCAGTCTGGTCCTACGGCCCTTTCTTTTCGCGGTCGTCATAGTGCTTCTGCTCAAGCCGATTCTGGAATTTCTGGAAGGGCGGGGGATGAATCGTGTTATGGCGCTGGCGTTGACATATGTTTTTTTCTTCGCGCTTCTCACAATCGTCGTATTGTTCCTGGTGCCTATGGGGATCACAGAGGTCAACCAACTAATCAAAGCTTGGCCACAGTATCAAAAGAGCGTGACGGACGCTCTTGCCAACTGGCAGACAAGTTACCGTGCCTTTAGCCTGCCGCCGCAGGCCACGAGCGCCCTGGACGCGACGGTCAACAGCGCGCAAGCAACCGCGCTCAAAGCGCTGAGCCAGATCCCCAGCTATACCATCAGCTTTATTTCGCTTCTGCTGGATTTCGTCTTGGCGCCGCTTATAGCGTTCTTCTTGCTCAAGGATCGAGCCTCCATCAGCCGCGGCTTCTTCCGCATGGTGCCGGAGGCTTGGCGACCCGAGAGCAAATATCTTACCTATCGCATGAACGTCGTCATTCAGGACGTGCTGCGCATCATGCTGATACTGGCTATTATCGTTAGCGTCTTGGGCAGTCTCGGGCTATTGCTTGCCGGGGTGCCGTATGCGCTATTGTTGGGCGTTGTGAATGGTTTCTTACAGATCATTCCATATATCGGGCCCGTCGCAGGTACGGTTCCGGCAATCATCGTCGCCTGGGTCACCAAGGGCGGCTGGTACGCGCTGGGCGTTGGCATCTATTTTGTAATACTTACACAGGTAGCCAGCGTCATATTGGCTCCAGTCATGATGAAAGACAGGATCGGCGTCCATCCGGTCTTGGTTATCTTCATCTTGCTGCTTTTCGGCGCTTTGTTCGGTTTTTGGGGTGTTGTGCTCGCGGTGCCGACAGCTGCAATAATCAATGAGCTCGCCGCCTTCATACTCATGACGGAAGAGGAACGAACGACCGCCATTCGGGCGGAAGGCATCGCGGTCGAATAATGAAGAGCGCTGCCATCCGAGAGAAATATCTGCGGTTCTTTGAAGAGCGCGGCCACACGGTCGTGCCCGGTTCGTCTCTCGTCCCAGATGAACCATCATTGCTCTTAACAACAGCGGGTATGGTTCAGTTTATTCCTTACTTCCGCGGCGACCGCAAACCCGAGCACACCCGCTTGGCTTCCGTGCAACGGTGTTTGCGCACCACGGACATCGACAAGATCGGCCATACAGCGCGTCATCTGACATTCTTTGAGATGCTGGGCAACTTTAGCGTCGGCGACTACTACAAGGCCGAGGTCATTCCGTGGGCCTGGGAATTCGTCACGAAAGAGCTGGGTATCGACCCTGAGAGCCTCTGGGTAAGCATATTCCTGGACGATGACGAGGCGTTCGATATTTGGCGGACTAAGGCGGGCGTACCGGAACACCGCATCGTGCGGCTGGGTGAGGAAGAGAACTTTTGGAGCATGGGTCCGACCGGTCCCTGCGGCCCGTGTTCAGAAATCCATTTTGATTTCGGTCCCGAACTTGCTTGCGGCCCGGATTGCGGTGTCGGGTGCGATTGCGATCGTTTCCTGGAGATCTGGAACCTGGTTTTCATGCAGTACAACCGCGACGAAGATGGCGAACTGCAGCCGCTGCCCAAGAAAAACATCGACACAGGCATGGGACTGGAGCGGGTCGCGAGCGTTCTCCAGAACGTGACGACCAATTTTGAGACGGATGTTTTGAAAACGCTGATAGACCAGGTGGCGGAGATATCCGGAGTGGCGTACAAAAGCGACGCGCGCACGGATATTTCGCTTAAGATCGTCGCCGACCATACCCGCGCCATCACGTTTATGATCAACGACGGGATATTGCCCGGCAACGAAGGGCGGGGTTATGTGCTGCGCCGTTTGTTGCGCCGCGCCGTCAGGCACGGACGGATATTGGGTCTGGACAGAGCTTTTCTACCGGAACTCGTGGAAACCGTCGTTAAATTAATGGGTACGGCGTACGCAGACGTGGGCAAGAATGAACACTTCATAAAGGAGATTGTCAAAGACGAGGAAGACCGGTTTCGCAATACGCTTAAGGCGGGCCTGGTAGTCCTGGACGGTTTCCTGGAAGAAGCGACGATCGCCGGCGCGGCCGCTGTTGACGCGGCTACAGCTTTCAAGCTCTATGACACGTACGGGTTTCCTCTTGAACTCACGGTTGAGATAGCGGAGGAGCGCGGGCTGGGAGTCGATGAAACGGGTTTCGCCGATCTGGCCGAAAAAGCTCGCCAGCTGGCAAAGGGAGCCGCCGGCGTGGTGCGCGGTGAAGAGGCGCAGGGCGTGTACGCCGGGATATTGGATGAGACGGGTCCGACGGAGTTTTTGGGGTACAAAGAAGCGTCTTTGACAACTATGATTCGCGCAATTGTACGCGACGGCGCGGTTGTCAACGAAGCAAAGAGTGGAGACGATGTCGAAGTCGTCCTGGCCGAGACCCCTTTTTATGCGGAGCTGGGCGGCCAGGTGGGCGATACCGGCAGTATCAAGACGGACACGGGCACGATTGACATTACTACGACGTTTCCGCCGTTGCCCGGATTAGCGGCGCACCAGGGTAAGGTAATGTCTGGAAGTGTCGCGACCGGCCAGACGGCCGCAGCCGCTATCGATAATGACAGGCGAGCGGCGATACGCCGCAATCACACCGCGACCCATCTTCTGCACTGGGCTCTGCGCATGGTATTGGGCGAGCATGTCCGTCAGGGCGGCAGCCATGTCGACGAGCAACGCCTGCGCTTTGATTTCACCCACGGAAAAGGCCTGTCCAAGCCGGAGCTAGAGCATATAGAACTCCTGGTAAACAAGAAGATACTTGAGAATCACCCGGTGCGCGCCTATACGACCAGCTACAAATACGCGACCGAGAGCGGCGCCCTGGCGTTCTTTGGCGAGAAATACGGCAAGAATGTCCGCGTCTTGGAGATCGGCGATTTTTCACGCGAGTTGTGCGGGGGCACACACGTCGCGCGGTCCGGGGACATCGGGCAAGTCAGGATTACGAGCGAAGCTTCGGTAGGGGCGAACTTGCGGCGCATCGAGGCTGTTACCGGCCTGGGCGCGCTCCAGCTAGCGCACCAGAACGAGGCGTTCCTCAACGATATTGAGCGCCGGCTTAAGGCAAATCGAGCCGGTCTGTCGGACAGAATCGAACACCTGCTAAATGAACATAAAACATTAGAGCGCGACGTCGCGGCACTGCATAGCCGCTTAGGGTCATCTGAGGCAGCCGAATTACTGGCCGGTGCGGAGCCTGCGGGCTCGGCCCGGATCATAGCCGGCGTTTTGCCGGACAAGTCGGTTGACCAGTTGCGCGCGGTCGTTGACGATATCCGGAACAGGGATGACGCCGCAGCCATAATACTGGGCAGCAGTACGGCCGACGGCGCTAGCCTGATCGTTGCTTTCGGTAGCTCCCGGGTGGAACCTCAGCTGGACGCGGCGGCCATAGTGCGCGCGGCAGCGCCGGCGATTGGCGGCGGCGGCGGCGGGCGTCGCGATTTGGCCCAAGCCGGCGGGAGCCGGGCGGACGGTCTGGTTGAAGCCGTTGAAATCGCTCGAAAAGAGATCGCCAACCGGCTGGCATGAGAGCTATCGGTCTTGACGTAGGAGAAGTCCGCATCGGCGTGGCTGTATCGGACCCCGACCAGACAACCGCATTCCCCCTGACAGTTATTGCCCGAACGAACGACGAGATAGCTGTTAAGGCCATTCTGGATATTCTTCGCGACCAGGAAGCCGTCAAAATAGTCTATGGACAACCGCGCCGCTTGGACGGCACCGTCGGTCCGCAAGCCCGGGCAACCGAAGACTTTATTGATCTATTACGCCAAGAGACGGCGGCGCCATTGGTCGGTCAGGACGAAAGACTGACATCTGCCCAGGCCGAACGCGTATTGCTGGCGCAGGGAGTCAAGCGGGCCAAGAGACGTGAGATAATAGACAAGATGGCAGCAGCCATAATTCTACAAGCTCACTTGGACGGAGAGAATGGCAACAAACAAAAATAGACTTAAAATGCCGCTACTGATCGCCGCCGCGGCCGCCCTGCTGGTGATCCTTATCGCCAGCGCGGCATTCCTGCTTCTCAGGCCTAATGCCGACCAGCCCGTACACCTGTCTGTAAGCCCCGGCTCTACCAGTGCCGACATCGCGGGTCTGGCCGCGGACAAGGGCATTGTCGCAAACGCGCTGCTCTTCCGGCTCTATATCAAGGACCACGGCGCTCAGAATGAACTCCAGGCGGGCGAATACGATATGAGGACAGGCATGACATATGCCGAAGCGCTGGCGCAGCTTAAGCGCGGTCCGGTCAAAAAATACTATACCGTGACTATTCCCGAGGGCTTAACCGTAGCCGAAACAGCCGCGACCGTAGCCAAGAAGACCCCGATAACCAAAGAGGCCTTCGAAGCGGCGGCCGTAAACGACGGTTACGATTTCGCGTTTCTCAAGAGGTCGGACGGGACAAGCCTGGAAGGCTATCTGTTCCCAAAAACATATACGATCACCGATAAGACGACGGCGCGCGACCTGGTGACTTTGATGCTGCGCCAGTTCGGTAAGGAAACCGCCGGCGTGAACCTGGCCGACGCGAAGGCAAAGGGATATTCTTTGAACGATGTGATCACCATCGCGTCGATGGTGGAGATGGAAGCCAAACTTGACAACGAAAGGGCTCTCGTGGCCGCGGTCGTCTACAACCGGCTGAGCCGCGGTATGCTGCTCCAGATGTGCTCAACGGTCGAGTTTGCACTGCCGGAGCGCAAGGAATCGTTGACTTACAAGGACCTCGAAGTCGAATCGCCATACAACACCTATAAGCACGAAGGCTTGCCGCCGGGACCGATCGCGTCACCGGGGCTGAAGTCGATTGAGGCGGCCGCGCATCCCGCGAGCGTTGACTATCTCTACTTCGTCTTGACCGGCGACGACGGCAGCCACACGTTTACCTCCTCTTACGAAGAGTTTTCCAGCGTTAAAGCGGATAAGGGCTTATAGGTGAGCGTATTTAGGCCCGACCACGTGTTTCCCGACATCTTCGCGGTACGGCCGGCCTGGCTGGCCGAACGCGGCTTCCGTGGGCTGATCGTCGACCTCGATAATACGATTGTGCCCTGGCGGGGCGAGGAGCCGGCTCCCGCGACGATTGCCTGGTTTGCCGAGTTGCACGACGCCGGTATTCGGGTCGTGTTAGTAAGCAACGCGGGCGGACCGCGGGGTGAGCGCATGGGAGCCATTTTAGGTGTCCCGGTCGTCGCTCCGGCGAAGAAGCCGATGTCTGTCGGTTATCGAAAGGCGCTGGCGCTGCTGGAGATACCGGCGGCGGAGGTGTCGGCCTTGGGCGACCAGATATTCACGGATGTCTTGGGCGGCAACAGAGCGGGAGTGGCAACCATATTGGTCGATCCCGTGACGAGGCGGGAGTTTTTCCTCACCCGCCTGGTTCGGCTGTTCGAGCGGCGTTTCCGCCCGTAAAGTATTCCGATAATCTGCCGATACTTGTCATAGCGCTAAATGCAAGTATAAACTTACATTGAGCCGTGCGGCGTTCTTGGGCGAACGACAAAACAACGCCGTCAAACGGTTAAGCGGAGGAACGTGGCCATGATATCCGGACGCACCAAGCTGGTCGGCATATTCGGCGACCCGATTGTCGAGTCGCTGTCGCCGGCGATGCATAACGCGGCGTTTGCCGCAGCCAGTCTCGACTGGTCTTATTTGCCGTTTCGAGTCCGCACGTCCAATCTGCCCGCAGCGGTGGCCGCTCTGCGCGTTCTTGATATCGCCGGGGTTAACGTCACTATGCCTCATAAGGCCGCCGTGTTGCCCCATCTTGACTTCGTCGATCCCGCCGCAGAAATGATCACCAGCGTTAACACAATAGTCAATAGGGACGGCCGTCTGGAAGGCTACAGCACGGACGGCGCCGGTTTTCGCAAGGCTTTGGAAGATGCTGGCGTAGATATAAGCGGACGGCGCGTTGTCATCGCCGGAGCCGGCGGCGCGGCGCGGGCCGTGGCGGCGTCTCTGGCCGCCGCCAAGATTAGCTCCCTGGACGTCGTGGCGCGCCGGTCTGAGGCAATTAACCGCCTGCGTGACATTATCAGGTCTATCGATCCGTCAGTCCGATTCAACGGCTATTCCCTCAACGACACCGGCCTTTCCGAAATCGTTTCACACGCGGACATCGTTATTAACGCGACTCCGCTTGGTAAGACTGCCTTAGAAGGTTTGACCTACCTGGTGAACGGGCTTGGTCCCGACACAACAGCGGCCGATTTGAGCACCGTTCCTCCGCTCAGCGCATTCCTCGTCGCCGCCCAAGAACGAGGTTGCACCGTTATTAACGGTCGGAGCATGCTCGTTCACCAGGGTTCTCTATCTTTCGAAATCTGGACAGGCCAAGCGGCGCCGCTGGATGTAATGCGGCGCGCGGTGGGTCTGCCTGCCGATGGGGCAGGTGAAGAGCAATGAGAGAGGGTCGGAAACAACTTGGCGACTTGCTGGTCGAGAGCGGCAAGATATCGCCGGAGCAATTGGAAGAAGCTCTGGCCCGTCAGCGCGCTAACGGTGAGCCGTTGGGGCAATTGCTTGTAGATTCGGGATTCATAACAGAGGCGGACCTTCTAAAGATGCTGGCGGAACAGCTGGGTTTGGATTTCATAGACGTCAGCGAGTACAAGATAGATTTGTCCGCGGTCGCAATGCTGCCCAATAACGTCGCCCGTAAGAATCTCGTTTTACCCATCGGCTTCGATGACAACAAACTGGTCGTAGCGACGGCCGATCCGACCAATGTGTTCGTGTTCGACGACTTGCGGATCATGACCGGGTTTGAGATCAAGCCGGTTGTGAGTACGAAGGAAGAGTTGTTTGCGGCGATAGACCGCTACGCGCAGAGTGAAAACGTTTTGGAAGAGGCAATCGAGGAAACCGGTTCCGCCGCCGACGCGGCCAAGGCGGCCCAAGAGGCGGAGGAGCTGGCGGAAGAAGCCCCTATCGTCAAACTCGTGAACCTTATAATTAATCAGGCAGTTGACGAGGGAGCGTCCGATATTCATATCGAGCCCCAGGAAGACGACATGCGTATCCGGTACCGGGTGGACGGGGTGCTGCGTGAGATCATGCACAGTCCCAAGAAGATTCAGGCAGGGCTGATCTCAAGGCTAAAAATCATGAGCGACATGAACATCGCCGAACGTCGCGTCCCGCAAGACGGACGGATAGGGCTGGTCGTCGCCGACCGCGCCATCGACTTTCGCGTGGCCAGCTTGCCTAGCGTCTACGGTGAATCGATCGTCATGCGTATCCTAGAGAAGGAAAGCATCATGCTGACCCTCGAGGACCTGGGATTCTTCCCGCGCACGCTGGAGATGTTCCGGGCCGCGATCGGCAAGCCGTATGGCACCATCCTGGTTACGGGCCCGACCGGATCGGGGAAGTCAACGACCCTGTATGCGACCTTAAACGTTTTGAACGTGCCCGAGAAGAACATCATGACGATTGAAGACCCGGTAGAATATCGTTTGCCCGGTCTCAGCCAGATGCAGGTAAACACCAAGGCGGGCATGACGTTCGCCGCCGGGTTACGGGCAGTCTTGCGCGGCGATCCCGACTGCCTGCTGGTCGGCGAGATCCGGGATAGGGAGACCGCTCTGATTGCTATAGAGAGCGCTCTGACAGGCCATTTGGTCTTATCTACGCTTCATACTAACGACGCGCCGTCCGCCATTACGCGGTTAACAGAGATGGGCGTCGAGCCGTTTCTCATCGCGTCGGCGGTCGACGCGGTGCTCGCCCAACGGCTGGGACGACGGCTATGCAAACACTGCAAAGAGAAGCACACGATGTCCGCGAAAGAGGTTGCGAACCTTGGCTTCCCGGTCGAAGAAGGGAAGGAATACGAGTTCTATAAGCCGGTAGGCTGCGCGAAATGCAACAACACCGGCTACAAGGGCCGGATGGGGATTCACGAAGTTATGCTGATGAGCCAGAACCTGGGCGAGCTGGCAGTCAAGAAGGCCAGTTCGGATGAGCTCATGCGCACCGCAATCAAGGAAGGCATGAGCACACTAAAGGAAGACGGATTTAATAAGGCGCTGGCCGGCATCACGTCTCTTGAAGAAGTCGTCAGGGTGGTGGCATAACCCGTGGCGATGAAGGAGAACCGCCGTCAGCTAGGCGATCTGTTGGTCGCGCAGGGCGTTATCAAGCCCGAGCAACTGACCGAGGCGCTAAAGGAGCAGAAAGAGAGTGGCGAGCCGCTCGGTAGAGTCTTGGTTAAAATCGGTTTGGTCACAGAGGCGGATCTGCTCAAAATTCTGGCCAATCAGTTAGGTCTGGAGTTCGTCGACCTGTCTGAGTATGTCATCGATCTCGGTGCCGTGTCGCTGGTCCCGGAGCGTATCGCTAAGAAGAATACAGCTCTCCCGATCGGATTCGAGGACGGGAAGTTGATTGTCGCCGTCGCCAACCCGACCGACGTCTTTATATTTGACGACCTCAGGATGATGACCGGGTTCGAGATCAAGCCGGTCGTGGCTACCAAGGAAGAGATACTAGCGGCGATAACTCGCTACGCCAAGGCGGAAAGCCAGGTAGGCCAGGCCGGCATGGACGAGCTGACCCGCGAGGTCATCGGCGACGAAGAAGATATCGTCCAGTCTGCCACCGTTGTCGACGAAGCCCCGATAGTCAAGCTGGCCAACCTCATTATTAATCAAGCGATCAGCGACAGGGCTTCTGATATCCATATCGAACCGCAGGAGAAGGACGTGCGGGTTCGATACCGGATCGACGGGGTACTGCACGAGGTGATGACTCCTCCCAAGCGCGTCCAAGCGGGCCTGATTTCGAGGGTCAAGATCATGAGCGATCTTAACATCGCCGAAACGCGCGTGCCGCAGGACGGCCGCATCGGCCTGTCCGTGCAGGGGCGCGCGGTCGACCTTCGTGTCGCGACTCTGCCGACCGTCTACGGCGAGAAGATCGTCATGCGTATCCTGGAGAAGGAAAGCATTATGATCGACCTGAAGGACATGGGCTTTCTGCCTGAATCGCTGGACCGTTTTCAAGGGACGTTCAAGAAACCATACGGCGCCATTCTCATCACCGGACCGACCGGATCGGGCAAGACCACGTCATTATACGCGGCGCTGAATGTTCTGAACTCCGTCGAAAAAAAGATAATCACTGTCGAAGACCCGGTCGAGTATAAACTGCCTGGCGTGGTGCAGGTGCAGATCAACAGCCGCGTTGGCCTGACTTTCGCGGCGGCCCTGCGTTCCATTCTGCGTAACGACCCCGATATCCTAATGATTGGTGAGATCCGGGACCGTGAGACGGCTCTGATCGCGGTTGAGTCCGCCTTGACCGGCCACTTGGTTCTGGCGACCCTACATACCAATGACGCCCCGCAGGCGCTGACGCGCCTGACCGAGATGGGCATCGAGCCGTTCTTGAGCGCTTCTGCCGTAGACTGCGTTGTCGCCCAGCGGCTGGCCCGCAAGTTGTGCAAACATTGCAAGGAAGGCTACGAGCCGGACGAAGAGACGCTGGAGGCAGCGCGTTTCCCGCACGAGGACGGGCAAAAACTGACTTTTTACAGGCCGGTGGGATGTCCGAAGTGCAAGGGCAGCGGCTATAAAGGCAGAACCGGTATTTATGAGGTCATGCTCGTGAGCGAGACGATCGAGAAGCTGGCCGTGGAACGAGCCAGTTCCGACGAGATTGCGCGGCAGGCGATTGTCGAGGGTATGAGCCCATTGCGCGACGATGGTTTCGAAAAAGTCCGCCTCGGGATAACAAGTTTGGAAGAAGTTCTACGGGTTGTCGCCTAAGCGGCCGATATACATTTGAGTTACGATTAAGTCACACTAGGAGGATGAATGCCAAAGATTGAAGAACTGATGGAACAGGTCATTCAGCGCGATGCGTCTGACCTTCATCTTACCGCGGGTATCCCGCCGACGTTGCGCATATTCGGCAAACTAACTCATATGGATATGCCTGCCCTTGAGGGCGAGGACGTCGAGGAATACATCTACGAGATTCTATCCGACAGCCAGCGGCGCCGGTTGGAAGCCGATCGGGAGCTGGATATGTCTTACGCATACGCGGGCAAATGCCGCTTCCGGATAAATGTTTACTGGCAGCGCAGCAGCCTTGCGGCGGCCTTACGGATTATACCGCAGGTCGTTAAATCAGCCCGTGAACTTGGTTTACCGCCGATCGCCGAGATTCTTGCCCAAAAACCGCGCGGTTTCGTTCTGGTCACCGGCCCGACCGGCTGCGGCAAATCAACCACGCTCGCCTCAATGATCTCAATCATTAATAAGACACGGAGCGAGCATATCCTGACTATTGAAGATCCGATAGAGTTTCTCCACAAGCACGACAAGAGCATGATAAATCAGCGTGAGGTCGGCACCGATACGCATAGCTTCTCGAGCGCGTTGCGCCACGTCTTGCGCCAAGACCCCGACGTCATACTGGTCGGCGAGATGCGCGACCTGGAAACCATATCCATCGCGCTGACGGCCGCGGAAACGGGACATCTTGTCTTGGCTACATTGCATACGCAAGACGCGCCGCAAAGCATTGAGCGGATCATCGACGTTTTCCCCAGTCAGCAACAACATCAGATACGCGTTCAGCTGGCGGGAACCCTGCAAGGGATTCTGGCGCAGCAGCTGATTCCGGCGCGAGGCGGGGGAGACAGAAAGGTCGCCGTGGAGGTAATGATCGCCACGCCGGCTATCCGCAACATGATACGCGACCAAAAGACGCATCAGATAGTATCAGCCATGCAGGCCGGTTATTCTTCCGGCATGCAGACGATGGACCAATCACTGGCCAACTTAGTCAAGCTGAACCAGGTTAGCTACGAAGACGCGTTGCAACGGGCCAGCGACCCGGACGTGCTGAAACGATTGGTCGGATAAAGGGGCAACAAAATGGCAACATCATATGCATACAAGGCGCGCGACGCCGGTGGAAAAGTCATAACCGGCACGCTTGAAGGAGACAACGAGACCCATATCGCCGAATCTCTGCGTCGCATGGGGTATGTCGTGAACTCGATCACCCCAGAGAAGGGAACCGGTTTCAACATCCAGATTGGCGGCACCAAGCGGAAGAAGGTTAAAAGCGGAGAACTGGTCGTCTTTACGAGACAGTTCGCGACCATGATCAACGCCGGCTTGCCGCTGGCGCGCTGTCTAAGCGTCATGGCCAGTCAAACGCCTAACCCCGGGCTGCAGGCGACCATCGAAGACGTTTTGCATGATGTGGAGGGCGGGTTGGCTTTGTCCAACGCGATGAGTAAGCACCCCAAAGTCTTCAACAATCTCTATTGCAGCATGGTACGCGCCGGCGAGACCGGCGGTATTCTGGACGAAGTCCTGGGCAACATCGCCGACAGTCAAGAGAAAGCGCAAGAAATCAAGAGCAAAATCAAATCTGCCATGACGTATCCGGTCTTGATGTTAATCATGTCCATCGTGCTGGTCGTCGTCATGCTCGTGTTCATCGTACCGGTCTTTACCGGGATGTTCGCGCAGCTGGGCGGGGCACTGCCGCTGCCGACGCAGATACTTGTGACGCTGAGCGGATTCATCCAGACTACTTGGTGGTTCGGCATTCCAATCACTATCGCAGCCGCTTACGGGGTCCGTCGGCTAATCGACGTTCCTAATGTTAGGTTCGCCTGGGACAGCATTAAACTGCGTTTGCCGGTCGTCGGCGGTGTGGTCAAACAACAGTGCTTGTCGCGATTCGCGCGCACACTGGGTACTCTGTCCAGCGCGGGCGTCCCGATTCTGGAAGCGCTGGAGGTAGTGGAGAACACTGTCGGCAACGCCCTGGTGTCGCGCGAAGTGGGAGTCGTGGCCGCTGCGGTCAAGGAAGGGCAAACGATTGCTCAGCCTCTCGGCAAAAGTAAGGTCTTCCCGCCGATGGTTGTACAGATGGTCGCGGTTGGCGAGGAATCCGGCGCCATGGACACGATGCTGATAAAAGTGGCCGATTTCTATGACAAGGAAGTCGCAACGACGATCGAGGGTTTAAGCAGCCTGATTGAGCCGGTCATGCTGATCGGAGTCGGTTTGGTCATCGGCGGCATCTTGATTTCTTTATACCTGCCGATGTTTAAGATGGCCGCACTTATCAAGTAGCTGACAAATCTTTCATATATTGCTAAAGTTTTCTCAATAGGCTTCCGAAGATTAAGCTAGCTTATTAGAAAGTGTCCAATCTTAAACGACAATAAGGGAGGTGAAAAACATGTTGAGCAAAATCCGCAAGATGATGCGGGCGGATGAGGGTTTCACTCTGATCGAACTAATGGTCGTTATTCTTATCATCGGTATCCTGATGGCTATCGCCATCCCGTCCTTCATCGCAGTCCGCAACAGAGGCTACGCGTCTTCGGCAAAAGCGAACCGGTCCACGGCCGTTAAGACCATGGAGCTGTACGCCACCGATCACGACGGCAGCTATGTCGGCGGAAACGCGGCTGCTCTGGGAGCGTTGGAAACATCCATAACGTTTGTAGATGCGGCAGGTACTGCCGGTCAGGCCTATGTCCACGGCCAGGCGGCCGACGGATATGTTATCGAAGTGCTCGGACGCGATGGCACGACCTACACGGCCACCAAAGCGGCGGGCGGCGCGGTCACATATTTGCCTAACTAAAGAACCACGCGTTAATACGAACGCGGCGTAACACCGACTGGCGGCAGGGCTTTTAGCCCTGCCGCCTTTTC
>JAHEXW010000003.1 GCA_023251915.1 Actinomycetes bacterium
TCTTGCCCGCGGGCGCGAGTTAAGTCGTGTCCGTTGTCCCTTTGTCGCTCTGTCGGCTGCCGCTGGGTTGTTTGACTTAAATGACAGTTGGTGCTCCGGTTCCCACCACAGCACCAGCTCTAAAACAGCGATTATTGCTTCAGCGGGCAAAGCTGTGTGCTCGTTGATCGCGAAACAGGAACTTAGGCGATCAGGCGGCCTAAAGCCATGCCCAGCCAAACCGCTATAAGGCCGGCTGTTACACTGGCCAGGCAATTCAATAAAGCTAGGCCATAGCCGCCGCCATCGATGAGCCGCATCGTTTCGAAACCGAAAGTGGAGAACGTGGTATAGCCTCCCAGGAACCCGACGGCGACGAACAGCCGGACCGCCGGCGGCCAGGCGAAAGTGTCAACGGCCAAGGTCATGAAGAGCCCAATGGCAAAACAGCCGGTAACGTTGATCAGCAGGGTCGCATAGGGGAAGCCGGGGCTGGTTCGTTCCACTATCCAGCCTCCCAGCGTATAGCGCGCGATGGCGCCTAGGAAACCGCCCGCGCCGACCAGGAGGACCTCAGTCATTCTCCGGATCCAAAACGTCTCGAATCGCGTCGGCCCAGCCAAGAGACTTTTCACGTCCGGTAACCACGATGTTAGGGTGAGCGGTGAGAGCGCCGGCCAGTGTCGGGTCGGCATCAAAGCCGTTCTTCATCAGGTAGAATGTGCCGACGGCCGGTGCGAGCGCAACATCGGCCCAGGAGTCGCCGAGCGCGATGGCTTCCTCCGGCGCGAAACCGCGCCGCTTCATGTCATATCGTAGCGCGCCTGCCTTGTCGACCGATTCCGGCAAGAGGTGGTAGGCATGCATACTGCCAAGATGGTTAAGATTTTCGCTTCGGCTAGCCAGCTGACCGTTATCGACAAGTTTAAGGTTCAGGTGGCCTGCCTCTGCCAGCCAGTTGTTGGCCTCCGTTAAATCGACAAGACCGCGCAGAAGGTGCGAATAGTATCTCAGATCATTCGACCATGGCGTATGGTATTCCAGGCGGTCTCCGAATTGCTTAAACAGACCATCGACAGCACCGCTGGCCGTGATTGCGTCATAGACGCTCATTTTTCCGTCATCCCAGCCGCGCACCAGCGACACGATTTCCCTGCCCTGGTCGTAGACCATCTCAGCGCCCAGTTCGCTTATGTAGTTGCTAATACCCATTATCCGGCCGCATTCGCGCAATTGCCTGCGGTTGCGGCCCGAGACTAGGACAACGTCGACGCCGCCGCTTAACGCGCTGACGAGGGCGGTCGCTGCCTCCATTGTCCAGGCGCCGTCGCCGCCGCGAAAGAGACTGCCGGCCTGGCCGACCATTGTTCCGTCGATGTCTGTGTAGACTACTTTAACGGCCACTTATGTTCCTTTCCGGCGCGCGCCGCCCGGTACTCCGGTATTTCCAACATGGGCGGGCGTTCTACTACGGCTACATCGCTTGGCTGCAGGCGCCGGCCTTTATCGTCTCCCGAAACAGTATTAAAGACAGTCGAGAAGTCGCTGAGCATCTTGATTCGCCCGTCCCGGTTCAAGCGCAGCAGCGCTGTTTGCATGACGCTGAACGCCATGCGAGACAGGCCCTCCAATGATTGGTTGGCGTGGACGCGCGCCTCCAGGTCAACCTGGGCCATGACGTCCAGTCCGAATTTGTCCAATATGTCAATCAGTAAGGCCGTCTCGACACCATACCCGGTGACAAATGGTATGGCTTCAAAAATCTCACGCCGGCCGGCGTATTCGCCGCTCAACGGCTGGATAAAGCCGGCCAACTCGGGGTAGTAAAGGTTGAACAACGGCCGGGCTACCAGCTCGGTTACGCGTCCGCCGCCGCTTGGCCGGAGGATCCCGTTCTCGGTGATGGGACGGTTATAGAAACCTTTAACGTAGCCGATGGACGGGTCGGTTAGGAGCGGACCGACGGTCCCATAGACAAAACGCGGATGAATGTTCTTTATGTCGGAGTCAAGCCAGGCGATGATGTCCCCCGACAGTAATGAAACGCTTTTCCAAAGCGCTTCGCCTTTCCCGTTCGCCGCAGGTAAGCCGTCGATCGGAGCGTCTTCATAGAAGACCTTAGCCCCGTGCTGCCGCGCGATTTCTACCGTATTATCGGTGGAATGGCCGTCGACGATTGCTAGCTCGTCAATGAGGGGATACTCGTTAAACTGCCCATAGGTAAGGGTGCTGAGGATGTTGTGCAGGACGGCCCCGGAGTTAAGGGTCGGCAGACAAACACTGACGGTAAGATTTTGCGCTCTCTTAAGTTCGACTAAGGCGGCGATATCGGCATAGGATTGATGGCGCAACGTGCGCTGTTCAAACCAGCTCTTAGCGTCCATCACACCTCCTCTTCACTTACCCTGGTCGCGGTGTCTATAATGATAGCACACGGAAAATCTTAGGCTGGAGGCTGGGTGGCGGAACTAAGAAGAGATCCTACTACCAGGCGTTGGGCGATAATCGCTACAGATCGATGGAAGCGACCTAACGATCTGATCAAGAAGCCGGGAACGAAAGCCAAGCGCGCCTGCCCGTTCGACGCCGGGTCTCCCGAAATCGCCGCCGCCACGGTATACCCTCATTTTACCGATCCCGACAAATGGAAGGTCTGGGTCATGCCCAACAAATACCCCGCCCTGACCTACGAGGGTATGCCCAAGACGACAATCAAAGGTCCGTTTACAACCATTAACGCCGTCGGTGGCCACGAAGTATTTGTCGATTCGGCCAAACACTCGGCGACTCTGGCGAAAATGAAGCCCGTGGAGATTGAGGCGATTCTGAACGGTTACCGGGAACGGTTTAAGTTCTGGAAAGACGACACGCGGGTCAAGTACGTCCTCATCTTCAAAAATTACGGACAGGAAGCCGGAGCGTCTTTGGTTCACCCGCATAGCCAGTTGGCCGCCATACCGGTCGTGCCGCCCACCGTAGTCGAAGAGATGGAAAAGGGGGAACGGCATTATAAGGATCGCAAGCACTGCATCATGTGCGACCTCATCCGCGATGAAATAGCGCTCGGGCAAAGGGTGGCTTTCCTAAATGAGCGGTTCATCGTGTTGTGCCCGTTCGCCAGCCGTTTTCCGTTCGAGACGATGATCTTGCCGCGGACGCACGGTTCGAATTTTATGGATATTACCAACGATGATATTGTCGCGCTGGCGGATGTGATGAGCCGGCTGTTCAAAAGGATGGCAACTTTGCTCGGCGATCCGCCGTTCAACTATCTCTTACATGTGTCACCGCAATACGCGCCGAATCTTCGCTTTTATCACTGGCACATCGAGATCATTCCACGGATGACGGAAGTCGCCGGTTTCGAGTGGGGCGCGGGCGTCTATATCAATCCGACTCCGCCCGAAGAAGCGGCCCGGGAGCTTGGCGGATAGTGCCAAACGCGCTTTACCGCAAGCCCGGGTTATGATACATTTATTGCTTAAGACTTTGTAACGGTCGAGACAAGTTACGTCGGCCGTTTTTCATTGCATGCGGGGGTTCAAGCACCTTGGGTTTGGCCGAAAAGTATGGGTTAGACAACGTCTTCATTGCAAAAGCTGATGACGTCATCCGGATGGCGCAAAAATCATCTCTCTGGCCGCTAACATTTGGTTTGGCCTGTTGTGCGTTTGAGATGATGTCCGCTTACGCGCCCCATTATGATCTAAACCGTTTCGGCGTCCTGCCGTTTCCGGCGTCACCCCGTCAGGCCGATCTGATGATTGTAGCCGGTACCATCACTACGAAAATGGCGCCGGCGGTAGTGCGGCTCTACGAGCAGATGGCCGACCCAAAGTGGGTCATCGCCATGGGTGCTTGCGCCATAGGCGGGGGACCATTCGTGCATTCTTATTCGGTAGTCAAAGGCGCCGACAAGATAATCCCGGTCGATATCTTTATTCCCGGATGTCCGCCCAGGCCGGAAGCCCTCATTGACGCAATCATCCAATTGCAGAAGAAAATACAGGCGGTAGGATAATGGCTGAGAATACGCCGCCGACGACCAAGAACCAGACGCATCTACTCGAAATAGAGAGGCTGCTCAAAGGCGCCCACGGCCAGTCCTTGGTAGCTACCGAGATCAAAAACGACGAGCTGTTCGCGGATGTCGCGCCGGTCGCCGTCCCGGACGTCATGAGATGGTTGCGCGACGATAGATCATGCCGCTTTGACTACATCCGCTGTCTCTGCGGCGTCGACTATTCGGACCACGTGACCGTTGTATATCACTTGTTCGCCACCAAAACAAAATCTAAGATTACTGTCCGGGTCGAGGTTTCAAAGGAGTCGCCAGCCATCGCCAGCGTCACTGACGTTTGGGCGGGTGCTGACTGGCTGGAGAGAGAGACGGCCGAGATGTTCGGGCTGGTGTTTGACGGTCACCCGGATCCGAGACGGCTTCTATTGACCGAGGACAATGACGCGATGCCGTTGCGCAAGGACTTTAAGCTCGATTATGGCAATGAACAGTCAAAAGTGAAGCGTGACAATGCCTAGAACGAAGGAACCAAAACCGCAATTAATGGAACTCAACCTGGGGCCGCAGCATCCGGCGACGCACGGTGTTTTACGTATCGTCGTGACACTGGACGGAGAGCGCGTCGTCAAGGCCGTGCCGCACTTGGGATATCTGCACCGCGGCGTTGAAAAAATAGTCGAGGACCTGGAATATTTCCAGATCCCGCCGATTCTCGACCGGATGGACTACGTCGCCAATCTAAACAACGAGCTATCTTATGTCATGGCGGTTGAGAAGCTGGCTGGTCTCAAGGTACCCGAACGAGCCGAATACGTCCGGGTCATCTTGCTCGAATTCAACCGGATAATGAGCCATTTTGCCTGGTTTGGTCCGTTCACCAACGACCTGGGACTGTTCGGCACGGCCTTCCTTTATGGCTTGCGCGAGAGGGAGTATATCCAGCGTCTGTTTGAGAGGACCACTGGGGCCAGAATGCACTACAACTATTTTACCTATGGCGGCCTGCGCCATGACGTTCCGGACGGCTTTGTCGAAGAAGCGAGTCGCCTGGCCAACCGGTTGCCCGCCGTTATCGACGAATTCGAGTACATGGTCGAAGAGAACGAGGTATTTAGGCTGCGGACGATCGGCATCGGTCCGATGGACGGCCAGACGGCGCTTAACTTCGGTGCCAGCGGGCCGTTCCTGCGAGCGAGCGGCATACCTATCGACCTGCGGAAAGACGAACCATATTCGGTCTATGACCGCTTTGATTTCAAGGTTTGCAGCGCCTCCGGCGGCGATTGTTTCGCGCGTTATAAGGTGCGGATGGACGAGATGCGCGAAAGCGTGAAGATCATTCAACAGGCTCTGGAACAGATGCCGGACGGGCCCGTGCGAGCCAAAACGACGCGTCATATAAAGCTGCCCAAGGGCGAGGTCTATATGCGCACCGAGCACGCGCGCGGCGAATTTGGCGCCTACATTGTCAGCGACGGCGGCGAACGCCCCTACCGGTTGAAACTCCGCAGCCCATCTCTGTCTAACTTGATGGCCAGCTGTGTTTTGCTGCCCGGCATGGTTTTGCCCGACTTGATCGCGACCGTGGCCAGCGTCGATATTGTTTTGGGGTGTACCGACCGATGACGGCGCGGCGCCCCCTGTTCTTCGGAACCGGTATTATCCGTACCTTTAGAGTGACGGTAAAACATTTCTTCATGAAGAGCCTGGCCGTGCAGTATCCGCATGAGCGGATACCGATTGCTGACGTCAGCCGTGGTATGTTGCGGATGAAGGGCGCCATTGATACGGATACCAACTTCGCTCCGTCGTTTACCGAGATGCCGCCTTGCCAGGCCAGGTGTCCCGCCAATGTTGACGCTCGCGGCTACATCGGTTTGATTGCGCAAGGCCGCTATGACGACGCCTACGAACTCCATCTAGAGAACAATCCGCTGCCGGGCATGATCAGCCGTGTTTGCCCCCACCCGTGCGAGAGGTTGTGCCGCAGGGGCGAGGAGGACGCACCGGTAACGATCTGCGACCTCAAAGGGTTTATGTTCGACCATGTCAGTGCGGGTCGGCGTCAGAAGGTCTTCAGCCGGCCGAAAATTCGCAAGGACAAAAAGGTCGCCGTCGTCGGAGCCGGACCGGCCGGCTTAAGCGTTGCTTTTTGGCTGGGAAAATGCGGCTACGATGTCGTAATATTCGAGAAACTAGCGACGGCCGGAGGCGCGCTGCGAGCCGCCATCGCTCCGTCACGTTTGCCTGTCGATATCATTGACCAAGAAGTGGATGACGTCCGCAAAATGTGTGAGGCCATTCGAACAAACACATCCGTCGGCCCGGACGGGCTGTCACTGGACGACCTGTTCGCGAAGGATTTTGAGGCAGTCTTTTTGGGGATTGGCGCGCACCGCAAAATACCGGTCAAAGGGCAAGCCAAGGCGGCGGACGCGCCGGCGGAACCGTCCCGGGCAGAGAAGAATGCCTGGTTGCCTGCGCAGGGCGTCAATCTGGATGAGCAAGGCAACATCGCCACGCCGGACGTCCCAAATCTAACCTCCCGGCCGGGTGTTTTCGCCGGCGGCGAGGCCATTCTCGGCCCAGGCGTGGCAATCTCATCTATCGGCTGCGCGAGGCGCGCCGCCCAAGCCATCGACAACTATCTCAACGGAGGGCCCAGCGATTATTGGACAACCGGTTTTTCCAAGCAGGATACGATAAAGAACCGCTATGACGAGTTTACGCCGCGCCTAGCCAAGGCCAAACCTGGCGAGGGGGTCCTAAATCCCGTTCACCAAATGACCGAAAAGGTGGCAATCGAGCAGGCGGAGCGCTGTTTATCGTGCATGACGGAGGAGTGCATCGGCTGCCATATCTGCGAGAAGTATTGCCCGCCGCAGGCTATCAGTATTGTCACCTCGCAAGATAAAAGCAGGCGCATTGACAGCTATGTTGTCGACTACGGCAAATGTCAGCTTTGTGAGACGTGCGTGGACGTCTGTCCGACGCGCACTCTGACTCACACACCGGAATTCGAGACGGCTGATTACGGCCATACCGATATGATTTATGACAAGGACAAGATGACCCGGAATAAACCGCTGCGTGTCGACATTTACGCGAAGGGAAACAAATGAACGCCGGGATGACCAACTACTATTACGTTGTCGCGTTCGCCATAGTCGGCGGCGTGTTCGGCGGGTTGCTCCTGTCTGTGGCCCGAATGCTGCGCCCGCGCAAGATAAGCAAGACCAAGCTTGAGGCATACGAGTGCGGCATGGAGCCATTCGAGGGAAACTGGACGCAGTATTCAGCCCGTTTCTACGTCTTTGCCCTCGTTTTCTTGATCTTTGACGTCGAAATCGCGTTCCTCTACCCCTGGGGTACGGTCTTTCGCGACTTCGGTGTGACCTCGCTGATCGAGATGTTTGTCTTCATCGGCGTTTTGCTGTTGGGGTTGGTTTACGCCTGGAAGAAGGGGGTCTTGAAATGGCTATAGCGCTGCCGTTCTTGATCGCTCTCGCACTGGTTATTTTTGTCCTTAGCAATATCGTCTTCTTCATGTGGGCGGAATTTAAGATATCCGGCCGGGTCGCGGACCGCTTCGGTCCAATGGAGACGGGTCGCTGGCACGGTTGGGCCCAGCCGCTGGCGGATATCCTAAAGTTCTTAAACAAAGAGGATATTATTCCGGCCAACGCGGACAAACTGATCTTCCGGGTCGCACCGTTCGTCGGATTCATCCCGGTCGTCATGGTCTTGGCGGCCATTCCCTATACGAACAAGATATTCGTGCGCGATTTCGATATCGCGGTCTTTTTCGTCATCGCGCTGTCGTCGTTCACGTTCGTCAGCATGGTCATGGGCGGTTGGGCGTCGGGCAACAAATACAGCCTCTTGGGCGCCTTTCGCGCCGCCGGGATGCTGTTGTCCTATGAATTGCCTCTTGGGCTGGCCATCGCCGGCGTTGTCATGTTGAGCGCCACCTTGTCGCTGATAGGCATCGTTCAGCAGCAAACAGTTTGGAACATCGTCTTGCAGCCGATCGGGTTTCTCGTGTTTATGGTCGCCATGCAGGCCGAGCTGCAGCGCAGTCCTTTTGATCTGGCCGTCGCTGAATCTGAATTGGTCGCCGGCTATTCGGTGGAATATTCGGGCATGCGCTATGCGATGTTCCAGTTGGGAGAGTTTTTTGGTCTCTGGGCGTTAGCCAGCATGGCCGTTTTGTTGTTCCTGGGTGGCTGGCATGGACCGTACTTGCCGGGAATCGTGTGGTTCTTCATCAAATTCTACGGAATCTTCCTATTCCTCGCGTTCAGCCGGGTGTCGGTACCGCGCGTGCGCCCGGATCAGCTGATGGATCTGGGTTGGAAGATTTTACTGCCCAGCGCGTTGGTTAACATTGTCATAACCGCAACGCTGATCGTCCTGGTGCCGCATTACCAGGTGCCGCTGGCTGTTTCTGAGTTCGTGATCCTGATCGCGGCGTTGTACTTAATGAGGCGGGTGCTGAAATGAGCGGGCAGCTGCTTGCCTTCTGGGCGCTATCGTTTGTCATATTGTCAGGCGCCCTGTATATCGTGATGACGAAGAACATCATGCATGCCGTCTTCATGCACCTGCTGACAATGTCGATGATTGCGGCTGTTTACGGCCTTCTGCACGCAGACTTCATGGCGGCGATGCAGGTATTGATCTATGCAGGCGCGGTAACTGCGATGGTTGTGTTCGCGTTAATGCTGACCAAGAGCCAGAGCCGTCCGGATGGCGCCGGGATCGCAGTCGACAACCAGCAGCGCGGCGCGTCGTTCCTAACAGCGGCCGGTTTTCTGGCGGTTGTGATTTACGTCTTGGTGCCGCAGAAATGGGCTGTTCATGAGGCCGCACCGGTGGTTAAATCCGATGTTGCCGCCATGGGTGCGATCATCTTCAAATCATATATTTTGCCTTTCGAGGTCATTAGCGTTATCTTGCTGGCGGCGTTGATCGGCGTCATCGTTCTAGCCAGGAAGGAGGACTAGATGGTTCCGCTGCAGTATTACATCATTATGTCGGCGATTTTGTTCACGATTGGAATTTACGGGGTGCTCGCTCGCCGTAACGCCATCTTGGTCCTCTTGAGCGTGGAAATAATGTTCAACGCGGTCAACATCAATTTTATGGCTTTCTCGGCGTACATAACGCCGGCGACCATGGTCGGGCAGATATATACCATCTTCGCCGTTGCTTCCGGCGCGGCTGAGATCGGAATCGGATTAGCGATCATCTTGCTTATCTACCGGGGCCGGGAGACGGTTAATGTCGATGAAGTCAACATGTTGAAATGGTAGGTGTTTAGAGTTTTGGCGCAATATGCTTGGGTAATCGCCGTAATGCCGGTACTGGCGTTTCTCATAATCCTCTTCACTCTGCGGCGGATCAAGGAAAAGGCGGCTTATGTAGCCATCGCCGCGACGGGCGCCGGGTTGCTGTTAAGTCTGGGTGTCTTGGCCACGGTTTGGGGCGGGCGGATATTCACGTATCAGACGACGTGGCTGACGGCCGGAAAATTGACGCTCAAGATCGGCATGTATATAGATCCCCTGGCCGCCGTTATGCTGGTCGTCGTGACCACGGTCAGTCTGCTCGTGCAGATCTACAGCATCGGGTACATGAAGGGCGAGAAACGCTTGTCCTGGTATTACGCGGCCGTGTCCTTGTTCACCGCCTCCATGCTCAGTCTGGTGATCGCCAACAACTTCCTCCAGCTGTACATCTCCTGGGAGCTCGTCGGCCTTTGTTCGTACCTCTTGATCGGTTTCTGGTACGAGAAGAAGAGCGCCTCGTCGGCCGCCATGAAGGCCTTTATCATCACCCGTATCGGCGACGTGGGCTTCTTCCTGGGTCTGGCGCTCTTGTTCGTTAACACCCACACCTTCGACTTTTCCGCCGTCCGCCAGATTGTCGCGGCCGGCTCACTCGGCGCCGGCACCCTGACCGCCATCGCGCTCTTGTTCTTCGCGGGCGCGGCCGGCAAGAGTGCCCAGTTCCCGTTGCACGTCTGGTTGCCTGACGCGATGGAAGGCCCGACCCCGGTCTCGGCCTTGATCCACGCCGCCACCATGGTCGCCGCCGGCGTCTATCTGGTCGCCCGTTCCTTCTTCATCTTCGAGGCGGCCCACCCCGCTGCCCTTCAGGTCGTGGCAGGCATCGGTGCCTTCACCGCCATCTTGGCCGCGGTCATCGCGGTGACCATGACCGACATCAAGAAAGTCTTGGCCTACTCGACCATCAGTCAACTCGGGTTCATGATGGCGGCCTTGGGTGTCGGCGGCTATACCGCCGCCATCTTCCACCTGACGACACACGCCTTCTTCAAGGCGCTCTTGTTTCTGGGGGCCGGGAGCGTCATCCACGGCGCCGGCACCCAGAACATCTATGAGATGGGCGGACTCTTGAAGAAGATGAAAGTGACCGGCTGGACCTTCCTCATAGCCACCTTGAGCATCGCGGGCATCGTGCCGCTCTCCGGTTTTTGGAGCAAAGACGAGATCTTGACGGAAGCTGCCAAATCCGGCAACTACATCATCCTAGGCGTCCTCCTGGTCACGGCCTTCCTGACCGCCTTCTACATGTTCCGCCTCTACTTCGTCGTCTTCACCGGCCCGGTGCGTGACGAACACGCGCACGAGTCGCCGGCCGTCATGACGTATCCCTTGCTCATCCTGGCCGTCCCGGCGGCCCTCTTGGGACTGGCCGGCTCGCCCTTACTCGGCAACTGGTTTACGAAGTTCATCGCACTCCCCGGCGCCGAACACATCGCCGCCGCGCCTGATTATCTGATGATGGGTCTGTCGACCGCGGCCGCTCTGGCAGGGATCGGGTTTTCGTATGTCTTATACGGGCGGCGCGCAGTGACCGCCTGGTCGGTGGTCAACAGCTTAAGCTCGTTTTCCTGGCTGAACACGACGTTTGTCGACAAAACCATCCGCGACGGATTGCGAGTCACCTTAGGGATCAGTAATGGTCTGGCCCGTTTCGACACTCGCTTCGTCGACGGCATTGTCAACGGTGTAGGGGGCGTGATCGGCACGTTTAGTCGCTATTTTTCCCGCGCCAATTCCGGTTTCATTCAGCGCTACGCCATGCGTTTTGTCATCGCCTTTATGTTGTTGGCGGTGGCCGTCTATTTCGTTCTCGTTCGATGAATAGCAACATTAGGATAAGAGGGTAACCGTGATGAGTTTTCCGATTCTGACTGCCATAGTGTTCTTTCCCTTAATAGGGGCCTTGGTGACTTTGTTCTACAAGCCCGAACAGGTCCGCCTCATCAAGTGGACGGCGTTGTTGGCGTCGATTGTGCCCCTGGCGCTCTCAATCATCGTCATTGTTGGTTTTCATCCCGGCGGCGGCGTGCAGTTCGCGGAACGCGTCCTATGGAGCAAGACCATTGGCGCTTCTTATTACCTGGGCATCGACGGGTTAAGCTTGCCGATGGTGTTTTTGTCTGCCTTGCTCAGCGTCATCGCGGTCATCGCCTCTTGGAACATCTCGGTTAAGACGAAAGGTTATTTTGCCTTACTGCTTTTGTTGGAAGTTGGCATGCTCGGCGTTTTCGTCGCCTTAGACTACATCCTCTTCTATATCTTCTGGGAGCTGGTCTTGCTGCCGATGTACTTTTTAATCGGCATCTGGGGCGGCAAGCGGCGCGAGTACGCCGCACTAAAGTTCTTTCTTTATACGCTCGCCGGCTCGGTCATTATGCTCCTGGCTATTTTGGCTGTCTATTTCAACGGCGGGGCGAAGACCTTCGATATTCTAGCGTTGGCGGCCAAAGGGATTCCCTTAGGGCTGCAACACATCGTGTTTTGGGGTTTCTTTCTCGGGTTCGCCGTCAAGGTGCCGATATTTCCATTCCATACCTGGTTGCCGGACGCGCACGTCGAGGCGCCGACCGCTATTAGCGTTCTTTTGGCCGGCGTCCTGCTGAAGATGGGAACCTACGGGTTTATCCGTGTCATTTTGACGACCACTCCGGACGCATTGAAGGAATACGCATGGATTATGGCCACGCTGGCAGTTATCAGTATCATCTACGGCGCCTTGAATGCGATGATCCAGAAAGACTTGAAGCGGATGATCGCCTATTCCAGCATCAGCCACATGGGCTACGTCGTTTTGGGCATCGCCTCCGGCACGGTAATCGGGACAAACGGTGCGATCATGCAGATGTTCAGTCATGGTCTGATTACGGCGCTCCTATTCTTACTGGTCGGGTTCATATACGAGCGAACCCATACACGCAACATCTCCGAGCTTGGCGGTCTGCTCAATAAAACGCCAGTCTTGGCGGGGATCCTTTGTTTTGCCTCGTTTGCCTCGCTCGGCTTGCCCGGACTGAGCGGCTTCATTGCTGAGTTCCTCGTTTTGGTGGGAGCTTACTCGAGCCTGCCTTGGTTCGCGGTTATCGCATCAGGCGGCGTCGTTATTACCGCCGGTTATTTGTTGTGGATGCTGCAACGCGTTGTCATGGGCGCGTTGCCTGATAAGTACGCCGACTTGTTGGATGCCACGCCGCGTGAAATGTTGGCCCTGGTGCCCCTCGTCGTGCTGGTTTTGGTCGTCGGGCTCTATCCGGAGTCGGTGCTAGGGTTCATTAACCACTCAGTTGTAGCACTGGTCAAAGTCGTAGGCTAAGGAAAGCAGACAAATTGGCGACGCAAGCGGTTATTTGGTTGATTCCGGTTGTGCCGGCGGTCGCGTTCATCGCGCTGCTGGCTTTGGGACGCGTTCGCCGCGCCGCCGCGCCTTACATCGGCCTGACAGCCGCCGTCTTATCATTGGTCGGTGCCATCTGGGCGGTTGTCGCCGTTGGTCGCGCCGGGACGATTAATTTTGACTTCATCTGGCTGACCGTCGGTAATGTGCCGCTCAAGATCGGCATGTATATAGATCCCCTGGCCGCCGTTATGCTGGTCGTCGTGACCACGGTCAGTCTGCTCGTGCAGATCTACAGCATCGGGTACATGAAGGGCGAGAAACGCTTGTCCTGGTATTACGCGGCCGTGTCCTTGTTCACCGCCTCCATGCTCAGTCTGGTGATCGCCAACAACTTCCTCCAGCTGTACATCTCCTGGGAGCTCGTCGGCCTTTGTTCGTACCTCTTGATCGGTTTCTGGTACGAGAAGAAGAGCGCCTCGTCGGCCGCCATGAAGGCCTTTATCATCACCCGTATCGGCGACGTGGGCTTCTTCCTGGGTCTGGCGCTCTTGTTCGTTAACACCCACACCTTCGACTTTTCCGCCGTCCGCCAGATTGTCGCGGCCGGCTCACTCGGCGCCGGCACCCTGACCGCCATCGCGCTCTTGTTCTTCGCGGGCGCGGCCGGCAAGAGTGCCCAGTTCCCGTTGCACGTCTGGTTGCCTGACGCGATGGAAGGCCCGACCCCGGTCTCGGCCTTGATCCACGCCGCCACCATGGTCGCCGCCGGCGTCTATCTGGTCGCCCGTTCCTTCTTCATCTTCGAGGCGGCCCACCCCGCTGCCCTTCAGGTCGTGGCAGGCATCGGTGCCTTCACCGCCATC
Source organism: Actinomycetes bacterium (assembly GCA_023251915.1). Lineage (GTDB taxonomy): Bacteria > Actinomycetota > JAHEXW01 > JAHEXW01 > JAHEXW01 > JAHEXW01. The sequence continues at coordinate 13,549 of JAHEXW010000003.1, forward strand.
TTGGCCGCGGTCATCGCGGTGACCATGACCGACATCAAGAAAGTCTTGGCCTACTCGACCATCAGTCAACTCGGGTTCATGATGGCGGCCTTGGGTGTCGGCGGCTATACCGCCGCCATCTTCCACCTGACGACACACGCCTTCTTCAAGGCGCTCTTGTTTCTGGGGGCCGGGAGCGTCATCCACGGCGCCGGCACCCAGAACATCTATGAGATGGGCGGACTCTTGAAGAAGATGAAAGTGACCGGCTGGACCTTCCTCATAGCCACCTTGAGCATCGCGGGCATCGTGCCGCTCTCCGGTTTTTGGAGCAAAGACGAGATCTTGACGGAAGCTGCCAAATCCGGCAACTACATCATCCTAGGCGTCCTCCTGGTCACGGCCTTCCTGACCGCCTTCTACATGTTCCGCCTCTACTTCGTCGTCTTCACCGGCCCGGTGCGTGACGAACACGCGCACGAGTCGCCGGCCGTCATGACGTATCCCTTGCTCATCCTGGCCGTCCCGGCGGCCCTCTTGGGACTGGCCGGCTCGCCCTTACTCGGCAACTGGTTTACGAAGTTCATCGCACTCCCCGGCGCCGAACACATCGCCGCCGCGCCTGATTATCTGATGATGGGTCTGTCGACCGCGGCCGCTCTGGCAGGGATCGGGTTGGCCTGGGTGATGTATAAACGTAACCTTTCGGAAGAGCGGTTTGGCCGGACATTGTTCTATTTCTTCAATATCGCCAAAAGGCGTTTCTTTCTCGACGAACTTTATCAGTTCCTGATCGTGCGACCGATCATGCGTCTGGCTGCCGCCTCGGCCTGGTTCGACATTAAGGTTCTGGACGGGGCCGTAAACTCTGTCGGACCCTTGGCGGTGCATGGAGGTTATCGCGCGGCCCAGTTTGATTCGGTTGTGATTAACAACGTTTATGATTCCGGCATCAATATCATCAAAACGATTGGCGAGGCGACCCGGCGGCGGGTCAACACCGGATTGATACCTAGGTATCTAGCCTATATCCTGGCCGGCTTCGTTGTGCTGGCCGTAATCGTTTACGTTCTGTTCGTTATGGTCAAATAGAGTTTAAGAAGGGAGACACGGGGTCTTGGCCCGAGAATTCATTTATCTGGTACCGGAAATAATAGTACTCGCGACAGCTCTGGGTGTGTTGGTGCTCGATCTGGTGCTGGGCGCCAAGCGCAAGCCGCTTATCTTAGCGCTTGCCTCTGTCGCCGGGCTGCTGGCGGCGGCTGGATTTACCGCGAACCTCATGGGACAGCGGGCCATTGTGATGGCGGACATGTTCGTCATCGATTCGTTTGGCCTCGTGCTCAAGGTCGTTATCTTGGTCGGCGCCGCGTTATCGGTTCTCTTGGCGGTTGGGTTTCTAGAGAGACCGAAATCGCATCCCGGGGAATATGATTTCCTGATTGTGGCCTCCACTCTGGGGATGATGGTCATGACAGGCTCGAACAACCTATTGCTGGCCTTTCTTGGAATTCAGCTAACCAGTATCCCTCTGTATATATTGGCGGGCTTTAAGCGCAATGACAGTAAATCTAGCGAGGCCGCCCTTAAATATTTCTTACTGGGCGTTCTTACAGCCGCCCTCATGTTATACGGCATGTCATTACTATATGGCCTGACGGGGACGCTTAATCTGACAACTATTGCGGCTCGCCTGGGCGGGATAAAGACCAACGACCCGGTTTTGTTCTTAGGTATGGTCTTCATAATAGCCGGCTTCAGTTTCAAGATCGCCGCCGTGCCGTTCCACTTTTGGGCGCCTGACGTCTACGAAGGGTCGCCGACCTGCGTGACAGCGTTCATTTCGGCTGTCCCCAAGATTGCCGGCTTCGCGGTTCTGTTGCGACTGGTCTACACAGCCTTCCCGGCCTTGACTCCGCAATGGACAGGTTTAATGGCGCTTATGGCAGTACTGACTATGGTGACGGGCAATATCATGGCCATCCCGCAAAAGGACATCAAGCGGATGCTGGCGTTTTCCGGGATCGCGCATGTAGGGTACGCTTTGATCGCGTTGGCCGTACCGGGCCAGAACGCCATGGGTGCGCTCGTATTTTACCTGTTGGCATACTCCGCGATGACCGCGGGCGCCTTCACGATCGTCGTCGCGGTCGGCCGCGTTTCCCATGAGCACCAAATCACGAGTTTCGCCGGCTTGGGTACACGGGCGCCGGTCCTGGCGGCGGCGATGACCGTGTTCTTGCTGTCTATGCTTGGTTTTCCGTTGACAGCCGGTTTCACGGGAAAGTTTCTGGTATTCAGCGCGGCCATCGAGAAACACTATGTCTGGTTGGCGCTGATCGGGGTTATCAATAGCGTCATCTCACTTTACTACTACTTTGGCGTCGTCCGGCAGATGTATCTGACACCTGCGCGCGCAACGACGAAAATGCAGGTATCGGGTTTGGTATGGCTGCTGATCGCAATAGCGTTAACGGTAACGTTCGCTCTGGGCATCTACCCCGAGCCGGTAATTAATCTGACGCGTCATCTTGTTGTTCTATTTGCCAGGTTCTAGTAACGCATAGGGGGTTGGTGTTCCTTGTTTAATAAGATTCTCTTTCCGACGGACTTCTCAGCTTACGCGGAGAAGACGCTGGAATACTTGGCGGGCTTCAAAGACATCGGCGCCGAGCATGTCGTCCTAGTGCACACGGTCCAAGAAGCGGAAGAGTATCCTGTGACGATGGCGCGTCAAGAACGCATGGCAGCCGCGCTTAAAGAGAAGGAAGAGTGGCTCCGCACGCAGGGATTGGAGGCTTCCAGCCTGGTGCCCATCGGTACTCCTTACCGGGAAATTCTTAAAGCGGCCAGGACGGAAGAGGTAGACCTGATCGTCATCGGCAGCCAGGGCAAAGGCCTGCTGGACGAGGTTCTGCTCGGCAGCGTATCCGACCGGGTTGCCCGCGAAGCGACAATGCCGGTCTTGGTCGTCAAGCACAAAGTGCTCCAAGACGCCACGGGGGTAAAGGTTGAGAAACGCAGCGCCGAATCGTTCCAAAAGATACTCTATCCCACCGACGGGTCCCCGTGCGCCCAATCAGCGTTGGAATACATCAAGGGCATGAGCCTGCCCTTCTGTGGTCAGGTGATCATGGCTAACATTATCGACCCGAAGACCGTGGCCACCGGCAAGATAGAGGCGGCGAAAGCCGAAATGCTGGCAAAACTAAAGACCAGCGCGAAGGCCATGGAAGGCACGTGCATCCATGTGACGACCGACGTCCGGGTCGGCGTACCGTTGGAAGAGCTTCTCAAAATCGGTAAAGAGGAAAAAGTAACTCTGATCGTCATGGGCAGCACAGGAAAAGGATTCTTTCAAGAAATGCTGATTGGCAGCCTTTCCGAAAACATGATTCGGAAGGCGAGATGCCCGGTGCTGATCATTCACGACGAGATTTGCGCCATACCTGTTGATTGACGAGCTAAAGCTTTAAGGAGCTGATCACTATTTTTTCGACCATCCTGGTTCCGACGGACTTCTCCGCATATGCCAAAAAGACCCTGGAATATGTTTGGAGCCTGCAGGACATCGGAGTCAAAACGGTAATCCTGATGCACGTGACCGCGACGATCGAAGAATATCCCGTCATGATGACGAGGCATGAGCAAGTTCGCGACCGGTTGGAGGAAGAAGCGGCGCTGCTGCGCGCGCGCGGACTGAAGGTTAAGACGCGAGCGGAGACGGGAACCGCTTACAGACAGATATTGCGCGTCGCCGAAGCCGAGGCGGCCTCGATGATAGTGATTGGTTTTCACGGCGCCGGGCTGCAAGGATTGGTTGTCGGAAGCGTGGCGGACCGTGTCACCCGGGAGTCGCCGATCCCCGTAATGCTGGTCAAATATCGTTCGGTTGATGACGGCGAAGGCGGTACGCGGCTGGAGAAGGTCACCGCGGAATCGTTCCGCAAGGTTTTTTACCCGACCGACTTCTCCTTATGTTCTACGCGCACGCTAGAATATGTGCGCGAGTTCCGCAAAGCCGGTTGCGAAGAAGTAATTCTGGCCAGTGTTATTGACACAAGGCCGCACCGCACCGCGTTTAACGCCGACCAGGCTCAGGTGGAGACGACTAAGAAGTTGGACGTGATCCGCCAGGAACTGGAAGAGCGCGGTTTGAAAGCCAAAGTCATCGTGCGCCAGGGAACGCCGCTGGAAAAACTGCTTGATATCGCCCGCGAAGAGGAAGTGTCGATGATCGTTCTGGGGTCGACAGGTAAGGGCTTCTTTAAGGAGATGCTTATGGGGAGCGTCAGTGAGAGCATCGTTCGGCGCGCCGTGTGCCCGGTCCTCGTCATCCACGATGAGGTTTGCACGCTTACATTTGACTAGTCCTCTCGTCGCCCTCGTTATTACGAGGTTGTCTTCCAGGTGATTACCTAGTATAACGTCACCTCGGCCATCGGTATGGTGATAGATACTCTTAGTCCCTAGCTGGAGGCGATTATGGCGGAGAATACGGCGTTGGACGTCAATCAAGAGAGCCTTAACGTCGACATAAAGGTCATAAATCTGATTCCCGAGGATATGGCCCGTCGCCGGTGTCTGATGCCACTTTCGATATCTCGGAGCATGCTGACCGTCGCGATGGTCGACCCCGGCGACCTGTTCTCGCTCGAGGACATGAGACTCCACGCCGGTATGGCGATCAACCCTGTCTATGCCGATAAAAGGACGATCCTCAAGGCGATCAACAAGTATTATCGGGGCGCCTATCTTCTGGAAAAGACCGCTAGGGCTGTCAGCCAAACGAACTTCGGGTTAATAACCGGAGACCGGATTCCAGGAGGCAAGCTAGCTCAACTGACGGAGCAGCCACCTCTCGTGCAACTAGTCGACGATATTATTCTTGAGGCGTTGCACGCCGACGCCAGCGACATCCACATTGAACCGGAGCGTGATTCGACTCGGGTCAGGTACCGCGTAGACGGGTTCCTGCATACTTTTTCTTCCCTGCCAAAGCATCTGGCGGTGCCGGTCGTATCCCGAATCAAGATTCTCGCCGAAATGGACGTTACCGAAAAACACGAACCACAGGACGGACAGATCATCAGAATGATCGGAGACGAAGAGGTCAATCTGCGCGTCGCTACGTTCCCGACCACGAATGGGGAGAAGGTCGCGATCCGCATCATTGGCAAGGGCGCGAGTTCAATCGCTCTGAACAGCAGCGGTCTGACAGAGGCTAACTTCGCGTTGGTTAAACGCTTGATTGCGCGACCGAGCGGCCTCGTGCTGGCTTGCGGCCCGACCGGCTGTGGCAAGACCTCAACTTTGTATTCAATTCTGAGCCTTATGAACAGCGATAAAGTTAACATAGTGACGCTCGAGGATCCGATCGAGTTCGATCTCCCAGGAGTCAACCAGGCTAAAGTGCTGCCTAAGCGTGGTCTGACCTTTGCTCGCGGTTTGCGCGCTATCCTTCGCCAAGATCCAAATGTGGTCATGGTCGGGGAAATTCGCGACCTGGAGACGGCCGATCTGGCAATCCGTGCGTCGCTGACGGGACACATGGTGCTGTCGACGCTGCATACAAATGACGCCTTAGGCGTTATAACCAGGTTGATCGACATGGGTTTTGACGAATTCTTGATTTCTTCCGCGCTCAGCGGTGTTATCGCTCAACGGCTGGTTCGGACGATTTGTCCTAACTGTCGAACTGAATACACACCCACGCCGGAAATTCTCGAATCGGTCGGGATAGTGTCGAGCGGCGGCCCAACGTTTTATCACGGCGCCGGCTGCGAGGATTGCCAGCACACCGGGTACAAAGGACGGACCGGCATATACGAGGTGATTTACGTTAACGAGGCGCTCAGACAGATGATCCTGCGGAAGGCGCCGGAACCGGATATCAGACAGGCGCTAAGAGACAGCGGCTATGCTTCCATGCTTGAGGATGGTCTGGACAAGGTCGAGCAAGGGATTACGACGCTGGACGAAGTCTTGCGCGAGACAAGGGCGTCGGATTAACAAACCATTTTTCTATTTACTCATAAGCAGTCCCGTCAACCCCAGGACTATAAGAACGAGCGCAATCACTTTGCTGAGCCAAAAGGCAAAAGAGTAGCCGCGGGACCAGCTCCTGACCCAGCGTCGGGGCAGGGTTTGGGGTAAGAGAAACAGGGCCCACCCGGCGACGAACAACGTTAGCGGCACTATCTTGGCGGAAATCATTGGACTATTATAACAGTCGGCTTGACACATCACGTAAAAGAGGACTAAAATAGTCCTATAACAGATAGCGTTAGGCAGGCTTCATGGAATTGATCAAGAGAAACACGGATTATGCGCTGCGCGCCCTGGTCCACATGGCGGAAGCAGACAACGACAGAATACACCCGATGGGTGAGCTGGCAGCTGCTACAGGAGCGCCGGAGACCTTCCTGAGGAAAGTCGTTCAGAAACTGGACGCTGCCGGGGTCGTTGCAACCCGGCGGGGCCGCGGCGGCGGGGTATGTTTCCAGAAAGACCCGGACGCGATAACGGTCTTAGAGGTTGTCGAGGCGGTACAAGGTCCGGTGGCGATCAATAAGTGTTTCATCGCCAACCGCGAATGTGACGACCGTTTTGCCTGCTTGATTCGTAGTAATCTAGGCGGGATCCAAAACGATCTGCTGGAGCTGTTGCGGGCCGCGACGGTCACTAATCTGGCCCGCGACACGCGTTTGCCGGCCTGACAATGTTAGATCTCAAGAGAGGCGAGTAAAGATTATGGCTGAACAATGTCCCGGCTCCAAGTTGATACGCGAACCGCAGCCTGAAGACATCACCTGCCCGTGGTGTAAGGTGAGCGTCGAGATTTGGACCGATGAAACCAGGGCGAGATGCCGCAACTGCGGCCACGTTATCGTGCGTGAAATGACGCAATCTTGTCTGGATTGGTGCGTGAAGGCCAAGGAATGCCTGGGGGTGTCCGAGAGTGAAGAAACGGGCCACTAAGGTTGTCCTTGGCCTTCTTGTCCTGGTCCTGGCGATAGGAACCCTTGCGATGGTTGTTCTGTCGCGGTCAGGTCCTGGACCTTCGATTGCTCTAGACCCTACCGGAAAGAGGATCCATATCACCGGAGGCATTCTGCCGCCCGGTTGCCGTTGTCACAGCATTGATAAGAAGGTCGTTGACGAGCACAAGAAGTACGGGATCACTGATTGCGCGAAGTGCCACCCGAAGAAGTAACCCGCAGAGCGACGCCCGAGGAAATGCCGGCCAACGCCGGCACGATCGCGAAGAACGAGACTAAAATGTTCGGCCGGCTGCTCTCTACAATCGCGATGCCTAACCAAGGCGCTGCAATATAAGCGACTGGTATCCCCAGCCCCAGAATCAAACCCCACCGCCACGAATCTTTTGGCCACATAGCGCCCAGCACTAGCCCGGCAATCAGCAAAAAAGCCACTGTCGGCAACAATTGATCTTGTTTGATTTGAATAAACCCAGCCGCAGCCGCTCCGGCGACACTGGTTATCCAAGGGGTTAGTTTATGCATGGAAGCATTATACCTTAGCGCCGGCGTTGTCTTGTTTCGTCTCAATTCCCGCGTTCTAGAAATCCCGGGACCCAGGATGACATCTTCACGTTTGGCCTTGTTGCTATCGTTTCTCGGACGATCCCGCTTATGTAGCTGCCAACCTTTAGGTCGGCAGCCGACTGCCGGTCTAAAAGACCGGCAGCTACATTTTTGCACCCAAAAGCCAACGAAAAAGACTCTGCGAAGTCGTGATCTTGCGAGTGAGTGGTGCCCCCGGATTTTCTAGGTCGCGGCTCGTGCGTTCGCGGGTGAGTTTGCCGCGCCTGCCTGCCGGCAGGCAGGTCGCCCCTTTTTGACGAGCGAGTGTCTGCGCGGGTGATGCGACTGGGGGGACCCCCGATGCGCGTGCAGGCCACCAATCGGCGAGCACGCAGTGGGGGAAGTCTGTCGCGGCAGGACCCGCGCGTGATGCGAGTGAGTGGTGCCCCCGGATTTTCGAGGTTCGCGGCTCATGCGTTCGCGGGTGAGTTTGCCGCGCTCATTCCATTCGCTCGCAATGACGAGCTTTTCGCGCCTGCCGGCGCGAACAGGTTCGAACAGTAAAAGCACCATCTCGAAATCCTACTCTCAGCAGGACTTCGAGATGGTGCCCCCGACAGGATTCGAACCTGTGGCCTACCGCTTAGGAGGCGGTCGCTCTATCCAACTGAGCTACGAGGGCAAGAAACGTGCATTGCGATCTGCCGGGAAGGGGCGCGGCAATCTGACTTACTATCTTTTCAGCGCGGCCACGATTATTTTGCCGATGAGATCGGTAAAATCGACGCCGGCGTGGGCGGCGGCCATCGGGAAAAGGGACGTCTCCGTCAATCCCGGGATGGTATTTAGTTCAAGCACATATGGCGTATCAGTTTTAGCTTCGACGATGAAATCGACGCGCGAGAAATCACGGCAACCGAGCGCTTTGTGCGCCTGCAAAGCCAGGCTCTGCACCTTCTTGGCCAACTCGTCTGGCAGGCGGGCCGGTATGAAGTACTCGGTCGCGCCCATCGTGTACATCGCTTGGAAATCGAAATGGCCTTTCTTCGGTGTGATCTCGACGGGCGGCAGGGCCCGCGCTCGTTCCGCGCCCAAGACGCTGACCGCGACTTCCTTGCCGCGGACGAACTTTTCCAGTATGACTTTGTCCCCATAGGAGAACGCGCCCAAAAGGGCGGCGGTGATATCTTCTTCTTTTTGCACGAAATTGACGCCTTGCGCCGAACCCTGGCTGGACGGTTTGATCACGAGCGGCAGGCCCAGGCGGGCGATAATGTCTTTAACCACGTTGGCCGCGCCCAGTTCCTTGACGGCGCCCGTCGACAGAGCGATGAAATCCGGAGTCGGGATGCCTTCCCGCAAGAAAATGTCTTTAGACAGAGACTTATCCATTCCCAGGACGCTGGCCAGGACACCGCTGCCTGTATAGGGAAGGCCCATAGCTTCCAGGAGACCCTGGATGGCGCCGTCCTCGCCGAAACGGCCGTGCAGGGCGATGAAGCACAAGTCGGGCTGTTCTTGACGGAGATGGTTGACGATGTGTTCATCGACATCCAGGCTGACCACCCGGTAGCCCAATGCCTTGGCGGCTGTGGCGACCCGTTTTCCGCTCTGGAAGGAGATGTCTCGCTCCAGTGAATGTCCGCCCATCAGCACGGCGATCTTCGGTTTCATCAACAGCCTCCTAGAGTTTCAAGCTTCGGTAGAGTTCCATCTCTTGTTCGACGACCTCGGCCAACCGCCGCACGCCCTCCCTGATGTCGCTCTCTTTCATGAATGAATAGTTCAGCCGCATGCAGTTGCGGCCTGTGCCGTCGGCGAAAAATGCCTTGCCCGGAACGTAGGCGACCTTCTGTTCTACCGCTTTAGCCAGCATGTTGGTCGTGTCTAGATATTCCGGGAGAGTGACCCAGACAAAGAAACCGCCTTTCGGCTTGGTCCATTTTACGCCGCGTGGGAAGTATTCCTCGCAGGCGTTGAGCATCTTATCCCGGCGTTTGATGTAGATGCCGATCAGCTTCTTAAGATGCGTTTTCATGTCAGTTTCCGCGAAATAAGCAGTCACGACCCGTTGCGTGAGGCTGGAACTGCACAGATCGGCGGCTTGCTTGGCGAAAATCAGTTTCTCGCGGATCGGACGCGGCGCCACAACCCAACCAACCCGCAGACCGGGCGACAGGATCTTGGAAAAAGTACCGAGATAGACGACGTTGTCGGGATCCAGCGTCTTAATTGACGCCAGCGGTTCTTCCTCGAACGACAAACGCCGGTAGGCGTTATCCTCAACTATCAGTGTGTTGTATGCGCGGGCCAGTTTGACAAGTTTTTTGCGCCGGGCCAATGACATGGTCCCGCCGCTCGGGTTCTGGAAGCTCGGAATGACATAGATGAACCGGGGAGTAATCCCGCGCTTCTTTAGTTGCTCCAACTCTTCCGCGACCTTGTCGATCTTTAGGCCGTTGTCATCGCACTCGATCTGGATTATGTTGGCTTGATAGCTAAGAAACGCGTTTAAGGCCCCGACGTAGCTTGGCGCCTCGGCGATAATTGTGTCGCCGGGGTTGACGAATATCTTCCCAACCAACTCAAGACCCTGCTGGGACCCGTCGGTGATGACGATATCGTCGGGTGTGCATGCCACATCCTCGTCGGCCATAAACTTGGTCAGCCATACACGCAGCGGTTCGTAGCCTTCCGATGAGCCATAGTTTAGCGGCGCCGGGCCGTCTTTCATGATTTCGCCTAGGATGCGAGACATTTTGTCCAGATTCAGCGCTTTGGTATAGGGAGCGCCGCCCGCCAGCGCGATGATGTCGGGCCGCTCTGTGACAGCCAGCAGGTCGCGGACCTCGCTCGAGCGCATCGACTCGGTTCGGTCCGAGTATAGGTGTTGCCACTTATCAAAAAACAGTTCCTGGGATGATTGCTGGTCTTTCACCTGTTCACCTGTAGTTTGCGGGGCATTTATGTAAAGCATCATTATACTATACTTTTCCATATTGCTTATCTTTAAACGCAGGATTAGAATGAAACATACAGGTCAATGAGGGCAAGTTCGTTAGCAATTCAAGGAGGCAAGCGTTATGTCTGATAGTGGTGGAGATTTTTACAGTTTTCTGGGCGGGCTGCTTTTCGGAGCGGTCGCCGGCGCTGTGGCGGGTATGTTGTTGGCCCCGAAATCCGGGGTTGAGACGCGGCGTGAATTGAAAGAGAAAGCGGAAGAGGTCTACGATCGCGGCCGCGAAATGTACGCGGAGCAGCGCGACAGGCTCGATGAAGCTATTGAGTCCGGCAAAGAAGCCCTTACGTCCAAGACTGAAGAGCTGAAATCAAAGCTAGAGGAAGGCGCAGCCATTCTGCGGAAAGCCGAGACCAAACCGGCAACCGGCGGGGGCAAAGCCTCCAAATAAAGGCTTATGGCCAAAAAGATCGCTGCGCTGTCTCCAGCCAATCTTGCCGACATCCCCGAACCCTGCGGCAATTGCCGCCAATGGGACCTGGAGACGCGCGGCATCGTCAACCGTCTATTGCGTGAATGGGGACCCTGCGGATTCTTGGCTTACGAGGACAAACGTCCGGTCGGTTTCACCATCTTCGGTCCGCCGGCATTCTTTCCCAAGAGCGGGCTCTTCGCAGCGGGCCCGATCAGCTCGGACGCGATATTCATCGCTTGCGTTTTTGTCGAGCCGAACTTCAGGATGAGCGGACTAGGCAAACGCCTGGTGCAGGCGCTCGCCAAAGAGGGTCACCGCCGTGAATTTATCGCTTTGGAGGCATTCGCCGGCCGAGACGCCGACCGGCCTCCCGCTGTGCCGGTGGATTTCTTCCTAAAAGAAGGCTTTTTTGTTCTGCGTGACGATCGGCGGCACCCGCTGGTAAGACTTGAGATAAAGAGCCTCGCGACCTGGTCGGCCAAGGCCGAGCAGGCGTTAGAGATACTAACCGCCCGGCAGTCGGCACCGGCCAAGGCGCCGCTGTAATTCATCGCCAACGTGTGAGAAAGGACCATATTGAACAAGCAAAACCACCGGGGTCTGGCAGCCGCACGTGTCGGTCTTTTTGCCATAGCCTATGTCGCCGCTCTCTTCGCGATCAGCGTCTTTTCCCGTTTTCTTCCCCAGATAATTTCTACCTCAGGTTTGTTGCTGCTAACGGTTATTGTGCCACCGCTGCTGGCCATCGGTTGGCGTGTTTTCTGGGACCGCAAACCAATTGTCACTTTGGGGCTCCAGCCCGTTCGGACGTGGGTGGCCGAGGCCGTCGCCGGTTTTGCCGTGGCCGCTGTCTTAGTTGTCGGAATCTTTGCGACTTTGGGAGCGGGCGGCTGGTTGACCTGGCGCGTACATCTGGCCGGTCGTATGACCAGCCCGATTTTGATTGCTTTGATAATCTATCTGTTCTTGGCCGCTTTATTGGTCGCGGTCAGCGAGGAGTTCGTCTTCCGCGGTTACGTCCTGCGCACCGTTTTGAACGATTGGGGCGCGCCCGTCGGTATCGCCGTATCGGCGGTGTTGTTCGGCTTGGCACACGCGTTCAATCCGGGTTTCAATTGGCTGGTCGGTGTTAATCTAGGCTTGGCTGGCGCGTTGATGGGTTACGCCGCTGTCGTCTATAAGAACCTCTGGTGGCCGATCGGGTTCCACTTGGCCTGGAATTTCTTCGAGGGCCCTGTTCTTGGGATGCCGGTCAGCGGTCTAAGTCCGTTGAGTGTCAGCCTTTTCTCCACCAAAATTGACGGACCGGCCTGGCTGGTCGGAGGCGCCTTCGGTCCAGAGGGCGGCGTCGCTGCCACGGTTGCCCTTCTCTTGGGCGTCGGTTGGTTGTGGTTCTTGGACAGACGCCGAAGGGCGGCTGGCCATGCCTGAGTTGCCCGAAGTCGAGACCGTTGCCCGCGATCTGGCGGAGAAGATAGTCGGTCGTTCGATCGCCGGTTTCTGGACGGATAATCCCGCAATGCTGCGCGGCAAGCCGGCGGCCGAATTTGCCTACGCCATCAATGGCGCTCGCTTGGCCGCCGTTAACCGGCGCGGCAAACAACTACTGCTTAATCTGTCGAACGGTTTAACTCTTGTCATTCATCTCAAGATGACTGGGCAGTTGCTGGTGATGCCGACAGGTTCGCCAGTGCAACAATGGACGCACGCGATCGTAGAGCTGGACGGCGGAATCGACTTGAGGTTTCGCGACATCCGCAAGTTTGGCTACTTTGACCTTGTTGAAACCGAGCGGATTGGGACGACGGGCGAAAAGATGCCGGGCTTGGGGCCTGAGCCTCTGGATCGCGGCTTCACCAAGGGTGTATTTGACTGGTCCATCAAGCGGCACCCGCACGCCAAGATAAAAGCCCTTTTGATGAATCAGTCGTTCCTGGCTGGAATCGGTAATATCTATGCGGACGAGGCGCTATATTACGCGGGAGTCCGTCCGACGCGCCCAGCCGGCCGTTTGACGGCCGCGGAGCGCGACCGGCTCTACACAGGCATACGCCGCATTCTTACCGACGCGATTGAGAAGAGAGGCACGACTTTTTCCACCTTCGTTGACGCGTCTGGTCAGCCCGGCGGTTATGTTTCCTCACTCAAGGTCTACGGACGCACTGGGGAACCGTGTGTCAAGCGCGGGTGCGGAACGGTTAAGAAAGTGAAAGTCGCCGGCCGCTCAAGCCACTATTGCCCGAAATGCCAGAAGTAATATAAAGTACGAAGTGCACAGAGAACACAAGGAGCACGAGGATGACATGGGGGCAAGGGCAGGTCTTACGGCCATGTCGTCCTTGTACTCTTTGTAATCTGATAGTTTGACAACAACGTAGTGGACACAAAAAGGGGGCTTTATGAATCTGAAGGCAGGGTTGAGTATTGTCGCCGCGCTTGCACTGAGCGGCGTAATGGTCGCGGGCTGTTGTTTGCCAAGCGGCCTGAGCAGCAGAATCGGCGACGAGGTCGGGAAGTCGGTAGAGTCGAACGTTAAGAAAAGCATCGAGGACAGCACAAACACAAAGATCGATACAACCAAGACCAAGGAAGTAACCGGCGAAGATCTAAAGTCGGTCCCGCGCTATCCTGACTCGACTCGTACGCTATATATCAAAGGGGAGCCGATCAGCGGTAACGTCAGCATCAGCCTCACTTACGAAACGAAGGACGCAGCGGCCAAGGTCGCCAGCTGGTACAAGGACAAAATGGCCGGTTTGGGTTGGACCGTTGTTTTGACAGTCGCAGGCCAGGACGGTGGCGAGATGATCTCTTATAAGAAAGAGGGAACCGAGACGACCGCCACGGTTAATATAACCAGAAGCAGCGATGTGACGGATATCGGGATAATGTATAACGGTGCGGAATCAGGCGCGTAGACGTAAAAGCTAGGGTCTGATTATCTGTTTGTCGGTAACTAGAATGTGGAGGCGCAGGTCGTGCGGTTCATCTGGGATGTTCTGCACGACCTGTTCTTCGTAAGCTAAACCCGCCAACTTCACGTCGGGCCGCAGTTTAGTGATGAAGCGGTCGTACCATCCGCCGCCATATCCTAACCGCAAACCGTTGGCGTCGAACGCCAAACCCGGGATCAGAACCAGATCCGCCTCGACGGCCTCGACCCGTTTCACGATCGACCCCGTTACCTCCAGTAGGCCGAAATGATCCGGAATCAGCACCAGCTTGCCGTCGTTGGCCGCGGCGCTCATGATTCCGGCGGCGTCGACCTCGCTGCCAAACGCGACATAGGCCATCACGGCATGGGCGGTTCGAAACTCAGGCAACGAGATTACCGCCGCAGTAATCGCCGCGTTCTTGGCGGTTCTGGCGCCTTCGCCCAACGAATCGCGCGCCTCGCGCATCGCCAGACGGACCTTTGTTTTCTCTACCGCGGCCAGCTCATCTTCGAAATCCATACGCCAACTCTAACATAAAACCTGGTATCATCTTGTCATGAGAATCGGCGTAATATCTGACACCCACATACCAAGCGTTACCGACCGGTTGCCGGAGCGCGTCTTCGCGGAGTTTCGCGGCGCGGACTTGATTTTGCACGCCGGCGATATGGTTTCCTTGTCGGTGTTGGAGGCTCTGGAGAAGCTCACAAAGGTTGAAGCGGTCTGCGGCAACATGGACCATCTGGACGTATGCAGCACGCTGCCAGCTAAACGGATCATTGAGGCCGGCAAGTTCCGAATCGGGCTGACACACGGATTTGGTGCTCCGAACGGCCTAGTCGAGTGGGTAAAGGACCAATTCATTGGGGATAAAGTTGACGCTATTGTCTTCGGGCATAGCCATCACGCCATGAATGAGGTCATTGACGGAGTCCTGTTCTTTAATCCAGGCACGGCGACCGACCGCCGCTTCTCCCACGAACTGTCGATCGGCATGCTGGAGGTCGACGACACCAGCATCACCGGCACCATCATTCCTCTCTAGAGGCAGATTGTCCAAGTTATTCCAGCACGACGATCCGCGTTTTGACATCCATATAAACATGCGCTAATATGTGTATAGGTTGTATAAGTTGGAAAAGTAAGAGGAGTGTGAAATGAGAAGGCCTATTTTTTACGGCAGCACGACTATCAGCGACAAAGGCCAGGTCGTCATACCAGTCGAGGCCAGGAACGCCTTAAAGTTAGAGAAGGGCGAGAAACTTTTGGTCATGGGAATGCACGGCGACGCGATCATGCTTATGAAACTGTCCGGCTTTCAAAAGATGTCGGAGGAAATGGCCATGCGGCAGAAAGAGCTGGACAAAGTATTAAAGGACATCTAGTTGAAACGACTCCTCAAATACCTTAAACCCTATACGTTATCGATTGTCGTGATCTTCGTTTTGGTATATGTCCAAGTGCAGACCGACCTGCAACTTCCGGACTATATGGCGAAAATCATCAACCAGGGGATCATCGGCAAAGACACCGGCTTGATCTGGAGCACCGGCGGATTGATGCTGCTAGTCTCGCTGTTGGGGGCCGCGTGTACGGTCGCCTACGGCTACATCGCCGTCAAGGTCGCGACCGGATTCTCGAAGACGATCAGGGAAGAGGTTTTCTCCAAGGTGGAAAGCTTCTCCTTGCGGGAATTTGATAAGTTCTCAACGGCGTCGCTGATCACCCGCTCGACCAACGACATCCAGCAGATCCAAATGGTCTTGGTCATGGTTCTGAGAATGGTTTTGTCGGCCCCGATCCTGGGCATCGGCGCTATCATTAAGGCCTACGGTAAGGCGCCTTCCATGTCTTGGATCATTGGTCTGGCCGTCGCGGTGCTGTTTGGCATGTTCATCGTTTTATTCACGATCGCCGTGCCGAAATTCAAGTTGCTGCAGAAGATGGTTGACAGGCTCAACCTCGTGACCAGAGAAAACCTGACCGGTTTGCGGGTCATACGCGCCTTTAATACCGAGGAGCAGGAAGAAGTAAAATTTGCCCGCGCCAACAGGGATTTAACCGATCTGAACTTGTTCGTTAACCGTTTGATGGTTATCATGCAGCCGATGATGATCATGATCCTCAACGTCGTCTCGATAATGATCGTCTGGGTAGGCGCCCATGAAATCGGGACGGGCAGCCTGCAAATCGGCGACATGATTGCGTTCATGCAGTACGCAATGCAGGTTATATTCGCTTTCTTGATGATATCGATCATTTTCATTCTGGTGCCGCGCGCGTCGGTTTCGGCGCAGCGGGTGGCCGACGTGATTGATACCGAACCGCTGATTCGCGACCCGCAAGAGCCAAAACGATACTCGCCAAACGTCAAAGGAATTGTCGAGTTCAAGAATGTGACGTTCTCATATCCGGGAGCGGAGACCCCTATTCTGAAGGACGTCTCTTTCACTGCCAAGGCGGGAGAGACCACGGCAATCATCGGCAGCACCGGCAGCGGCAAATCGACAGTTATTAATCTGATTCCCAGGTTCTACGACGTAACCGACGGGCAAGTACTCATCGACGGCCTGGACGTGCGCAACGTTACTAAGGAAGACCTTTGCGACAAGATCGGTTTCGTTCCGCAAAAAGGCGTGCTCTTCACCGGCACAGTCGACAGCAATATCAAGTTCGGCCGGCCGAATGCCACTAACGCCGAGATTAAAAAAGCCGCCGAGACCGCGCAGGCTTACGATTTCATCATGGAGCTGGACGGCAAGTTTGACACGCCCATCGCCCAAGGCGGGGCAAACGTATCCGGAGGCCAGAAACAAAGGCTAGCCATAGCGCGCGCGATCATCAAGAAGCCGGAGATATATATATTTGACGACAGTTTCTCCGCGCTCGACTTTACAACCGATGCCGCCTTGCGGGAGGCGTTAAGCGCCGAAACAAGAAACGCGACAGTTCTGATCGTGGCCCAGCGGATCAGCACGATCATGACGGCCGACAAGATCATCGTGCTTGACGAGGGACGCGTCGTCGGCGTTGGCAAACACCAAGATCTGCTCAAGACCAGCCCCGTTTACCTGGAAATCGCCACCTCACAGCTATCGCCTGAGGAGCTGGCGCTATGATGTCCGAGAGAAAAGACACAATGGCAGGAAAAGACAATCAGGGTCCGCAAAAGCCGCCGGCGGGCGGTCGAGGGCCGGGCGGCGGGCACTTTGGTCCAGGCGCCATGATGCCGGGTGAGAAGCCAAAGAATTTTAGGCGCACCATGAAGACTTTTATTTCGTATCTAAGGCCTTACTGGATGGCGATCATCATTGTTATCGTGTTCGCCATTGCGAGCACCGTCTTTGCCATCCTCAGCCCGAAGTACCTGGGTAAGATGACTAACCAGGTGGTCAATGACTACGTCAACATGAAGACCTATGACGCGGTGATAACGCAGTTTCCCAAGGGCGTGAAGATTCCGCCGGGTACAACCGGCGCCGATCTGCTGCAGACGGCTCCCCCAGCCTTAGTTAAGAAGATTCCCGCTGACAAGCTAGCGGCTTTCAGGAAACTCGACTTGAGTAAGCGCCCCACGATCGATTATTCGAAACTGCTCAGTCTGGCGTATCTGCTAATCGGGCTGTATCTATTGAGCGCCTTGTTCAGCTATATCCAAGGCTGGATCATGACGACCGTAACCCAGAAAATCTCCTATACGTTCAGGCAAAATATTTCCGCGAAAATCAACCGAATGCCCCTCAAATACTTTGACTCCAGAAGTTTCGGCGATGTCTTGAGCCGCGTGACAAACGACGTCGACACGATCAGTCAGACACTTAACCAGGGGATGACTCAGATCGTTACGTCCGTAACTATGATCATTGGGATTCTGATTATGATGCTGACGATCAGCTGGCAGATGACCTTGGTCGCTCTCTTGCTTATCCCGCTCAGTTTTGGATTTATCGGTTTGATGGTCAAGTTAAGTCAAAAGCATTTCTTCGCGCAGCAACAAACCCTTGGTAAGCTCAACGGGCATGTGGAAGAGATGTACGGCGGGCACAATGTCGTCAAGGTCTTCAACGGCGAAAAGAAGAGCATCGCCACCTTTAAGGCCATAAATAGCGACCTCTACGAAAGCGCCTGGAAATCCCAGTTTCTATCCGGTTTGATGATGCCGATCATGAATGTATTCGGCAACCTCGGGTTTGTCGGCGTATCGGTTCTGGGCGGCTGGCTGGCCGTCAAGGGAACTGTAAATATCGGCGACATCCAAGCTTTTATTCAGTACACGAGGCAATTCAACCAACCGGTAATGCAAACCGCGAACATCGCGAACGTGTTGCAGTCGACCGCCGCGGCCGCCGAAAGAATCTTCGAATTCCTGGCCGAAGAGGAAGAGATTCCCGAGGCTGATCCTCCCGTCAAACTTGAGTCCGTTAAGGGTTCGGTTGAATTCGACCACGTTGTATTTGGCTACAACCCCGACCAAACAATCATTAAGGGATTCAACGCCAGCGTCAAACCGGGGCAGCGTGTAGCGATAGTCGGGCCGACTGGGGCGGGCAAGACAACAATGGTCAACCTATTGATGAGATTCTACGATGTCAACGGAGGGTCGATAAAGATCGATGGCGTCGACATTCGCGACATGAGGCGCGCTGACCTTAGACGCTTGTTTGGCATGGTGCTGCAGGACACCTGGCTCTTTAACGGGACTATAAAGGACAATGTCGCCTACGGAAACATAAAGGCAAGCGACGAAGAAATAACGGAGACAGCCATCGCCGCTCATGTCGACCACTTTGTCCGCTCTCTGCCTAACGGCTATCAGATGGAGCTGAACGAAGAGGCCGACAATATCTCGCAAGGCGAGAAACAGCTGATGACGATTGCACGCGCGATGCTGGCAAATCCGCCGATGCTGATCTTGGACGAAGCGACCAGCTCGGTAGACACGCGGACAGAGATGCTGATTCAGCAGGCCATGGAGAAGCTGATGGAAGGCCGGACAAGTTTTGTCATCGCGCACCGGCTCTCAACCATAATCCACGCCGACCTTATCCTGGTCATGGACGACGGGAATATTGTCGAGCAAGGTAAGCATAGCGAACTTCTGGCCAAGAACGGCTTCTACGCGTCGCTTTACAACAGCCAATTTACCGCGCCGATGGTAGAGGGATAGGCTCGTTGGAAACTCAGCATGCGCAGGGACGTTCGAGGCGTATAATCAGGTAATGGCGAGAGAGCGAATCCGTTTATTAATCAAAGGTGTCGTTCAAGGGGTCGGATTCCGGCCCTTTGTTTATCAGCTGGCGCAACGGCACGATGTGTCCGGATTCGTCCTCAATACCGGTGAGGGCGTTGTTGTCGAGGCTGAAGGTGAACTTAAAGACCTGGAGCGTTTCCGCCACGCGCTGAAGCCGGAAGCTCCGCCCCGCGCCGTCATCGAGTCGATCAGCCCGCGCATCATGCACGTCCAGGGCGACGCCGGGTTCGTTATTCAACCTAGTCTGGCCCAACCCGACGAATTTCAACTAGTTTCTCCGGACATCGCTACCTGCGACGATTGCGCGGCGGAAGTCTTCGATCCAGCCGACCGACGTTGGCGCTACCCCTTTACAAACTGCACTAATTGCGGGCCCCGGTTCACCATTATCGAAGACATGCCTTACGACCGGCCCAAAACCACCATGAATAAATTTGAGATGTGTTCGGATTGCCAGCGGGAGTATGATGATCCGAATAACCGGCGCTTTCATGCCCAACCAAACGCTTGTCCGGTGTGTGGGCCGAGGCTGTCGTTTGTTGGCAGACGACCCCAGGACCAGACGACCGCAGACCAGCAAACCGTAAACCTTGAGGGCGAAGAGGCCCTAGCGGCGGCGGTCGAGATGTTGCAAGCCGGGCAGATCGTCGCCATCAAGGGACTGGGTGGTTTCCAGCTGGCCTGTGACGCGGGTAACGAAGACGCCGTAAAACGACTGCGCGACAAGAAGCATCGCTATGGCAAGCCGCTGGCGGTGATGACGGAGACGATCAAGGAGGCCGCGGAGATATGTTTTATCAATGCCGCGGAACAAGAGCTGCTAGAGTCTCCGGAACGTCCGATCGTTCTGCTGCGCCGCCGCCCTAAAGACGTTGTCGCGCCGAACATCGCACCAGGCAACAACTATATCGGCATTATGCTTCCCTACACGCCGCTGCATCAACTACTGCTGCGTGACACAGGGCTGATATTGGTCATGACAAGCGGAAATATAAGCGAGGAGCCGATTGCCGCCGAAAACACCGAGGGATTGCGACGTCTCGAACATGTCGCCGACGGCTGGCTGCTGCACGACCGAGATATCTACTCCCGCTATGACGATCCGGTTGTCCGTATTGTCGAGGGACACCGCGTTATGATCCGGCGCGCCCGTGGCTACGCACCCTACCCGGTTCACCTGACTTTTAAGGCCAAGAAAGAGGTTTTAGCCGTCGGCGGTGAACTCAAAAGCACGTTTTGTCTTCTTAAGGAAGGCTACGGGTTCGTGTCACAGCATATTGGCGACATGGAAAATGTGGAAACGTTTGAGCATTTCGAACGGACGCTTGAGCTTTACAAGCGACTGTTCCGAATTAATCCTGAGGTCGTCGCCTGTGACATGCATCCGGATTACTTCTCGTCCAAATTCGCGCGCGATCTCAAGGCGCCCCGTTTGGTTGAGGTCCAGCATCACCACGCGCACATCGTCAGCTGCGCGGTTGAGAACGGCTGGCGCGACCAGGTAATCGGTGTTGCTTTTGACGGTACCGGTTACGGCACCGACGGCACGATCTGGGGCGGGGAATTTCTGCTGGCGGACTGGGCCGGTTTCGAACGGGCCGCTCATCTTAAGCAGATTCGGTTACCCGGTGGCGAGGCAGCGGTTGAGAAGCCCTACCGGACCGCGCTCTCCTATCTGTTGAGCACATATGGTGACGCCTACGCCGATCTGGGGTTGGACTTCTTGAGCCGGCTTGATCCGGTGGAAACAGAGATTCTGGAACGTCAGGTGGCGACCGGCTTGTTGTCCCCCTTAACGTCCAGCGCCGGTCGGTTATTTGACGCCGTCTCTTCGCTCATCGGGGTGCGGGACGCTATCGAGTTCGAGGGGCAAGCGGCAATCGAACTGGAGATGCAGTCAGACGAGGCCGAGCACGGCCGTTATGAGTTTGACTATATAGCGGCGCCGGGCCAACCGACGGTGATCAACACCGACCCGCTGATCAAGGGCATTGTTAATGATTTGCTGAAATGCGTGCCAGCCGCCGTTATCGGTGCGAAATTCCAGGCCACGGTCGCGGACATAATAGTCGCGACCTGCGGGCGCCTAAGGGAAGCGACTGGCGTGCGAACAGTCGCCTTGTCAGGCGGTGTTTTTCAAAACGCGACTTTATACGCGAGAGTTATCAAGGGTCTAAAGAAGCAGGATTTTCGCTTACTGTTGCACAAGGAACTGCCCGTTAACGACGGCGGCATTTCTCTAGGGCAGGCTGTTGTCGCGCACACCCTCGCGGCCACGTAACGACCCTAGTATTTACCCTAGTTTTTTTGTTTGCGTCTTCACAATTCGGCGCGCACCTAATATGCTGGGATTCAACCTCATTGCAGCTATCTTGACGCATTCTTTCTCTTCTTGTCTTTTCTTCTGACATCTTTGCCAGTCGCGAAAATCTTCACGCACGCTTACTAGAGGAGGAAACATGTCCAAAATACTAAAAACCCTATGGCTCGGTCTGATTATGTCCTTTCTTCTAATTACCGGCACCGCGGCGGCGGCTTCAACAGCGCCGGCTGCGATCGGCACCATTCCCGTAAGCGCTGCGGCTCTAGCTGTTACGCCGTCTATGGCTTGGTCCAGCAGCTCTTTCGATGCGTCAAAAGCAAAGGTTGCGAGCGGCGATTTCGATGGTGACGGAATGAAAGACACCGCCATCCTTTATGACTACGGTCACGCGACCACACGTCTCTGGCTAATGAAATCCACCGGCACAACGTTCACGTCTAGCCTGGCGTGGTCCAGCGGCAGCGGCAATTTTGATTGGAGCAAAGCGAAGATGGCCGCCGGTGATTTTAACGGTGACGGGAAATCCGATTTGGCGATCGCGTATGACTATGGCAGCGCCGACACGGGCGTTTGGATCTTCCGATCTAACGGGACGACGTTTACACCCACCCTTACCTGGAATAGCGGTTCCAATAACTTTGATTGGAGCAAAATAAAGATGGCTGCGGGCGATGTCGACGGTGCCGCTCCGGCTCGTGACGACTTGATGTTTCTGTATGACTACGGACACGCCACCAGCCGAATTTGGATAATGAAATCGAATGGAACCACGCTTACGCCTAGCCTAGCCTGGTCGAGTGTCTCCGGCTCTTTTGACTGGAGCAAGGCAATGATCACGGCCGCTGATTACGATGGTAACGGCCAGGCCGACATGGGGATTCTTTATGACTATGGTATAGCCACCAGCCGCCTATGGCTGATGAAATCGAACGGTACTACTATGACGTCTAATCTTGCCTGGTCGAGTGCGCCTGGCAGCTGGGACTGGAATCGCTCTAGGATAGTTTCGGGTGAGTTCAGCGGAGACGGCCAGGCTGACATCGTCATTCTCTACGACTATGGCTTTGCGACCAGCCGTCTATGGCGTTTTAAGTCTGCGGGAAGCACGATGTCCGCGGTCAATATCTGGTATAGCGGCGTCGGTGATTTTGACGCTGCGCGCACCCAAGCAACGTGCGGCGACTACGATAACGATTCGATTTGCGAGGTGGCCGCCCTTTATGACTACGGCCAAACGGCAAGCGCACTGTGGTTATTTGATGATATCAACGCCAGTTTCCTCCCAACCCTCACCTGGCCCGCGCCGGCCGCGATTACATATGGCACGGCACTCAGTTCAACCCAGCTGAATGCCACGGCCAGTGTGCCGGGAGTGTTTGTGTATACGCCGGCCGCCGGGACGATTCTTAACGCCGGAGCCGGACGTGCTCTGTCGGTAATGTTTACGCCGACCGATCTGGTTAATTACGATCCTGTAACTCAAACAACAGCAATCACAGTGAATAAGGCCAATCAGGCGATCACTTTCGGGCCTCTGGGCGCTAAGGCTGCCAGCGATCCGCCTTTCACCGTATCCGCGACCGCAACTTCAGGTCTGGCAGTGACGTTCAGCATAGTTAGCGGCCCCGCGACAATTAACGGCAACACGGTTACGCTTACTGGAGCGGGAACGGTTGTCGTTCGCGCCAGCCAGGCAGGCAACGGCAACTATAACGCCGCCGCCCCTGTCGACCAATCGTTCGCGGTAACAATTGGTACGCCGACAATATCATGGCCCACGCCGGCTGACATTCCATACGGCACGGCGTTAAGCTCGACTCAGCTAAACGCGACCGCGGGCGGCGTCTCTGGAACATTCGTCTACACGCCGCCGGCTGGCACGATTCTAGAAGTCGGACCCAATCAGGTCTTATCGGTGACCTTTACGCCGACTGACCCGCTTAGTTTCAACCCGGTCACGCAAACCACAACCATCAATGTTGTTAAAGCCAGTCCCGGGTTGGCTTGGGTCACGCCCTCGGCCATCACCTACGGTACACCGTTAAGCTCTACTCAGCTAAACGCTACGGCGGCTGTGGCCGGAGTATTTGTTTACACCCCGACGGCCGGGACAGTCCTTGACGCCGGCGTCGGCCAGACATTGTCGGTCACTTTTACACCGACCGACACGACTCACTATAATTCGGCGACCTTAACAACAACGATTACAGTCAACAAAGCCGAATCAGAAGTCAACTGGACAAATCCGGCGGACATCGTCTACGGCACCATGCTGAGCTCTACCCAGCTGAACGCAACGGCGGAAGTGCCCGGAGAGTTCGTCTATACACCGCCGAGCGGCACTCTCCTTAACGCTGGTATGGGACAGACGCTTTCTGTCGAATTCACGCCTGATGACGAGACCAACTATCGGGAAGAAACGGCCACGGTGACTATAAACGTTCTGAAGGCTGATCCGGTCATCACGTGGGCGTCGCCGGCCGACATCACTTACGGCACACCTCTAAGCTCGACCCAGCTCGACGCAACCTCGGGCGGAGTTGCCGGGGCTTTCGTGTATACCCCGCCGGCCGGAACCGTCTTGAACGCCGGGGCGGGGCAGACATTGTCAGTTACCTTCACACCGACAAATACCACAAACTACAACTCGGCGACCCAGACGACAACGATCACCGTCCTGAAGGCCGATCCTGTTATTGCCTGGGCGGCGCCGGCCGACATTACCTGGCCGACACCGCTTAGCTCTACTCAGCTCAACGCGACCTCAGGCGGAGTCGCGGGAGCTTTCGTGTACACGCCGCCAGCCGGAACGGTGCTCTCTGAGGGCCTTGGGCAGACGCTGTCGGTAGATTTCACACCGACGGACACGACAAACTACAACTCGGCGACCCAGACGACAACGATTAACGTTTTGCCAAGCAACGAGAAAGCGATAATCAGCTTCTCGATACCGACAGGGGCGACGACAATTAACGAAACAGCGCACACCGTCGAGGTCGCTGTTCCAGGAGAAACCGATGTGGCCGCGCTTGTCCCGACAATCACGGTGTCGCCGATGGCCTTTGTTTGGCCGTCTAGCGGGGTCGCCCAGGACTTCACGTTCCCGATGCCCTACCTTGTTACCGCGCAAAACGGCACGACTCAGTTTTACCAGGTGACAGTGGTAATTGATGATACAGGTCCGACCGGCGGAACCTTGTCTTGGAACACGGCGAATCATCCCGCCGTCATGACCGTCGAACCCACCGGCAGTCTCTACGCGGCCGGCACGATAGCTGGTCCCACAGACTCGCTGAACGGTTTGAGCGTCGTCTTCACCGATGCCCATCTTGCCCTTGCTGACGTCCCCGTCCTGTTCGACGGAGCCGCCAACGGAGTGATGCGTTACACAGGCAGCGGTGACATTTGGGATTATTGGCCGGATACGCCGATTATCCTGGGCGAAGGCGAACACACCATGTTGGCTAACTTCATTGATACCGTCGGTAACGCAACACCGATGATTGTCACATTACCGGTAGCGGACATTACAGCGCCGGTTATTGCCTTGAACGGAATTACACCGGTCAACATCTTCGTTGACGCTGATTATTTTGACGCAGGGGCAACGGCAACCGATGATGTCGATGGCTTGTTCCAGGCAACCGCTACAGGCACGGTCGATACTCACGCGATCGGCACCTATACGATCACCTATAACGCGACGGACGCGGCGGGTAATCACGCCACGCCAGTCACCAGAACGGTGAACGTGCTTCCGAAGGTCTCGGTCACAGCCGCCGCCGACACCCGGGTTTTGGCGTCCAACGGCAGCTCGACGGTCCTAGCGGAGTTCTTGCCGGTCCTGACGTCACCGCTCTATCGCGGGAATGACGCTTACTATGGGATTCGCGCGGTTACGGCTGCCGACTCGGGCCCAAGTCTCCATTGGGAGATAACGGTCCACAAAGCGTCGACTGTGCTGACAGCCGGAATGGCGACCCTTACCCAGAAAGGCCGGTATGACGCGACGAGTGGTCTTGTGGCAGATGCCGCCTACGGGCCATCGGTTGTCGGTAACGACATCTTATTCACCGGAGCCTCGGGTTGGACCACGGTAACAGGAGACGACTTCACAGACGTTGATAACGTTCATTTCAACGCTAGCGCACCTCAGGGAGACTATACGGTCACCCGGCGGCTGATCGACGAGGCGACCGGCAGCGTGATATCTAATACTTACACGCAAACGGTCACGGTCGTCGCGAATCCCGCCAAAGCGATTATCGGATTCACGATTCCGACAGGCGTCACGATAATCAATGAGAGCGCGAAAACAATCGCTGTGTCTGTTCCGACGGGCACGGATGTGACGGCGCTTGTGCCGACGGTTACTGTATCGCCGCTGGCGCACGTGGTGCCGGCGAGCGGGCTGGCGAGGGATTTCACCTTCCCGGTGGCTTACTTGGTAACTGCGGATAATGGAACAACGCAATTCTATCTGGTGACAGTCACCGTACTTTAGCAGCGTTTGCGGCAACGCCGCGGCTGAATAATAAAGCCGTTGCATCGCCTAATGTGATGCAACGGCTTTCTCGCGTACAATCAGCTACTTAACGATTCGCCGCCGCATAAGGTAGATTGACGCCATAAAGAAGATAAGAGTAACCGCGAGCACATATAATATGTCCCACCAAAATTGTCCCGTTACCTGGCTGTTTAAAAGACAGCGCGTTGCCCGCACGCAGTGCAGCAAAGGTGTTGCCTCGATCAGGCCGGCGGCCCACGACGGCAGATTCTGCACCGGAAAGAATATTCCCGAGAACAGGAACAATGGCGTTACGAACATCGTAAAGTAATGCGTAAAGAGAGACACGTCCGAAATCAACGCGGTAAATGTCATCCCCAGTACCGCGAACATCAAGCCGACAATAAACAAGAGCGGGAGCGTAGCTAGGGCGAGCGGCGATTTTGCCAGACCGAACGCGGTAATCACCAAAAGGAACGCGCCGGCGCCCAACAGACCGCGGGTAGCGCCCCAGAATAACTCGCCCGTCACGATCTCCTCGATATTCAGCGGCGTCGCTAATATCGCGTCGTATACTTTCTGATACTTGAGGCGGACAAAACAATCATACGTACAGGAGTAGGTCGCGCCCAGCATCGCCGACGAAGCCAGGAGCCCGGGCGCGATGAATTGCTGATAGGTCAAGCCTTGGACGCTGCTCACCAGCGTACCGACGCCGGTGCCCAGGCTTAACATCAGGATCAAAGGCCCGAAAAACGTTGGCACCATGGAGACCCAGAAGACCTTTCGGAACGCGCGCCTGTCTCGCTCCCACATTTTAAGCACGCCGCGCGGGGATATGGTGGCCAGGCTTCGCAGTAGGTTCATTCTTCCAGCTTTCGTCCGGTGAGCTTCAAGAAGACTCCCTCAAGATCGGGTTGGCCATGCTTTTCAATGAGGGCCAGCGGCTCACCGTTTTCAACAATCTTGCCACCGTTCATAATGATCAGTCGATCGCACATCCGGGCGGCTTCGTCCATATAGTGAGTGGTAAGGATTTGTGTCATTCCTCGAGTTTTCAGATCGCGCATCTTGTCCCACAGTTGGTGACGGATCGACGGATCAAGCGCCGCAGTCGGTTCGTCCAGGATTAACAGGCGGGGATCGTTTAAGAGAGCGCGCGCCAGCAAAAGCCGGCGTTTCATGCCATTCGAGAGCTCGTCGATATCCAGCTCGGCTTTATCCTCCAGTTCGACGAAGCGCAGCAGGTCTCGGCTCTTCGCCGTCGCCTGCGCGCGGGAAAAGTTAAAGAAGCCGGCGTAGACTTCCAGATTGGCTTGGACGGAGAGGTCGATATCCAAGTTGTTCTCGTCCGGAACAACGCCAATGGCCGCCTTCAGAGACCGCGGGTCGCGGGCGGGATCTAAACCCAAAACATTAAGACGGCCGGAGGTCGGAGGTGACACGGCGCTGATCATTTTGACGGTCGTGGTCTTGCCTGCGCCGTTTGGTCCGAGAATGCCAAAACACTCGCCGTGTCTGATTGCGAAGCTGATTCCGTCGACGGCGACGAAAGCGCCGAATGATTTAGTAAGCTTGTCCGCTGATAACGCGGGCGTCGTCGTTTGTGGGTCCATTCGCCAATTCTAACAAACACACGGGTGCAACTGTCGCCGTGCCGCGCCGGTTGGTCATGCCGGGCCCGAAATAGTAGGATAGGGAGGGGGTAGAAGTCTTGCGTGCAGATAAAGATCCAAGTGTGCTGATAGTTACGGCAAGTTTTGGCGCCGGTCACACCAGCGTCTCTAACTCATTGCGGGAAGCGTTTGTTGCCCGTGGCGTTACTCGCGTCTCTATTCTGGATTTTTATGAGCTGGTTTCTCCGTTTTTTAACAAAGTCTCTCGTTTTGTCTACTCGACCGGGACAACTTGGACGCCGGCTCTATACGGGGCCGCTTATAAAAAGGTTGATGCGCTTCCGCCCGACTCCTGGGTGCATGCCGCGGCTGACCGCTTTGGTCGCGAAGAGCTGGCCTCCAAGGTGACGACCGAAGAGCCGGATATCGTCCTGTTTACGTATCCTGCCCCCGGCGGAGTTTTGACGACGCTGCGGCGGAAGCGCTTGTTTAGCGGCATGCTGGCGACAGTCATTACCGACTATTCCGTACATTCGGGCTGGCTGCATAACCCCGTCGACTTATACTTGGTCGCCACTAACGAGATCAAGACCGAGCTGGTGAAGCGCGGGATTGACAGAGCGCGTGTCGAAATCAGCGGGATTCCGATCGACATCTCGTTTGGCGGGATGGAGAAAGACACCGGCAATACTTCCGGGGTGCCGGTGGTTATATTTGCTGCGCACGGCTATCGGACCAACGACGCGTTTAATGTCGCGTGCTCTCTCTCGCGTTCGGCTCCCGCGGCGAAAATCGTGGTTCTTTACCGGGGGAACGACATGTTGGCTCGGCGCTTGGGCGAGGTGGCTAACGGCGGCAACATCGAGCTGGTGAGCTTTGCTCCCAACCTCGGACACCTTATGAGCCGAGCGGACGTCATGGTTTCTAAAGCCGGCGGTTTAACAATGACCGAGGCTATGGTTTCGGGTCTGCCGGTAGTTGTTTGGCGACCCGTTCCGGGACAAGAGGCGGAAAATACCAGGTTCATGGTCCGGGCTGGAGCCGCGTTGACGGCCAACACCATCTCTGAATTGGCAGCGGCAGTGGGTTTGATTTTGTCGGATCCGGTCACTCGCGAGAGCATGCGCTCGGCCGCGCGCCGCACAGTGCGACGCGGTTCGGCTGACCGGGCGGTGTCCGCGGTCTTGCAACGCTTTGTCGAGACAGCTCCACAAGAAGAGGCAGGTGAGACGAATGCCGCGACGCGCAAAGCGGGTGCTGATCTTATCGGCCAGTTATGGAGCCGGCCATAATCAGGTTTCTCGCGCCCTGCAAGAGGGTATCAAGAGCATCGACCCGACAACAGAAGTCGACATAGTTGATTTCTTCCAATTCGTCTCCGAGCCATTCAACCGATTGACTCAGACTCTCTATGTTCAATCGGTGCGCCGCCTGCCTGCAGGCTATGGGCTTTTCTATAAGCGGACCGGCCATATTCCGCCAGATTCAGTATGGCAACGCCAACTCAACCATTTAGGCAAAGAAAACCTACTTGACTACCTGGACAGACATGATCCGGACCTTATCGTTTGCACGTTTCCGACTCCGGCCGGCGTTCTATCCGAACTTAAGGAAGAAGGGCTTGTGGATGTGCCCGTCCATGTCGTGATTACGGATTATGTTGTACACAGTCAATGGATTCATCCGCACGTCGACCGCTATTATGTGGCCGACGGCAGTGTCGGCGCCGGGTTGGAGGAGCGGGGCATGGCGCCGGATAGAATAACCGTCACCGGAATACCGATTCGGCGGGAGTTTGCTGGACGTGTTGACCGGGCCGACGCCCGAACCGCCCTTGACCTTAGCCAAGAAATGCCGGCCGTGCTTGTGATGGCTGGCGCATTTTCGATGCTCGGCGGGTTACCTGAGATCGTCCGGGTGCTGGAACGGCTTGAGGTGCCGCATCAGACAATTGTCATCGCCGGCCACGACAAGAAGCTGGAAAAGCGTCTAAAGACGATTACAAAGAACGCTCTGTTTCCCGTGCGCGTACTTGGATTTGTCGAGGACGTCAAAAGTTATATGAGCGCTGCCGACCTCATTATCTCCAAGACCGGCGGCATAACGGTAGCTGAGGCTCTGGCCTGCGGATTGCCGTTGGTCGCTTTTAATGTCATACCGGGACAGGAGGCCAGCAACTGCAAGTTTCTCCTAAAGAAGGGTGCAGCCCGTTATGCCCGCCAACCGGCCCAATTGGAATCGGTTCTGCGTCGCCTGCTGAATGAGCCTGACGCCTTAGCCAGGATGTCCCGCGCGGCCGCCGCTTTGGCACGTCCGGACGCCGCGCTCGATGTCGCCGCCTCGATACTGAACACACCTGTGACTTACGCGCGCGAGCTAGCCATTTCGGATACGCCGGCGTGAGCGCACTAGCCCGGCTCATCCTGACCCCTTGGGAAAAGCTCTATTCGAAGGTCGCCAGGGAGAGACCGGTGACGGGTGGTTCGGGCGTCGGGGCAGTTTCACTCCACCCTTATCACGGCCCGCGCGTCTCTTTATCCGACGGTCCCGTGATTGAGTCCGGAGATCCTATTCTGGAACTTCACCTGATAAACTACCGGCTGCGCGATGTCATGGAGTCCGGCGATTCTCTGGCGTCCAACGAATTGACTTTGCTGCGACAAGAATACGCAGCTTTGGCCAGGCTCGCACAACGCGGCCAGCTCCCCGACTTCAAAGCGGTTTACGGGATGACGCTGCTAAGTCCGCTTGTGAGGCGGTTGGGGTTCGAGGTTTTTCAGGCGCCGCCGACACTCATTTACAGGTTGATCGCCGCCTGGCAAGATATTCTGCGGCGGGCCTACTATCCCGGCGGTCGGGCGCGCCGCAATAAACGCGGGTTGGTCGTGTATTGGATGCCGCGGGAGAAATTGATAGACCTGTACGGAGGCCGCGAAACGGAAAGCAAATATTGACAATTTAGCCTAATCAAGATTAGTATTTGCGGTAATATTACGCTTACCCACGAGGACACGATTGAAAGGTAGAAAAGATGCCAATAGCCAAGTTTAGGAGTCCGTTTGTTTCCGCGATTTGCGGACTGGCCCTCTCGGCGCTGATGATCGGGTCTCTGCCCGCCGTCGCCATCGCGAACGGTGACAACCCGGGACAAGAGACAGGCCGGATTCGTGCCGCCGTCAGCGCTGCCACCACGATCTACGCCGACGCGGTAAACGGCAGTGATTCGACCGGCGACGGCACGCAAGGCAATCCTTATAAAAGCTTGAGCATGGCGGCAGGGAACGCTTATGACGGAGATACGATCCAGCTGCTGCCGGGCACCTACAGCCCGTCAACGACGAATGAGAGCTTCTACATCGGAATGGCGGCGGTAACCCTAAGGGGTTCCGGGAGCGACAGCACGATTCTGGATGGTGAGAACGACTGGACCCAGGACAACATCAACTCGTATACGAGAATGCTTAATTACAGCAACGATAGTGGGACAACGGCGTCTATTGAGGACATGACGATCCGGGGCGCCGGTGAGGCGGCCGTGGACATTTACCGCGGCAATCTGACCATTAACAATTGCGTCTTCGCCAAAAACTACCATGACGACAGCGGTGCGGCCATCCTGATGCGCTATGGCAACGGAACGGAAAAAATATCCATAACGAATTGTGTCTTTACTGAGAACAACTGTGACGAGAGCGGCGGGGCCATCTGTCTTTACAATCCTGGCGACACGGAGATAAGTCAGAATACGTTTTTGGAGAACGAGGCGGGCCAGGGCGCCGCGATCTTTTCGGAGGGCTCCGGTGGCAGCGCCGTTGACATCCACTGCAACAAGATCCAGGATTCAACCACTCAATATAACGGCGCGGTTTACCTGGATAACACGTCGGATTCCACGGCGGTTAAATTCTACAACAACCTGGTAACCGGGAACATTTCGGCGGGCAACTCCACGTCCGCCTTATTCTTGTCCAACGACGTCTCGACCAGCGTCTATAACAACACCTTCTCCGCCAATGCCGGGGGTAATACACTCTACGACTGGGGCGAGGTCAAGAACGCGTTGGTCTACAACAATATCTTCTGGGGCGACGCGCCCGTCGATACGGAATTGGTCGCAGGTGACTATTACTACAACGACATTCAAAATATGAGCGCGGCCGGCTTTGATACCAACATGCACGTTGATCCGCTGTTCGTGGACGCGGCCAACGGCGATTATCATCTGCAAGCCGGCAGTCCGTGCCGCGGCGCCGGCGTTTCCGATTCGACCTACCCGGCGCCCGATACCGATCTCGACGGAGTCGGCCGACCTACCGGCACCGGTCACGTGTCGATGGGCGCATACGAGTTCGTCACAATCCAGTTCGACCCGCTTCCCGGTCTGAGCGCGCCTATCAATTTGGACGAAGGACAAGTGGTTTGGCAGAACCCGTTTATCATCAAGGTCTTCCCGACCAGCAATGCCGGCATCCAGCGCGTTGAGTTTTACGTTGACGACGTCTTGATTGGCACGGTTACCGAGCCGGACGCGTCCGGTGTCTATTCTTGCGCTTGGGATACGGCGAAGTATCATTCGCTGGTGCGCGTCGTGGCTTATGACAACCAGGGCGGTAAGGTGACGCTGACCCGCAACACGACAGTCGCGTTGCCCTATACCGGACGCTAGCGCTTTAGGAATAGATTGGCGATCGGTCCCCGCGTGACGCGCAAAGCTCGTTGCGGACACAGCTCGATGCAGCAGAAACAACGGATACATTTGTCGTAGTCAAAGACGGGCTTGCCGTCGACTACTTGAACGGCGCCGACGGGACACGGACGCGGGCAGTGTCCGCAGCCGGTGCAGAGGTCAGGCAACAGTTCCGGGCGTTCTTGCCGTAAAAACCAACCGCTGACCGTTTGGGCGACCGATGGAACATGGAACCGCTTGGTCTGGCCCGCCATCTCCTTGACTACGTCAGGCAATGGTTCGCCGACGATCTCGATCTGCTCAATATCGGTGACACCCAAACCGCGCCGACCGGCGTTAACTAAAATCGGCACAGTCTTAGGGTCGACACCCAAGATGAGCGCCGCGACCGTATCCAGCGCGACGCCGTCGCGACTGGCTAAGATTAGCCCGGGCCAGACCCTATCCTGCTCGCGCCACCGGCCGCCCAATCCGACGACTGCATCCATGACGCACAGCCGGGGCCTCAGAACACTGTAGATGTCCACAATTAGCGCGGCGAATTTCTCGTGCGTTGTTCCGAGCGCGTGATAAGCGCTTTTTGTACCGCCCGGTACAGTGCCGAAAAGGTTCTTAACCGCCCCTGTTGTTTTGGTCAGGATATGAGTCTTAAGTTTCGGAGCATCGATTATCAGATCTGCCTCGACGGCCGGGCGCGCCAGAAACGCCTCCGGTAAAACCTCAGCGGATGGAATCGGCACAGCCACAGGCTCCAGGCCATCGAAGCTGACAACGCAGGCGCCTTGACGAGCGCAAGCGTCGCGGATGCCGGTCGTCTGCAGCGCTCGCTCCGTCGCCCCGTGCCAGCGCAGTCCGGAGGCGTCTCCTACAGTGACGACCGCATTACGTTCGGCCGCCATTTTGATGAGCGCTTCGGTAACCCGGTAATCGGTCGTATTGCCAGACTCTCCGTCGCTGGTCTCAACAAGGTTGGGCTTAACGAGCACTTTCTCGCCGACGTCGATTTCATCCAAAATCGCCAAGCCGCCGCACATAAACACCGCCTGCCGCACAGCGGCTTCGACGTCCGAATAATCAATCGGGGTGCGAACGATGGCGACCTTTGCTTTAGCCATCATCAGCCTTCTTTGGGTCAGTTTCATGGGTCGCAGTAACGGCGGCTCGCAACGCGTCGAGCAGAATATGGCCGGCGGCATGCTGCATGTTGTCGTTGAAATCAGGGTCAAAAGTCATACTGGCCCGGCAAGGATAGCTGCCCCAGTATTTGGCTGCCCACCATTCGAGCTTGTCATCGAGCGCTTTACCGACCAAATTACGGGCGACAAAATAAGTGTCACCGCAGGGCGCCGAGCGGATGACATCGACAGCGGTAATTACGTTATCAATGACCGTGATCTTGATCTCCGGCCGGCCGATCTTCAAGTCACGCATCATCGCCGTTATGGCGGGCCGGGCGGAATCTTCAACGAGTGAGCAGAATGGTTTAGGAAAGGCGGTCTCCAGTCCGGCTGCGGCGCAGCGTCTAGCGACCTCGCCGCGGGACCAAGGGGTTGTCCAGGCGGGATCCTCGCGCGGCACGACGATCGCCCGGCCGCCGGCCGCCGCGACGGCCGCCGGTAATTCCAACATTATCTCTTCGTGGATGTTGATGGCGATCAAAACATCGTGCGGCAGAAGAGAGTCAGGCAAAAAAGCCGCGGGGTTGTCTAAGTATTCCGGCAGAACCGCGGGGTGAGTGACAATCTGCACGATATGGTCGCGCCGGTGCGCCGCGAACCCGGCAGCATACGCATCGTTGAAAAAGAGATCAAAGGGCCCGGCCGGCAGGGCCGAATCGCCATCGCTCATAACCAGGACAAGACGGGTCGGCATGGTCGGTCTACACCAGGTAAAGGAGGTAATCGTAGGCGGTCAATGCGGCGCGCGCGCCGTCACCGGCGGCGATGATAATCTGTTTGTCAGGCTCGTCCGTGACGTCACCGGCAGCGAAGATGCCGGGACGGCTTGTTCGTCCGGAACGGTCGACGACTATTTCGCCGGTCGCATTCAGTTTGACCAAACCTTTGACAATGTCAGAGTTGGGCGTCAGCCCTATTTCGACAAACACGCCGGTTACGGCGAGTCGTCGCGGCCGGCCGTTGACGTTAACGTCGATTGATTCAACCAGCTCGGTGCCGTCGATCCCGGTGACAGCAGTGTCTGTCAGGACCTCGACATTCTTATGATCATAGACCTTGTTTTCCAGAATCTCGTCGGCGGTTAGTTCCGGTCCCGCTTCTATCAAGTAGACCTTAGCGGCGATGTCTGCCAGCTGTAGAGCGGCTTCCGCCCCTGAGTTACCCCCGCCAACAACTGCCACGTCCGCGGCTGCGAACAAGGGCGCGTCGCAAGTGGCGCAATAGGTGATACCGCGGCCGCGAAACGTGTCTTCACCAGTAACGCCCAGCTGGCGGGGCGATTTGCCCGTTGCGATAATAACCGTGTGTGCCTGATGTTTACGTCCGTCCACGTCTTCAACGGCCCAGCCGTCCTGGCCGTCCGCGATCGATACAGCAGTTTTATAAACCATGTCCACCGCGAATTTCTTCAGATGTTCCTCGAACTTGTCGACCAGATCGCTGCCTTTGATGTAGTCAAAACCCAGATAGTTTTCAACTCCGCCGCTCCAAAGAGTCTGGCCGCCGACATCGGTCGTCAGCATTTTGACGCTCAACTGTTTGCGCGCGCAATACACCGCGGCGGTCATGCCCGCCGGTCCCGCGCCCAATATGATTACATCATTCATCTAGCCTACCTTGTGTTATTTATTTCAGAGCGGCCGTGATCTTGTCGCGATCGAAGCCCACTATGATGGTGCCGGCTATGTCGAGCACGGGCACAGTAAGTTGACTCGATTTCTTAATCATCTCATGAAGTGCGTCGCGGTCGGCGGTAACGTCATGGTCTGTAAAAGCGACGCCCTGCTCGGTGAGCCAATCCTTGGCTTGGTGGCAGTGGGGTCAGGTCGGCGTGGAGTAAACGGTCACTTGCTTTGCTGCGGTCATCTCGTATACCTCCTCTTATCGTCCCAATAGGTTAAATGCCGTGTAAATCAAGCCGGTGCAGAACAGACCGGACAGCATTCCGATAAAATGCCACTTGATGTCATTGGGCGAGTTCTTGTCATTTAACCCCAGGATGAAAGGCAGATAGAATAACAAGAAGCCGGCCGCCGCCGCATAGGTAAAGGGAACAAACACGTCTAGCGACCCCAGCGACGGCATATTGAAACCGATTAAGGCCGGCACCACGGTGGTCGCGCCCAGGGCGGTGACCAGGTACCAGCTCGGCCGGGCATTTAGTAAGAGCGCGCCGATTGCCAGGCCTTCCAAGAGGAATATCAATGCGAGCAAAAGCGCTGGACCAATCGTAACGTTCAAGATTCCGCTCGCAACTTCATTGCTTGACGTAAGCGCGAAACCCAGATTGAACAGGCCGAGCGCAACAGCGAGAATGACGGAACGCCGGCGTTCTCCTACGACGAAAATCATAACCAGAGGGCTCACAAAGATGGCGAGCAATGCGACGACCGTAAAGACCCAGGGATTGGCAAAGATACCGCCGGCGAAAGTGTTGGCTTGGAACAACTCTGCCATCCGTCCAAGGACTCCCGAAACCATTGAAATGATAAAGAACAACACGGTGCCTGCGGCAAAGGCGTTTATGACCAGCACGATACGTTTGGGAAGGTCTTGGGCGAGATAGACGGCCAATCCTATGAAAATGGCGATGACTGTCAACTGGGCAACTGGGTTCATAGACACAGCATAATCTCGCCAAGTTCATAGCGTCAAGGCGGCCGCTCGTGCTAAAATCTTCGTTACACGTGTTACTAAAAGGAGGGCTTGCGCCAATGTGTCTTGGAGTGCCAGGTAAGGTCATCGCGGTTAAAGACGACTGGATTGCCGAAGTAGATATTAGCGGCGTGGTTATTGACGTCGGTCTGCAGTTCACCCCCGAAGCCAAGGTGGGCGACTATGTTTTGGTCCACACCGGCTACGCGATGCATGTCATGGACGAGGCCGAGGCCATGGAAACCCTAAAGCTGCTTGAGGAAATGGGTGCGGCGGCGGAATTGCCTGATGGTCAAATATCTTAGCGAGTTTCGCAACCCCGAACTTGCCGCCGGAATTCTCAGGCGCCTAGAGAAGGTTTCCACCCGCCCGGTTAGCTTCATGGAAGTGTGCGGTACGCATACCGTCTCCATCAGCAAGAACGGCCTCCGGCAGGCAGTTCCCGACAACATTCGCTTACTCTCCGGTCCCGGTTGCCCGGTCTGCGT
This sequence comes from Actinomycetes bacterium, assembly GCA_023251915.1. Classification (GTDB taxonomy): domain Bacteria; phylum Actinomycetota; class JAHEXW01; order JAHEXW01; family JAHEXW01; genus JAHEXW01. The sequence goes on from JAHEXW010000003.1 coordinate 50,150, forward strand.
GACAGCCAACGCCGATATTGACAGGATGATTGCGATAGCCGCGCAACCCGACGTTATTTTGACGACCTTCGGGGACATGATCAAGGTTCCCGGATCCTACTCATCACTCGCTAAAGAGAAGGCGGCGGGGTCGGACATCCGAATCGTCTATTCAACAAGAGACGCCGTGAAGCTGGCCCAAGACAACCCCGACAAGCGCGTTGTCTTCTATGGTGTCGGTTTCGAGACCACGACGCCGACAGTGGCCATGTCTATACTCGACGCGCGGCAGAAGAACGTTGCCAACTACAGTGTTCTCTCAGTCCATAAGGTTGTTCCGCCGGCTATGAAGGCGCTCCTTGATTTGGGCGAGGTTACTCTGGACGGGTTCATTTGCCCGGGTCACGTGTCTGTTGTAATCGGAACGCGGCCTTACGAGTTTATTCCCAAAGACTATGGGATCCCTTGTGTTGTCACCGGTTTTGAGCCTCTCGATATTCTGGAAGGTGTATTAATGCTGGTCGAACAGGTCGAACGGGGCGAAGCCAAGGTGGAAAACGCATACAAGCGGTTGGTTACAACCGACGGCAATAAGATCGCCATGGAGACGATCCACAGGGTGTTTGAACCTGGAGACGCCGACTGGCGAGGGATCGGCGTTATTCCGGGCAGCGGCCTGAATATCCGGCAAGAATTTGCCGACTTCGACGCGGCCCGCTTGTTCGCCGGGGTCGAGGTGCCGCCCGTCAAAGAGCACAAAGGCTGCCGCTGCGGTGAAGTGCTGCGCGGCGTTATCTATCCGTACGATTGCGGTCTCTTCGGCAAGGCCTGCGTTCCCGAACATCCCATCGGACCGTGTATGGTGTCGGGAGAGGGCAGCTGTGCCGCCTACTATCGCTACGACGAGAAACCAAGGACTGGTGCTTGATATGGCTGACGATAGGGTTCTGCTGGCGCACGGAAGCGGCGGGAAGGTCTCGCATCGTTTGATTGACGAGGTCTTCATGAAGGTCTTCACCGATCCCGTTCTAAACCGCCAGGATGATGCGGCGGTTGTGCCGGGCGGCGAACAGCTGGCCTTCACGACCGACTCCTACGTCGTCAAGCCCATATTCTTTCCCGGCGGCGACATCGGGAAGCTGGCGGTTTGCGGCACAGTGAACGATCTATCAATGAGCGGCGCCGTTCCGAAATACATCAGCGCGGCTTTTGTGATCGAAGAAGGCTTCGCCTTTGCGGAACTATATAGAGTGGTCGAATCGATGGCGGCCGCGGCCGATGAAGCCGGCGTGGCCATTGTCACCGGTGACACGAAAGTCGTCGAACGCGGGAGCGCCGACCAGATATTCATAAATACCGCGGGCGTCGGTATCATGCGACCCGGCGCAGACATCGCTGCCGCCAACCTTCGTCCCGGCGACGCGGTGATTATCTCCGGCAGTATTGGTGACCACGGAGTCGCGGTTATGTCGACTCGAGAAGGGTTGTCATTCCGGACGGCGATCGAGAGTGATTGCGCCCCGTTGAACGGCTTAATCGCCGCGGTGATCGACAGCGGTGCGGACGTACATGCTCTGCGTGATCCCACCAGAGGCGGTTTGGCCAGCACGCTGAATGAGTTCGCGGCCCAGTCCGGCGTTGTCGTCGCCATCGATGAAACGCAGGTGTTGGTTGCCGACCAGGTCGCTGGCGCGTGTGAGATGCTGGGACTCGACCCGTACCAGGTCGCCAACGAAGGCAAGGTTGTTGCGGTCGTCGCGGCGGCGGACGCTGACAAAGCCGTGGCCGCCATGCGCACCTCGCCATATGGTCGGGAGGCGCGAATCATCGGTATTGTGGCCGAGGCGCCTGACGGCAAGCCTCGTGTCACGTTGAAAACAACCGTCGGCACAACGAGAATTCTGGACATGCTGGTCGGAGAACAGCTGCCGCGCATCTGTTAGCAGGCTCCGACACCCCAATATCGGTCGAAACATCTCGCGAAACTAACCCAATTAGGTGGATACAACCGCTAAACGTGTGTTATCCTAACCAAAACACCCCTATTAACGCCGCGAAAGACATGGAGGTGGGCTAATGACAGCCCAAGAAGACCTAGAAGAGGTCAAAATCAATGAAGAACTACCCGTTATACCCCTCAAAGAACTAGTAATCTTTCCCTATCTTGTAGTACCGTTGCTCGTCGGTCGACCCAAATCAGTCGAGGCTTTGGAAGAGGCAATGCGTACCGACCACGTGGTTTTTTTGGTCGCCCAGAAACAGCAGGTCGCCGAGGAAGAGGATCCAAACCCAGACGACATATTCGAGGTCGGTACCGCCGCGACCGTGCTGCAGGTCTTGCGCCTGCCAGACGGCACGGCGCGCGCGCTGGTGGAAGGCCTGGCCCGCGGGCGCATCGTAGAGTTTACTCAGACGGAGGCTTTTCTCAAGGCACGAGTCGAGCAGATGACCCCGCCGGTTGAGCGGCGCAAAGAGAAGACCATAGAGCTTGAGGCGCTGATGCGCAACGCGGTGAATGAGTTTGAGCACGCCGCGCAACTGGGCAAGCCGATACCGAGCGAAGTCATCGTGGCCGCTCTCAACTTAGACGAGCCCGGCCGCCTGGCCGACTTCATAGCGTTCCACCTATCCCTTAAGACCAGCGAGAGGCAAGAGATTCTGGAAGCCGGTGACCCGGCGGAACGGTTGGAAAAGGTCGTCGATTTCCTATCGCGCGAAATCGAGATTCTCGAGGTCGGCGGCAAGATTCGCAACAAGGTAGAGGAACGGTTAGGCAAAACCCAAAGAGAATATTTCCTGCGTGAGCAGATGAAAGCCATCGAGGAAGAGCTGGGCGGCGAGGGCGGTTTGTCTGAAACCGACGAGCTGTCTCAGAAAGTAGAAGAGGCCGGCCTGCCTGACGAGGCCAGAGAGAAAGCGCTCAAGGAAATCGACCGACTGAGCAAGATGAGCCCGGTTTCGGCCGAAGCGCCGGTTATTCGCACCTATCTCGATTGGTTGATCGGCTTACCCTGGAAGAAGAGCAGCAAAGAGAAACTAAACATCAAACGGGCGGAAACCATCTTAAACGAAGACCATTATGGTTTGAATATGGTCAAGGAGCGCGTGCTTGAGTTTCTCGCCGTTCACCAGCTGAGCAAGCACACCAAAGGACCGATATTGTGTTTTGTCGGTCCGCCCGGAGTCGGCAAAACATCCATCGGCAAATCCATTGCCCGCTCACTCGGCCGCAAATTTATTCGCATGTCCCTGGGCGGCGTTCGGGACGAAGCTGAGATCCGCGGTCACCGCCGGACCTATGTCGGAGCGTTGCCTGGCCGCATCATTCAAAACATCCACCAAGTAGGTACGAAGAACCCGGTCTTCATGTTGGACGAGATAGACAAGGTCGGCGCCGATTTCCGGGGTGATCCGACGGCCGCTCTGCTGGAGGCGCTTGATCCGGAACAGAACAACGCTTTTGGCGATCATTATCTGGAAGTCCCGTTTGACCTGTCGGACGTGATGTTTATCACTACGGCCAACATGCTGGACACGATTCCGCCGGCGTTGCGCGACCGGATGGAAGTCATCTCTTTCCCCGGTTACACCGACGACGAGAAGCTCAACATCGCGGACAAGTTCCTCGTGCCAAAACAGCTAAAGGAGCATGGCATCAAGGGCGCGCGGCTGTCGATTAGCAAGGATGCCCTGACCGAGGTTGTCCGGGAGTATACGCGCGAAGCCGGAGTCCGCAACCTGGAGCGTGAGATCGCGACCGTTTGCCGTAAGGTGGCCCGCCAAATCGTCGAGGGCAAGAAACGAAACGTTCGCGTGACCAAAAAGAACCTGGGTAAGTTTCTCGGAGTGCCGCGGTTTACCTACGGTATGGCCGAGGAAAAAGACCAGGTCGGCGTGGCCACAGCTTTGGCTTGGACAGAGGTGGGCGGCGACATCCTGTCGGTTGAGGCGACCATTATGAAGGGCCGCGGTAATCTGACACTAACCGGCCAGCTGGGCGATGTAATGCAGGAAAGCGCGCAGGCCGCCTTGAGCTATACGCGGGCCAACGCGGAGAAACTGAAAATATCCCAGAAATATTTCAAGGACTACGATATGCACATCCACGTTCCGGCCGGGGCGATTCCCAAAGACGGCCCGTCGGCGGGCATCACCATTGCTACAGCGATGATCTCCGCTTTAACGGGACGGCCGATACATAAAGAGGTCGCCATGACAGGTGAGATCACCCTGCGCGGCCGCGTGCTCGGCATCGGCGGGATCAAGGAAAAAGCGTTGGCGGCGCACCGAGCCGGCATTAAGCAGATCGTGTTACCGGCTGAGAACAGGAAGGATCTGGAGGAAATCCCCAGCCACGTGCAAAAGGACGTCAAGTTCTCTTTTGTGGAGACGATGGACGAAGTCATCGACCTGGCCTTGGACGCACCAGTTGTCGAGAAATCTATACCGGTCACAAAGACTGAAACGAAATAGATGTAGTTGCCGGTCTTTAGACCGGCAACAGCTTGGTGCATTTAGCATCTGATATAATCAGTTACCTAGTCGAAGTGAGATTAAGCGGGAATAGCTCAGTTGGTAGAGCGTCAGCTTCCCAAGCTGAAGGTCGCGGGTTCGAGACCCGTTTCCCGCTCCAAAAACAAATGATCTTAGACCCGGCCAACCGGGCGGGTTTTTGTTTTGGAAATATTTCGAAGGGTCTCGAACCCGAGGGGGATTCTTAAAGGGGGAGAGGCTCCCCCTTTAATCTAAAGTTTAAGGAAGGGGGAACTCAAGGGGGAAACCTTTGGTTGCCCCTGTGAGGAGGACGGACAGCTGGGTGGCCGCCCGACCGTTCGATGACCCGTTTCCCGCTCCAAAAACAAATAACCACAACCCTTGAACTCAGGACGCTAATCGGCGGGTTGTCCGCTTGTGATTGTTGTTACAAAATTGACTTAAGGGCCGAAATCCTATTGAATATACCCATACAGCGCTACCAAGTAATTCTCCCCATTTCTTGAATTTGCGTAATATTTCGCAATCTATCTGCCGATACTCTCTTTGGGTGTCCTAATAGATAGATTCGTTTTGATTGGGAGGAGACACAGGGAACAAGCATGACAAGTGAGAGGTCGATGATTAAAATCAGATGGCTGGCTCTGGCGTCGGCTCTAGCGTTCTTCGCGATAATGAATGTCGCGCAGTTGCGCGGCTTGCTCGTGCTCGTCGCCGTGGGCGTCGTCTATAACCTTCTGCTGTCCTCGGTGCACGGCGCTGACGTTCCGGAGAAGCTGAAAGGCCTGTCGACGTTTGTTGATCTGACGGGCCTTGCCTTGATCATCTATTTCACCGGCGGAGCCAACAGCGTCTTCGTTCTGTTTCTGGCGATATATCTCTTTGCCGTGGCTGTCCGTCACGGCGTTGGCGTGGGCCTAGCGACGGCTTTGCTGTCTTGCGCCGCGCTCTCCTACTACTATTTCTCTGATCCTTCATCTGCGACCCAATCGCTGGTCCTGACCCGCGCCGTGCTGTTCGTCTTGGCGCCTCTAGGGGCATTCTTATTGCGGACACCGCACCACGCGGACTCGCCGCGTCCGGTAGACCCAATCATTCAGACGGTGCCGGTTACTTTGCCTGACCCGGTTGAGACGATCGCTCCGGCTCCGCAGGCTGTAGTTGAAGTTCCGGCGCCTGTAGTAGTCGCGCCGCCCGTGATCCAGGCGCCCGCGCCGGAACCCGCGCCGGTTATTGAACCGCCGGCTCCGCCCGAGGTTAAGGCTCCTGTTGTCGAAGCACCTGTGGCTCACGGTCCTGTTGCGCGGCCCGCGGCAAGCCACCCGCTGAAGGAAGATAAACCGGCAAAGATAGCCACCGAACGGGGCAGCTTGGCCGATGAGGTCGCGAAAGCTGGCGAGTCGTCAACCTATATGCCGGCGTACGAGGCGCGCGCTCTAAAAGAGAAGGTCACCGAACTGGCTATCTTGCATGAGGCTAGCAAAACCTTAGGGGCGACGCTGGTCCTTGAAGAGGTCGTCGACGCAATTGTTGATATTACAGCTAAGGGCCTGTTGGCCGACATCGCCGGGGCGCTGATTTATGACGACAAGACGGGTTTGATGACCGTCGCCGGGTTGCGCGGTTTTACGGCCGAGGAGCGGGAGGTTATCAATAGCACGGCGTTTGCGCCGGGAGAAGGCATATTGGGCGAGGCTTTCTCCAAGAAGAAAACCTTTAATGTCTCCGACCTGAGCGCCGAACGGCCGGGTTCCAGCCCGTTTAACGGCCGCATCAAGTCATTCTTGGTAACGCCCCTGGCAACGGACGGTTTTGACGTCGGCGTCCTGTTCTTAGGCAAATACATGCGCGAGCCTTTTAGCTTATCGAGCGAGGAATTCCTCGAGACCATGGCCGGGCAAGCGGCTATCGCTGTCGAGAACGCCCGGTTATACACACAAGCCCAGGAATTGGCGATCCACGACGGATTGACCGGTATCTATAACTATCGCTATCTAATGAAACAACTGGAAGAGGAGATCAAGCGGGCGGAACGTTACGGGCGGTCTCTCTCGGTCGCGATGATCGACGTCGACCTGTTCAAACACGTTAACGATACCCATGGCCATCAGCGCGGCGATGACGTCCTGCGCGGCCTGGTGCAGACCTTGACAACGAATACGCGCGAGACTGATATCGTCGCCAGGTACGGCGGGGAAGAATTCGCGGTAGTCTTGCCGGAAACCGATCTGGCCGACGCGTTGGACGTGGCCGAAAAGCTGCGCGAGGCGGTGGCCAAGGCCAGCTACGCCAGAGAAAAAGGCAGCTCCATTAAGATTACGATCAGCCTAGGAGTCGCGACCTATCCGGCGCTGGCCAGCAACCAGGAAGACCTACTGCGGCGGGCCGACGACGCACTCTATGCCGCCAAAACCAAGCGCAATGTGGTCGTCAGCGCTGGCTCCGACAAAAGCACACTCTCCTAGCGTAACGTCATTTGACCACGTCACTCGGGCACCCGTATAATTAGGGCTGCACGCAAGGTAAATCGGGATGTAGCGCAGCTTGGTTAGCGCGCCACGTTCGGGACGTGGAGGTCGCCGGTTCGAATCCGGCCATCCCGACCATCTTTCGCTGTGGCGTCGGACAAAAGTCGTCCTTCCCGAAAGCTACAGATGGCAGGCCATTTCTTGGCTTTATGATTAACGCGTGGCCATCCTTCCACTTCGGAGGCCCCTTGATCCACTACATCGTAAATTGGCTGGGCTTCGCGGTCTGTCATCAACTTCCGGAACGCACTTTACATTATGGCCTCGCCGCATTGCCAACCTGCGCCCGTTGTTCGGGTATCTATGTCGGTTTGCTGGCCGGGTTCGTCTATCTGGTGGCCGCCAACCGGAAACATGAAAGCGGGTTTCCGCCCTGGTGGGCACTGGCCTTCGGCGCCGTTGGCCTAGGGTTGATGGGTTTGGACGGGGTCAGCTCGTATGCCGGATGGCGCCCGACATCAAATGAGCTAAGGTTGATCACCGGCTTACTGGCCGGGTCTGCGCTGCCGCTCGTTCTGGTGCCGATGTTTAATTTCCAGGCCTGGCAAGACGCCTCGGAAGACCGGATCATCAAAGGCTGGGCCGATTTCGGTTTATATTGCTTGGTAATCGTTGCGGCGTTCCTGGCCTTCCAGTACCGGCCCGGTTGGCTGTATTGGCCATTCTATTTGATAAACGGCGGCGCAATCGTTCTCGCGTTCGTCTACACAAATGCGATCCTAGTCGTGCTCTTGCCGTGGTGGAGCCAGAAGGCGGTTAAAGTGCGCGACCTAGCGGTGCCTCTGCTTATCGCAGGCGTAATGGGATTCGGCGAACTGGCGGCCAGCTACTGGTTACACGCGCTCGTTTTGGCTAAACTGGGACAAATAGGGTAAAGAGGGATTATAAGGATTACGGGATTACAAAGACGACATGGGCGTAAGACCCAATTTGAAATGTAGTCGCCGCGTCTTCAGACCGGCGACCGCTTGGAAGGAGCGCAAGGATGGCTAAGAAGAAAGCGGAAGACAAGGATAAGGCACCGAAGAGGCAACCTGATACTTCAGTTGAGCCGGACAAGACAACCGCTGAGCAGCCGGAGATGTCGGAGGAAGAGGCGTTGCGGGAACTGCAGGACGCGATTGACCGGATGCCGGTCCGCGACATGATTGTCAACATGATGATGAGCCTGGCCTCGACCGCTTACAAAAAACTCGGCCTGCCCGAAGAGACGAACGGTAAACATAAGGATCCAACCCAGGCCAAACAGGCCATCGACGCTCTGGATGCTCTGGTTAACTGCATCGGTCCGGACATGGAACCCCGCGACGCGGAATCGTTTCGCCAAACCGTCGCGAACCTAAAGATGGCCTACGTCCAACAGAGCTAAGAGTACGAAGAGTGTAAAGAGCACGAAGATGACGTGGGCGTAAACCCAGAAACGTTATCCTGGGTTCCAAGGTTGGCTTTTGCAGCGGCGCTTTAGTGCGTTACCGCGGTAAAGCGCTAAAGCGCTCTCAAATCAAACCAACGTAAGGCGGCTGAGGCCGTCCTCGGTTTCGCTGACCTCGATGACGTTTTCAACCTCTTCCTTTATGTCTTCCACGTGGGTGATGAGGAATATCTGGCGGAAGCGTTTGTCGAGCGCGGCCAGTGAGCGCATGATGTTCATCTTGCGCACGTTGTCCTGGCTGCCGAAGATCTCATCCAGCACGATGAAGCCGTAGTCGGAACCGGCGCGATCGGCCAGTGTTAACGAGATAGCTAGTCGCAAGCACAGGTTGGCCAGGTCTTTTTCGCCGCCGCTGAAACGGTCGACCGGGAATTTCCGGCCGTTATCGGTGATGAATATCTCGTAGTCATCGTCTAGTTCTACCTCGGTGTACTTGCCGTCCGTGAGGTCGGCTAGCAGTTCGCCGGCGCGTTCCGCCAGCATCGGCCGGATCCGGCCGATCAAGTAGGTGCGGAATTCTTTGAACATCTCCACGAGAGCCGCCAGACTAGCTTGCGTGTCTAGCAGCGCTTTAATGTCACCCGCAACTTTTTCATATGATTCCAGCTCCCGCCGCAGTCCGGCGACTCGTTCCGCAGCCAGCGCGACAGCTCCTTCGAGATCCTTGACCGCCAGCTCAAGGCCGTGCTTTTCCTCACGCGCGGTATCATAAGCGTCGCGCGACGCGGCGTAGGCGGCCGGGTCGAAGGCAGCCGCGCCGCCCGCCTCCGCCTCCTTAATAGAGGCTTCCGCCGCGGCTATCTTACCGTGCATCTCTTCTAAAGAAGCCTTAATATCTGGCAGACGCGTGAGCGCGACGTCCAAGCGTTTTACCTCGTCGCGGCGGTCAGCTAGATAGCGAAGCCGGTCTTCGACGGCCAGACCGGGGGCCAGGAACGTCGCGTCGGCCTTTGCCTCAGACATGGGCAGGGAGTCGAGCAACCGGGTCGCGCGCTGCAGGATCTCGTGAGAAGCAGCCGCTTGATTGCGCCGCGTCGCCAGGGCCGCCTTAGCGAGTTCAGCGTTTTGCGCCTGTTCTGCTTCCGCCGTCTTCAGCGCTGTGATTTCAGAGTCAATGTCCAACATACGGCGTTCGATAGCGTCCGTCTCCGCGGCGATGTGCTCATGAATCTGACCCAGATCCTTCAGTTCTTGATGGCAAGTCGGACAGACTCCGCCTGTACCGATACCGTCGACAAACGTCTCGTCCCGGCGCAGTTTGTCGATTGCCAGCCCTTCTTGTTCCCGCCGGTCCGCGAGTCTCGCCAACTTGTTCTTTATCGCAGTCAATTCGACACCCAAATCGTCCGCCTGTTTCTCGGCCGCGGCCAGATCAGTCTGGGCTGCCGCGGCGGCGGCGGTCGCTTCCTTTAGTTCGTCTTCCGCCGCGTAACGCAAGGCCGGCGCGATGGCGTCCCGGCCGGCTTGTTTGCCGGACAGGTCATCCAGCTCCGCTTGTTTCTCCGTGGCCAAAGCGCGGTAGTGGTCGATGTTTTGGGCCGCCAGTTCTCGTCGACGGGTTCGTTCTTCGCTGGTAGTTTTGCTGGCTTCTTGGGCCTCAAACGTACCTTTCGCCGCCGCCAAACGTTTAGTGACTTCGTCAACGTCGGTTCGCGCCGTTGCCAGCCGGACCGCCGCCGCCGTTTCTTCATTGATTGCCGCCGTCAGGCCGGCCTGCAGCGTGATGGGATCGGCCAGGTTCTGACGCAGGGCCGCGAGTTTGGCCTGTCCGTCGCGGCCGTCTTGTTTGGCCAGTTCAATGGCGCGGTCGACGTCGTCGATACCGAGCATACGAATGATCATCGTTTTCCGTTCAGCGGGTTTGTAATCGCTCAAGGCGTTCAGTTCTTTTTGCCGGGCGAAGAAGCTTACAAAGAACGCCTCCCGATCCATGCCGAGCAGTTTCACGATGTAATCTTGCGCCGGGTGTGCGCCGCGCGCGATAATCTCGCCTCCGGTAATGACTGAAGCGTCGCTGGTCAGGTTCTTGCCCCGCATCTCCCGCACGACCGTGTATTCGGCGCCCCCAAGTTCGAACGTCAGCTCGACCCGGGCGACCTCATCGGCATGACTGCCTTGCCGGCGAATGTCTTCTTTGCCGGTCCGGGCCGCCGGATGTCCGTAGAGAACCCAACCTACCGCTTCCAGCAGTGTCGATTTGCCTGTCCCGTTTTGGCCCAGAATGCCAGTCAAACCGTCCGGCAGGTCAACCTCAGCGCTGGCGTATTTACGAAAGTTGGTCAGTTTAATGTTTATCAGTCTCACGAGCGCTCCTGGGCGGCACGGTCCAAGTATTCGAGACCTAACTGCAGCGTATGATCGCTGTCTTTGCCGGCGGGACGGCCGCGCAGCCAGTCACGCAGCTCTTCGTTGAGTGCCCCGATGGCAGCGGGGCCGGAAATCTCGGTCGTCGTCTCGTCGGCCCGGTTATATCTGATATCAATATGGGTGGCCTGTTTGGTGAGGTCTTTCAAGCGATTAAAATCAAGAGCATTCTGAACCTCGGGACTAATATTGTCTATGGAGAGGCGGGCGATGCTCCCGGCCGAATCAGTTACGGCGGCTTCGATAGCCGCTTGAATGGCGTCAGCTTCCAAACCGGCCGCGTTGATCGTCGTCAGATCTCGCATCGGGCGCAACTTCAGTTGATGCCACGCAATCTGTTTGGTGGCCAAATCAATCTCGAGAATGCCCTTTTCCTGTCCGACCTCGCCGAAACTGAGACGCTCAGTCGCCCCCGCATAGTAGGCGTTAGGCCTGACCCCAGTCTTCCGATGATAGTGGCCCAAAGCAATGTAGTCATAGTCGGGCCGCAGGTATTTCTCGGGAACAACCTGCTCGGAGAACTCGCCCATCGAAAACTCCGGGACGCCAGCTACAGCGGCGTGCAACATCAGAATGTTGTAGGGAGACGCGGGGTCTGGTTTGGCCAGCTCCAGCTGCGCGTGCAGGTCCTCGTCCGTCTGGCACTGCGGCACGGCATGTACCATTAGCTCGCCGAGCTGAACCGTCTCATACTTGCTTCTAAAGACAGGGTGAATCAATGGGAATTCAGGCAGGTCAAATAGGCGAAAGACGCTCGCGGTGCCGCGCACCCGGGGCAAAGAATGATTACCCGATATGACGACCAGAGGAATGCCGGCCTCGCCTAGGCGCCTCAGTTGCTCAAAAGCGACGGTCAGGGCTTGATTGGTTGGACGGACGCTATTGAAGAGGTCGCCAGAATGCAGGGCCGCATCCGGCTTCAATTCCAAAATAATGTCTATGGCCTGACGAAAGGCGTCATAAACATCGGCTTCGCGTTGGTTCAAACCCGTCGCGGGGTCGATGGCCCGGTAGGTCTGGAAACCGAGATGAGTATCGCTGAAGTGTACAATACGCATATGTTAACCCGAAAGAGTACGAGGATTACAAAGAGTACAAGGACGATGTTTGGAACAGTTCATAGCGGGTAAAAACGCCTCCATATCTTCTAAAAGGGATTATCAGTATCATACCTTTTTGATAAGATATATGCCTATACGACCTTGGGCAACTTGTGCCCGTTCAATGCGGAGGGAATTATGACTCTCGCGATCATCGGCGGCACCGGTCTGGAGAATCTGGCCGGCAGTCTCGAACACAGGGAACAGAAGACGGTAACGACTCCGTTTGGAGACGCTTGGCTGACCAAGGGCGAGTTGGATGGGTCACCGTTAATCTTCCTGGCCCGTCACGGCTTGACTCACGCGACGGCGCCGCACAACATCAACTACCGCGCCAACATGCGGGCGCTCAAGGACGAGGGTGTTACCAACATCATGGCCGCGGCCGCGGTCGGATCGGTGAAAAACGAGATCAAGCCGGGTGATTTTGTCGTCATCGATCAATTCATCGACTTTACCAAGAACCGAGCGGCGACCTACTCGACCGACGGCGAACCACTCTATCACACCGACATGACGGAGCCTTACGACGGCGGTCTCCGGCGCTTGCTTATGACTGCCGCCGACGCCAAAGGGGTATCCTTGCGGCGGGGAGGAACGTATGTCTGTACCGAAGGCCCCCGTTTTGAGACAGCCGCGGAAATCCGGATGTTCCAGACGCTCGGGGGCGACGTGGTCGGTATGACCGGCGTACCCGAGGTTGTTCTGGCGGCTGAGCTACAGATGCCGTACGCGGCTTTGTGTATCGTGACCAACTACGCGGCCGGTCTAGCCGGTCACGGTCTAACGTACGAGGAATGCGCCGACGAAATGGAACGGCGCCAGGCGACGCTGATGGATGTGTTCATGAGCGCGGCCAAAGCGGGAAAACTTCTTTAGGAGCAGTTTGAACAAGACCTTAATCTCTAACACGACCGTCATTACCATGAATGACGCGGCCGACATCCTAGAAGCAGCCGATGTCCTGGTTGAAGACAATCACATAGCGGCGGTAGGCCCGACGGGCACCCTGAATGAACGGGACGCGAGCGTCGTAGACGGGCGCGACCGGGCTGTATTGCCGGGCCTCGTAAATGCCCATACGCACGCCGCCATGACTCTCTTGCGCGGTTACGCCGATGACCTGCCTCTCACGGAATGGTTAGAGACGAAGATCTGGCCGCGGGAAGCGTTTTTGCGAGAAGGCGACGTTTACGCAGGTACGATGCTGGCGGCGGCGGAGATGATTCGGGGGGGAACGACTTGCTACGCCGACATGTATTTCTCCTCTGCCGAGATGGCGGCGGCGGCGACGGACGCGGGTCTGCGCGCCAGCGTGAGCGGTGTCCTCCTGGGTATTCTGCCGTCGATCGATGAAGACCTGCGGCGGGAGATTGCTTTTGTCGAAAGCTGGAACGATCCAGATGGCCGTGTGACAGGCGCTTTCGGTCCGCATTCTCTGTACACTTGCGGGGCCGAAGTTCTGCGAGGGGTGGCCGAAGAGGCCAAACGCCTGGGTGCGCTGGTTCATTTGCACCTTTTGGAGACGGCCCACGAACGGGATGATATAGTGGCGCTGCAGGAGCGAACCCCCCTGCACGCGCTGCGGGAAGCCGGTCTATTGGAAACGCCTGTGTTGGCGGCGCATTGTGTCTATCTAGCCGAACGCGATGTAGACGTTCTGGCCGGGCAGCCTTTTGCGGCCGCGCATTGTCCCGGCAGTAATCTTAAGCTCGCCAGCGGAATCGCGCCGGTGCCTGACTTTCTCAAAAAAGGTCTAACGGCGGCGCTGGGGACCGATGGCGCAGCGTCGAACAACAATTTGGATATGCTGGAAGAAGCCCGACTGGCGGCCTTGATCCATAAAGCCAACCGGTCCGACGCCACTGCTGTCACCGCCTATCAGGCATTATTCATGGCGACGCGCGCCGGCGCGACGGCGCTAAACCAAGCGGGAACGATCGGGCAGTTAACGCCCGGATATAAGGCCGACTTGTTGCTGATTAATCTGACCGCTCCTCATATGACGCCGCAACACAACGTTGTGGCCAATATCGTTTACAGCGCCGGCGCCTCGGATGTCACCGACACGATGGTAGACGGCCGCTGGCTGATGCGCGACCGCGAGGTACTGTCATTTAATGAGAGCGAGACCATAACTAAGGGAGCGGCCACAGCCGCGGACCTGGTTATAAGAACCTAACTACCTATTGTCCAATTGATTGGGCAATGAATATTGCGCAATTGCTTATTGGACAATAGGCTTTACGGAAAGTGTATGTATTTCAAGGGGGTTTTATGACGAAAAAGTTAATGAGCGGCAACGAGGCGCTTGCGCGCGGGGCCTTCGAGGCGGGCGTGACCGTCGCAGCCGGTTATCCCGGGACGCCTTCGACCGAGATTCTGGAAGAGCTAGTCAAAAGCGAGGGTGTCTACGCGGAGTGGGCGCCGAACGAAAAGGTAGCATTTGAGGTTGGAATCGGTGCATCGATCGCCGGAGCCCGCGTTTTGGTGACGCTGAAGCAGGTGGGCCTGAATGTCGCGGCCGACCCTTTGTTCACCTTCAGTTATACGGGCGTGAACGGCGGATTTGTCTTCATCAACGCCGACGACCCGCAGCTGCACAGCTCGCAGAACGAACAGGACAACCGGCACTATGCCCGTGCGGCCAAAATCCCCATGCTGGAGCCGGCCGACAGCGCCGAAGCGAAAGCCATGTTGATCAAGGCCTATGGTATCTCGGAAGAATTCGACACGCCGGTCATGCTGCGGACTACTACCCGGATCTCTCACTCCAAATCGATCGTCGAATTAGGCGAACGTTCAGAGGTTGGCAACAAGCCGTATGAAAAAAGATTCGACAAGTTCGTGATGTTGCCTGGTAACGCGTTCAAGCGTCACATCTTTGTTGAGGAACGCCTGCGCCGGCTTGCCGAATTCAACGACGCCGGTGATCTGAATCCGATTATTTCCGGCAGTCCCAAGCTTGGCATCATCGCCGCCGGAGCTGCTTACGAATATGCGCGCGAGGCGTTTCCCGCTGCCAGCCACCTAAAGCTAGGCATGACTTATCCTCTGCCTGCCGAGACGATCCGTGCGTTTGCCGCCGGAGTGGAGCGGTTGTTTGTGGTCGAGGAGCTTGACCCGTTCCTGGAAGACCAGATCAAGGCCATGGGCATCGAAGTGACAGGCAAGGCCTGCCTGCCTTTGATTGGCGAGTTGAACCCAGATATCGTTTTCAAGGGTATTACCGGAGCCTACGACGAAGCCAAGGATCTGGCGCGTCCCGGATTGGCTGAGGAACTGGCCGAGAGCGACCGTCTGCAGACTGATTTCGCCGACGCGCCGATGCGTCCGCCGATCATGTGCCCCGGCTGTCCGCATCGTGCCGTCTACAGCGTCTTGAAACGTCTTAAGGTCATCGTTAACGGTGACATTGGCTGCTACACGCTGGGGGCGCTGCCGCCGTTGAGCGGCCTGGACACCCAACTGTGCATGGGCACCGGAGTCTCGGTAGTGCACGGCTTCGGCTTGGCCGATCCGGATTTTAGAAAGCGCGCCGTCGGCGTCATCGGCGATTCAACGTTCATCCACTCCGGCATAACCGGGTTGATCGATATCGTTTACAACGGCGGCCAGAACACGGTAATCATCTTGGACAACCGCATCACAGCCATGACCGGCCGGCAACAGAACCCGGCCACCGGACGCACGCTGCGCGGCACCCCGGCGCCAGAACTAGATTTCGAACAGCTGGCTGCGGCCATTGGCGTCAAATCGGTCCGCGTCGTCGATCCTTACGAGACCGAAGAGGTCGAGCGGGCGGTCAAGGAGGAACTGGCAAAGGATGAGGCGTCGTTGATTATCGCGCGCCGTCCCTGTCTGCTGGTGGAGCGTTTCACAGCCCCGCCGTTCGCAGTCGACCCGGTTACATGCAAAGACTGCGGCGCTTGTTCCAACATCGGGTGTCCGGCCATTGCCAAGTCCGGCGCCCCGATCAAACCAGGCGGCCCCGCCAAACCGGTGATCGACCCGGCCGTCTGTGTCGGGTGCGCGCTGTGTTTTAAGGCCTGCAAGTTCGACGCGATCTCACAGGCCAAGGAGGGCTAGGATGACTCAGGACAAGACAACCAACATTCTGATCGTCGGGGTAGGCGGTCAGGGCATTTTGCTATCGGCCGACATTCTGGCGCTCCTGCTGGTAGGACAGGGCTTCGACGTCAAACAGGCCGAGATCCACGGCATGAGCCAGCGGGGCGGTTCCGTGCATTCGATGGTTCGCTACGGGACGGCTATTTCCAGCCCTCTTATTAGCCGGGGCGACGTCGACTACTTGATGGCCTACGAAGAGCTGGAGGCGTTGCGTTGGGCGCCCTTCGTAAAGCCGGGCGGAACGGTCATCGTCAACAAAAAGCAGATAGCGCCGGCGCCGGTGGCGCTGGGGGTCGCTGCCTATCCGGAGGATCCTCTGGCGCGGCTGCGGCAGAATTTCGCGCGCACTACTTTGGTCGAGGCCGACCGGCTGGCGCAAGAAGCCGGTAATGTTCGGGCCGCGAACCTGGTGATGTTGGGCGCGCTGGCCGCGGGTCTGCCGTTCAGCAAGGAATTGTGGCGCGACACTATCGCCGGACGCGTTCCGCCGAAAACACTTGAGGTTAACCAGGATGCCTTTGAGCTGGGGTGGGAGGTAGCGAATGCCTGATTACAAAGTACGACAGCTGGCGGTCTTCATGGAGAATAAGCCTGGGCGTTTGAATGAGATAACGCGGGCGTTGGCCAATGCGCATGTCAATATCCGGGGCTTCAGCGTGGCTGACATGGCCGACTACGGCATCTTTCGGGTTATCGTCCACGATCCCGATACAGCCAAGTCAGTTCTCGACGAGCTTGGGTTTGCCGCGAAAGAAAGCGATGTCATCTGCGCGAACGTCCCAGACGAACCCGGTGGTTTGGCGCGCATCTTAGATGTTTTTTCCCAAGCGGGGATTAGTGTAGAGTATATGTACATTATCGCCGAGACCAAGATCGCGTTTAGCGTCGAAGACATCGACCGCGCGATCGAGGTGCTGGTCGGCGCAGGCGTAGAACTACTAACAAAGGGGGCAATTCAGTGAGACAGAGAATCTTTGTACTGATTTTAGCCGTTGCGGCTCTAGCCTTGGCGGTCGCCGGATGTAAGGCCGACACTAGCAAGACGGGAACGGTGACGACGAAAGAGCCGATCAAGATAGGTGCCGTACTATCTGTTACCGGAGCCAACGCGCCGCTGGGCGACGCCGAAAAAAAGACATTGGAAATGGAAGTCGATAAGCTTAACAAGGCCGGCGGAATCAAGGGCGCTCCGGTCGAGCTTACCATCGAAGATGACGAATCGGACGCCTCCAAAGCGGTCGCGGCTCTGAATAAGTTGCTCAAGGTGGACAAGGTAGTCGCCATAATCGGCGGCACCGGAACCACCCCGACCATGGCGATGAAACCGATCACGGCCAAGGAAAAGACGCCGCAGATCGCGCTTGTCGCCGGCAACCAAGTCACCAAGGACGATTACAAGTGGATCTTCCGCACCGCCCACAACGAAACCTATGTTTTTAAGAAGGCAATCGATTACCTCAGTCAGACGGTTAAGGTTAAGAATCTCGCGATTCTGCATGATTCGAACGCGTATGGTCAAGGGGGCGCCGACGAGATCAAGCGCATAGCGACCGCGATGGGCCTGCCTATCGTGGCGACAGAGAAATACGATTCAACCGCAACCGACGTTACCACCCAGCTGACAACCATTAAGGGCGCCAATCCCGATTGTCTGATCATCTGGGGGACCAATCCGGTGCCTGCCGTGGCTGTCAAGAACATGAAGCAACTAGGTATGACCATGCCTGTCTTGGGTAGCCAAGGCATAGCTAACGCCAAGTTCATCGAGCTGGCGGGGGCCGCCGCCAACGGCGTAGTCTTCCCGGCAGGTTGGGTGCTGGTACCGAATGATATTCCGGCAAGTAACCCGCAAAAGCCGGTCATCGACGGATTCGTCAAGGATTACACCGCAAAATATAAGGCAGCCCCCAATAGCTTCGCGGGGCACGCCTGGGACGCCTTCCATATCCTCGTTAAGGCCATAGAGACGGTCGGCCCGGACAAGGCCAAAATCAGGGGCCAGATTGAAAAGACCACGAACTTTGTCGGCGTTGACGGCATCTTTCAGTACTCGGCAACCAATCACGACGGACTCGATCGAGAGGACCTCGTGATCATCAAGATTGAAAACGGTAAGTGGGTGCTCGGCTCTCAATAGGGCCGGGCGTTTCGCCCCAGGCGTGGGCTACCCGGAAAATGGCTTGCGAAACAGGAGGGAGGTTATTGGATTGGCAAGAAAGTTAAGTACCAGATTGTTGGTTGTTTTGGCGGTGGCCGCGGTTTTTATCGCCGGCTGCGCTAAGACGGCCACGACCACGAAAACTGAGGTGAAGCAGCCCTTTAAGGTCGGGGCGGTCCTCAGTGTAACGGGAGCCAACGCGCCGCTGGGCGACGCGGAGAAAAAAGCGCTCGAGCTCGAAGTCGCCAGTATCAACAAAGACGGCGGGGCCAACGGCCACCAGCTGGAAATCGTCATCGAAGACGACGAATCGGACACGACCAAGGCAGTTGCGGCCGTTAATAAGTTGATCAAGGTCGACAAAGTCGTGGCCGTTGTCGGCGGCACCGGCACGGGTTCAGCCATGGGCATCAAGCCCATTATTACCGCCAGTAAGATTCCATTCGTAGCTATGGCCGCCGGTAACGGTATCACCGCGGCGGACAACACCTGGGTTTTTAGAGCTCCCGCGAAGAACGCGGTCGCGGCGGACAAAGCGCTGGAGTACATAAGCAAGACGCTAAAGCTCAAGAAGATCGCGGTGTTGTACGACTCCAATCCGTTTGGGCAGGATGGCATCGACGAAATCAAGAAGGAAGTTATCGCCAAGGACATGACCATCGTCTCAGAACAGAAGTACGAGACTAACGCGACTGATGTGACCGCGCAGTTGACGACCATTAAAGCCGCCAACCCGGAATGCGTCATAGTCTGGGGAACGAACCCGATGCCCGCGAAGGCGGCGCAGACGATGAAACAATTGTCGATGACAATGCCGTACATTGGCAGCCACGGTATCGCCAACACCAAGTTCATCGATTTGGCGGGAGACGCGGCGAATGGCGTTGTCTTCCCGGCAGGCAAGATACTGATTCCGTCCAGCATTAAAGACGCCGGACAGAAGGCCGCTGTCGACAAGTTCATCACCGACTACAAGGCCAAGTACGACGGTATCGCGCCGAACACGTTCGCCGGCCACGCTTACGACGCGCTTCATATCGTGTCCGACGCGCTCGGTATAGCGGGCTCCGACAGCGCGAAGCTTCGCACGCAGATCGAAAAGACGTCCGGCTTTGCCGGTCCCGACGGCATCTACAAATACTCGAAAACGAACCATGACGGTCTGGCGACAAGTGATCTCATCATGATCAAGATCGTCGGCGGGAAGTGGACGCTGGTCGAATAATTGTTGCTAAGCAAGGTTCTGCAGTTTGTTATCACCGGGGTCGCGAACGGAGCTATATACGCGCTAATCGCCTTGGGGTTTACGTTGATCTACAACTCGAGGCAGATCATAAACTTCGCGCAAGGCGAGTTTGTGGTTATCGGCGGCATGGCGGCGTACACGTTCTATGTGACGGCACATCTGCCGCTGCCCGTGGCGCTCTTGGCCGCGATCCTGGTGGTAACGCTGTTGGGGGTGGCGTTTGAGCGGTTTGTGATCTTGCCGCTCAAAAACGCCGCCTCCATTTCTCTAATCATCGCTACCATCGGAATGTCGATATTTCTACGTACCGGGGCAATGCTGATCTGGGGCAAAGAGGCTATGACCCTGCCGCACTTCTTCGGCGACAAGCCCTGGAACATAATGGGCGCAACTATTCTGCCCCAACAGATCTTTATTATCGCCATCACCCTGGTTATTGTTGTCGGCATGCAGTTGTTCTTTCGCCTCACCGTTACCGGCAAGGCAATGCTGGCTGCGTCGATGAATCCCGAGGCCGCCCGACTTATGGGAATACGAAGCGAACGAATGGTCATGTATTCATTCGCGTTCTCCGCGGCCTTGGGCGCCGTTGCCGGTGTCAGTATCGCGCCGCTGGTGATGATGAGTTTCGGCTCAGGAGCGGCTTTGGGGATCAAGGGCTTCAGCGCGGCCATCTTGGGCGGTTTGACCAATCCGCTTGGAGCGGTTCTGGGCGGTTTGAGTCTGGGCGTGATCGAGTCGGTTGGCGCCGGACTGATATCGTCCGCTTTCAAGGAAGCGATTGCCCTGATTGTATTGCTCATGGTGCTGCTCATTAAGCCATCCGGCGTTTTCGGCAAGATTGGAACGAGGCGCCATGCGCGCTAACAGACGCCGGCTTGTCAATTGGCTAGGTATCGTTTGCGGCTTTGGTCTGCTGGCCTCTCTGCCCTTATTCCTAAATGACTTCTTGATGACCATCGCGGTGGTTATCGGCATTAACGTCATAATAGTTTTTGGCCTTTCGCTCTTAATGGGCTACGCCGGGCAAATATCGCTCGGCCATGCCGGACTGTACGGCCTAGGCGCGTATACCAGCGCCGTTATGTCTACGAAACTACATCTTGATCCGTGGCTGACAATAGTCGCCGGAGCGTTGTTGGCGGGGGCGGCCGCCTATTTGATCGGTCTGCCGGCCTTGCGCCTGCGGGGTCACTATCTGGCGATGGCGACTCTGGGCGCCGGCGTTATCATGCAAATCATGTTTGTCGAGCTGTCGGGCATCACCGGCGGGCCGGCCGGCATTTCGAGCATCCCGAATCTTAAGATCGGGCACCTGATCCTGGATCAGACAGGCGCCTATTTTTACGTCGTGTTAGCCGCGGTCGCCGTGAGCCTATGGCTTTCATTAAACGTCGTTCGCAGCCAGAAGGGGCGGGCGTTGCGGGCGATGCACGGCAACGAGCTGGCTGCCGCTTCGATCGGCGTCGACACGGCCCGGGCAAAGCTTTTCATATTCACGCTCAGCGGCGTCTTTGCCGGCCTGGCCGGCGGCTTGTACGCCCATTACTTAACCTATATCAGTCCCGATTCCTTTGGGACTTCCTTGTCCATATTGCTGGTGGCGATGGTCGTTATCGGCGGCAGCCAAAGCGTCGTTGCGGCCGGTTTGGGCGCCGCCTTACTGACGGTTATCTCCGAATATTTCCGCACCTACCAGGATTGGAGCCTCGTTTTCTTTGGTCTCAGCCTGGTCCTGGTGATGATATTCGCGCCGCGCGGATTGTTTGTCGAGACCGCGGCGGTCGCTAAACGTCTTGTTGCCAGGGTGGTGAAGCGTCGTGGCCCTGTTGAAAGTTAGCGGTCTTGCCAAATCGTTCGGGGGTGTGAAAGCAGTCTCTGACCTGAGCTTCGCCGTCGCACCCAACCAAATCAAGGCCATCATCGGCCCGAACGGCGCAGGCAAGACAACCGTGTTCAATCTGTTATGCGGCGTATTCGCCGCCGACGCCGGCACTGTAGAGTTCGCCGGCCGGAACATCAGCTCACTTGCTCCGTATGTGCGGGCGCGTCTGGGCGTCGGACGAACGTTTCAAAACACCCTATTGTTTGACGAGATGAGCGTGGAAGAGAACGTGATGGCGGCGACAGAGGCGGGGCTGCGCTTGAACGCTTTCGCTTATCTGTTTCGCTGGCCGGCGGTAGCGCGAGCCGAAAGACAACGCCGCGAGATCGCGGCCGAAGCGCTCAAGCTGGTTGGTTTGCAAGATAAAGCCAGGGACCCCGCCGGCAATCTGCCCGCCGGGGAAAGAAGGCTGTTGGAGATCGCGCGGGCCCTTGGAACCCGCCCCGAGATTGTTCTGCTGGATGAACCGGCCGCCGGTTTAAACAATGCCGAGACAGATCGCCTCAAACACGCCATCCGTGCCATACGGGATCGAAGCATAACAGTCCTGCTGGTTGAACACGATATGGGTTTGGTAATGGAGATTTGCGACGAAATCGTTGTTCTGGATCAGGGCGCCAAGATCGCCGAGGGACCGCCTCTCTTGATTCAGGAGGACGATCGAGTGATAGAGGCCTATCTGGGGAGGCCGGCCGACAATGCTTAAGGTCGAGCGCTTGAGCGCCGGGTATGGTCACGTGGCCGCCTTGAAAGAGGTAGACCTGCAGGTAAAAGACGGCGAAATCATTACCGTTATCGGCGCTAACGGGAGCGGCAAATCGACGCTTCTGAAAGCAATCGCCGGTTCTCTGCGACCCCGCGGCGGATGCGTTATTTTTAACGGCAAAGACATCACGGGGCGTCCGGCCGATCGGGTCGTCGCCGCCGGCTTGTGTTTGGTCCCGGAAGGGCGGCAGCTGTTCGGCGACATGACTGTTCTGGAGAATCTCCAGATGGGCGGATATCTGTTCCTTAGGCGCCGCCGCCAGTCCGAATTCCGCGCAAAACTGGACTTTGTATACGACCTATTCCCTGTCTTGCGCGATCGGACGAACCAAGCGGCTGGGACGCTTTCCGGCGGAGAGCAGCAAATGCTGGCAATCGCCCGGGCGTTAATGAGCGACCCGAAGCTGCTGCTTCTAGACGAGCCGTCGATGGGGCTGGCGCCAATGATAATCAGAGACATATTCGCCGCCCTGCGGCGGTTGAACGACCAAGGTTTGACTATCTTGCTGGTTGAGCAGGATGCTAATATATCGCTAGCGTTGGCTGACCGCGGCTACGTCTTCCAGACCGGCCAGAACGTCATGGCGGGCGACGCGACTGACTTATTGAACGACCCGGCCGTCAAAGAGATTTACTTTGGAAAGAAAATCTGACAGTTCGACCTGAGAGACCGGAAAGACCTGGGAGGCTTGAGTTCTACAGGTCCTCCAGGTCCCGCGGATCTAGCACCAGATGGAGGTTTTTTGTGTCCAAGATATGGAATCCGGAATACGAGCAAATCAGCCACGCCCGGCTGGAAGAGCTGCAGCTTCAGCGACTGCAATGGGTCGTCAAGTGGGCGTATGAGCGCGTTCCTGCCTACAAGCAGAAATTCGACGCGGCCGGCATCAAACCAAAAGACGTCAAAAAACTAGGGGATCTCGCGCGCCTTCCTTTTACGACGAAGGATGAACTGAAAGAGGATTACCCCTACGGTTTCTTCGCTCTCCCGATGAACAAAATTGTCCGCATTCATTCGACGTCTGGCACAACCGGCACGCCGGTTGTCGTTGGCTATTCCCGAGGAGACCTGAACACGTGGGCGGAACTGGTGGCCCGTATCGTCACCGCGGCCGGCGTGACAGAAGACGACCTGGCGCAAATATCTTTCGGTTACGGCATGTTTACCGGCGGCTTCGGCCTCCACTACGGTCTGGAGCGCGTCGGCGCGGCCGTCCTGCCGGCGTCGACCGGCAACACGGAACGACAGATTCGCATCATGCGCGATTTTGGCACGACAACCCTTATCAGCACCCCCACGTATGCCCTGCATTTGTGCGAGGTTGCGGATACGATGGGCGTTGACCTGAGAAAACTGCCTCTGCGCATCGGATTGTTCGGCAGCGAACCGTGGAGCGAGGGAATGCGGGGCGAGATTCAGGAACGCATGGGAATTCTAGCGACCGATAACTACGGTTTGACCGAGGTGATGGGCCCGGGTGTCGCGGGCGAATGCGAGGAACAGAACGGCCAGCACTTCAACGAGGATCATTTCATTCCCGAAATTATCAACCCGGAAACGGGCGATGTCTTGCCCCGCGGAGAGACAGGCGAGCTGGTGATTACGACTCTGACCAAAGAGGGTTTTCCGATGATCCGTTACCGGACCCGCGACCTGACTTACCTCATGCCCGACGAGTGTCCTTGCGGCCGGACCCTGGTCAAGATGGCCCGGGTCTTGGGTCGCACCGACGACATGCTGATCATAAAGGGAGTTAATGTTTTCCCCTCCCAGATAGAGCAGGTCCTGACGGAAGTCGAAGGCGTCGAACCGCAATACCAAATAATACTAAAAAAGAAAGGCGTGATGAACGACATCGAGGTCAACGTCGAGATGTCGGAGAAGTTCTTCCCGGACGCAATGCGCAAACTGGTCGAGTTCGAGCGGGCTATCGAGGCTAGACTGCAAACCGTGCTGGGCATATACGTCAAAGTCAATCTGGTTGAGCCGATGTCAATCGAGCGAACGGGCGGCAAAGCCAAACGAGTCATAGATAGGAGGGACGCTTAGATGCTGTACGACGAGAAACACGAAGCGATGAACCGCGACGACCTGGAGCAGCTGCAATTTACTCGGCTACAAGCGACATTGGAACGTGCTTACGGCGGCGTGCCCTTCTTTAGAAAGAAATTCGACGCGGCCGGCTTGAAGCCCGGTGATATCAAGAGCCTGGCGGACCTGACCAAGATTCCATACATGGTCAAGCAAGAGATGAGGGACAATTACCCCTTCGGGTTGTTCGCTACACCTATGGATGACGTCGTTCGTTTACACGCCTCGTCCGGGACGACCGGACAGGTCACAGTCGTTGGGTACACACAAAATGACATAGACAACTGGGCCGATCTGATAGCCCGCTGCCTAACTTCTTACGGCGCCACCAAACACGATATGATCCAGGTCGCCTACGGTTACGGCCTGTTTACCGGCGGTCTCGGCTTACATTACGGCGCTGAGCGGTTGGGGGGTACGGTCATTCCGATTTCGGGCGGCAATACCAGGCGGCAGATCCAGGTCATGCAAGACTTCAAGGCGACCGTGTTATGTTGCACACCTTCGTACGCGCTGCATATGGCTGAAGCGGCGGGGGAGATGGGTGTAGACATCCGCAACCTGCCCTTGAAGATCGGCGTTTTTGGCGCCGAACCTTGGAGCGAAAGCATGCGGGCGCAGGCGGAAGAGAAGATGGGAATCGACGCTTACGACATCTATGGTCTGTCTGAGGTCCTCGGACCCGGCGTTGCCTGCGAATGCGAGGCCAAAGATGGCCTTCATATTTTTGAGGACCATTTCATTCCCGAAATCATCGATCCCGAATCGGGCGAGCCGTTGCCGGACGGAACACCCGGAGAACTGGTTTTCACCTCCCTTTTGAAAGAGGCTACGCCCGTCATCCGCTACCGGACGCGAGACATAACCACGCTGACGCACGAACCTTGCGCCTGCGGCCGCACACACGCTCGGATGGCAAGGGTCTTCGGCCGTTCGGACGACATGTTGATTATTCGCGGTGTCAACGTCTTCCCAAGTCAGATTGAGGATATCCTAGTCAGAATCGAGGGTGTCGAGCCGCACTACCAGATTATTGTCGATCGCGAGGGAGTCATGGACGTTGTTAATGTCCAGGTCGAGGTGTCGCCGGAGATTTTTTCCGACGAGATTAAAAACCTAGAGAAACTCGAACGCAAGATCGCCGCGGCCATCCGCGAGGACTTGGCAATCGGCGCGAAGGTTAAATTGGTCGAGCCGAAGTCGATTCAACGCAGCGAAGGCAAGGCCAAGCGCGTGATCGACCAACGCGACTTGCAGAAGTAGAGAGCAGGACTGATGTTAGAGTGCGTGAAGAACGAAGAGTGCATGACTAACGGCAGAGTAGCCTCTCCTGGCACTCTTCCGACAAAGCCGCACACTCTGCACTCCTAATCTTATGGAGGATCTTATGGCAATCAAACAAATCTCGGTATTTTTGGAAAACAGGGCCGGACGTCTATGGGAGCTGGCTGACGAATTGGGCAAAGCCGGCGTTAACATGCGGGCCCTGTCCATAGGCGAGGCGGCCGACTTCGGTGTCGTGCGCATGATCGTAAATAATCCGGACGCGGCACAGAAGATGCTGACCGACGCCGGCTTTACAGTGGCGGAGACCGACGTTCTGGCTGTCGAGATACCCGACGTGCCGGGAGGCCTGGCCTCGGTGCTAGGCGCCTTGAAAGACTCGGGCATTAACATCGAATACGCTTATGCTTTCGTCGCGCGCGTTGGTGAGAAAGCGATTGTCAGTATGCGCGTGGAAGACGCTTCCGCCGGAGAAAAATCTCTGGTCGACGCGGGCTTCTCGCTGGTCGACGCCCAAAAACTATATACTCTTTAACTATTTCCCTCCCTTGAGGAACATGGGGTCTGGCCCTTTTCCAAGAAGGGAGGGCCTGACCCCTTTTTTATTTTTCCCTCCCTTGAGGGGAGGGAATTAAAGGGGTGGGTGGCGCTTGCGAAATCACCCCGTATTAAGTTGCCAAAATCCCTCATAAAATGGTATATTTCCAGCAATTGTGAATTAGCGATGATTGATCATTTTAGGGGGTCATGTGAAAGCGCACCGGATATGTAAGTCTGCTGTTCTTGGATTGGTGCTTGGGGTACTAATTTCTTTGTTTGTGGTTCCAATGGTCATTGCCGGCGTGACGGTTACCAGTATCAATCACAGCGAAAATAGCCACACAAGCTATTGGCCGGAGATTAACGGCACCCAGGTCGTCTACTCCGATGACATCAACGGCAACTATGATATCTATCTTTATGACACGGTTGCGAAAACAACAACCCAATTGACGCATTCAACGACCGGAGCCGACGCCCCCAACATTGATGACCAGGGCGGCCACAAATTGGTCTACACCCGCAATAACGGCGATAGCACGACCAGTATCGTCCTTCTTGATTTTACCGACCCGACCAACCCGGTTTCGACCGACTTGGTTAGTGGCCTATCTGACATTCATGACGACTGGGGCCACATCGGCCGCAACCGCCCGGACATATCGGGCAACATGGTTGTTTATCGATCTAACAGCGGTCGCATTTATAAAATCGACTTAGCCGCTGGCGCTCCGTACACTCCGGTGCAAATCAGCCCTAACGGCGAGACTTGTTATCGCGCGACAATCTCAGGCAATTATGTGACGTACCACGTCAATGACGCCGACGGAAGCGGCCACTATGGGGTGGTCCTATACAACATGACATCGGGTAGCACCATAATTATCTCAGACGTCAACTATGAAGCCGAAAGGCCCAATATAGCCGGTAATGTAGTTGTTTATAATCAGTACTATGACGACGGCTCAGGGTCGGCAGGAGACCACGTCATAATGTATGACATCGCCACGCAGGTGACAAAGGAAGTCTCGGCCGCTGGCGAAGACTCCTGGTGGGCTAATACCGACGGGGAAAAGATTGTCTACACTCGTACCGACTCGGTTAGCAATGAGCAGGTATTCACCTATGATATCGCCACCGGGAAAGAGTCGATGGTTTCCGACGACACAGTGAACGGGGACCCCGGTTTCCCCGCCGTCTCCGGCAATAACGTGGTCTTCATTGACGATCAAAGTTCGGGCGATTACGAAGTCTATGTCAGCACCATCGCCGGTCCGGCCTTTGTTAATCTACCGGGCTCTTCAACACCGATTAACATCACCGAAGGCCAGGTCATAACCTCAAACCCTTATATTATTCAAGTTCTACCCACCGATACCTTAGGAATCCTGCGTGTCGAGTTTTATGTTGACGGCGTTTTGATTGGAACAAGCACGACACCCGACGCCAACGGCGTATATTCCTGGCCATGGGATACGTCGCTGTATCATAGTTTAGTAAAGGTCGTCGCCTACAACAACGTCGGCCTATCAATAGAAATTACCAGAAACACCACGGTTGCCCTTGAGTTACCGTATACAGGGAGATAATCTTCCCCGAGCATAGTCGAAGGGAAAAACGATTGTAGAGGCCGGGAGCTTATCGCTCCCGGCCTTTTTTTTATCAGGCTTCGGCGTTATCAACGTAAAAGGCGATTGCCTTACTTAAAAATTCCGTTAATCCCGGGCAGACCTTGTCGATGTTAGTCTTAAACCGTACATCGGCTAGATACATTTCTCCCAGACCCTGGCAGATATCGATCGTGCAATTATAAAAATTGGCTGTTATATGGTCTCTCCATTTTTGAATCTGAATTTGAACGGACGCCTCTTCCGGCGTTACCCCAGCCTTCACTAGGTCTGCAATCTTGGAATATATGTCGCCACCTTCAGCGTTAATACGTTCCCAATCCGCTCTCGTGTACTTGGCCGTTTTACGAGCGCTTTCCTTGTAGGCGTCGGTCTCGCCCCAACGCTCTTTGGCTTCCCGGGCGTATTCTGCCTGCGTTTCTTCGTCCACCAGCCCTCCAAAAAGGTCCTCGTTTGACATATCTACTCCTCTTTTGTCGTTGTCCATAGTCTTGTCGATTGTCTTGATTATCTTCTTCAACCGTGTGACCTTAGCGGCCAAAAGCTGTTTCTGGTCGGTCAGCGCCTCGACCCGGTTGTAGCCGGGGCTCTCGATGATTCCCCTGATTTCGGCCAAACTGAAATCAAGCTCCCTGAAAAACAGTATTTCCTGGAGGCGCGCGAGATCGTCTTGGGAATACAACCTGTAGCCGGCGTCGTTCATGCGGCCGGGCTGCAGCAGGCCGATCTCGTCGTAGTGGTGCAGGGTTCTGATGCTGACCCCAGTGAGGTCTGAAATCTGCTTAACCCGGAACGCTCTTTGTTGGAACAAACTGCTCCCCCCTAACCTGGCCGCCCAATCAGTATCACGCTAGTCAACCGACAGTATCGGTTCTTCACTTAATAGAATAAACCCTAACGTAACGTTAGAGTCAAGTTAGATACTTATATTTGGGAATGAGTTGTTGACGAGGGATAATGATGGCTATTTCAAGACTGCGCGGCGATGGAGTCTAGACAAACAGGTCAGGCCAGTGTGTTTTCATCCAGGTGAGGATCTTGGCGGCCGACTCGTCCTGCTCCTCGGTGTGGCCGTCCACGGTCACTTCCGGGTTCTTGGGCGGCTCGTAGGCGGAGCCGAGTCCGGGGACGTTGGCCGCTTTGCCGGAGGCGGCGTTCTTGTAGATGTCTTTCGGGTCTCGATCCACGCATATCTCTTGCGGACACCGGACGTAGACCTCGCAGAAGCGGTCAATAGCGTCGCGCGCGGTATCTCGGTAGCGGTTGAGGTTGCCGGTGGCGTCGAAGATGACGTTGACGCCGTTGTCAGCCAGCATCTTGCCCATGTACAGCATGACGCTATAGAACCACTCGCGCTCCTCGGGCGAGTAAGTAGGGTTAGGCGTCAGCACCTTGCGCAGCTCGTCCGATTCCAGCCTCTGAACAGGCACGCCTTCTTGTTCCAGGAGGGCATGGAGGGCGCGAGCGCGGCGAGACTTGCCGGACGCCGGGGTGCCGGTCAGCCAGATGGCAAACCCCTGTTTCATAAGAACCTCCGGTTAGGCGCGAGGCGCGAGGCATGAGCCGTGCGGGTAACGCGGCGACGATGGCTACGCAAGATAATCCGCAACCTTCAGGTAGTCAAAAGTCTCGCTGTCTAAAACGTTCATTATGAAGTTAAACAGTTGGCGACGGATATCGTCTGATAAATTGGGATACCAGATGGGTGAGGCGACGACCAGGCCGCGCCAGGCGTAGAAGGGTTGAATCACCCGTACCAAATCAGCATCCTCCGTCTTGCCCAGGTATTCATCCATGAAGCGCAGGTACAATTCCTTGAACGGGCCGTCGAAGGAGCCGCGCTGCTGGAGAGCGTAGAAGATGTAGTTGATAGACAAGCCGGCGACGTCGTCGGCGGCCTCCCCGAACTCGCCGCGGCTGCGGTCGAGCACCATAAATTCGGCAGAGGTTTCATCCAGGAACAGGATGTTCCAGGGGTGGAAATCGCCGTGCTCAACGCACAACCTATTCTCACGTCCGCGTAGTTTCCAGCGCCAGTCAACACACCGCATCTCGATGTCCTTCAGCGCGCCGGGATAGGGAAATGCCCAGTCTGACGGGTAGCTGTCAATCAGACCCATAATGCATTCGCCGTGTCCGATAAGATCCCGGATGCGCCTCACGTACAGCTCCGGAGCGTCGTGCTTGACGGCGTGAATTCCAGCCAAGTATTCGGCCAGTCCGGTCGTCCGGGCTCTGTCCAACTCGGTCAACATACCCGCCGTCTTGATCTTCTCCAGGTCGCGGAAGTATTCGGTGCCGCCGACGAATTTGTCGAATATGAAGAAGTTATCCGCCTCGCCGATGGACATCAGGCGGCCGTCGCCGGTGATCACGCCGGCATCCAGCGACTTAATGTGCCGCGGCAGTTTATTGAAAGTCTCGTGAGCCAGCACGACTCCGTGGGCCTTGTCGGCCAGGAAGTCATGACCGAAGCCGCCGTCGGGGCGGGCGCTCCCCAGTACGGCGCGTTCCACCGAACCGTTCAGCTCGTATTCAACCAGGACCGGCTCGCCGTAGCCGAAACCCTTCAGCTCATCTTTGGCCCCGGTTGGCGGGATACCGCCGACCGACAGGAGTTTAACAGCCGGTCCAAATAGTCCCCGTAAATAAGATTGCACTGCGTCAAGCTTCAATTGCGCCACTATTTGCCTCCGAAAATGCCTAGGAGAAACCCTGGTCTCTAAATTCTCTAAACAATGATAACATTATGCCATGGCGCACCAGGATATCCGTATAGGGAAAATATTCGGGATCGAGATCGGTGTATCGTTCAGCTGGTTCGTGATTTTTGGGCTGGTGACGGTGCTCCTGGCCACTGCTTATTTCCCCCAGAACTATCCCAAACTTCCACGGTACGAATACCTGGCGCTCGGTCTCATTACCGCACTGCTATTCTTTGCCAGCGTGCTGACGCACGAGTTAATGCATTCCGTTGTGGCCAAGCTCAACAACATTCCCATCCACAGCATCACCTTATTTATTTTCGGCGGTGTGGCACACATGGATCGGGACGCAGAGAAGCCGAGGGAAGAATTCTTGATGGCGGCCGCCGGACCTGTTACCAGCCTGGTATTGTCTCTCTTGTTCGCCATGATTTATCTCGCTTCCACCGCTTTCCATCTGCCGGTCTTGATTGCCGGGCCAGCCTTATACCTGGCAATCATCAACCTGTACCTAGCGCTCTTTAATCTGGTTCCGGGGTTTCCGTTGGATGGCGGCCGTGTCTTGCGAGCCGTTATTTGGTGGGCGACCGGCGACGTTCGCCGAGCGACCCGCATCGCCTCACGCTTCGGGCAGGCTTTCGCGGCCTTTTTGATAGCTGTGGGCATCCTGATGGTTTTTTCTTCCCAAACTCTTTGGCTCGACGGCATCTGGTTTATCTTTATCGGGCTCTTTCTGTGGCAGGTCGCGGCGGCCGGCTATGAGGAGGTCGTTCTGCACAATGTCCTGAACAACGTAACGGTCGCCGATATTATGACTCGCGACGTCATTGCCGCGGATGCAACGATAATGTTGGACGCGCTTGTCAACGAGTATTTCATGCGTTATAAGCATAGCCGGTTCCCGGTTGAGGAAGATGGGCACACAATCGGCGTGGTGACTTTAGATGACGTCAAGGACGTGCCCCGTGAGAAATGGCCGCAAACCAGGACGCGCGCTATAACGCCGCCTTTGTCAGATGAAGAGGCTGTCGCTTCAACCACTCCCGCGGAGGAAGCGTTGAGCCGGATGATGGCGGCCAAGCGCGGACATCTGATAGTTATTGATGACGATGTCTTGGTTGGCATTATGACAATGAACGATTTGGCCACTGCCGTTCGCATGCGTCGCGGGTTGGGCGTCTGATGACACGCGGAGCGAACGATCACCCCGGTGGCTCTGCTCTCAGTCAGGGAGTTATTGAAGAGGTCGGAAAGATTGGCCGCGCCGATATACTGGTCGGCATCCCCAGCTACGGCGACTCGGAAACTATTGCTCACGTTATAACAACAGCGGGCGAGGGCATGGACCGGTATTATCCGGGGCTAAAGGGCGTGATTGTCAATGCCTACAGCGCGGATGACGCCGACAAAACCACGCATCAGGCCGCGCTAGACGCGCCCGTACCGCCGGGTATCGAGAAAATCGTGGCGCATTATTCCGGACTGGCCGGCAAGGGGAGCGCATTTCGGATGATTTTCGAGATCGCCGATCGTCTGGGAGCGCGCATAGTCGTCACGCTCGACGCCGATCTGCGCAGCATTAAACCGACCTGGATCAAGCTTTTGGCCGACCCGGTGTTTAAGCTAAACTATGGCTTTGTGACCCCTTATTATCTCCGTCATAAACATGACGGCACGATCACCAACAGCATTGTCTATCCGCTGACTCGCGCTTTATACGGCCG
The DNA here is from genome assembly GCA_023251915.1 of Actinomycetes bacterium. GTDB lineage: Bacteria > Actinomycetota > JAHEXW01 > JAHEXW01 > JAHEXW01 > JAHEXW01. The sequence continues at coordinate 82,205 of JAHEXW010000003.1, forward strand.
GCGCGTCCGGCAGCCTATTGGCGGCGAGTTTTGCTTTACGGGTGCGCTGGCCAAGATATACGCGCACCAGCAGGTTTGGAACACAGATATCGCGCGGTTCGGCATCGACGTCTGGATGACGACCACGGCGATTACCGAGGGTTTCCGGTTGGCCCAAGCCTCAATGGGTGTTAAGTTACACGATGACAAGGACCCGTCCAGCGACCTTATGCCGATGTTTAAGCAGGTAACCGGGACGCTTTTTAAACTAATGGGTGAAAATGAAGTTCGCTGGATGGCTGTCGGCAGTTCTGAGGACGTGTTTATTTACGGTCCCCAGCGCCGCGTACGCGAGCCCAAAGGCAAAGACGCCAAACCGGTTAAATTGCTGGCGCACTTCCGAGCCGGATGGCGCGAACACCAGGCCTTTCTAAGGCACTATTTGTCGCCGGCCAACTATAACGGGTTGGCAGTTGTGGCCGACACTCCCGACGACGCATTCCACTTCCCCGAGGAGCTGTGGGCCAGGATCGTGTACGATTTCGCTGTCGCCTACAATTTCTCAGGTGAGGATCCGGAGTTGATTGTCGGTTATCTGACTCCTATCTATTACGGACGTACGGCATCCTTTGTCTTGGAGGCAGCCGGCATGAGCGACGTTATGGTCGAAGCCCTGATCGAAGGGCAAGCTAGACTCTATGAGGACAATAAAGACTATCTTATCAAGCGATGGACACAGGCCAAACAGGCCGCGACTGAAAGGAACCGTATATGAAGCAGTGGGCCAGGATCGCCTTTGCCGTTGCCGTCAGTTTACTGGTGTTGTTCGGCGGGTTGCTCGTCAACTACTACACTGATTGGCTGTGGTTCAAGGATCTCGGATACGCGCCTGTTTTCGTTAAGATCCTGCTGACCAAGATCGTCATGTTCCTCTTGGGCGCCGGCGTTTTCTTTGGCATCTTCTATCTGAACGTAATGCTTACTCGGCGACTGCGTCCTAAGTATGGTGTTTCCTATATCGAAGGCGTAATTAAACTAAAGACCGGCGTGATCGACCGCTTCTTGGGCCGGATATTGTTGAGCTTGGCGGCCTTCGGCAGTCTGATAGCCGGTTCGGCCGCGGCGGGATATTGGCAAGAGGCACTCAAGTTCGGCAACGGCGTTGCTTTCGGCACGGTGGATCCGGTGTTTGGCTATGACATTTCGTTCTTTGTCTTTAGGCTGCCGCTCTATCGCTTCTTATGGGGCTACTTTTTTACCGCGGTTGTCTTATCGGCGGTGCTGGCAATGGCAGTTCACGTTATCGACGGCGCGATTAGCTTGACGCCCATGTCGGCCGGCCAAGATCGTTTCGCTCCGCATGTCAAAGCCCACATCTCGTCAATCGCGGCGGTCCTATGTTTGCTTCTGGCGGGCGGCTTCCGTTTGCTTCAGCTCGGGCTTCTGTATTCGTCGCGCGGCGTGGCCTATGGAGCCAGCTATACTGATGTTTATGCTGAACTGCCGGTCTTCGGCGTCTTGGCCGTTGTATCTCTGTTGACCGCGGTTTTGTTCCTGATAAATATTCGAGTCAAAGGCTGGCGGCTACCCTTGATCGCCGTCGCCATCTTGGGCGGCGCTTTGGTTTTGGTCGGCGGTATCTACCCAGTGATCGTGCAGCAATATCGGGTCGCGCCCAATGAGATTGCACTGGAAAAACCGTACATCAAACGAAACATACAGTTTACGAGGCAAGCCTATAACCTGGAGGCCGTCGACAGCCAGGTCTATCAGACCAACAGCGCCATTACCTCGCAAACCCTGGCGGCTGATACCGGCACCATCGAGAACATCAGGTTGTGGGACTGGAAACCGCTGCTCAAGACGTATGGCCAGCTCCAGGCGTTCCGAACGTATTACGACTTCGCCGATGTGGATGTTGACCGTTACACTCTAAACGGGAAATACACACAAGTGGCGTTGGCCCCGCGGGAGATGAATATCGACCAGTTGACACCTAAGGCCAAAACATGGGTCAACCAACACCTGGTTTATACGCACGGCTACGGCATTGTGATGAATCCGGTGAACAAGACAACAGCCGAAGGCCTGCCTGACTTTACGATAAAAGACATCCCGCCCGCCTCGACCGCGATGAAGATAGACGTGCCTCAGATATATTTCGGCGAGGAGACGAACGACTACTGCATTGTCAGCACAAAGACGAGCGAATTTGATTACCCGAAGGGCGACACCAACCAGTACACGAAATTCTCGGCCCGCGGCGGCGTGTCGATTGGCGGTCTGGGCAACCGGTTGATGTTCGCGGCCCGCTTCGGCAGCTTGCAGTTGTTCGTATCCAGTACTCTTACTAACGCCAGCAAGGTTTTGTTCCACCGCAACATCACCGACCGAGTATCCACAATCGCTCCCTTCCTGAAATTCGATGCCGATCCCTATATTGTGACGGCGCCGGATAAGGCGGGCAAAAACCGGCTGTATTGGATTTACGACGCTTACACGACCACCGATATGTATCCCTACTCCCAGCCGTATGATACGGGCGGCGACAACTACATTCGTAATTCGGTCAAAGTCGTTGTTGACGCCTATTCCGGCGAGACCTCTTTCTTCCTTATTGACAAGCATGATCCGGTGGCCGCGTCGTATGCCAAGATGTTTCCGGGATTGTTTAAGTCCGGAACCGCACTGCCGGCGGCGCTCCGAAAACACCTGCGCTATCCGGAGGACATGTTCAAAGTCCAATCAACCATGTATGCCACCTATCACATGCTGGATCCTCAGGTGTTCTATAACAAAGAGGACCTCTGGCAGGCGGCTGAGGAGACGATCGAGGGCGGCACCCAGCCGATGGAACCCTACTACATGATTATGCGCTTGCCCGGTCAGACGGCGACCGATTTTCGGTTGATCTCGCCTTTCACACCGGTAACCAAAAACAACATGGTCGCCTGGTTGTCGGCCAGTTGCGACGGAGCCGACTACGGCAAGTTGATCGTCTATAAATTCACCAAGGACAAGCTTGTGTTCGGGCCGCTTCAGATCGAAGCCCGCATCAACCAGGACCCGACGATAAGTCAATTCTTAACCCTGGTCAGCCAGCGCGGCTCAACCATAAGCCGCGGCCCGCTGCTGGTCATCCCGGTGGGCGGTTCGTTACTCTATGTTCAACCGCTGTATATTCAGGCGGAGCAAGGTCAGCTGCCGGAGTTGAAACGGGTTTTCGTGTCCTACGGGGACCAGGTCGTCATGGAGGCGACTTTGGCGGATGCGCTGCAGAGTTTGTTCGGGCTAGCGGCTCCGTCTGCTCCAACAAGCCCAACCGCGCCGGCGGGAACAGTGACCACCGTTGTGCCTGCCAATATCACCGCGCTTATCGCCCAGGCGGTCGACCATTTTGACAAAGCCCAAGCCGCCCAAAAGGCAGGCGACTGGGCGACCTATGGCAGCGAGCTGGCCTCGCTTCAAGACATTCTTAATCAGCTAAAAACGGCACGGTAGCGTGTCCGGACAAAGCGGCAACCGTTTGGGAGGCAAATAGCATGGGTCTTATCGGCAGGAACTCCTACGCGATGCGGTTGGCCTCGGCAATGGTAAAACGAGGTCTTCTTACCGACGAGAAACTTAAAGAAGCAATCAACCGCGCCCAGGAAATCGGTCAGCCGCTCAATGAGGCCTTGGTCGAGCTGGGAATAGTGACCGCTTGGGAGCTGGCCGCTTTTGTTACGCACGAAGCGGAACTGCCGTCTGTGGAAATCGATCCGGATCGCATTGACCCGGTCTCGGTGGCCCGGCTGCCCGCCAGTTTGGCCGTAAAATACGAGATGCTGCCCCTAGGAGAGCACGAAAACCTCATTACCGTGGCCTTAGCCAATCCGTTGACGGTGTTCTCTTTGGACGATATCAAACAGGAAACAGGACTGGACATAACGCCGGTGTTGGCCAAGAAGGAAGAAATCGACCAGCTTATCAAAGAGCTCTACGGGTCGAGCCGCCTGGTTGACGACGCCGTGGCCGGTCTGGCCGCCAGCGATATCGAGCTGCCCGGTGAGGACATGACAGCGCGCGATCAACTAGAGGCACTGACCAGCCAACCGCCGGTCGTTAAGCTGGTTAATGAGATGATCCTGAATGCCGTCCAGGAAGGCGCCAGCGATATTCACATCGAGCCGCGCCGCGCTATCGTCGATCTTCGGACCAGGGTCGACGGCGTTCTATATAGAGTTGCCACGATTCCGCGGGACATGTTGATGGCCATCGTCTCCCGGGTCAAGATCATGGCCAATATGGACATCTCCGAAAGGCGCGCGCCCCAGGACGGCCGCATCGAAGTAAAGATGCAAGGCCGTCTGATCGACCTGCGCGTTTCGACTTTCCCGACCATCTACGGAGAAAAAGTCGTAATGCGTATCTTGGATAAGAGCGCGACGATTCTCGATTTGGCGAGCATGGGTTACGAGCCTGATTCGCTAGAAAAGGTCAGACGCTTGATCATGCAGCCGTACGGCATGGTTCTGTTTGTCGGGCCGACCGGCTCGGGCAAGTCGACCAGTTTATACGCTGTTTTGAATACAATCAACAGTCCCGACCTCAACGTCATGACGCTCGAAGACCCCGTGGAATACGAGATGAGCATGGTAAACCAGGGCCAGATAAACCCGCGGGCCGGTCTGACCTTCGCCACCGGTTTGCGGACGCTGCTGCGTCAAGACCCCGACATTATTCTGGTCGGGGAGATAAGGGACATTGAGACGGCCGAGCTGGCGGTTCGCGCCGCTTTGACTGGACACTTATTGTTTTCCACGCTCCATACCATGGACGCCCCTTCCGCTCCGGCGCGCCTCATAGACATGGGGGTTGAGCCCTTCCTTATCTCATCGGCGCTCACCGGGGTGATCGCCCAGCGGTTGGTTCGAACCATCTGTCCGCAATGCAAAGTTGAGTTTGAGCCGACGCCGGCGTTGCTTAAAGAGGTCGGTTTAGACAGCGACAAAGTGAAGAAGCTCTATCGGGGCGAGGGCTGTGCCTTTTGCCACAACACCGGTTACAAGGGCCGCACCGGCATCTATGAGGTGATGCTCATGAACGATGAGATAAAGCGTCTTATCATCAACCGGAGCAGCGGGGACGAGATCGGCCGGGCGGCGGAACGAGCCGGTATGGTGTCCTTGCGCCAGGACGGATTACAAAAGGCCCTCAACGGCGTGACGACGATTGAAGAGGTCTTGCGTGAGACCGCGGCGGCCAGCCTAGATTAGCTGGAGCACTAGGATTTCACTGGCTCGTAATTCGCGGTGCGAATCGCTTTACGTCATTGCGAGCGAATGGAATGAGCGAAGCAACCTCCCATCTGCTATCATCTACTGATGGAACCAATCGACATCAAGGACGGCCTCGCGATATATGAGATCGGAGCCGGCGACCCCATTCTGCTGTTTCCTTATCCTCACGGCTACACCCGCACCCGCACCGCCGAGGGCGGGCTGTTTGAAATGTTGGGCGCAATGGGCCACCGCGTCATAACATTCGATCCGCCTGGTGCTTACGCTTCTAGCCGCCGCCCCGACGTCGGCATGCCGGAGATGCTGGCTTGCGCCGCTGAAGTAATGAAGGCGCGCGGCCTGTCGGGACCTGTTCCCGTCGTCGGTCATAGCATGGGCGGCTTGTGCGCCCTTGGGCTGGCGTTGGAACGTCCCGACCTCGTCAGCCGGTTGGTCATTATTGACAGTCTGACCGGCGGCCCGGCGGTTCGCCGGCACCGCGCGATGCCCTATAACTGGGGTTACGTTAGTCTCTCTTTTTGGCGATTCGTCTGGCATGGCGGCAAGATCGGCCGCGGGCGAGGAACGCTGCGTGACCACAAGATTCTGCAGCGCCTGGTGATGAACGCTTCCTATCACGACCGCGGTTTTCTGGCGGCTCACCTAGCCGACATCGGCCCGGACCTTGAGACGGACCGGGATAGTCCGCCGCCGGCGCGAGACATCTGGCCTGTTCGAATACTCAGACTGGACTACGCCAAGCGTTTATCCGAAATACAAACCCCGACGCTTGTCATGGCCGGGCATTATGATCCGCAAGTCCCGGAGGCCGCGGCCCGAGATATCGCGTCCGGTATAGCCGGGGCCCGGCTGGTTGTTTTTAGCCAGAGCGGTCACTACCCGTATTTGGAGCAGCCCGAGTTGTTTAAGTCGGAAATCAAGACCTTCCTGGCTTAGCGTATCGTACGTCAATTTGTAGCATTTATGGCGGTAACCCCTTGTAATGATGGTTACAATTACGATAGTATAGCGACATTAGATAAAGGAGGAACTTTGGAACAGGCTCGAGTACCTGAAGGTGTAATCCAACGCTTATCCACCTATCTGCGTTGTTTGAACGGCTTTAAGAAAGAGGGTTTGACTGTTGTTTCTTCCCAGAAACTTAGCATGTCAGCCAGGGTTAATCCCGCCCAGATCCGTCGCGACCTATCTTATTTCGGCTCCTTTGGCCGGCGCGGTCTAGGGTACGACGTCGATTCTCTAATCACGGTTATTTCTGATATCCTCGGCATCAAAAACATCAACGATATCGCGCTCGTCGGTGTCGGTCAGCTTGGCATGGCGCTGCTCGGATATTCCGGACTAAAGGAACAAGGGTTCCGGGTCGCGGCCGCTTTCGATAATGACCGCTCCAAGGTTGGCAAGACAATCGGCGGGGTAAAGATCCACGGCATCGGAGACATTAAGCATTGGGTCGAAAAGCAAAAGATAAGCATCGGCATTATTGCTGTGCCAGCCGACGCCGCCCAAGTCATCGCGGATATATTGGTCGAGAGCGGTGTTAAGATAATCTTGAACTATACGCCGGCTCCTGTCGCCGTTCCGGAAGAGATTCAACTGCACACTTCGGATCCCGCGCGAGAGCTGCTGCACACGTTGTACTATTTGACCAGAGTTACCAAATAAGCCTGGGACGCTTAGGAACCGCCGGCGTTCGCCATTTTGTATCATCTGTAACGTGCTTTATTAATCTTGTGGTTCTTTAATCAGCAGGGGGACGAACGTTTTGAAAATCAATCAAAAGGGTTGGACAATCGACAACGTAAGGCAAGAAATGGATTTCTATCTGGCCGATAAACCCGAGTTGAAAGAACTGATGAACCTCTACGCCTCTATCTTGGCAATCGAGGCCGAGTATCTGCCGTTAATCGACACCAAGATGGAAATCGAAGAGGTTAACGAGATTGAGCGAAAGATCGCGGAGGGCGCCAACGTGCTTAACCCTACCAAGATCGTCATCGAGCCGGCGCAATTCAAAGAAGTTCTGACGAAAATGGCGACCGTTGTAGCCGCCCAGAATCCGGCGCTCAAGCCCGGACTTGATCGGCTCATCAGCTACCCTGATCTTGACGTTGATACAGAGGGTGTGCCGCCGGTATTCTTGGACGCCCTGCTGAAATTCAACACACAATATTTTACGAAGATCGCCGAGCTCATCGAGTTGGACACGGACATCATGTTCTTCCTGACATACCATGCAATGAATCCTTTCATAGAGTCCGTGGCCAGGCAATATCGCGGTTTATATGACGACTCGGCCTGGGGTAAAACGACCTGTCCCGTCTGCGGCCGGAAACCAAGCCATATGTATAAGCGCCGCGAGGACGGAGAGACGGCGCTGGAATGCCAGATCTGCCGGACCCAATGGACTTATCCCGCCGACACGTGCGTTGTATGCGGTAACGCTGACCCCGAGACTTATAAGTTCCTCTATGACGAAGCCGATCCGGCGCACGCCGTTTACGTTTGTGATGGCTGCAAGAAATACATCAAGTCGACCGATGCTCAGGCCTTGGACCGCGACATCGACGTTGAGGTTGAAGATCTGGCGACGCTGGTTCTCGATTATGTAGCCAAGGAACAAGGTTACGAGCCGGGCGGACGCGTTACGTTCGCGGTATCTCTGGATTACCCGGAGGACATACCTGAAGACGATGGCGAGGAGCCGGTGGAATTCTCTCTCGAATAAGTATACCTTATAGCTGATATTAGCTATACTGTAAGGTATGAGTGATAAAATCATTGTCTTTTCTCATGCCTCGGACACCATCCAGGCCTCGAAATTACTTACAGCGGCAGGCGTCGCGGTCAAGGTCGTCAGTATTCCGGAAGTACTATCCTTTGAATGCGGCGTATCCTTGGTGATTAGCGCCCGCAATCAAACACAGACGGAAGAGGTATTGATCGACCACGGTATTACGCCCGCCGGCATTTACGATTATTAACCATTCTTTCCGCAACCCTCTTTTTGCCCTCCTTGACACATAAACAATACCAATACATACTATAAGTAAACATAAGACTGGGTGTGTTCGAGCGCACCGGTTTCGGAAATCGCTTCGCTAAAAATCAGGAGGAAGAAAACATGGCAGACAATCGTCAGATGTGGGAGAAGCTGGGCATAGATATGGAGGCTCACGACGCGTTGCTTGGTGCCATTCCGGCGCTCGTTGAAGAGACTTTTATGCGCCAGGAGAACCGTCCGGCCAAAATGGACTTTTTTGATTTCGTGCTGGGCGATATCCATGGCATTCGCGTGCATGAGCTGCAGGAAATCAAGGCCAACGGCGGCAAGGTGATCGGCACCTTTTGTGTCTATGTACCGGAGGAGATAATTCTCGCAGCCGGGGGAACATGTATCGGCTTGTGCAGCGGCGTCGATATCGGTACGGCGGAAGCTGAAAAAGTCCTGCCCCGGAACATCTGCCCGATGATCAAGGCCAGCCTTGGTTTTAAGATGACCAAGACGTGCCCGTATTTCGAGTCGACCGATTTGGTAGTCGGGGAGACTACCTGCGACGGCAAGCAAAAGGCTTGGGAGATCCTTGGCGAGATGACCCCGACATACGTGATGGAGTTGCCCGCGATGAAACGAGACTCTAGCCGGCGATTATGGGATTCGGAGGTAGCGGCCTTCAAAAACGCTGTTGAGCAGACAACGGGCAAAAAAGGTACTGACGATGATTTGAAAAAAGCAATCGCGAAGGTGAACGGCAAGCGCCGGGCCTTGCAGCGGTTAAGCGCCACCAGACAAGCGGACCCGGTGCCGATCAGCGGAACGGACGCTTTGTTGATCGAGCAGATTGCTTTCTACGACGACGTTGAACGATTTGCAGCCAAAACAAACGAACTGGCCGAGGAGCTTGAGGCACGAGTGGCCGCGGGAGAGGGCGTCTTTCCCAAGGGAACGCCGCGCCTGATGATCTCGGGAACTCCGATGGCCGTCCCGAACTGGAAGATACCGCACATCATCGAAACCAGTGGCGGCGCTTTAGTGGTCGAAGAGTCATGCACAGGCCAGCGCTATTTCCGCGAGCTTGTTGAAGAATCGGCAAGCGACGCGATGGACGCGATCGCCGACCGCTATCTGAAGACGGATTGTGCCTGTTTTTCACCGAACGACGAACGGATCGAGAACGTAATAAAGCTTGCCAAAGAGTATAATGTGGACGGGGTCGTCTACACGTCACTGATGTTCTGCGGTCCCTATTCGGTGGAGTACAACAAGGTCAAAAAGGCCTTAGACGCCGCCGGCATCCCGGTGATCAAGATCGACACCGATTATGGGATGGAAGATGTTGGCCAGATCAAGACACGGATCGAGGCCTTCATCGAACAGATCAAGGAGACCGTACCAGCAAGTTGAAGTCGGCAGGTTTAGATATCGGTTCGCGAACGATCGCGCTGGTCGTCATTGATGACGCCGGCGTGGTCGCAGCGACCGTGCAGGATACGACATATGACCCGATCGCGGAGTGCCGGGCACTGCTCGCCGAACACTCTTTCGACAGCCTTGTCGCCACAGGCTATGGCCGTCATCTGGCCGCTGAACATTTCAACGCTACGCCGATCACCGAAATAAAAGCCTTTGCCTCCGGGGCCGCGCATCTCCGCCCCGGCTGTCGCGGCGTATTGGACATCGGCGGCCAAGACGTCAAAGTGATTTCCGTGAACGAGCGCGGGCGGGTGGCGGATTTTGAGATGAACGACCGCTGTGCCGCTGGCACGGGCAAGTTTATTGAGGTCATGGCGGCCGCTCTCGGGTATAAAATCGAGGACTTTGGGGCCGCCGCTTTGAACGCGGAATCGCTGGTTAAGGTCAATAGCACGTGTACGGTGTTTGCGGAATCCGAGGTAGTCTCGTTGATTGCCAAAGGTGAGGCGCGCGCCAACATCGCCTACGGCATCCACGATGCGATTGCGGAACGTATCGTGGCCATGGTCACCAGGATTGATCTCGCCGGTGAGATATTTTTCGCCGGCGGCGCCGCGCGAAACCAGGCGCTGCAGAAAATACTGGCTGAGAAGCTGAACGCGCGCCTGTTCGTGCCGGAGAACCCTCAAATCGTCGGAGCGCTTGGCGCGGCTCTTAGTGGGGCTTAAGCGAGATCGATGAAGGCTGCCGCCGCTTTTGATTGCCTCTTGGCGGTGTCGAAGATTAGATAGAGGGGCCGGTCGAGCTGAAGATCAGGCGTCTTTAGGACTACGACCGATTTTCTGGCGACCGCTTGTTCAACAGCGAGCGACGACAGGACCGAAATCCCCATTCCGTTCTCGACCGCCGAGATGATTGCTTGGTTGTTCCCAACCTCCATAGTGACATCCAGATCGGCCAGATCAAGACCGGCTTTCGCCAGGGCATCCTCGAATGTTCGACGGGAACCGCTCCCTGCCTCGCGGATTATCAGAGGCAGCCCGGCCAGGTCGGCCAGGTGTATCGTTTTGTTCTTAATCTCGTGACCAGGCTGGGCGATAACTACCAACGAATCATCGGCGACCTTGACTGCCAGCAGGGTCTTAGGAGCTTTGGCGGGCAACGAGCCGACAAAACCGATATCGGCGCGTCCGGCCAGGACATCCTCGGCGGCCGTGGCGGAATCGCCGACCTTCAAGCTGATGTTTACTTGTGGATACATTTGCCGGAACGAGGCCATCATTCGGGGCGCGACATACTCGCCTGGAATAGTACTGGCGGAGATTACCAAAGAGCCGCTGATTGTTGAGCGCAGCTCGGCCATAGCGGCCTGCAAAGCCTCAGTCTCATTAACCAGGGCGCGAATATGGGGCAAGGCGGCGGCTCCCTCACTTGTCAGCTTAAGCTCGTGACCGGCGCGGCTAAAGACAGGAGCTCCCAGAAACTTTTCCAAGGCCTGCATCTGGAAACTCACTGCGGGTTGGGAAATGTTCAGCTGTTTGGCGGCGGCCGAGAAATTGCCCGCGTCAATAACTGTTAAAAATGTAGAAAAGTAGCTTATATTCATATTTACCTCCCCTTATGGGTAGACTACCATAAGAGGAGTACGTTTGGATTGGAGGTGGAATGGACGAGAAGATTCGATTAACCGGGTTCTCGGGCAAGTCCGGGTGAGCTTCAAAGCTTGGTCCGGCGGACCTCGAGACAATACTTAGCAAACTGCCGTCTGCAATCAGCGCCGAGCTCGTTGTCGGTTTGGAAACGCGCGACGACGCGGCTGTGTTTAAGATTAGCGCAACAGAGGCGCTTGTCCAGACCCTAGATTTCTTTACGCCGATTGTCGACGATCCCTATACGTTCGGCCAGATCGCTGCGGCCAACGCTTTGTCCGACGTTTACGCGATGGGCGGCCGGCCGCTGACGGCAATGAACATGGCAGGCTGGCCGTGCAAATTGGGCCTGGAAACACTGGGGGTCATTCTGGCCGGCGGCCGGGACAAAATCGTCGAGGCGGGAGCCGTGTTGGCCGGGGGACACACAGTTGAAGACCCCGAACCGAAATACGGACTCAGCGTCACCGGTCTGGTTAAACTAAGAGAAATGACAACAATTGACGCGGCCAAACCGGGTGATGCGCTGGTGCTGACGAAGCCGATCGGGGTCGGTATTTTGGCAACCGCGCTGAAGAAAGGCGTTGTCACGGAGGATGACATTCGGGTTGCTATCGACGGGATGCGGGCTTTGAACGATACGGCCGCCGCGGCCGCCAAGCAAGTTGGCGCTCGGGCGGTCACCGACGTCACGGGGTTCGGCTTACTCGGCCACATTTACAACATGGCGAATCAAAGCGGAGTAGTCGCTGTTATAGACGCCAGCGAAGTGCCTATTTGGCCCGGCACTCGAGCGGCGGCGCAAGCCGGCCATGTCTCGGGCGGAGCGGCCAAGAACTGGAAGTACCTGAAAGACTGGGTCGACTATGCGGCCGATATCAGCCACACGGAACAACTTATCCTGTGTGACCCGCAGACATCCGGCGGTCTAGTCATCGCGGTGACTGCTAACAAGGCGGAGGATCTGGTCCGCCTTTTGAAACAGGCCGGGACAGCCGCTGCGGCTGTGATCGGCGTGATTGAAGAGAAGGAGGAAGACAATGCTTTTGCTATACGTTGCGTCTGAGGTCATAGGGCACGGCAATGACGAGCTAGGCGGGGTACTGATGCCGGCCTATCTGGACGCTTTCGCGAAGAATGAAGCCTTACCGAACGCAATCGTCTTCGTCAATTCAGGCGTAAAACTGCTCACCGAGGAGTCCCCGGCACTGGAAGCGCTCCGCGAGCTGTCGTTGCGCGGAGTCAAGTTGCTGGCCTGCGGGACATGCCTGGACTTCTATAACCTCAAGGACAAACTGGCCGTCGGTATGGCGACAAACGCGCGCGCCGTGACCGCGATGATGCTAGAGGCCGACAAAGTGGTCAAGCTCTAATAGCCAGCCGATGGTCCTCTTGGGCGCCCCACGCTTCCGCGCTTTCCCGTGCGGAAGTGGTGCTCACGTGCTCTTTGTATTCCACATGTAATATAATCCTGGTAACAAAGGAGACATGTTGACTGATAAACAGGATTTATTACGGCGGTTACCGAAGGTTGACGACCTGTTGAAAGACCCGGCGTTGGTCAAGCTTCTGGCCGGAAATCCCCGACGTGTCGTCGTCGACGCCGTTCGCTCAGCTATTGAAGCCGCCCGCATCGAGATCGACGTGGCCTCGCGGCCGGAAGACGCGGCCGGGATCGTCGAGCCGGCTTCTCTGGTGGCCGACGCGGCACGGTTGGTCGCGGACATAATGGACCCCAGTCTGCGCCGTGTTGTTAACGCGACAGGCGTCGTCGTTCACACAAACCTTGGACGATCGGTGCTGTCTCCCGCCGCCATTGCCGCGGTCGTCGAGGTCGCCGGCGCTTATTCCAATACAGAATTCGATATTGCCGCCGGTAAACGCGGCTCAAGACATGATCATATTGACAAGCTGCTGTGCCGCTTAACGGGCGCCGAGGCCGCGCTGGCGGTTAACAACAACGCGGCGGCCGTTCTCCTGGCTTTGTCCGCGCTCGCAAAGGGCAAGGAAGTTATTATCTCTCGCGGCCAATTGGTTGAGATCGGCGGGTCTTTCCGCATTCCGGACGTCATGCGGCAAAGCGGGGCGAAACTGCGCGAAGTGGGAGCTACCAATAAAACGCACATCGTTGATTATCGCGCTGCTATAACCGAGAAGACCGGCCTCATAATGAGAGCGCATCCCAGCAATTTTCAAGTAGTCGGATTTTCGGCCGAGGTTGGGCTGGCGGAGATGGTCGCGGTGGCGCGCGAGAACGAATTGCCGGTTCTGAACGATTTGGGCAGCGGTGTCATGGTAGACATCGCTGTCGCCGGGTTGCCGGACGAGCCGACAGTCCAGGCTAGCGTGGCGGCCGGTATTGACGTGACAACCTTCAGCGGCGATAAACTCTTGGGCGGCCCTCAGGCGGGCATTGCCGTCGGGAAGAAAGCTTTCATAGACAAGATGAAGAAACACCCGCTGGCGAGGGCGGTGCGTATCGATAAGATGACGCTCGCGGCTTTGGAAGCGACCCTCAAGGTTTACTTCGACGAGGATACGGCGGCGCGCGAGATACCGACGCTTGCGATGCTTTATGCTCCGCTGGCCGAGCTAAAGAAGCGAGCTGACGATTTGTCTGCCCGCATAGAGGCCGTGGCCGGCGACGCCGTTGCGGTTTCTGCGGAGGATGACACCAGCAAGGCGGGCGGCGGGGCTTTGCCGCTGGCCGAGTTGCCGACCGCTGTCGTGGCGCTGCTGCCGCGGCGAATCTCTGTAAACAAGCTGGAGAAACTGTTGCGCGGTTTCGACGTTCCGATTATTGGCCGGATCCAAGACGGCCGGCTCCTACTTGATCTGCGAACGATATTCCCTCGTGACGTTCCCGACATTGTCGCGGCCGTTACCTCTGCTCTTGCCCGATGATTATCGGGACTGCCGGTCATATCGACCACGGCAAGACTGTCTTAATCAAGGCTTTGACGGGCGTTAACACCGACCGTTTGGCGGAAGAACAGAAACGAGGGATCTCCATCGACCTCGGCTTCGCGGAGTTCACGTTGCCCAGCGGGCGGGTTGCCGGCATCGTCGATGTTCCCGGCCATGAGGCGTTCATCAAAAACATGCTGGCCGGAGCCACCGGCTTTGACGTCGCGTTGATTGTGGTTGCGGCCGACGACAGCATCATGCCGCAGACGCGCGAACACATCGATATCATCGGTCTCTTGGGCGTTGAGCGCGTCGTTTTTGCCATTACCAAGGTTGATCTAGTGGACGCCGACATGGTCGCTCTGGTTGAAGAGGACATCAAAGATTTCGTCAAAGACACCCCACTGGCCGGTTCCCCAATTGTTGCCGTTTCCGCCGCCACCGGCCAAGGCATAGAAAGACTTCTGGCTGTCCTCGACGACACGGCGGCTGAGTTGGAGGAGAAACAAGCGGCGGGTATGTTCCGCCTGCCGATCGACCGCGTCTTTACCCTTAAGGGAGCGGGTACGGTTGTGACCGGCACACTGTGGTCAGGGAGTCTCAAACCCGATACAAGCGGCGTCATCCTGCCGGCCGACATCCCCGTGCGGGTGCGCAGCGTTCAGGTTTACGGCCGTTCCGTTACAAAAGCCGCCGCTGGCAACCGAGTCGCGGTTAATCTGCCCGGCGTCAGCA
>JAHEXW010000020.1 GCA_023251915.1 Actinomycetes bacterium
GAGTGGGTTTTTGACCCGCTCTTTTTTTTCCGGTTTATACGGGAGGAAAGAAATGAACAGGGAAATGATCGACGCTCTGAAACAAATCGAGCGCGAGAAAAATATACCGCTCGAGGTGCTGCTGGAGACGCTGGAAACTGCCCTGCTCAGCGCGTATAAGCGCAACTACGGCATGGTGCACGAGGCCCGTGTGACGGTCGACCCCGAGACGGGCGAGATCGCGGTTTTCGCGATTGCGGAAGACGGCAGCGAAGAAGAGGTCACACCATCCGACTTCGGCCGGATAGCGGCTCAGACGGCCAAACAGGTGATTCTGCAGAGGATCCGCGAGGTTGAACGGGACATGATGTACGACGACTTCAAGGATCGGGAAGGCGACATAGTCACTGGCATAATTCAACAATCAGACCAACGTTATACATTGGTTGACCTTGGTAAAGTGGAGGCCCTGCTGCCTCCGCATGAGCAGGCGCCGGGCGAGCGCTACGATCATGGCAGCCGCTTGAAAGCCTATGTTATCGAGGTTCGCAAAAGCACCAAGGGACCGCAGATCATCGTGTCGAGGACGCATCCCGGCTTGCTGAAACGCCTATTCGAACTGGAAGTGCCCGAGATTGACGAGGGCTTTGTGGAAATCAAATCGGTGGCGCGCGAGGCGGGCTATCGTTCTAAGATCGCGGTTTCATCTAACGACGAGAATGTCGACCCGGTCGGCGCCTGCGTCGGCGCGAAGGGAAGCCGAGTTCGCATGGTCGTGGGCGAGCTGCGGGGAGAAAAGATTGATATCGTCAAATGGAGCGACGATCCGGCCGTGTTTATCGCCAGCGCTCTGAGCCCGGCGAAGGTTGGCCGGGTTGTTGTCAATGACGTAACCAAAACAGCTTTGGTTATCGCGCCGGAAGACCAGCTCAGTTTGGCAATCGGCAAAGAAGGACAAAACGTACGGCTGGCGGCGAAGCTGACCGGCTGGCGCATAGATATCAAGAGCGAGCAGCAGATAACAGAGGAAGAGGTTGACACGTTCTTACGGGCGGCTGGGAACGCTCCGGCGGCTGAAGAGGCCGCTGCGGCGCCCGATCAGTGTGTCGCGCTGACCACCAAGGGCACGCGCTGCAAAAAGAAAGCGACGTCAGGCAGCGATTGCTGCGCTCAACACAGCCAGACGGCCTAAGGCAAATGGCGAGTGCGCCGGAACGAACTTGCGTCGCTTGCCGCAAAAAGGGCACTAAGTCGGACTTTTTTCGGATTGTTGCATCCCCGGCCGGTGCGCTTGTTGATCAGAGCGGTAAAATGCCCGGTCGAGGCGCATATATTTGTGCCAACGATACATGCCGCGCAGCGGCGATTGAGCGGGGTACGCTGGCGCGGGCTTTGCGCCGATCGAAGATTGAACATATCGAGGGCCTAGATGGCCCTTCTTAAGAAGGGATAGAGAAGAAGTGGCCGAAGAACCGGAAATTAAAACAGAAGAGACGAACAGCGTCGAAGAACCGGCGGAAACGGCGGTCGAGGAGCCGAAACCCACTCTCGAAGTGCCGCTGGGCATAACGGTCAAGGACTTCGCGCTTAAACTAAACGTACCCGCGTCCGACCTGATTAAACGTCTATTCGCGCTCGGTGAAATGGTGACGATAACCCAGTCCTTGAGCGAGGTGGCCATTAATGTACTCGCGGAGGAATTTGGTTACGACGCCGTTGTGACTGAAGAGCCCGATTCCATTCCGGAAGCGGAGCAACGGCACGACAAACCCGAAGACCTGGTAGCGCGTCCGGCCGTTGTAACGATAATGGGGCACGTCAACCACGGCAAAACAATGCTTCTTGACGCGATTCGCGAAACCGACGTCGTCAGCCAGGAAGCAGGCGGCATCACCCAGCACATCGGAGCCTACCAGATCGTCCACAACGGCAAGAAAATTACCTTTATCGATACCCCCGGCCACGAGGCCTTTACAACCATGCGGGCTCGCGGCGCTAAGGTCACGGATATTGCCATTATCGTGGTTGCGGCAGACGACGGAGTTATGCCCCAGACGGTTGAGGCGGTCAACCACGCCAAAGCGGCCGAGGTGCCGATTATTGTCGCTGTCAACAAGATAGACAAGCCGGAGGCCAACCCCGACAAAGTCAAACAGCAGCTTACCGAGTATGGATTGGTGCCGGAAGCTTGGGGCGGCGAGACGATATTTGTCGACGTCAGCGCCAAACAAAAGCTGAACCTAGACGATCTGTTGGAAATGATCTTGCTGGTGGCTGAGGTGCAGGACTATAAAGCCAACGAAAAAGCGCCCGCTGAAGGAACGATTATCGAGGCGGAGCTGGATAAGACGCGCGGACCGGACGCGACGGTATTGGTGCAGCGTGGAACGCTTAAGAATGGCGCCATTCTGGTGGCCGGAACGGCCTATGGCCGGGTGCGGGCCATGTACGACGACAAGGGAACGAAAATCTATAAAGCACTGCCCAGCCAGCCGGTTGAAGTGCTAGGACTCAGCAGCGTTCCCAGCGCCGGAGATATCGCACACGTCGTATCGACGGAAAAAGAAGCCAAAGACATTGTCAGCAAGCGGCTGCAGACCGCGCGCGAACGAGAGATAGCCCGCAAGCACGTCACCCTAGACAACCTGTTCGAACAGATTCAGGACGGCGAGATCAAGGATCTGAACATCGTGCTCAAGGCCGACGTGCAGGGCAGCCTGGAGGCGTTGCGTGAATCGCTGGCGAAAATCGAAAAGACCGAGGTCCGTCCGAACATTGTTCATGCCGGCGTAGGCGGCGTTACAGAGACGGACATCATGCTGGCGGCCGCCTCCAACGCGATCGTCATTGGTTTTAACGTTCGGCCGACACCAAAGGCCAAGGAGATGGCTGCCAAGGAAGAGGTCGATTTGCGCTTCTACAACATCATCTACCGGGTCATCGAGGACATCGAGTCGGCCCGCATCGGCTTGTTGGCTCCAGAAATCTCAGAAGTTGAACTGGGACGAGCTCGCGTGCTGGACATCTTCAAAGTAAGCAAGGTCGGAACGGTGGCCGGTTGCATGGTCGAAGAGGGCGAGATAAAGGCAGGCGCACGCGTGCGCGTGGTTCGGGAAGGCGTTGTCATCCAAGACGGCGTACTGGACTCGCTCAAACGATTTAAGAACGACGCCGCTTCGGTCGCGGAGGGCCTGGAATGCGGGTTACACATAGAAAACTTCAACGACATTAAAGTCGATGACTCGATCGAAGCTTACGAAATCATAGAAACGCCCCGCACGTAGGATACGCGTTTTTGATAACACGAGAAAGGCGCCACCCATGAGTCTGCGCACGGAAAGAATGTCTGAGGCACTGCGCGAAGTGATAATGGGCATCATCCAAAAGGACTTAAAAGACCCCGCCATCGGCATTACCTCAATCAGTCACGTCCGCGTTAGCCGGGACTTAAAGCACGCCTGGGTTAGCTTAAGCGTTCTAGGCGACGATGAAGCCAAGGAAGCCGCGCTGGAAGCGATGCGCCGGGCCACGGGCTATCTGCGCCGGGAGATAGGCTGCCGGATGCGGCTGCGCGTGGTGCCGGGATTAGTCTTTGACATCGATAGAGCAACCGAGCATAGTGTCGAGATCGCGCGCATTCTGCATGAGATCGAGACCCCGAAAGAAGCGAGCGATGAGGATGTTTGACGAGATCATAGAGGTCCTTCAGGGACAGCGCGATATCGTTCTGGCAACCCATATCCTGCCGGATGGCGACGCCATCGGTTCTCTCCTGGGTCTGGGCTTGATTCTGCGCAACGCGGGCAAGAATATAATCGCCACTTGGGGCGGGCGCATGGAAGTGCCCGCACAGTACGCTTTTCTAGCCGGCCAAGAGATGCTGGCGGCGGCCGGGGACATTCCACGCGAACCAGGGTTGATCATCGCTTTGGATTGCGGCAGCCGCGAACGTCTGGGCTCCGTGGAAAAGAATTTCAAGCACGCCCAGATCAGTATTAATATCGACCACCATCGCAATAACTCGACGTTCGGCACATTCAACGTCGTTCAGCCGGCCTATGCCGCCACTGCGCAGCTGGTTTTAGAACTTGGACACGCCCTGAACACGGAATTCAGCCTGGACATCGCTGAAAACCTTTACACAGGACTGGTTACCGATACGGGCCGTTTTCAGTACTCCAACACTGACGCCTCGTCTTTCCTGGCGGCCGCTGAACTCATTGGCTACGGAGTAGACCCGGCTCGAATCTTCCGGCACATCTATGAAAATAGTTCCTACGAACGCCTCCGGTTGGCGGGCCTCGCCTTCGCCAAGACCGTATTTGATCCGGCTTCGGGCTTTATCTACACGACGATAACCAAGGAAGATTTCGCAGCGACAGGCGGCTCGGTGGAGGACACGGAGAACTTGATTGACTCTCTCCGAGCGGTCGCCGGGGTGCGCGTAGCGGCCGTGCTCAAGGAAACCGAGGGCGGCCTGAGGATTAGCTTGCGTTCCACAGGCGTCGTGGATGTCGGGCTGATTGCGGGCCGGAAGGGCGGCGGCGGTCACAAACTGGCGGCCGGTTATAACGGGCGCGGCAGTATCGAGGAATCGCTGATTGACTTGAAAGACGAAGTCGCCTCGGCCGACAACGCTTAATGGACGGAATACTGGTTATAGACAAGCCCGCCGGCATGACGAGTCACGATGTGGTTGCGCGAGTTCGCCGGCTCACGGGACTCAGACGAGTCGGGCACGCGGGGACGCTGGATCCAATGGCTACCGGTGTCTTGCCCATCTTGCTGGGAAGAGCGACAAAAGTCTCCGATTACCTGATGCGCGGCGATAAGTCTTACGAGGGAACGATTCGTTTTGGCCTGGAGACAGACACCCTGGACGTCACCGGTGTGACTATAGCCGAGGTTGACGCGGAGACACTGACGGAGGAGCGAGTGCGCGCCGCCGCCAAACAATACGTCGGACTTATCGACCAGGTACCGCCCAAATATTCCGCGATCAAAGTTGGCGGCCAGCCCTTATATAAGTCGGCCCGCCGGGGGTTGGACATGGCTGAACCGGAACCGCGCCGGATTGAGATCACCGCTTTCAACATTATGAACTGGCGCCCCGGAAGGCGCCCCACGGTCGATTTCAGCGTATCGTGCTCAAAGGGAACTTACGTCCGCAGTCTAGCTCGCGACCTAGGCCGTGCGGTCGGCTTTTCGGGAACGCTGGCTAGCTTGCGCCGGAACATGAGCGGCGCTTTTAAGATCTCAGACGCAGTCTCTTTGGAGCGCCTCGACGCGGCTAACCTCTCATCATATTTGCTGCCCATAAAGGCCGGTTTGGCTGATCTGGCCGCCGTTACGGTGGCTGCCGCTGACGTCGCGGCTATTCTAAACGGGGGCAACGCTGCTTTTTCACAATCAACGGGAGACGGGCCTGCCGGCGAAATAGTTGTTATTGGCCCAGCCGGGGAGACGCTGGCGATACATCGCCAGGCCGGCAAGGGCCAAACCAAACCCGTTCGCGTAATCGGAGAGGGCAGCCTGTGACAGCCGGAACAGTTCTGACCATCGGTCTCTTCGACGGGGTCCATCTGGGACACCAAGCCGTTATCGCCCGTGTGGTCGAGGAGGCGAAACGTCTTGGACGAGAAAGCGCTGTGGTCACTTTCGACCGTCATCCGGCCGCGGTCTTACGCCCGGGCTCAGGGCCGCTGTTGTTGACAGACGCTCGCCTAAAAGAAGAGCTACTGCTTGCGCAGGGTATCGATCAAGTTGTGATGATCGAATTCACGCGTGAATTCGCCGGACTGACGCCGACTGACTTTCTGGAAGACTACATCATGCCGTTGCAGCCGGATAAGATATTGGTAGGACGTGACTTTCACTTCGGGAGACGCGGAGTTGGAGACGTGACCCTGCTGGAGGATTTCGCCCACCGACGAGGGTTTCAGTCAGAGTCACTGCCGTTGCTGGCTATGGATGGTATCAAAGCGAGCAGTTCCAAGATTAGGGAGTACATTTTGGCCGGCGACATTAACGGTGCTCGGGCGATGCTGGGCCGCTGGCCCGTCTACCGGGGCCAGGTAGCCGGCGGGGAAAAGCGAGGGCGATTGCTTGGCTTCCCAAC
This sequence comes from Actinomycetes bacterium, assembly GCA_023251915.1. Taxonomy (GTDB): domain Bacteria; phylum Actinomycetota; class JAHEXW01; order JAHEXW01; family JAHEXW01; genus JAHEXW01. The sequence goes on from JAHEXW010000020.1 coordinate 6,098, forward strand.
TGCGAACATCTTGATTCCTGATTACATCTGCCTGCCGGCGGCCGGAGTCTACGCGGGCGTAGCGCGCGCGGTTGATATTCCCGACACGGCGGCGGTGCTAAACATCGGTTACGCGCCCACTTTTGCGGCCCGCGCCACGCCGCTTCTGGAAGCACATCTCCTAGACTTTTCGCAAGATGTCTATGGGGCGGAACTAACGATCGAATTCCGGGCTTGGCTGCGCGGTGAAGAGCGGTTTGAAGACGCTGACGCCCTGGGGCGGCAAATCGCCGCCGACGCGCGGCAAACTCGCGATATGCTATTATTAACCGATACCGAAAGGAGGAGTGAGGAGTAAAGTGACCCTAAGCACAGAGAAGAAATCAGGCATAGTAAATGAGCATAAACAACATGCGACCGACACCGGTTCACCCGAGGTTCAGGTAGCACTGCTGACAACTCGGATAAACGAGCTGACGGAGCATCTAAAGATACACAAGAAGGACAACCATTCCCGGAGGGGCCTGCTGATCATGGTCGGCCAACGCCGTAAAATGCTCAACTATCTTAAGAAAGAGGATAGCGCCCGGTACGAGCAGCTGATTGCCAAGCTCGGCCTGCGCCGGTAGACAAAAAAGAAGACGACGAGTGGAGGAATAAGACATTGGTGCAAGAAATTTCTGTAGAGGTGGACGGAAAGACCTTAAGTTTTGAAACAGGCAAATTAGCCAAGCAAGCCAGCGGCGCGGTAACCGTGCGGCTGGGGGATTCCATGGTTTTGGTAACAGTGGTCGGCGGCAACGAGCCGGAGACCCCGCTTGATTTCTTTCCTTTGACGGTTGACGTCGAGGAAAGAATGTACGCGGCCGGCAAGATACCCGGCGGTTTTCTGAAGCGCGAGGGCCGGCCCAGCGAGAACTCAATCCTAACGGCGCGACTTATCGACAGACCGATCAGGCCGTCCTTTCCGAAAGGCTACACGGCCAACGTGCATGTGATTGCGACGGTGCTGAGCGCCGATATGATTAATCCGCCGGACGTTTTGGCAATGAACGGCGCGTCGGCTGCCATTAGCCTGTCGGACCTGCCGTTCAAGGGGCCGCTCGCTGCGGTGCGCATCGGCTTGGTCGACGGTAAGGTAGTAATCAACCCGACATACGAGGAACTGGCGCAAAGCAAGATCGACGTCATCGTAGCGGGCAATAAAGAAGAGATATTAATGGTAGAGGGCGAGGCCGACGAAGTCGACGAAGAGGTCATGCTTGGTGCTCTGGAGGACGCGAGGGCTGCTCTCGACAAGATCATAGCGGCGCAAGAGAAATTCGCCGCCGAGGCCGGGGTGCCGAAACGGGAATTTGTGGCGCCGGCCATGGACGACGGTTTTTACGGCGAGGTCATGAGCTTTGTCGCGGACGATACCGCGACCGCCATGATGATCACGGGCCGCAAGGAACGCCGCGCGGCGTTGGACGAGATCGCCGCCAAAGCGCGCGAGAAATTCGCCGACAAGGTCGACGAGAAAGCGCGAGAGATCAAGAGCGCGCTCTATGACGCGGAGAAGAAAGAATTCCGCCGCAATATAGTAGAAAACGGTCGGCGTGCCGACGGCCGCGGCTTAACCGAGATACGCCCAATCACCTGCGAAGTCGGATTGTTGCCGCGAGCGCACGGTTCCGGGCTGTTCACCAGGGGCGAGACGCAGGTGTTGACGGCGCTGACGTTAGGTGCGATCGGCGAGGTGCAAAAGGTCGACGGTTTGGGTATAGAGACCTCGAAGCGCTTCCTGCACCACTATAACTTCCCGCCGTTCTCGACGGGCGAAACCGGTTTCATGAGAGGCCCGAAACGCCGCGAGATCGGACACGGAGCGCTGGTAGAAAGCGCGATGTACCCGATGATCCCCATGGACGAAACATTCCAGTTCACGGTTCGCTTGGTGTCCGAGGTGCTGGAGAGCAACGGGTCTAGTTCAATGGCCAGCGTCTGCGCCAGCAGTTTGGCGTTGATGGACGCGGGCGTACCGATCAAGGAACCCGTTGCCGGCATTGCTATGGGCTTTATCAAGGAAGGCGATAAAGAGGCGATCCTGACGGATATCATGGGCAGCGAAGATTTCATGGGCGACATGGACTTCAAGATTGCGGGCACCAAGAACGGCATCACCGCCTGGCAGATGGACGCCAAGATCGGCGGTATCAGCCACGCCACGATCGGCCTGGCACTGGCACAGGCCAAAGACGCCCGTATGGCTATCCTAAAGATGATAACCGACACGATTCCGGCGCCTCGCGCCGAGATGTCGCAGTACGCGCCGCGTCTAATCATCGTTACGGTACCGACGGACAAGATCCGCGAGATCATCGGCCCGGGCGGTAAAATGATTCGCAGCATTGTTGAGGAAACGGGCGCACAAATCGATATCGAAGACGACGGGCGAGTGTTTATCACCGCGCGAGACGTCGATAGCGGAGCGAAAGCGAAAGCAATGATCGACCGCATTACGGCGCCTCCGGCGCCCGTTAACGTCGGCGAGGAGTTTGTCGGACCGGTTGTCACGGTCGCGCCGTTCGGTGCGTTCGTCGAACTGATGCCGGGACGCGACGGATTGATCCATATTTCGAAGCTGGCCAGCCGCCGCATCGATAGGGTCGAAGACGTCGTCAACGTCGGCGATAAGGTGCATGTCAAGGTAGTCGGGGTCGACGAGCGGGGCAAGGTAAGTCTGGTCCCGGTCGATGTCGATAAGCTGAAAGTAGACTAGACACGGCCAAAATATCCGGCCTAAACGAAGGCAGATTATACGAATCAACCCGGCTGGACAATGGCATGCGGGTTGTAACCGAATTCGTCCCGGGCGTCCGCTCCGTAAGTCTCGGCTTATGGATCAAGGCGGGTACCCGGGACGAAACTCGTTCCCAGGCAGGTGTGACTCACTTTCTGGAGCACTTGATATTCAAGGGGACTGACACGCGTTCGGCGCGGCAGATTGCCGAGACGTTTGACTCCGTCGGCGGAGAGCTGAACGCGTTTTCCGCCAAAGAATATACTTGCGTTTATGGCCGGGTGATCGACAAACACGTTGATGTAGCGGTCGACGTGCTCAGCGACCTGGTACTCCATCCCGTGTTTCGGCCAAACGACATCGACTCAGAACGAACTGTCGTTTTGGAAGAGATCAACATGCACGAGGACGCTCCGAGCGAACTAGTCCACGACATCTTTGATTCTGCTTTGTTCAGCGGCCATCCGCTGGGACCCAGGATACTTGGTACGGCTAAAGTGATAAGCGAACTCAGCCGGGATGAAATCGTTGCTTACTGGACAAACGGCTACGCGACACCAAATATCGTAGTTGCGGCTGCTGGTAATGTCGAGCATAATAGACTTGTTGGGCAGATAGAAGCCGCTTTTGCCGACCGCAAAGGCGGGCAAGCCAGGCGACGTCGTGCGCGGCCGTTGAATGCGAAACCGCGCGCTGTCGTCAGTCCGAAAGAAACCCAGCAGGCTCATATCTGCTACGGCATGGAAGGCGCCAACGTTCTTGATGAGGACAGGTTTGTCCTAAGTGTCCTGGACGTCGTCTTGGGCGGCGGGATGAGCTCTCGTTTGTTTCAGAAGATCCGTGAAAAACGCGGGCTGGTCTATTCGGTGTATTCATATCGCGGCCAGTACGCGGACACGGGGAGTCTGGCGGTATATGCCGGCACGGCGCCGGACAAGGCAATGCAGGTCATGGGATTGGTGCAACGCGAGTTTGATTCGCTGGCGACGCGCGGCGTCACCAATCCGGAATTGACAAGAGCTAAAGAACAACTCAAAGGCAACTTAGTGCTTGGCTTGGAAGACGTTACGACACGAATGAACAGGCTGGGCCGGAATTCAATCTACGGGGCTGAGATCCTGTCCGCCGATGAACTTATCGAGCGGGTAGAGGCCGTTACGAAGGCTGATGTGAGCCGGGTTGCGGCGGCGCTCTTTGCCAGGCCAAGAACGGTTTCCGTCATAGGGCCGTTTGAAGAGGGCGACTTTGATCGGTTTGTCTAAATATTCGAGGTGACACAAGTGACATTACATGTAATGGTGGCGGGCGCGGCCGGGAAAATGGGCCAAGAGGTCTGCCGAGCCGTCAACGCGGACCCAGACCTGGAGCTGGTAGCCGCGTATGACGCCAATAATCTGGCGTCAGGGTTGGATGTCGGACATGGCGCGCGGCGGGTATTGATAGTCAACGACCAAGCCACTGCCTTGGCCGCCGAGACGCAGGTAATGATAGATTTTACAACACCTTCAGCCGTTAAGAAGAATGTCACAACAGCTATTGAAGCCGGTGTCCATTGTGTTGTTGGCACAACCGGATTAACAGAAGACGACCTGAATGACTTGGCTGCCGCGGCGGCTAAATATAAGGTCAACGTGTTGGTCGCGCCCAACTTCGCCATCGGGGCAATTTTGATGATGGAAATGGCCAAGACGGCGTCCAAATTCCTTGAATCGGCCGAGATCATCGAGTTGCACCACGATCAGAAAGCTGATGCTCCTTCGGGAACCGCTTTGAAAACCGCGCTAGGGATAGGCGGCCGGGCCGACAAAACGCGGCTGCGGCCGGGCGAGAAAGAAACCATTCCGGGAGCGCGAGGCGGCGTTGTGAACGGTGTTCACATCCACAGCGTGCGGTTACCCGGTCTGGTAGCCCATCAGGAAGTAATCTTTGGCGGAGTCGGCCAAACGCTGACAATAAGACACGACACTATTGATAGGACTTCGTTTATGCCGGGCGTGATGTTGGCGACCAAAGAAGTCGGCAATCATCCGGGCTTAACGTTCGGCCTAGAGCATTATCTGGATTTATAGGAGGGCTTCATGCGGTACGGACCGATAATCACAGCGATGGTGACACCGTTTAACGACGATTTGAGTGTTGACTACGACCAGGCGGCGGCGCTGGCCGTACATCTGGTTGAGCACGGCAGCGATGGTTTGGTAGTAACCGGAACAACAGGGGAGTCGTCCACGTTGACTGTGGCGGAGTCGGCCGAGCTGTACAAGGTGGTCATGGCGGCTGTTGGCGACCGGGCGACTATTATCGCCGGCAGCGGTGCCAACTCAACGGCCGAAGCCGTGTTCTTAACACAAGCGGCCGAGCAGGCAGGTGTCCATGCTTCGCTGCAAGTCGCGCCCTACTATAATAAGCCCAGCCAGGAAGGCTTCTATCAACATTTCAAGACGGTTGCAGCCAATACGTCTTTGCCTTTGTTCTTGTACAACATACCCGGGAGAACGGCTAAGAACGTAGAGGCGGCGACGATTATTCGCCTGGCCGAGGTGCCGAACATCATCGGCATCAAGGAAGCCAGCGGCGACTTGGAACAAGTCTCGCGGATCGTACGCGAAACCGAAGACGATTTCCTGCTCTACAGCGGAGACGACTTTTTGACACTGCCGATCGTTGCCTTGGGTGGCGTGGGCGTTATCAGTGTTGCATCGCATTTGGCCGGACCGGACATGAAACATATGATTGAGGCTTACCAAGCAGGCCAAGTCGCCGAGGCACGTGAAATTCACTTTGGGCTGATGGACCTGTTTAAAGCCTTGTTTATCGCTCCCAATCCTGCCCCCGTCAAAGCGGCGCTGGGAATGTCCGGTTTTCCCGTTGGCGGAGTACGTTTGCCCCTCGTTACCGTAACAGACGATGAAGCCGCGCAGATCAAAACGGCTCTCGGTCAGTTGGAGTTGGCGTAAGTGTTAAAGATCGTTCCGCTGGGCGGCTTGGGGGAAGTCGGCAAGAACATGATGGTGCTCGAGACGGAGAACGACATCATCGTCATCGACGCCGGTCTGATGTTCCCGGAAGACGACCTCTTGGGAATCGATTTGATTCTGCCCGACTTTTCCTATGTCATTAAGAACAAGCGCAAGGTCCGGGCATTATTTCTAACACACGGGCACGAAGATCACACCGGCAGTCTGGCATTCTTCTTAAAGCAAGTAAACGTACCTGTCTATGGGACGCCGCTGACCCTCGGGTTGGCGCGCAACAAACTTTCCGAGCACAAGATGCTAGGCAAGGTGCGCCTCAAAGAGGTCGACCCGAACAAATCCGTTAAGACCGGAGACTTTAGAGTGTCCTTTATTCGGGTCAGCCACAGCGTACCCGACGGCGTCGGCTTGGCAATCGAGACACCCGAAGGCATTGTCATTCATTCCGGCGATTTCAAACTTGACCAGACCCCCGTGGATAACCGGATGACGGAGATGGACAAGTTTGTCGCTTACGGCAATAAGGGTGTTCTGGCGTTCATGTCGGATAGCACCAACGCTGAGACGCCGGGGTATACCAGAACGGAACGCTCTGTCGGGGAAGCCCTGGATATGGCAGTCAAGGGAGCCGAGCAGCGAATCGTGATCGCCTGTTTTTCGTCGCACGTTCACCGGATCCAACAGGCCATAAATGTGGCCGCTGCCAATGGGCGAAAAGTAGCCATCGCCGGACGCAGCATGAAAGCCAGTGTTGATATAGCGTCCGAGCTGGGATATCTTACAATTCCGCCACACACGCTGATCGGTATGCATGAAGTCATGAATTATCCGCCCCGAGAGATCGTTGTTTTGGCGACAGGCAGCCAGGGCGAGCCGATGGCTGCTTTGGCGAGGATGGCTAGCCACGACCAGAAGCACATCGAACTGGTCGCGGGGGATACGGTCGTGATCAGCGCAAGTCCTGTTCCCGGCAACGAGAAATCCGTTTCTCGTACAATCGATCAGCTTTTCCGGATCGGTGTTAACGTGGTCTACGAGAAGGACGCCGGCGTGCACGTCTCGGGGCACGCGGCCCAGGAAGAGCTGCGGTTAATGCTAAACATCGTCAAGCCGCGATATTTCATCCCCATACACGGTGAGTATCGTATGCTGAAACACCACGCGGACCTGGCCGCAAGCGTTGGCATGGGCCCGGACAATATTCTGATCGCGGAAAACGGCGACGTTATCAAATTCAAAAAAGGCAAAGGCAAGATCGACGGGTCGGTGCCCGCGGGAGCAATGTTTGTTGACGGTCTTGGCATTGGCGACGTCGGCGACGTGGTGCTGAGGGATCGGATGCGTTTGTCACGGGACGGTGTTTTCATCGTCGTCGTCGGAATCGATCGTCAGACAAGCACGATCGAAACGGGACCGGATGTATTTTCGCGCGGCTTTGTTTATCCCAAAGACGACGAAGACATGATCGATGCGGCCAAAGAAAGTGTTAAGGATGTTCTGGAGGCGTATATCGCGGAAGAGATTGTCGACGAAGGAATCCTGAAGATGCATGTCCGGGACGCACTGGGCAAGTTCCTTTTCAAAGCGACGAAACGCCGGCCCATGATTTTGCCGATCATCATTGAGACGTAATCTTACAAAGGACAAAAGCATGGCTAAGAAACGCAAAAAAGGCAAAAGCGGGTCTTTTCAGCTGACACCCTCCCAGCAGCGCGACGTTTACGCGATAGCGCTAGGCGCCCTGGCCCTGTTCGCCGCCGTCAGCATTTTTGGGCACGGCGGCGCCGTCGGCGACATCACGACAAGAGCGTTAAAGAACCTCTTCGGCCTGGGCATGTATCTGGCGCCAGTCGTACTAACTGTCTGGGCAATATTATTCTTCGTCGAGCGTTGGCGCAGCCTGATCGTCAGTAAGGGAGTCGGGCTGGCGATAACGTTCCTGTCGTTTATCTCCATAATTCACCTAGCCGACCCGAACCCCTTCGAACCAGGCCGTGTCGGTGCTTTCGGCGGTTATACAGGCGCGATCATCAGCTACGCCTTAACCAAGGTGACGGGGCGCGCCGGTGCTTACATTATCCTGGCCGCACTCCTGTTGATCGGCGTCGTTATTACCGCCGGCGTGTCGCTATCCGACTATACGGAAGAGTTGATCGGAGGCGGGCGGCGGCGATTGATATCAATGAAGAAAAAGCAACCGGTTAAACAGCCGACACAACTTGGGTCGCCTGAGAAAGCCAAGGCTCCGGCAGCTCCCGCAACGGCGGCTGACCGAATCGCGGAGACAATACGCATCGAGGAGACCCAGGTTATCGAACACGCCGCGCCGGCCCCTCCACCCGCGGCCCTGAAGGACAAGAGTTACGCGTTCCCGCCGCTTGACCTGTTGCGCACGTCGCCGCCGCGCTCTGATAAAGTTTGGAAGAAATCAGTAAACGAAAGAATCAAGGTGTTGGAGGACGCGCTCCGTGATTTCGGCGTGGACGCCGCGGTCGCCCGTGTCGTCAAGGGACCGACGGTGACGCGATTCGAACTCCAGTTGGGGAGCGGGGTTAAAGTAAACCGCATCAGTTCGCTGTCAAACGATTTGGCCCTGGCCCTGGCGGCTTCCGACGTCCGGATACTTGCACCGATACCGGGCAAGGCTTTGGTTGGCATAGAGGTACCGAGCGACGACAAGGAAATGGTCACATTAGGTGACGTGCTGACCGCGCCGGAAGCCAAAGACAAGATCGGCCCGCTGATGGCAGGGATAGGTAAGGATATCGGGGGCGGCCCGTTTATCATCAACCTTGGCCACATGCCGCACATGTTGATTGCCGGAGCGACTGGTTCCGGAAAGACGACTTGCGTCAATTCCATCATTACGTCACTTCTGTTCTTCTCGCATCCCGATCAAGTAAAGATGATACTCATAGACCCTAAGATGGTCGAGTTGACCTATTACAAAGATATCCCGCATCTGTTGGCTCCGGTCATCACCAACCCGCGGCACGCCAGCCAGATACTTTCCTGGGCGGTCAAAGAGATGGAGCGGCGGTTTAAGACAATGGCCGAGGCCGGCGCCCGCAATATTGATTTCTACAACAAGGAAAAGCCGGATGACCAGCCTGTCATGCCTTATCTTGTAATTGTCATCGACGAGCTGGCCGATCTGATGATGGTGGCCCCGGCCGAAGTGGAGGAGTCGATATGCCGGCTCAGCCAGATGGGGCGCGCCGTTGGCATCAACCTTGTGGTGGCCACCCAGCGTCCCAGCGTCGACGTCATTACTGGTTTGATAAAAGCAAACATTCCTTCCCGGGTAAGCTTTGAGGTAGCCAGCCAGATGGACAGCCGGGTCATCCTGGACATGCCCGGCGCCGAAAAACTGATTGGGCGTGGCGACATGCTGTTTTTGCAGGCCGGTTCCGTTAAACCGAAGCGAATCCAGGGCGCTTATCTGAGCGAGCAGGAAATCACGGCGGTAACGGACTTTGTCCGCGGCCAGAGAGAGCCGGACTACTCGGCCGAGATACTGGAAGAAGAGCAGGTCAACCCCTGGACGACATCCGACTATAAAGACCCGCTGTTAGATCAGGCTATCGAAGTTGTGGTACGAACCGGGGCCGCGTCGATTTCGATGTTGCAGCGACGTTTGCGAGTTGGGTATTCCCGGGCCGCTCGTTTGGTTGATACGATGGAGGAGCGCGGTATCGTCGGCGGCGCCGACGGCAGCAAGGCGCGAGCGGTTTTGTTAAGTGAAGAAGAATTCGAGCGGGTCCGGAGCGGCGACGGCGAGTAACCGTGGCCCGTAAACTATAATTCGGGGGGTTGTTTTGGCGGCGGTCGGTAAGATCCTGCGAAACGAGAGGGAAGGACACCGGCTCACCCTGGAGGATGTAAGCACCAAAACCAAGGTCAGCACCCGCTTTCTAGCCGCCATTGAAAACGCGGAATACGACAATCTGCCGCCCCAGTCCTACACGATTGGTTTCGTTAAGCTTTACGCGACCGCCGTTGGTTTGGACGCAGGCGCCATCGCGGCCCAGTTCAAGCGCGAGACGGGTGCCTTGGTGGAGGGCAACGCGAGCGTCTTGCCGGAAGAGCACACAAGTCCCCAGGTCCTGCGCGGCAGGCGCGTGCCAATTTGGATATATGGCGCCGTTACGGCGGCGGTGTTGTTCGTCTTGCTCGGTTCATACGGTTGCCTCCGCAGCACGCCTCGCGCCGCAAGCCCGGCGGTCGGCCAGGCGTCCGGTACCGCGAAACCGTAATAACTCAAACAAGGAGACTCGAGATCTTGCTCAATCTGCCGAACAAGATAACAATCAGCCGCATTCTCTTGATTCCAGTGTTCATGGCGTTCTTGCTCTCAAAGACGAGCCTGACCTATCTGGGCGTCACCATTCAGTGGGGAGCGGTCGTGGCGGGTCTGATCTTCGTATTAGCCGCCGTCACTGACGGAATTGACGGCTATATTGCCAGATCTCGGGGCCTTGTGACGTCGGTCGGCCAGCTGCTGGACCCGCTAGCCGACAAGCTGCTCATATCCGCGGCCTTGATCAGCCTGGTGGGCCTGGGGCGCCTGAGCGCCTGGATAGCGGTCGTCATTATCGGCCGCGAGTTCGCCGTCACCGGGCTAAGGATGTCGGCAGCCGTTAACCATATAGTTATTCCTGCCGGCAAGTGGGGAAAAATCAAAACAGTTACGCAGATCGTCGCTATCGTGTTTTTGATCATCAAGATTCCCGTGCCCGTCTACGGTCCCTGGCTCGAGAACATCTTGATCGGCATCGCTCTTGTCATGACAGTCGTAAGCGGTATCGACTACTTCATACGAGGCTCGCATGTCTTGCTGGACGAGGGTGATGGGTCGTGAAGTGCGAAGTCATCAACGTCGGCACAGAGCTGCTGCTTGGACAGAGCGTAAACACCAACGCCCGCGAGATCGGACTCAAGCTGGCGGCGGCGGGCATAGATTGCTACTGCCAAACAACTGTGGGAGATAACTTAGAGCGTATCGTGATAGCTATTAGAACGGCACTCACCAGGGCCGACGCTGTAATCTTGACCGGCGGGCTCGGGTCCACCGACGACGACTTAACGCGAGACGCGGTTGCGGTGGCGCTAGACCGGCCCCTGCAGCTCAGTCCGGCACTTGAGAGGTTGATACGCGCCAAGCTGCACAAGTTCGAGCCAACCGCCACGGATAAGACCATGCGGCAAGCTCTTCTGCCGGCCGGCGCCATAGCTATCAAGCCGACGTTGGGTACCGCGGCCGGCTTTGTCGTCGAGCATAACGGCAGTCTAATAGCGGCGACGCCGGGGGTGCCTGCCGAGATGAGCCGGATGTTGGACGCGGACATCATCCCGCGGTTGCGGGTAAGTTCGGGTGGCGGGGATGTGATCCTGTCGCGAGTGTTGAAAGTCTATGGTCTGGGAGAAATCGAAGTCGAGAGCCGCATCCAGGACATCATTGACGCGCAAACAAACCCGACGATTGCACCGCTTATTCTGCGAGGAGCCGTGGCGGTACGCCTAACTGCCAAAGCGCCGGACGTCGGATCGGCTCAGTCCATGATTGCGAACATCGAGAAGAAGCTGCGTGAACGGTTAGGGGACAGCGTCTTCGGTAGCGACGCCAGCGAAATGGAAGGCGAAGTCGGCGCGCTCTTGCGGTCGCAAAGATTGTCGCTGGCCACAGCCGAATCAGTCACAGGGGGAATGATCGGCGACCGGATTACGAACGTCGCCGGGAGTTCCGCCTATTTTGTGGGAGGTATCGTTGCGTATGACAACGAGATCAAACAGCGCCTGCTGAACGTGTCACCCCAGACGCTCCTTAGCCACGGAGCGGTCAGCGCTCCGACAGCGGAGGAGATGGCCATAGGCGCACGAGCAGCGCTCGGAACCGATCTGGCCATAGCGGTAACCGGTATCGCGGGTCCCGGCGGAGGGTCCGCGGATAAGCCGGTCGGGCTAGTATTCTTTGCGCTGGCCGCGGCCGATTCAATCGTATGCGCTAAGAAAACATTTCACGGAAGCCGAAACGACATCCGTTTCAAGACGTCTCAGTACGCATTGAACATGTTGCGGCTCTATTTATTGGAGCGGGAACGCCGCTGCGCCGGCGCTTCCGCCTGACGCCAATGGCCGAACCAAAGAAACGCCTATTCATTGCTGTCGACGTTTCGCCGGACTCGAAAAGACAGTTGGCCGAGGCGCAAGCAAAGCTGAGTGCCGTCGTACCGGACGCCAAATGGGTCGAGCCGGATGGTTTACATGTTACTTTGGTATTCTTGGGTTACGTCGACGAAACGGTCGAGGCAAGCGTGAAGAATGCGCTCACGACGGCAGCCGCGAGGTTAAGTCCCTGGTTGTTCAAAGTGGGCGGCGTCGGAGCTTTTCCCACCAATAGCCGTCCGCGGGTAATATGGGCCGGTGTGTCCGACGGCGGCGAGTTTGCCTCAGCCGCGTCCGAGTTGGCGGCGGTTTTGACGCCGCTGGGGTTCGAGCCGGAAGAAAGGCCGTATGTGCCTCACATCACGCTGGGTCGTATCAAGAGACCGCACCGCCTTGCGGAGGCGGAAGCCCTGACAAAGAGCGCAAAAGTTGACGGGGCGTCCCAGAACGCCGGCGAGCTGCTCTTATACCGCAGCCGGCTGAGCCGCTCCGGGGCCGAATACTCCGTCGAGGCCAGATTTCCATTCGGCGCTCAGGCAATTCATTGACACGAACACATGTTTGTAGTAAGGTGCGATTAGTTGGAAATATCACAATTATCAAGGAGGACGACTTTGGAACGCGATAAAGCTCTAGAAATGGCCCTGCAGCACATCGAACGGCAATTCGGCAAGGGTTCGGTGATGCGGCTTGGGGACGAGCACATAAACAGGGAAGTCGCCTATATTCCGACCGGCGCGCTTAATCTCGATATTGCGCTGGGCATAGGCGGAGTTCCCCGGGGACGCGTCATCGAGATATACGGGCCGGAGGCGAGCGGCAAGACCACTTTGGCCTTGAGCATAGTCGCCCAAGCGCAGAAAGCGGGTGGCGAAGCTGCCTTTATAGATGCCGAGCATGCCCTGGACCCGGTATATTCCCGCCGGCTGGGCGTTGACATCGATAATTTGCTTGTCAGCCAGCCGGATACGGCCGAACAAGCGTTGGAGATCGCTGACATGCTAGTGCGCTCGGGCGCACTGGATGTAATCGTGATCGACTCGGTTGCCGCACTTGTGCCGCGAGCGGAAATCGAAGGCGAGATGGGCGACAGCCACGTTGGACTGCAGGCCCGTCTGATGTCACAGGCTCTACGCAAACTGACTGGCACAATCAGCAAATCAAGGACGACGGCGATATTCATCAACCAGCTGCGCGAGAAAATCGGCGTGATGTTCGGTAACCCGGAAACAACGCCGGGCGGACGCGCCCTGAAGTTCTACAGTTCCGTGCGGATGGACATCCGGCGTATCGAATCTCTGAAGATCGGGACCGATATCGTCGGCAACCGTTGCCGGGTCAAAGTGGTTAAGAACAAGATGGCGCCGCCGTTCAAGCAAGCGGAATTCGACATAATGTACGGTGAGGGCATTTCCCGGGAGGGCACCATCCTGGACCTGGCCGCGGAGATGGAGATTGTTCAGAAGAGCGGGGCCTGGTACAACTACGGCGAAGAGCGCATCGGACAGGGACGCGAGAATACAAAACAATATCTGAAAGAAAACCCCGTCTTGCTAAATAAGCTCGAAGCCAGAATTCTCGAAGAAGTCGAGAAAAGCCGCGATGTAAAGAAAGCGAAAGACGCGGCGACGACGGCCAAGGCGGCAGCGTCGGAAGCTGCCGCGGCTGCGGAGAATGCGGCAACCGCTCCCGCCAAACCGGCGAAAGCCGCGACCAAAACAGTTCCGCCTATAGTTGCAACCGAACCGGCCGCGGCCGGCACCCCTGATGGACAAAGCGCCTGAGGATAAAGCCTTTGATCAGGCATGCGGGTTTTTGTCGTACCGTCCTAGGACCCGTCACGAGCTGGTCGGTTATCTAGCCAAACGGGGCTGGAACGACATAACGGAAATCGTGATGGAGCGTTTAGAACGCGCGGGCCTGGTTGACGATACCGAGTTTGCGACCGCTTGGATACGCGAACGCGCGACAGCTAAAGGCTACGGCCGGCGTCGCCTAATGTCCGAATTGACGCGTCTCGGCGTTGAGCGGCGTACGATTGACGCGGCGCTGGATGACGAATATCCCGCGGAAACGGAAACCGATCGCGCAGCCGGCCTGGCAGCCGAGCGCTGGCGGCGGCTGTCGACGGTGGATCCTTACAAGAAGGGCCAACAAGTGTTCGGCTATCTCGTTCGACGGGGATTCGCGGCCGGCGCAGCCAAAGAAGCGGTTGACGCGCTGATACGCGGCGAGAGAGACTAGGCCAAGCTGGGCGGACGTTGCTTGACGCGGCTATCCGGCCGGAGATACAATGGCACAAGGTAAGGTGTTAATTTATCCTAGTCTTGCATTGAATCTTTGATGATGAAATTTGATGTCCGGTTGAACATAAATGGCTGTAATGTTAAGGGAAATCACTCTGATACGAGCGGTTAAAATATAATTCATAGCAGGCCGAGGACTAGACGTCCAAGGCAGCACCCGAGGGGAGTTTGACGCGCCAGGCGCGTTTGCTCCACTGCAAACAGAGCCATTTAGACCGGAACAAGAATATGGATAACTTTGGATGGCACCGAGCCTAGAGGAAATCAGCTCGGTGTTTTTTATTGCCCGAAAATGAAATGCAAATGGAGGAACCATGTTGAGTGTAATATTGCTGATTGTCGGCCTGGCAGCAGGTGGCGCGGCGGGAGCCGTTGGATTCAAGCTCTATTCGGCGACCCGCATCACCGCGGCTAGCGAGAACGCGGCCAAGATACTAAGCGACGCCAAGCGCGAAGCGGAGACAAAGAAAAAAGAGAGTCTGCTTGAGATCCGTGACGAGGTTTACAACATGCGGGTTGAGGCGGAACAAGAGGTAAAGAAACGGCAGGTCGAGATTGAACGTCGTGAAGTCAAGATGGCTGAGCGCGAGGAGAACCTAGAGAATAAGCTGAGCACCTTGGAGCGCAAAGAGCAGAGTCTCGTCGCCAAGGAGCAGAACAACGACCGCTTACGCGGCGAGCTGGAAACAAAGCTCAAGGACGAAACAGTACTGTTAGAGAAAATCGGTCACATGACGAGGGACGAAGCCAAACAACAGCTTCTGCAGAGAGCCGAGGAAGAAGCCCGAACCATGGCGGCCCAGATTATTGGGAAGATCGAGAACGAGGCCAAAGAGGAAGGGGAGCGCCGGGCCCGCAATTTGGTCAGTCTGGCGATTCAGCGGGTCGCGTCCGATCATACGGCGGAGACGACGGTTTCAGTAGTGCCGTTGCCTAGCGACGAGGTAAAAGGCCGCGTCATCGGCCGCGAAGGCCGTAACATTAGAGCTTTCGAGACGATGACCGGAGTAAATCTGATTATTGACGACACCCCGGAAGCGGTCACCCTATCCAGCTTCGATCCAGTGAGGCGAGAGATTGCCCGTTTGACGCTGGAGAAGTTGATCGCCGACGGCCGGATTCACCCGGCGCGCATTGAAGAGATGTATAACAAATCAAAGGCGGAAGTCGACCAAAAGATACGGGAAGAGGGCGACGCGGCGGCCCTGGAGGCCGATGTGCACGGCCTGCATCCCGAGCTCATCCGGGCTATTGGCCGCCTGCGCTATCGAACCAGCTATGGCCAGAATGTACTTCGGCATTCGATCGAAGTTTCTCACCTAGCCGGAATAATGGCGAGCGAGCTGGGAGCGGACGTCAAGCTGGCTAAACGAGCCGGATTGCTGCACGATATCGGCAAAGCGGTAACACATGAGATCGACGGACCCCACGGCACCATTGGCGCCGACCTGGCCAAGCGGCTTAAGGAAAGTCCCGAGGTCTGTCACGCGATAGCGGCGCATCACGGCGAAGTCGACGCGGAGACGGTCGAGGCTGTCTTAGTTGCAGCAGGTGACGCGGTATCGGCGTCTCGCCCCGGCGCCAGGCGCGAAACACTCGAGAGCTACATTAAGCGCTTGGAAAAGTTGGAGGCAATCGCCGAATCGTTTACCGGCGTGGAAAAATCGTTCGCTATGCAAGCCGGCCGGGAGATTCGCGTAATGGTCCGCCCGGAGGATATAACCGATATCGACTCCCAAGCTCTGGCCCGTAACGTCGCGAAGCAAATCGAAGACGAACTGGAATATCCCGGCCAGATCAAAGTGACGGTCATCAGGGAAACCAGGTCCGTCGAATATGCCAAGTAAGGTTTTCGCCGATTTACACATTCACAGCATTGCCTCCGACGGCACGTTCACGCCGACGGAAGTGGTCGCGAGAGCCGTCGAGCTCGGCTTGCATGCTATTGCACTGACCGACCACGACACCGTCGCCGGACTGGCGGAAGCCATGGCAGCCGCCGAAGAGGCGGGCCTAGATTTTGTTCCCGGCATCGAAATGGGTTCGGACGTCGGAGACCGGGATATCCACATTCTTGGCTACTACGTCGATTATCAATCGCCCGATTTCCTGAGCTATCTGGAAGACTTGAAGAAGAAACGGTTAACGCGGGCGGCCGATATGTGTGAGCGTTTGACGGCCGCCGGTATGCCGCTTACGCTCGACGAGGCTTTGCGCCAGACGACAAACGGCTTGCTTACCAGGGCGCACATCGCGCGCGCGGTCGTGGCGGCCGGGTACGCGCGCAACATCGGAGAGGTCTTCGAGTTACACCTAGGCAACGGTAAACCCTGCTTTGTCCCCAAGTACAATTTCACGGCGGGCGATGTCATCGCGGCCATAAAGGCGGCCGGCGGCATACCCGTCCTGGCACATCCGCAACTGTCCCGCGCCGACGAGAAGATTCCGGAACTTGTCGAACAGGGTCTTATGGGATTGGAAGGGCATTGTCTCGACCATAAGCGCCATGACGTCGAACATTATATCGAGCTGGCTGATAAATATGGTTTGATCGTTACGGGGGGCTCCGATTGTCACGGACCTCGCACTCCAGGTCGCTTCACCATGGGGTCTTGCGGGGTCGACGAGCCCCGCCTGCGGCTCTTAAAGCAAGCGGCCGGCCGACCCGCCTAAACGCTAACCACCGAGGCTATATGAGATTCTTTATCCGAACCTTCGGTTGCCAGATGAACAAATCCGATTCCGAGGTCGCGGCCGGCACCCTGCTTGCGGCAGGCCACCAGGAGACACCTGAGCCGGCCGAGGCGGAGCTGATTGTCATTAACACCTGCGCGGTTCGGGAACATGCCGTGGAACGGCTATACGGATATATCAACAGCTTGAAGTCACCCGCCAAGCACAACCAGGCGCCTTTGCTGGCAATCGGCGGCTGTGTCGCCGAGCAAAAGCGTGGCCGGTTATGGAAGGAACTCCCCCAGGCGAATATCATTTTTGGAACTAGAGCTTTCCACCTGCTGCCTCAAGCTATCGAACGAGCCATCGGCGGTGAGGCGCGCATTGATCTGCTGCAACCGCTCGAGCCACTGCCTGAACACCCGTCTATTCGCCCCGAAGATCCTTGGCGGGCCTGGTTGCCGATCAGCCGAGGCTGTAACAACTTCTGTTCTTACTGCGTCGTACCGCACACCAGGGGACGGGAGACAAGCCGTTCGTCTGCCACAGTTTTGGCGGACGCCGCCGCGCTGGCGGCGCAGGGGGTAAGGGAAATCACACTGCTCGGACAGAACGTTAACTCTTACGGTAATGACCTGGGAAAACCAGGTTTGTTTGCCAGCCTACTGTTATCCTTGGATGAAATACCTGATTTGCGGCGTGTTCGGTTTCTCACCAGCCATCCAAAAGATCTGTCAGGCGAGACGATTGCGGCTCTGGCGGCGTCGGCAAACGCCTGCGAGTATGTTCATCTGCCTCTGCAGGCAGGTTCGGACAGAATTCTGGCGGCGATGAACCGGGGCTATACGCTGGAGAAATATCTCGAGCGAGTGACCGCACTGCGCTCCGCGATACCGGGCGTTGCTCTGTCAACCGACCTGATTGTGGGTTTCCCCGGTGAGACGGAAGAGGAGTTCGAGGAAACTTTGGCTGCCGTCGAGCATATCCGCTACGATTCAGCCTATACGTTTATCTATTCGCCCCGGCCGGGTACACCTGCAGCCGAACTGCCGGACGGGGTCGCGTGGCGAACAAAAGAGACGCGCTTACGGCAGTTAATAGAGTTACAATCAACCATAAGTCAACAAGTCAATCAGGCCTGTGTTGGCCGCATTCTCGAGGTTTTTGTGACCGGGCCGAGCCGGCGAGGGGAAGCCAGCTGGACGGGCCGGACCAGGACCAACAAGATCGTTAATTTTCCGGCCACGGGCGACTTGGCGGGTAGATTCGTTTCGGTCGAGATAACCAGCGCCGGCGTCGCGTCTTTAGGGGGTCAATATGTGGGCCGATAGGGTAGAGGCCGGTCGCGAGTTGGCAGTTCGTCTTGCGCCGTTTACCAGCCCTGACATGGTCGTGCTAGGCGTGCCGCGCGGCGGCATGGTTGTCGCCGCCGAAGTGGCGCGCGCCCTTAAGGCGCCTTTGGGGTATGTGATCGCGCGCAAGATCGGCGCCCCCGGAAACCCGGAATTCGGCATCGGCGCGGTCGACGCTGATGGAGAAATGATACTGGACCAACAAGCCGTGGCTGCGACCGGTGCGGACGCCGCATATATAGAACACACTAGAGCGGCTCAGACAGCCGAGATTGCCCGGAGAGCGCAATTTCTGGGTGATAACAAGGCAGCGGAGGCGCTGAGCGGAAAAACGGTCCTAGTCGTTGACGACGGCGTAGCGACTGGTGTTACCACGTTGGCAGCGATCCGCTTCCTCAAGAACCGAGCGGCCAAAGTTGTCCTGGCGGTTCCCGTGGCGCCGCCCGATACGGCCAAAATGCTAGCCCGCGAGGCGGACGAGATAGTCGTCCTGGAGACTCCGGCCATGTTTGGCTCGGTCGGCGCGTGGTTTTATGACTTCACTCAAGTTGAGGATAACGAGGTAAAGAGTATCCTAGCGGAGTTTGGTTCGTGACGCGGCGGTGCATCGGCATTACCTCGACTATCCCGGTCGAGATCGTCTACGCGGCGGGCGCCATCCCGGTCGACCTCAATAACGCCTTCATCACTTCAGACAGCCCGGCTGAGATGATTACATCCGCGGAAAACGCGGGGTTCGCTCGCAACTATTGCGCCTGGATAAAAGGAATGTTTGGCGCTCTGGAGGTGCGGCCGGAGATAACCGAGGTCATTGGTGTTGCGCAGGGAGATTGTTCCAATACGAGAGCCCTGCTTGACCTGCTGCGCCATCGCGGGATGACGACCTACGAGTTCGCGTATCCGAGCCGCGGTGACGCGGTGAGCCTGAGCCGAAGCATTAACCGTCTGGCCGAGGAGTTAGGCGCCGAGGCTGCGGAATCCGAAGCTTGGCGGCAAAGGCTGAATGAAGTTAGAAGCAAGGCGCTCGAAGTCGACCGCCTGACTTGGGAAGACGATAAGTTTAGCGGAGACGAGAACCACCTGGCGCTTATTGATACCAGTGATTTTAAGGGTGACCCGGACGGATATGCGGCAGAGCTAGATAAGCTCATCGACATCGGCCGCGAAAGGCCGGGATTGGAGAATGGCGTCCGGCTGGGCTTGGTCGGTGTACCGCCGATAACCAGCGACGTATTCGCGCGGACGGCCGAGATGGGAGCACGCGTCGTGTATAATGAAGTGCAACGCGAGTTCGCCATGCCGCGCCGCTCAGCTGGGCTAACTGAACAGTATCTGGGATATACGTACCCCTACGGCGCTGGGGTGCGAGCGCCGGTGATCGCGCTTGAGGCAGCCAAACGCCGCGTCGACGGCCTGGTCCATTACGTACAGAGTTTCTGCTATCACCAGTTGGACGAGATAATCATTCGCGAGACGGCCGGCGTTCCTGTCCTCAACCTGGAGGCGGACAAGCCGGGGCCGCTGGACAGCCGTAACAGGCTG
>JAHEXW010000021.1 GCA_023251915.1 Actinomycetes bacterium
GGTGATGTCCATATTGAACGGTGTGTTCGTGGCCTACAGCTCCGTTGTCTGGACCCTCGTCTATCGGCGTTTAACCGCCAGTAAAACTTAAGTCGTTCGATCAACCCGCACGCTCCTCGCTTTGCTGCGCCCATTTTAGGGTAGCAAAACGTAAAAGATATTGACATTCTGGAACAAGTAAGATAAATACTAACGTATGAAGCAAGAGAGAAAATCCTCACGTATCATACGGGGCAGGAAAATCGGCGTCGGCCGGACTTGGCGGCGCACCGCCGGTTGGCTGGGATTACTCCTAGTCATGGCAATCGTGGGGTCGGCGTGGCAATCATCAGCGCCACCCCCGGACAAGAACGACACCGCGCGCGCCACCCGGCCGCCGGAGGTAAGACAAATCGCGGTAACGCAACGCGGTCAACGTGCCGTCGGTTTAAGTCTTCCCGCCGCTGATCCTGTTGCTAGCGCCGTGCGGGCCGGAGACCGCATCGATGTCACAGGCGCATTTGCCACAGCGCCGGACGGCCAGCCGCTGGCCCGCACCATCCTCGATCATGTTCTCGTCATCACGGCCGCGCGGCAGGGCGCTAACGTTGGATTGACGCTCTCTGTGACGCCGCCGGAAGCCGAGGCGCTCGCCTTCGCTGCCGCCAACGCGCGACTTTCCCTGGCCCTCTGCCCGCCCGGGCCGGACACCAGCCGTCCGACTGAGGGAGTGACGTTCAATGACCTCTAACGTGACCCCGTGTTCACCGCGTGTCTTCCTGGCCCATTCAACCGCCGGCGTGGTCGCCGGATGGCGGCGGGCGGTGCAAAGCGATTGCGGTTGGCAGGTGGCGGGCACGACCAACGAATTGGATGTACTGATTCTGGCAATGGCCCGGCCGGATATCGACATCTTCTTGATATCAACCGGTTTTCTGGCGATGCTGCCGCGTGCCGTACGCAGCGTAGTTGGACTCGGCAATCCTTTGGCCCTGCTGATAGGTGCCGCTGAGGGACGAGACTGGATAGAATTGCATGCCGCGCTCGATTGCGGCGCCTGTGATCTTGTTGTCCCCGGCGAAGACGCGAGTGTTTGGCAAGCGCGCATCTATCGACGTTGGGCCGAGGCGACGGACCGGCAACGTGTTTTGAGCAGCCGGGAAGGGCTTGACTCCCGACAACAACTAGACAAGATAGAGGAGCCGGCTGGGGACAACCGGGCAATTCGAGTCATGGTCAGCGGGGGCGACGGCGGCACAGGAAAGAGTTTCAGCGCGTTGCAGTTGGCCGGCATACTTGCTCGTCACGCGGCGGCGCGGGTCTGTCTGATTGACGGTGACCTCAGGTACGCGCCTCTGGGCGGTCTGATCAGGCAGTCAGACAGCCATGACCGGTCCCTGGCCGACATAGGGCCGGTGTTGCCCGAGTTGAGTTGGCATCACGTCGCGAGTGTTTTGCAAACTCACCCGCTCGGCTTCAGCTGGCTGGCGGGAGCGCCAGGCGGGATCGCCGACGTCGACGAGTCGGATCTGTTCGCTCGTGTGCTGGATATCTCTGTCGAGCATTTTGACGTCATCATTGTTGACTGGCCGGCGCCGGGTCCTGCCGCCAACATCGCTGCTTTGGTCGATCAAATCTGGCTGGTCATGACGCCCGACCGGAGCTCGGCAACATGCGCCCGCTCTCTGGCAATCGGCTTGAAAACTTGCGGCGAAGAGCCGTACGTAAGGGCGATTGTGAACCGTTGTGATCGGCCGGGAGATTTAAAACTCCCCGAGCTGGAGCGTTTAGCGGGCTTAGAGATTGCCGCGGCTTTGCCGGAAGACGCCGGCGCCGGTATCCTGTTCGACCGTGACGGGGCCGTCTTGGCCGAGAGAACCGACCTTGCCATAACGAGATCTCTGGTGCCCATCGCCCAGCGAATAAAGCCGTTTGACGATTTAGCTCAACCCCGCCGGCTATGGCAACGCCTTATCGGGTAAATGGACAGGCGTTGGCTAGACCAGGTAAAACAGCGATTTAAACGTGACGTCGCGGCGGGCGAAGGACCGCTGGGGACCGGTCACGCCGATCTAAAGCGCGCCTTCGAAGCGTTTATCCAGAGCCAAAGACTGATCTTAAAAGCTGCGGATATCGAGGCCTGTGTCGATCAACTTTTCGCTGAAATCTCCGGGTACGGCCCGTTGGAGGCGGTCTTTAATGATCCCGAGATAACCGAGGTCATGGTCAACGGCCCGGACAGCGTGTTTATCGAGCGCGCCGGCCTGATTGAACGGGCGAGCGTGCGCTTCGCGGACGACGCGGCTATCGTCGACCTAGCGGAGAGAATACTTGGCCCATTGGGTTTGCGCGTTGACGAGAGCGCGCCTTATGCGGACGGCCGCCTGCCCGACGGGTCGCGAGTCAATGTCATTCTGCCCCCGTTGGCCGTCGATGGACCCGTTTTAACAGTGCGCCGGTTTCCGGCTCGTGCTTTTACGGCTGAAGAACTGGTCGCGTCGGAATTTGTGACCGCTCCCCAGCTGCGTATGTTGGGCGCCGCGGTCGCGGATAAACGCAGTTTGGTCATATCCGGCGGCACCGGTTCGGGCAAGACGACACTCCTTAACGTGCTGGCCGGTTTTGTGCCCGCCGCCGAGCGCATCGTGACCATTGAAGACACAGCGGAGCTGAGATTGGGAAAACCCCACGTCGTAAGGCTGCAAAGCCGGCCGCGCAACCTGGAAGGCTTAGGCGAAGTAACCATCCGGGACCTGGTGCGCAACGCGCTCCGGATGCGGCCGGACCGGATCATCGTTGGCGAAGTCAGAGGCGCCGAAGCCCTGGACATGATACAAGCGATGAATACCGGTCATGCTGGTTCGCTGACGACCGTCCACGCCAACTCGTGTGAGGATGCGTTGCGGCGTCTCGAGGTAATGATGTCTGCCAGTGACATTCGCTTGCCCTTTAATGCCCTGCGCGACTTGTTGAACGCGGCTGTTGAGATCGTTGTCCAAACGGAGCGGGGCGCAAGCGGACGGCGCCGCGTCGCGCGAATATTCGATGCTGTCGAGGGTGCCTATGTTTGACGAAATATCGGCGCGCCTGCTTGCTGCCGGGCGGATGCTGTGGGCCCGGTTGCTAGTGAATCGGCGTCTGGCCGAGCGACGGCGCCGGATAGAGGAGGAGCTTCCGGAATTCTTGCGTTTCTGCGGAATGGCCTTAAGAGCCGGCTGGTCGATCAGACAGATCGTGGGCGCGGCGGCCAACCGTCTGTCGGGTCCCCTGGCAGGCGAGTTGGTTTTAGCGGCCGGTGAACTGGCGGCCGGATTGTCAGTCGATGAAGCCTTGCGTGGTCTGGCGGAACGGGCGGACACGCGCGACGCGACCACGGCCGCCGCTGTTTTGGGCGTCGCTCTCCGTCAAGGCGGTGACGCAGCGGCTGCTTTGGATTCGCTAGCGTCCGTCGCGCTCGGCCGGCTCGCCCTCCGGCGAGAAATCGAATCTCTCACGGCGCAGGCGCGCTTTTCGGCTGCTGTGCTCGGGGTTTTGCCCGTTGGCTTCTGGCTTTTCTTCCCCGGGGGCGGCGGTTTTGCCGCCCTGCGGACGCCGATCGGATGGTTGATTGCCGGCTTGGGGCTGGCACTGGACGCCGGCGGGTACGCGGTCTTGCGACGGCTGGCGGCGCCGGAGCGCTTGTGCTGACAATCGATATCTGGCCGCGGCTGGCCGAGCTCGGCAGATGTCTGCCGGAGTGGTTGCCGGTTGCGGCAAATCAACGGGAGCGAGCGCTTGTCGAACAGGTGCCGCACGGGGAGAGCGGCGCGGACTGTCTAAACGAGATCGATTTCGCGAGGGCCAAACGAGCCTGCGGAGTCCTGGCTGGCGCGGCCGCCTTTTTTGTATTGCCCTGGGCGGTGGCGGTTATTGCAGCCGCCCCTTTTTATTATGTCGCTACAATGCTGCCCGACATTGCTGTCAAGGCCGCGACGGCTAAAACCGAGCGCGCAATCGACAGCGAACTGCCGCGTTTGGCGGAATTGCTGGCGGTGATGACGACGGCTGGCTTAAGTCCGGCCCTGGCTCTGCCGCGCGCCGTTGCGGATTGCACCGGACCATTGCGACGGTCCCTGGATACCGCTATGGCCGCGATAAACCTCGGTGTACCTCGACGCCTGGCTCTTGCTGAGGCGGCCGGGCGGACGCCGTCACGCGACTTTATGCGTGTTGTCGAGCTGCTCGCCGACGCAGAGCGCTTCGGCCAACCGCTAGGCCGTCCACTGCGGGAGATGGCGGCTAATCTGCGGGACAAACAAGCGGCGGCTGTCCGCGCCGAGGCGCAGAAGCTGCCCGTCAAGATGCTGTTTCCGCTGGTCTTCATGATACTACCGGCCTTCATTCTCCTCAGCGCCGGTCCTCTGATTGTCAGTATGGTCAAATGAGCGCCGTGTCGTGGTTCGCGTAACAATGTAAACACTGGTCTTCAGACCGGCCCTCAGACACGAGCGCCGACCTAAAGGTTGGCACCTACATGAGACCCGGATTTCAGGCAGGCAACACCTAAAGATACAGGACCTTGTTTTTATGTAGCTGCCGGTCTTTAAGACCGGCAGGCAGAAAGAGGTATCATATGAAGAAATCTAACAGACTTAGTAGGGATGATTATATTGGGGCGAATGCCTATTCAATAACACTTTGTTGTTGTGACGGGCAAAAATTAATCGACACCGATGAAGTCGCGGGAATAATCAGAGGGTCTTTGGCTGTGTGTGCCGAGGCTGTCGGCTTCAACGTGATAGCTTATTGTCTAATGCCGGAACATGCTCATCTATTAGTAATCGCGACAAAACCTACGTCCGACCTCGTTTCGTTTGTCCGCTTATTTAAGCAGCTCAGTGAATTTGGTTATCGATTGCGGCGTAACGGGAGGCTCTGGCAACGAAGCTTTTATGATCATGTTCTAAGGAAAGAAGAGAGTCTGGCGAGCGTGACTGACTACATCCTACAAAACCCGGTCCGCCGGGGGTTGGTCCAAGATGAATCCAATTATGCCTATTCGTGGGTGTCAGATAAAGATTACTGTGACTGCTAGCCAGCGGGGAACCGAGCGCCGACCTAAAGGTTGGCGCCTACATAGAACCCGGATTCGTTTTGACCGCATGTTATGCAAGGCATACGTCGGTTTAACCTAAAATGTAGCTGCCGGTCTTCAGATTGGCAGTCGGCCCCCGGTCAACTGACATAACCCCTGTGATATACTGAAAGGCATTGTCAGACACGTTAAAGAGGTATGTTTTGGCTTTTAAAAGACTTGAAAAACTGTTGCGTTTCGGCGAGGCAAAGCAGATTAAAGACCTGGAAATGCTGGTGGAAGCTGTCGGATCTCACGAAGCGGCGATAAGCCCCTTGAGTGACGCGGAATTAGCCGCGAAAACCCATGCCTTCAAGACCCGCCTGGAAGCAGGCGAGACGTTGGACGACATCATGCCCGAGGCGTTCGCGGTCGTGCGTGAGGCGGCTCGGCGCGTCTTGGACATGCGCCACTTTGACGTTCAGATCATGGGCGGCATTGTCCTGCACCAGGGCAAGATAGCTGAAATGAAAACCGGTGAAGGCAAGACGCTGGTCGCTACACTACCCGTCTACCTGAACGCCTTGGGCGGCGCCGGCGTGCATATAGTCACCGTCAATGATTACCTGGCCAAACGAGACGTGCAGTGGATGGGCCCCCTTTATCACTTTCTGGGTCTGAAAGTTTCGGTTCTGCAGCACGACTCGGCGTTCTTGCTTGACCCGAGCTTTGAGAACCCGGATGAAAGCCTTGAGTTGCTGCGTCCAATCTATCGTGACGAGGCTTATCAGGCCGATATTACTTGCGGCACCAACTCCGAGTTCGGGTTCGATTATCTGCGCGACAACATGGCCACCTCCCTGGAAGAAAAAGTCCAGCGCAGCCACGATTTCGCGATTGTTGACGAGGTCGACAGCATCCTGATCGACGAGGCGCGGACGCCGCTGATCATCTCCGGCGCTCCCGAACAGGCCGCTCAAACCTACCGCCAGTTTGCCCGTCTTGTGCCCGGCCTGAAGAAGGGCGAAGACTATGAGGTCGACGAGAAAACCCAAACGGTATCCATCAAGGAAGCCGGCGTGGCGCGGGTCGAGGCGGAGCTGAACGTCGAGAATCTTTACGACTTTGCCAATACCGGCCTTGTGCATCATCTCAATCAGGCCCTGCGCGCTCACGCACTCTTCAAAAACGACAAGGACTACATCGTCAAGGACGGGGAAGTCATCATCGTTGACGAGTTCACGGGACGGTTAATGGAAGGCCGCCGCTATAGCGAGGGTCTGCATCAAGCCATTGAAGCCAAGGAAAACGTCCCCGTCAAAGAGGAAAATCAAACGCTGGCTACTATAACGATCCAGAATTACTTTCGTCTCTATGACAAGCTGGCCGGCATGACCGGTACGGCCGCGACGGAAGCGGACGAGTTTCTGCACACGTACCAATTGGAAACCGTCATCATCCCGCCGAACCGGCCCTTGGTACGCGAAGATCTGGCCGACCTCATCTATCGCAACGAGGAAGCTAAATTCAACGCGGTCATAGAGGATATTGCGGAACGTCACGCGAATGGCCAGCCGGTTCTTGTCGGTACAATCTCGATTGAGAAGAGTGAGGTCCTCAGCCGGCTCCTGTCCAAGCGAGGAGTCAAGCACGAGGTTTTGAACGCCAAACAGCACGAAAGGGAGGCGCACATTATCGAGGGCGCCGGCCAGCGAGGCGCTGTTACCATCGCCACCAACATGGCCGGCCGCGGCGTCGACATCATTCTGGGCGACGGGGTCGCCGATATCGGCGGTTTGCACGTCCTGGGTACGGAGCGGCATGAGGCGCGACGTATCGATAATCAGCTGCGCGGGCGAGCCGGGCGGCAGGGCGACCAGGGCTCGACACGTTTCTACATCAGCCTGGAGGACGACCTGATGCGCCTGTTCGCGCGGGACCGTATCGCCGGTCTGATGGAGCGGATGAATTTCCCCGACGATGTGCCGATCGAGCATCCGCTAATCAACAGGGCGATTGAAACTGCTCAGAAACAGGTGGAACAGCAGAACTTTGGGATCCGAAAACACGTCCTGGAATATGACGACGTCATGAATACCCAACGCTCCCTGATTTACGACGAGCGTGACGAGATTCTGGACGGATTGGATATTCGCAAGCATGTAGACGAGGCGATCGAAGAGATCATAACGGGCTCCGTGGCGATGT
Source organism: Actinomycetes bacterium (assembly GCA_023251915.1). Taxonomy (GTDB): domain Bacteria; phylum Actinomycetota; class JAHEXW01; order JAHEXW01; family JAHEXW01; genus JAHEXW01. The sequence goes on from JAHEXW010000021.1 coordinate 7,241, forward strand.
TCGTGAATCGCGACATTCATCCGGACGAATGGGACATGGCCGGCCTCTTTACGTATATGGAGCAGTTGTATCCGGTGTCTCTGGGCCCGGACGACGTCGACCCCTTAACGGAGGCGCCGGAAGGCATAACCGTTAAGTTCCTGGAAGACGCGCACGCCGCCTATGCTAAGAAAGAAGAGGAGATCGGCGCGGATATGATGCGCCGACTGGAGCGCATCATCATGCTGAGCGTCATTGATAATCACTGGCGCGAACACCTATATGAGATGGACTACCTGCGCGAGGGCATCGGCCTGCGGGCCATCGGCCAACGTGACCCGCTGGTCGAATACAAGAATGAGGGCTTCCGCATCTTTGCGGCGATGGTGGATTCGGTTAAGGACGATTTTGTGCGGCTGGTGTTCCACGTCGAGGTATCGGAAGCCGAGCCTGTGGAAGCGCGGCAACCGGTTTTGCGCGCGGTCGCCGAGAGCGGACCGTCGCTGGATTCGCCGGAGCCCGAGCAACGGCGCAAGGCGTCACCCCCGCCGGGCAGCAGCGCTCCCCGGATAGGCCGTAACGACCCTTGTCCCTGCGGCAGCGGCAAAAAATACAAGAAATGTTGCGGAGCCTAATAAGCGCAGTAGGTCAAAGCGCAGAAGAGCAGAAGGCGTAAATGCATATAGACCACAAACAAGACATCGAGAATATCACCACCAAGATAGTCAAGCTCAAGGATTATCTTTGACCTGGCCGGCAAAGTAGATCGCGCCGATTCGCTGCGCAAGCTCGCGGCTGACCCCCACATCTGGGATGACCCGGACAACGCCCGTAAGGTTACCAGCGAACTATCTCAGCTGGAAGGGGAGGTCGTTCTCTTCGAACGTCTGCAACAAGAGGCCGCCGACCTGGCCGGTTTGAACGAGATGAATCTGGAGGAGGCAGACGCTTCCTTGTCGGCGGAACTGGAGCGCGAGCTGGAGACACTAGCCGCCGAGGTCAACCGGCTGGAGATCCAGAGTCATTTCTCCGGAAAATACGACGCCAACGACGCCCTCATGAGCATTCACCCGGGAGCCGGCGGCACGGAGAGCCAGGACTGGGCCGAGATGCTCCTGCGCATGTATGTCATGTGGGCGGAGAAGAAGGGCTTCAAAGTAGAGATCAATGACTATCAAGTGGGAGACGAAGCGGGCGTAAAGAGCGTCACCTTGTCGATTCACGGTCGGTATGCTTTTGGCATGTTGGACGGGGAAAAAGGCGTCCATCGGCTGGTGCGAATATCACCCTATGACCAGGCCAAGAGACGGCACACTTCGTTTGCGTCGGTGGACGTTATACCGATCGTCGAAGAGGATACGGACATTGAGATCAACCCGGAAGACCTGCGCATCGATACCTACCGAGCCAGCGGTGCCGGCGGACAGCACGTTAACAAAACGGACTCGGCAGTTCGCATAACGCATATCCCCACTGGCCTGGTCGTGCAGTGCCAGAACGAACGCAGCCAGCTGAAGAACAAGCAAGGGGCGATGAAAATACTCAAGGCCCGTCTGTTCAACCTGCGCCGGGAAGAGCAAGAGAAGAAGGTAGCGGCTCTGCGCGGCGCCATGAGCGACATCGCGTTCGGGAGTCAGATCCGGTCATACGTATTTCATCCCTATCAAATGGTTAAGGATCATCGCACGGATGCCGAAACTGGTGATATCCAAAAGGTGATGGACGGGAATCTCGACCCGTTCATCGAAGCATATTTGACCAAGGTAAAGACATAGAGTGCGAAGATTACGACGATCACTAGTAACCCAAGGAGCACCAAGATGACATGGGGGAAAGAGCGAAAACGCCGATACAGTTATGGTTTTCGGCCATGTCGTCCTTGTGCTCTTTGTAATCCTGGTAGTCTACCGTCAAACTGTTATACGGAGATCAAATGAAGTTTTTGGCAGATTTACATACTCATACCGTAGCCAGCGGGCACGCCTATAGCACCGTCTACGAAAACGCGGCCGCGGCCGCTGAGCGCGGGCTGAAGATCATGGCCATTACGGACCACGGGCCGGCTCTGCCCGGCGGGGCGCACGAGTACCACTTCTGGAACATGAGGATTTTGCCAAAGGAAATCAGCGGCGTCCGCATCTTGCCGGGGGTCGAGGCGAATATAGTCAATGCTAAGGGTGAACTTGACCTTGATAATGATTCACTAAGCCAGTTGGACGTCGTATTGGTCGGGCTGCACCCCCTGTGCGGTTACGAGCCCGGCAGCGTAAAAGAGAATACCGATGTCCTGATCAGAGCGATGAGTAATCCAAACGTGCATATTCTGGCGCATCCCGGCAATCCCTGGTTTCCAATCGATCCGGACCGAATTGTCGAGGCCGCCGGCCGCTATAATGTCTTGCTTGAGATTAATAACAGTAGCTTTGTTAAGAGCCGGCCGGGCGGAGAGGAAATGACCCGGGAGGTCGCGCGGGCGGCCTTCGAATCCGGGCTGGACATCATCCTAGGCAGTGACGCGCATCTGGCGTCGTTGGTCGGCGGCTTTGAGCAAGCCGCGAAGGAAGCGGCGGCCATCGGTTTCGGCGCGGATAGGATAGTCAATACCGATCCCGATCGAGTTCTGAAATTCCTTCGCTCCAAGAGGGAGACCGCGTGACGGCGGCCGAGCTCGCCAAGCAGCCGGCAAAGAAGACAGCGCCGCAGCCGGCAAAGAAGGGCGGCTGGCGCCGCAATCTGGCAACAACGTTAATCATTTTGGGCGTTTTGCTCGTTCTGACGTTCGCCCTGGAATACACCGTTACTTATAAGACCGAGTCCTTGGCCGCCACTCAGGTCGACGAGGTCTTAAAACCCGATATGCCCTCGACCGTCACTCTCTCGATGCATCCCATAATCGTTCGGCTGTTCCAAGGCCGCGTGGACGAGGTCACTCTCGATATCGAAGGCTTCAAGATGAAATATGGTCTTAACGTCCAAAAGGCCCATCTGGACGTTAAGGGACTGCACGTCGATTTTTGGGAGCTGGCGAAGACGCGACAACTATCCGCGCTGAAGAGTCTGGACTCGGGGAGCGCCAGGATAGTATTATCAGAAGAAGCCGTTAACAGATTAGTTGCAGCTCGTTTGCCGGGCGCGACAATAAAGCTGGAACGGAACCGTTTCCGGTATCAAGACGACATCTCGACTTTGCTTCCCGGTGTGATTCTTGACATACCGGGAGTGATTATTGTGAAGCCCGGGAACATGATTCAACTGCAGCCGCTAGCCGGGGCGATTGAGAAGCTGGGGCTGCCTCAGGATGTGCAAGATTATTTGCGGGACGCGTTCACGGTCGACTACAAGCTGTATGACATTCCGGACGGCATCGAGCTGACAAAGATAGCGCTTCAACCGGGCCAAGCGGTGGTAGACGCACAGATAACTAGTTTCGATTTCATTAAGGCGGGGACGAATGATGGCAACAACTGATGAATTGAGCCGGAGCGATCTCAAACGCTATCTGGAAGAACGCGCCCTGACGCTGCGGCGTCACTGCCTGGAGATGATCGGCCGGGCCCGCTCGGGACACCCGGGGGGCTCTCTGTCAGCCGCTGACATAGTCGCCGTTCTATATTTTCACCATATGCATCAGAGCCATAAGAATCCGCGCGACCCTGATCGTGACCGCTTTGTCCTGAGCAAGGGACACGCCGCGCCCGTCCTGTACGCCGCGCTGGCCGAGAACGGATATATCCCTCTGCGCGACCTGCAGGGCCTGCGTCAATTGGACAGCAAACTGGAAGGCCACCCGGATATGAACAAAGTCCCGGGCGTCGACATCACGTCCGGTTCATTGGGCCAGGGGTTGAGTGCCGCCAACGGCATGGCGCTGGCCGGCCGTATCGACGGGCGCGACTACCGAGTCTACGTTCTTATCGGCGACGGCGAAAGCCAGGAGGGCATGATCTGGGAAGCGGCCATGTTCGGCGCCCACCATAAGCTAGACCGGGTCACCGCCATCGTCGACTATAACAATCTGCAGATAGACGGGCATGTTAGCGACATAATCGAGGTTCAACCGCTGAAAGACAAATGGCGCGCGTTCGGCTGGCACGTCCTGGAGGTCGACGGCCACGACGTCATCGCAATCGAGGACGCTCTCAAGGAAGCCGACATGATGCATGGCAAACCAACCGTTATTCTGGCCCGGACCGTCAAGTGCAAAGGCGTGTCGTTCATGGAAAACAAGGCTGACTGGCACGGCAAGGCGCCGAACGACGACGAGCTGCGCCGGGCCTTGGAAGAGTTATCTTGCGTTCCGGAGGTGGGGGCATGAAAGCGACTCGCGAAGCCATCCCGGCGGTACTTACAGAACTCGCCAAGGGCGGAGCCGACATCGTAGCGCTCGACGCCGATCTCGCCAAATCTACCGGTCTCGACAAATTCGCCGCGGCGTTTCCCGACAGGTTCTTTGATTGCGGTGTCGCGGAGCAGAACATGATCGGCACGGCGAACGGTCTGGCCGCCGCCGGCAAGACGGTCTTCGTGGGCGGCTTTACCGTCTTCACGGTCGGCCGCGCCTGGGACCAGCTGCGCAACGTCACTTGCTACGCCAATCTGAACGTGAAGATTTGTTCCAGCCACGCCGGCATAAGTGTCGGTGAAGACGGAGCGACGCACCAGACGTTTGAAGACATCGCGCTCTTGCGCATGCTGCCGACGATGAAGATATTGGTGCCGGCCGACTACTGGCAGGCCGCGGAGATGTTGCGTGCCGCTGCCGCTTTGGATGGGCCGGTTTTCGTCCGGATCGGTCGGCCGAAGGTGCCTTTTGTCTATGACGAGTCATACAAGTTCGAGTTCGGTCAGGCGGAAGTATTGCGTCCAGGCGCAGACGTCACCCTGATCGGTTGCGGCGTCACCGTAAAGATGGCGCTGGATGCGGCCACGGAGCTGGCAGAAGACGGCATCCATGCTGAGGTCATAAACGCCGCGACCATAAAGCCGTTAGACGAGGATACAATCATCGCGTCGGCCGCCAAGACGGGCCGAGTCGTCACAGCGGAAGAACATTCCGTCATCGGCGGTTTGGGCGGTGCGGTGGCTGAGGTGTTAAGCGAGAATCTGCCGACGCCTTTGCGCCGGGTCGGACTGGCGGACCGCTACGGTAAATCGGCGCCGTACGAGGAGTTGTTCCCGTTTTTCGGTATCACCGCCGAGGAGATCGCCGCCGCCGCGCGAGAGATGCTGTAGACCTAGCCCTTCAGCAAAGTCACTGTGGCGATTGCATGGGTCCGGCTGTGTGAGACGCTCACCATTATTTCTCCGAGTTCCGCGTTTGTGAACAGCTCCGCCGTCGCACCGTTCAGAACAATCTCCGGCTTGACCATTCCCTCCGCCGCCACCAATTCGATATCCCTGAGATTGACTCCCGCAATCGGCAGCGGGGCCAGCGCCTTAATGAACGCCTCTTTGGCGGCGAAGCGGGCGGCCAGATGAGGATAGGGGTTTGTCTTGTCCGCCGCGTACGCTATTTCGCGCGGGCTGAATACACGCGCCAGCACTTTGTCGCCAAAACGCTCGATGATTTGCCGGATTCTCTCTATTTCGATAAGGTCTACGCCTGTGCCGTGAATATCCATATGTAGTATAATAACCATAGTTGAATAGGGAAGATATGGCCTGCGTGTCAACAGGCCTTATGTTTGTTTAGAGACAGAAACGAGGAGTTGGTTTTGTGATAAAAATGCGAGGGGTCACCAAGACTTATCCGGGTGGCCATCTGGCTCTCGATAATGTCAACCTCGACATTGAAAAGGGAGAGTTCGTCTTCTTAGTGGGCCCCAGCGGCTCGGGCAAATCTACGTTAGTTCGTTGTCTTCTTAAGGAATTGGAACCAACCGCCGGCACAATATTTGTGGCGGGGCGCGACATCGGCCGGCTGTCACAATCAAAGGTACCGTATCTGCGCCGCAACATCGGCTGCGTGTTCCAGGACTTCAAACTTCTGCCCAATAAAACCGTGTACGAGAACGTCAGCTTCGCACTGGAGGTCATCGGGAAACCGCGCTATATGACCAAGAACCAGGTTGAAGACGTTCTAAAGCTGGTTGGGTTGGGAACAAAAATGGATCGTTATCCGAACGAGATTTCCGGCGGCGAGATGCAGCGCGTCTCGATTGCTCGAGCTTTCGTCAATCATCCGCCGATCCTATTGGCGGACGAACCGACCGGTAACCTTGACCCGGTTACGACAATGGGCTTGATGAAACTGTTTAACCGGATCAACCGGTTGGGCACGACAGTCGTTGTCGCGACGCACGATAAGGAAATGGTCGACAGCATGCGCAAGCGCGTTGTCGCCCTAGAAGCCGGCCGGGTCGTCAGAGACCAAGCAAGGGGCGTGTACGGACATTGATCAACTCCATCGCATATTACTTCCGAGAAGCATTTGTCAGCTTCAAACGTAACTGGATAATGAGCCTGGCGGCAATTTCCACGGTCGCCATTTCTCTGTTCATGCTGGGTTTCTTCACCATCGTCGCGTTGATTTTCAGCGCCAAGTTCGGCGGGTTGGAAGCTGAGGCGAATATCAATGTCTACCTCAAGGATGACATCTCGGTCGCCCAGACGAACGCCGTCAATCGAACCATCAAGAGCATACCCGAAGTCCAGTCGGCGACCTATATCTCCAAGGCGGAAGCTCTGCGACGGTTCAAGGTGCGGATGAAAGACTCGCCGGGCCTGTTGGACGCGTTAAGCGGCAACCCGTTGCCGGCCAGCTTCGAGGTCAAATTCAAGACAGGCGACCAGAACTCGGCGTCCATCGATAAGCTTAAGGCGAGCCTAAAGACAAACAAAGCGGTAGACGAAATCATCGGCCAGGAGGTTGTCCGGCGGCTGTTCGCCATCGCGACCATCGCCAGGTGGATCTTCATAACCATAATCGCTTTGATGGTGTTTGCCGGGATGACTCTGATCATCAATGCCATTCGATTGGCTATCTACGCGCGGCGCAAGGAAATAGAGATCATGCGGTTGGTAGGCGCGTCCAATTGGTTCATCCGTTGGCCGTTCGTTATTGAGGGGATTATGTCCGGATTCCTGGGAGCCCTGGCGGCAACGCTTCTTCTGTTGATCGCCAACAGCCAGTTGTTCCAGAGAATCGAGACGATGGTGCCGTTCATGGCGTTTACAGTCAGTACGTCAACGTTTTTATATGTCGTTCTCGGACTGTTCACGGTCGGCGGCATCATTGGCGCCGGCGGCAGCCTGTTCGCCCTGCGGCGTTTCCTAAAAATATAAATAGGGGTAAGACTCGTGTGTAAGGATGCGGCTTATGAGTAAACGGCCGGAATCCATCAAAAAGGTCCTAGCGGCCCTGCTGGCGCTGACGCTCTTCCTGTATCTGCCCGGAGCCACGGTCGGCGCGCGCACGCTGGAAGAAATCCAACAAGACCTCAACAACGCGACTCAACGGAAAGCGGCCGACGAGGCGCAGCAGAAGACCCTGGCTCAGCAACTGGCCGACACCGAGAACCGTCTGCACGCGCTCGAGCTGGACATCGGGATACTGCAAGACCAGCTGACCGTCGTCCAAACCTCCCGCGTTGACGCGGAAAAATCCTTGCTAAAGATCGAAGCTCGTTTGGCGGTCGCGGAAGACCAACTGGCCGCCCAAAACGATTTGATCGACACCCGTCTTTCGGGAATCTACAAACAGGGCGACACCGGTTATCTGGACGTTATCCTGGGCGCCTCCAGCTTTGACGATTTTGTTTCCCGCATGACCTATTTGTCGATGATCATCAAGAGCGACGCGCGCGTGATGCAAAAATGCAAAGCCGCTCGTGACCAAGTGCAAGCGGATCGTGATTTGGCGGACTCCAAGAAACAAGACATACTTAGCCAAGAGCGGGCCATTCAAGCCATTAAGGCGCCCCTGGATCGTAAGAACGAAGAGATCGTTGCCGAGAAGAACAATAAGGAAAGCTTGTTAACCGCGCTCAAGAACGATGTAGCCGCGCAAGACGCGGTTATCGCCGACGCCCGCAAGCAGCAACAGGAAGCAGCTAATCGGCGGGTCGGCGGGGGAGAGCGCCCCGGCTATTTCAGCACGTGGCCGGCCGGCGACGCCAGTTTCGCGGCCGGCATCATGGGCGACGGCTCTCTGGACGCGATGCGTAAGTACGGTTACCGCTATCATCCCATTTATGGCGACATACGCTTCCACTATGGCATAGACATAAGCGTTGACGAGGGAGTGCCGGTGGTTTCGCCGGCGGCCGGCACGGTGATCTATACCGGCTGGAACGATGTCGTCGGGAATACTGTCGAGATCGATCACGGCGGCGGTGTGAAGACGCGCTACTGCCATCTGCAGACCGGGTCAATATCCGTTTTTGAAGGCAACTACTTGGCCGCTGGCCAACAATTCGCGCGCGTCGGCAACACGGGGAGCTCTACAACCGGCGCCCATCTGCATTTTGAGGTTTATGATTACGCTTTGTCCAACGACGATCCAGTCGGTCCTTATAATACTTATAATCGCGCATACACGGTCAACCCGCTCGGTTGGCTGCCGTAAAAAAGGAGCATAAAGAGTGCCTAAGAAAGCAATGAAAATAACCGGGATTTCTCTGTTGGCCGTCTTCATCGCCGCCTGCGTTTTTGCCGGCGGTCTTTTTCTAGGGGAGAAAGTCGCGCTCAATGGCTTTATCGCCAACCACGCTTCGATATCGAGCAGCAGCGGTTCCACGTTCAGCGTTCTGGAAGAGATCTACAACATCGCGATGACGCAATACGTGGAAACGCCGAACAAGACAAAGCTCGTGAACGGCGCCATCAACGGCATGCTGGACGCCTTGGGTGATCCTCACACCATGCACTTCAACAAATCGGATTTTCAGCACGTCAATGAGGTTACCGAGGGACGGTTTGAGGGCGTTGGCATGACGCTTGAGCTAACCAATGGGCAGTTGACGGTCGTAAGTCCTATCGTCGGCACGCCGGCGGCCCAGGCCGGTCTCAAGGCGGGCGACAAGATAACAGCGATCGACGGCAAAACGACCAAGGACATGCCGCTAGACACCGCGGTCAACAAGATTAAGGGCAAGAGCGGTACCAAGGTGACTGTCAGCGTCGTCACAGGCGACGCTCCGGCGCGCGACGTTACATTGACGCGAGCCGAGATCCGCGTGCCGAACATTCAATCCAGGATGGAAGGCGATATCGGTTATATTCGCTTGATTCACAGTTTTGATTCTAGCGCCGGGCCGGACGTACGCAAAGAAATGGTAAAACTTAAAGGTCAGGGCGCGAAGGCGATTGTATTTGATTTGCGCAACAATCCGGGAGGATTGCTGATCAGCGGCGTTGACGTAGCCAGCTGCTTCATAAGCAAGGGCGTGATCGTATCCATCCGCGAGAAGAATAAGGCGGAGCAGAAATATACGGCCACCGGCAGCGCCGATGCGGACATCCCGATGTGCGTACTGGTCAATAAGGGCAGCGCGTCGGCGTCGGAGATCGTTGCGGGTGCCATCCAAGACTACGCCCGCGGCCCGATCATCGGTGAACAAAGCTACGGGAAGGGCAGCGTGCAGACCGTCATGGATCTGTCGGACGGCAGCGGCCTGATCATCACCACCGCCAAATACTACACACCCAAAGGCCGCACCATCAACAAAGTCGGCGTCACACCCGATATCAAAGTGGCTCAGCCCGCTGGAGACGCGACAGACGCGCAGTTGAACAAGGCGCTTGATGTGCTGCGGTTCATGGTGGGCGGCGGCGACTGGAATACATTAAAGAACTAAAGCAATAGTCTCGCTCGCGAAACCCACTCGCTCGTTTCAAATAACTCCCTCCCCCTGCAGGAGGGGGGAGGATGAAGGTGGGGGTGGGCCCGCCTGGCGCCCGCCTTCTGCGCGACCACTCCGGTCTCATGCATTTAGTATATGATTATCAGCATGGCAAACGACGAAAAAGTGCTAGCAGAGCCGGTCGCGGCAGCTCCCCAGCCTCTCAAAATATCCCTCGACACGGGACTTCTGGTCCTCATGTTCACAATGGCCTTGTGGTACATCCGTTACGTCACCCCGGCAAACCGGGTCGCCGACCTGTGGTTACACATCGACGCGATGGCTGTCATTTTGCTGGTCGCGGCGTATCTGTGCGTGGAATTCTTTATGGGCGACGCGCGCCGCCGCCACGCGGCGAAGATGGCCATACTGGGCGTTTTGATCACCATTGTCGTCATAATCCCGATGGGCTTCAGCATCTACGGACGATATGTGGCCGGGCCCAGTCATCGCATCATGGATTCCGCCGTTCAGACGGAAGAGGCCGTCAAGATGGTCCTGCGCGGCCAGAACCCTTATTCCCATACGTATTTCAAAACACCGATGGCGCAGGTGCCGGGGGTGACAAAGGGCGGGCTGGAACACTACGTATACCTCCCTATGACTTTTATCATGCCGCTGCCTGGTTATCTGCTTTTCCACTACACCGTCGGTTATTTTGACCTGAGATTTGTGTATGTGCCGATGTTCTTCCTCTTATTGTGGGCCTTATACCGCCTGGCGCCGAGCCGCGAGTATGGCCGGGCGCTCTTGATCGTCTTCGGCCTGAATCCGGACGTCGCCTTCTACTTCGTCGCCGGCTCCAACGAGGTCGCGGCGATGACGGGACTGGTCCTGTCATTTTTGTGTTTGACGAAACGGCGCTATGCATGGTCGGCCGTGTTCTTCGGGATAAGCCTGCTGTCGAAGCAGTTCATGTTGCTCGTCTTGCCGTTCTACCTGCTCTACCTGGCGGGGCAGCATGTCAAGGATGGCGGCTGGGTGCGCGGACCGGACGGCAAACTGACGCCTTTGGCCACGGCAGTCATCGTGCTTGGCATAATGGTGCTCGTGTTCGCCGCGCCGTTCTTCCTGTGGAGCCCGGCGCATTTCATCAACGATATCGTCAAATATCCCAACGGCCTGACGAAGAACGGGGCGCACATCGACGGTTGGACCGCCAGCGCCATCGCCTTGCATATGGGCCTGGTTAAGAACGCGGGCAGCCACTTCCCGTCGCAAATCTTTTATATCGTCTTCCTCGCGCCCCTGATGGCCTTGCTGTTATGGTGGCAGCGTAAGCGGAACACACTCCAGGTCGTGATGCTTGCCGCCGCGATCACTACGCTCGTATTCATCGTCTTTTCCTATTTCACCCATAACAACTACTTCTACTACGCGATATCGTTCTTCTTCCTGGCCTGGCTGGCATTCGGTGAAGCGCCTGCTCCAGATGATATAATAGATAAGAGGAACACTTGAAAACCGTAGCCACGAACCGCAAAGCCTATCACGATTACTTCATCGAAGAGACTTACGAAACCGGCATGGTGCTGACCGGCACCGAGGTCAAAAGTCTGCGCGCCGGTCGGGCGAACCTGGTCGACGGCTTCGGTCGGATCAAGAACGGCGAGGTTTTTATCAACAACCTCCACATCAGCCCTTACGAACAAGGCAACATCGCCAATGTGGAGCCGCTGCGGGAACGCAAGCTCCTGCTCAACAAGACCGAGATCAACCGGTTGGCGGGCAAGGTTAAGGAAAAGGGATACACGCTGATCCCGCTGAAGATATATTTCAAGCACGGCTTCGCCAAGCTGGAACTTGGGCTGGGGAAGGGTAAGGCGCAGTACGACAAACGGCATACGATCGCGGAGAAGGAAGCCAAACGCGACATGGCCCGCGCCTTCAAAGAAAAACACAAACCGAAGAGATAGCAAGCCAGGAGCACAAGGAACACAAAGAGCACCAAGATGACATGGGGATTAACCCCCGGTTATGAAGATTATGGGGATTATGAGAAGTGTAAAACCCCTTGTAAGCTTGAGTGTAGCTGCCTGTCTTTAGACCGGCAGATGGAGTATGAAGACGTAAAACACAGTTCTTTGACAACCAGTTCTTCGCACCAAACAAAACTTTTCGGCGACGATGAGTCTACGGTGAACCGTAGAATCTGAGACGGCGCAAGGGGGGTGTAAAGGTATCGACTGGACAGATGAGGTAAGAGAAGCGAGCCGAGGGCTGGTACTCGTTAAACAACCGGAACGGCTATAAATGCCAATACTGAACTAGCCTACGCTGCTTAATAAGTAGCGTCGTCAGCCTGGGAGTCCCACGGCCCAGGACCTGGCGTCACAAGTGGGAAACCGTAAAGCGGGACTCCCGCTAACGCTTGCGGTAACCAGCGGGATGGCCAACCAAACCCTGTCCGTGGGGGTTGGAAGGCGAGATTAAATCGCGGACTGCGCTCGGAGATGCTCTTACTAAGGCTGTTTAGGACGCGGGTTCGACTCCCGCCACCTCCACCATCTGCGAAAAGGCCGCCCAAACGGGCGGCCTTTTCCATTTTCAAGACTAGGCTGCCGCTCGCGGCCTACCTTCGTTAGCCCGCCAAAGCTCCCAAGAGCTTAGGTCGCCTTGCCGGCCAAACAAAGCTCTCCACTCCCCGAAGTCTCGATCCTTATATTCAACCCGACCCCCAACATTGATTTCCCCTCCCTTGACGGGAGGGGAATAAGGGGAGGGTGGCGCTTTCAAACATTTTCGCGCCGCTCAACATCCACGTTGCGCGCCTTGAGAGTCGCTCCGGTGCTTCTCTGTTGACAACCGCCGGGGCACCAGGTCCCGCCACCTCCACCAATTGACAGAAAGGCCGCTCAATTCGAGCGGCCTTTCTGCGTTTCTACACGAAAAGGTGATGCTCCACCCCTGAGTCACATTTGATAAGGGGTCGGGGTTTGAATCATAAGGTTTGCCGGGAGTACGCTGGTCTAGTGACATGCCCAGGTTACGGTGGCCCTGTAAACAGGTAGGATTGATGCAAGAGCCCGGTCAGAAGAGCCAGTAAGGGGGAGACATGAACGGATCGGATTTTATCGTAACCCGCACCTTTGATGCGCCACGTGAGCAGGTCTACAAAGCCTGGACTGACCCGGAAGAGATCAAGAAATGGTGGGGCCCAAAGCATTTCACCGCGCCGTTTGCTCGGATCGACTTGCGCGAGGGCGGGAAATACCTCCTGGCTATGCGCGGACCGGACGGCAAGGATTTCTGGAACGGTGGCGAATTTCGCGTTGTCACGCCCGACCGCTTAGTTTGGGTTGACTCGTTCACCGACTCCAAGGGCAATCCGGTGCCGGCGTCGACCTATGGTCTTAGCAAGGATTACCCAATGCAGACCGTCATAACGATTACGTTTGTCGAAACCGCCGGTAAAACCAATGTTACGATATCGCACCCGATGGCCGAGGGCGTCAATTATGACGACGAAATGGCTGGATGGAACGAATCTCTCGACAAACTAAGCGATTCCCTTAAAGCGAATAGCCAAGCGGCGGTTCGATAAGGTAGCTGTCTAAGGGTCGGTCTGCATGGCCAGAACAGTCATCTTTAACGATATCCGGGACCCCAGGTTCATTACCGTCCGCCGCGGCGGGACGCTGTCCGACGCCGACCATCATCTCCTGGCGTTATGGGCGGCCGCTTGCGCCGAGCACGTCCTGCATCTCTTTGAACAAGAGCGGCCTGACGACGATCGCCCGCGCCGCGCCATCGAACTGGCGCGCGCTTGGGTGCGGGGTGAGATAAAAATGACGGAAGCGCACAATTACGCTTTCGTTGCGAACGCGGCGGGTAAGGGCTTGCCCGACGCCGCCAGGTTCGCGGCGCTGGCCGCCGGTCAAGCGGTAGCCGTGGCCCACGTAGCGGCGCATGAACTGGGCGCGGCGGCCTACGCGATCAGGGCCGCGCGCGCGGCTGTGCCCGTGGAGGAGAGCGAGGAGGCCGGCCGCCAGGAGTGCCTCTGGCAACGCGCCCAGCTGCCCGAAGAGATTCGGGAACTCGTGCTCGACGACCAGAAGTTGCGAAATGAACGGTGCTGGCTCGCGTTCAATTTCTGAGAGGAGCGTAATGGACAGCTTGGCCGCGCCGTGCGGGATGGATTGCTCCCATTGCACGGGGTATCTAATCAAACAATATGGCCGGAAAGGCAAATGGAAGATCGAGTGCGCCGGATGCCGGCCGCGCGACAAGAAATGCGCTTTCGTTATGAAGCGATGCGAGAAGCTGAACAAACACGAAATCGACTTCTGTTATGAATGCGACGATTTTCCGTGCGCCCAGATTGCCAAGCTGGAAGCGCGTTACGTAAAGAACGGATACTCGAACAGCTTTATCGAGAATAACCTGCGGATCAAGGAAATAGGAGAGGCCGCTTTTCTCGAGGAACAACGGAAACGATTTGCTTGCCCCCGATGCGGCGGACCGATCTCGATACACGACCACATCTGCTACGCCTGCGGGGAAAAAGCCCCCAACAGTTGATCAAGGAAATTCCCACACCCGGTGACTTTCTGATAGAATATAAACAGGCGTTAATATGCCTGTGAGTATGATATCAGGAGGATTCGCGAATGGGATTCCATGTGGAAATCGACGAAGCAAAATGCCAGGGCTGCGGGAACTGCGTACCGGCCTGCGCCACCTGTATGATCGAGGTTGCGGACGGGAAGGCAAAAGTGGATGAGCCGGACCGCTGCAGCGGCGGCGGGTGATGCGCCAAGCGGTGTCCGGCGGACGCTATCAAGATAGTCAGAGCGTGACAACCGTTAGACGGGCGAGAGGCTAAGATAGGCTAATGGATGGCGACAAAAAGCGCACGCTAAAACTCGAATATAAGGAAAACCCGCCCGAAATGGGCGTCCTGCAGGTCAGAAACAAACGGACAGGGCAGGCTTTTGTTTTTGGAGTGACTAACCTGGAGGGCAAGGTGAATGGCGTCGGTGCCCAGCTGGCGTCGGGTTCGTTCATGGATAAGGGGTTCCAGAAGGATTACGACGCCGCCCCGGAGGATATCGAGTTCGCGGTCTTGGAGGTCGTCAAGCGCGACAAAAGCCCGGGATACGACTACAGGACCGACCTTAAGTTACTGGCCATGAAGTGGACCGCGACCGGGACCGGTCGAGAATGATCAGCGCTTTTTCCTGTCTTCGATCTCCCGCAAGCGGAACAGCGTTATCTTCCTGATCAGGTCGAAGGGAATAGGCTCGTCCAGCGGGAATTGTACGGAGCCTTTGGCCGCCTTATACGGCGACAGCTCCTTCTGGAACGTCTCGGTTCCCGACGGGGTCGGGTAGAACCCGATGTGTTTCCTCCAGCCGGCGAAATGGACCATGTTCTTGCCGTTGAGTTTGAAAGTCGGCATCCCGTAACTGATCGCTTCCACGGCGTCAGGCGCCGCTTCCTTTATCACCTTCCGTACCTTTTCCAGAACGATTTGAACATCCTGCGGAAAGGCCTTCATGTATTCATCGATTGTCTTGTATTCGCTGCTTCTTGTGTCCATATGGACATTATAAAGTAAGGCGGGCAAGTCGGCAGGTCACCGTCCGCACGTCTGTTTGAATAGATGCGCGAACGGTTATCTGATTAACCCCACGGGGATTGTTATTTGGCCAGGCGAGTGGCACGATTGGTGGCGTAAAAGTCATTGGTCGTCGAGGAGGGGGCACTGTGATAGACATTCTAGGCATTGCAGTACTGACCCTGATTGCAGCCACAGTCGGGACCGTTTCCGGGTTCGGGACGTCGACGATCATGATTCCAGTGCTGGCGCTGTTTTTGCCGCCTGCGCAGGCGATATTCCTGGTCGCCGTCATTCACTGGTTCGGTGACGTCTGGAAAGTCGGTCTCTTTCGCGAGGGGTTTGATCTGCACCTGATCGGGTTGTTCGGCCTGACCGGTCTGGTTGCCAGTTATCTGGGAGCGACAATCTCGTTGGGCGCCAGCGAATCGATTCTGTTGCGCCTGCTCGGCGTCTTCCTGGTCGTCTACGCCATCTTCTTGCTCCTGGAAACCCGCTTTAAGGTTCCAGCGTCAGGCTTTACCGCGCTGTCTGGCGGCGCGCTGTCCGGGTTCTTCGCCGGCTTGTTCGGCATCGGCGGCGCGATCCGCAGCCTGTTCCTGACGGCCTTCGACTTGCCAAAGGCCGTCTACATCGCGACCATCGGCGCAATCGGGGTGATGGTCGACTCGACCAGGATTATTACCTACGTTGCCGGCGGCCTAAGACTGCCAAGCCACTGGTTATGGGGTCTGCTTGTGTTCGTTCCGGTGTCGTTCTTGGGGGCGAAGATTGGTAAAAGGTTGGTTGACAGAATCCCGCAAAGCTTCTTCCGCCGCGTCGTGGCGGTCTTCCTCATCACCGCGGGCCTTAAACTTCTGCTGTTCCCCTAGACGGCGGATAGACTATCACTTATATCTGATACCCATACATCCTATTGTCCAATTAATTGGACAATAGACTTAAGGTTTATTTGCCGGAAGGTTTGTCTTTTTCGAATAGGACGCGTAACAGATTTCCTAGCACCTCAATCGGCCACCGTCCTTCCTCATAGGCTCCTGTGCGCTTACGATTTGCGCTGCTGCCGCTCGCGGCTGGACCCTTTGGCGAATTATTGAGCGTGACTAGTCCGGAAATATCGGGTTTTTGCCGTGGCTGCCGAGGCTGACGATCCATCTCCTCCATAATGAGTTTCACTCGCGAAATTGTCCCCGCGGAAACAGAAAGGTCGGACCTTATATGGTCGTAACCACAACCCTGTTTGAGCATCTTCCTGATCTTGAGTCGGATTGCGATTGTGCGGGCCTCTTGCGGAGTGAGAAGGGCGGTCAATAGTTCAGCCGCTTCGTACGCGGTCTTCGCTTCGGCAATTTCGACGCATAAACCGATGACAATAGTCAGCATCTTCTGGTCGGGAAGATGCGCGTGATTCTTTGTGTTCGACATCTTAAACCAATATTGCACAAATAATAATGCTTATCAATCCAAAATAACCAAATATCTTAAAACCTATTGTCCAATTAATTGGACAATAGGTTTTAGAAGTTTTCGTTTGTGCTGTCGATCTGGACCAGTTTCGTTTCCTAGCATCCGCGAACATCAAAGCGCGCAAAAAAAAGACCCGGGGACGAATCCCCGGGCCTTTGCCATTCAACGTGAATTTTGTTTATCTAGCGGTATCGAGCCGCCGGTCGGGAGGGGCGATTGCCGCCGGAGCCGCCGGGTCTGCCGGAACCTCCGGGCCGGCCGCCGCTCGGTCGTCCGCCTCCGCCGGAGCGGCGATTGACGCCGCCTCCGCCAACGGAGCCCATGCCTTCCGGCGCGGGCTTATTGTAGTCGAAGTCGTCTAGCGTTTTCCGTTCGATGGGGGAGCCCAAGGCCACCTCGATCTCGCGGACGGTGGCTTTGTCTTCCTTGGTGACAAGGGTAATCGCGTCACCCTCGCGCTCCGCCCGGCCGGTCCGGCCGATGCGGTGGATGTAGGAATCGGCGCCGTCGGGAATGTCGTAGTTGATGACGTGCGAGACAGTCGCGATGTCCAGGCCGCGAGCGGCGATGTCCGTCGCTACCAGCAGCTGGATCTTACCTGATTTAAAGTCCTTTAGGGCTTCCTGCCGTTGCGTCTGGCTCTTGTTAGAATGCAGCACGCCCGTCTTGTAGCCCGTCTTGCCCATCTGCAGAGCGACCTTGTTGGCGCGGTGCTTGGTCCTGGTGAACACCAGGATCGAGGCCGTGTCGGTCTCTCGCAGGAGATGAACCAGAAGGGATGTCTTCAGGTGATGGTCGCAGGGGTAAAGAGCGTGCGAAACGGTCTTGGCCGGTGCGATCAAGTCGACCGAGATGCGTTCCGGATTCTTCAAGGCGCCTGTCAATGGCTTTAGGCCGGTCGGAAAGGTCGCCGAGAACAACATCGTTTGGCGTTCTTTCGGCATCTCGCCGAGGATGCGCGTGACGTCGGGGATAAAGCCCATGTCCAGCATGCGGTCTGCTTCATCCAGGACCGTGATCTCGACTCGGCTAACATCGCCGGTCGCGCGGGTCATGTGATCGAGCAAACGCCCGGGGCAGGCCACGATAATCTCGGTGCCGTCGCGCAGCGCTCGTTCCTGCGGATTGAATCCGACGCCGCCATAGACGGTCGCGGAGCGCACGTCGGTAAACCGGCACAGCACCTGGAACGCCTCGTGGATCTGTTCGGCCAGCTCGCGCGTCGGCGCCAATATCAAGACTCGCGTCGCTTTGTGGTTAACGGGGTGGTCAATCAGATACTGAATGATCGGAATGGCGAAAGCGGCCGTTTTGCCGGTGCCCGTCTGGGCCGTTCCGATAACATCCTTGCCGTCCAATAAGATCGGGATGGCGCTGGCTTGAATCGGAGTCGGCGTAACATAGCCGGCCATGTCGATGCTCTTTTGCAGCATCTCGTCCAGCTCGAAGTCAGAAAACACCAATCCGCCTGCGGCAACGGCCGCGGCAGCGTTAACGGGTTTGTGTTCGGGATGGAGCGCGCGATGGCGTATCTGGGTGTTGGCCAGGATCGGACTAGCAGCCTCGGTCCTGACGTGCGATTCGACGCCGCGGCGCTGATTGACGCGCTTCTTCGCCCGGCATTCCGGGC
>JAHEXW010000004.1:0-10064 GCA_023251915.1 Actinomycetes bacterium
CAGTAGTCGCGATCTTCCGGTTCAAAGACAAAAGTCCCTGGTTGATTCTCATATTCGGCTTTACCTGCCTCATGGCTGCGTTCTTCGCGGTTATGCTCCTGGGCGAATTCATCGGTCCCCATTAGTTTTCGGGTGGGAACATTCCAACCCGGGTGGGATTCTTTTGTACTGCCCCCAAGATAAGATTGGCAGATCCCTGTGCTCCTTGCACGGATATGCACCCCCATCTTTCATCCTCACCCTCAAGGGGAAGGAAATAGTAGTAACTTACGAGGCTGCAGTCGCCTTGGGCTTGCGTAGGTGGCGCGACTGGGGGAAGTCTGTCGCGACAGGACCTGCGCCGGCAGCCGAGTTAATGCAATAAAAAGAGCCGCCCGAGTTGGGCGACTCTTTTTGTATTCTTATGTAGTAATCGAATCTACTTAAAGTACCCGCCTAGGAGACTGCCATAGGTGGCCAGCAGCGGGGCGATGAGGAGGGCGACAATATTTGTCACCTTTATCATCGGGTTGATGGCGGGACCGGCGGTATCCTTGTACGGATCGCCGACCGTGTCGCCGGTGACGGCCGCCGCGTGCGCGGGACTGCCTTTGCCGCCGTAATTGCCGTCTTCAATGTATTTCTTAGCATTATCCCAGGCACCTCCGCCGCTCGTCATAGCGACGGCCATGAAGAAGCCAACTATAATGGTGCCGACCAAAACGCCGCCCAGCGCTGCCGGTCCCAAGATGAATCCAACCAGGATCGGTGTCGCGACTGGAATCAACGCCGGAACTATCATCTGGCGAATCGCCGCTTTAGTAACGATGTCGACGCAGCGGGCGTAGTCCGGTTTACCGGTGCCTTCCATGATGCCCGGAATCTCGCGGAATTGACGCCGCACTTCCTCGACGACGCTGCCAGCCGATCTGCCTACCGCTTCCATGCAGAGGCTGCCGAACATGTAAGGCAACAAGCCGCCAATGAACAGACCGATCAATACCAGCGGGTTGCTCAGGTCAAACTTGACCGCCAGACCGCCCGGCAATTCCTGCGTAAACGAAGCAAAGAGAACCAGTGCGGCCAGAGCGGCTGAGCCGATGGCGTAGCCCTTTGTTACAGCTTTGGTCGTATTGCCGACCGCATCCAGCGGGTCAGTGATGGCACGGACGCTTTCGGGCATATCCGCCATCTCAGCGATTCCGCCCGCGTTGTCAGTGATCGGGCCATAGGAGTCAAT
Source organism: Actinomycetes bacterium (assembly GCA_023251915.1). Taxonomy (GTDB): domain Bacteria; phylum Actinomycetota; class JAHEXW01; order JAHEXW01; family JAHEXW01; genus JAHEXW01. Next base: position 1,220 of record JAHEXW010000004.1, read on the forward strand.
GGCGACAATGATACCGCTCATCGAGAGCATAGCCATCGCGGCTACAGCGACGCCATAGAGGCCGTCACCCAACAGATAGGCCACTGCGATGCCGATGATTATGATCACGACCGGCCAGCCCGTGGACTGCATCCCGATAGCCAAACCTTGGATGACGTTCGTGCCGTGTCCCGTGGTCGAGGCTTTGGCGATACTTTTTACAGGCCGGAACTTGGTCGCGGTGTAGTACTCGGTGATGACAACAATAGCTCCAGTTACAGCCAGTCCGACCAGGGCTGCCAGGTAAAGCTTGGTTGTATCGACAACCGCGCCCAGAATGGCCATGTCCTTCATTACGTACACGGTAATGGGATAGAATCCGATGGCCGCCAAAATACCCGCGGCAATAAGCCCTCTGTAGAGGCTGCCCATGATGCTGCCGCCCCTCTTGATCCTGACAAAGAAGGTGCCGATGATGCTGGCGACGATGGCCAGGGCGCCCAGGGCCAGCGGGAAGACGATTGCGTTGACCGCGTGAAATAGGATGTCTCCCAGCAACATGGCCGCGACCGCCGTTACCACATAGGTCTCAAAAAGGTCGGCCGCCATACCGGCGCAGTCACCGACATTGTCGCCGACGTTGTCAGCGATAACCGCGGGGTTACGCGGGTCATCTTCCGGAATTCCGGCTTCCACCTTACCGACCAGGTCGGCTCCGACGTCGGCCGCTTTCGTATAGATGCCGCCGCCCAAACGAGCAAAGATCGATATGAGACTGCCGCCAAAGCCCAAACCAACGAGGACCTTAACGTCGCCGAAGGCCATATAGACGCCCGTGACGACCAGCAAGCCTAAACCAACTACCATCAAACCAGTAACCGTGCCGCCGCGGAAAGCCGTCTGCAGGGCGGGGTTAAGGCCCTTACGGGCCGCTTCGGCCGTGCGGACGTTTGCCCGCACCGAAACGTTCATACCGATATAGCCGGCTGCCGCGCTGGCGATGGCGCCAACCAGAAACGCGACACTAGTTCTCCAGCCAAGGGCCAAGAGAGCCAACGCCAGGACGACGGCCACAACAGCGACGGTCGAATATTGGCGGTTAAGGTAGGCTTGAGCGCCTTCCTGGATGGCCTTGGCGATGGCGCGCATTTTGTCATCGCCGTCGGGTTGCTTCAACACTAAGTTGATCAGCAATCCGCCGAATGCGATGGCCAACAATCCGGCCGCGATCGCGATGAGCTCGACGATCCTAAATAACTCCATACATTTACCTCCTAGATGACGTGCGGTTGAATAAGAAAGTGCCTGCTTAAACGATTTTTACCATTATAGAGAGTAAAAGTAAATAAGACAACCGCAGCAGATAGTATTACTTGGCGACAGCGGCCGGGCCGCTATGGACCCGGCCTTGAGGAACAAACAAAACTAGCATTAACAGGGCAAGAATGGCCGTTATTGCTCCGTAGTAAAAAGGTGCACGGACGCTGACATTTTGCCAGAGCCAGCCGGCGACCAGACTGGCCGGCAAGAGCGCGATTCCCATAGCCGTATTCAGCAGCCCGTAGGCCATGCCGCGTTGGTTCTCCGCGACCAGGTCGGCGGTGTAGGCCTTAAAGATGCTTTCGGTAAACGCATAATAGAAACCGTAAACGCCGAACATGATCCAAATGGTAAGCGTACTGTTTGCCAAGCCGAATCCAAGATACACGGCGGCGAAGTTGAGAAAACCGAGAATCATCACACCGCGCCGCCCTAGCTTGTCAGAGATGACGCCGGCCGGGATTGCCAGAGCCGCGTTAATGGTATTGAACAATAAGTAGGCCAGAGGAATCATAGCAACGGCCAGACCGGCGTTCTTGGCGCGCAGAATCAGGAAAGCGTCGGAAGAATTGCCCAGGGTAAAAACCAAGACGACCAAAAGAAAGACTTTAAAGCGCCTGTCAAACGGCTTGAGGCTGAGACGAACCGAAACGCCCGCCGTTTCGCAGCGCTTTGGCTCTTTGACATAAATAGCCAAGACGACGATGCCGACGAGAGCCGGAATGATCGCCAAACCGAATAGTTCACGATAACCATGCGAGTTCGAGTGGGTTGCCAGAAACGGCAGGAGCAGAAACGCCAGCGCGGGTCCGGCCATGGCGCCGATAGTATCCATGGTCCGGTGAAAGCCAAAAGACCGCCCATAGTTGTTGGCGGACGGGTCACAGGAATCGGCGATCAGTGCGTCTCGCGGCGCCGTCCTGACTCCCTTCCCGGTCCGGTCAAGGAAGCGAATACCCAGGATATGCCAACCCGCCGTGGCAATTACAAGCAATGGTTTGGCGATTGCCGAAAGGATGTATCCGGTCACTGTCAGGGGTTTCCGCCGTCCCAGCTTATCTGACAGCCAGCCGGAGAATACCTTCAGTAAGCTCGCTGTGGATTCCGCGATTCCCTCGATCAGGCCGACAAAACCGACGGACACGCCTAGAACGGTTGTCGCAAAGATGGGCACCAGAGGATAGATCATCTCTGACGAGATGTCGGTAAACAGGCTGGTTAGTCCCAGCCAAAAGACGTTCTTCTTGAGGCCGAAGAAAGTGTCTTTGGCGGATTTCACCTGGTTACTTCGGTGAGCCTAGTGCTTTCTTTAGCGTTGCCTCACCGTGGACCGCGGTAACAGCCAGGATCTCGTCACCGGTCTCCAGGATGGTCGAGCCCTTCGGTAAGATCAATTCGCTGCCGCGGATGATGCTGACCAGGATTACCCCGTTCGGCAAGGCCAGGTCCTTAACAGCTTTTCCGAGCGCGGGACTGGTGTCTTCCAGGGTGAGCTCAACCAGCGAAACGTCGCCCTTCTTTAGCTTCAACAAGGTTACGAGATCGCCTAGGGCGATTTCCTCCTGCAGAATCTTGGCAATCATATGAGTGTTGGACAAGGAAATGTCGACGCCGAATGAATCGCGGAACAGCCACTCGTTTTTGGGATTATTGATGCGCGCTATCGTGTGCGGCACTTCGTACTCGTGCTTGGCAAGCATGCAGACGACAATGTTGTCTTCGTCGTGACCGGTCGCGGCAACGACGGCGTCAGCTTTCAACATGCGGGCGACGTCCAAGACATCAGGTTCACATCCGTCTCCGGTGATTATATTCAAGTCAGGCTGGTCCTCTTGCACCTTGGCGACTTGCTCTTTGCGTTCTTCAACCAGCGTGACTTCATAACCGCTCTCGGATAACATCCGGGCGAGATATGAGCCTACTTTTCCGCCGCCGACAATGACTACGTACACAGTGTCCTCCTCATTTCTCCCCTAAGGGGTGAGCATATTCTTTAGGCGGGGCAGAGAAGTCGTCAGCACCGCGGTTTCAACTTGTTCGTTTTCCTGAAAGACGGCCTCGCTGGTCGGGATGAACGCTTTACCGCCGCGGATAATGGCGACAACCATGATTTCTCCTGGTACGTTCAGTTCGCTGACGGAGTGGCCGGCAAAACGTGACGGGATCTCGGAACGCGTGATTTGTACTTCGCCGTCACCCAGAGACGCGTCCCTAATAGCACTGGTGTGAGTGATCATGGTGTGGATCTCGTTGGACGCCCAGGAAACACTGGCGACCGTCGGAATGCCAAACCGACGATAGATCTCGGCCCGCCGCGGATCGTAGATTCGGGCGATCACGCGAGGTACTTTATAGATATCCTTGGCGATAGTGGCGGACACGACGTTCGAGTTGTCCCCGCTGGTAACAGAGACAAACACGTCGCATTTCTCGATGCCAGCTTTTAACAGGGCCTCGCCGTCGAAAACCATACCCTTAACGGTCGTGCCCCTGAACGACTTGCCGAGCCGCTCAAAAGTGTCCGTATTCTTGTCCACGACGCTTACGTCGTGCTCTTCGAGCGACAGCTTCTTGGCCAACGCAGCGCCGACACGGCCACAGCCCGCAACTATTATCTTCATATCCACCTCTTTCTAGCTAATATAGCCTGATTATACACTAGTTTTCGCGACTTCCCGCCGTCTTGAAAACCATTTCCTCGCCTCTTCGGCGAAGAATACCACGAACGGGAAAGGCGTTACGAACAACCAGTCGTGCCAACCCAATGGGAACATCCCGAAGAACTTCGCGATCGGAGGCACGTATATTAGGACGATTGTGATACCGATCTCGAACAAAAGGCCCCAGATGATCCAGGGGTTGGAGAAGAGACCGATTCGAAAGACCGATTCCCTGTTTGTGCGACAAGCGACAACTGTGCCAACTTGGGTTGCGACAATGGCCAAGAAGCTCATTGTGCTGGCCTCGACCATTAACGGATGTCCGATCGGTATGACCATCCCCATATGCCAACCACTGCGCAGCAGTACCCAGAAGTAAGCCAGCACGACTAGCGCGCCCTCAATCAGGCCGATGAAAAGGTATGCCCGGAACAGAACGCTTTTGTTCAGCAGAGTATCCTTCTTACTTCGCGGCGGCCGAAGCATTATGTCCGGCTCGGCCTTTTCGACGCCCAAAGCCAGAGCCGGTAGTGTCTCGGTGCCAAGGTCGATAGCTATTATCTGCATTGGTGTGATTGGCAAGGGCGTTCTGAATAGAATGAAAATGATGAAGGGAATAGCCTCGGGCCCAAGGTGGGCGAAGATGTAGACAATGAACTTCTTAATGTTGTCATATACGGCCCGGCCTTCAGAAATTGCGTTGACTATTGTTGCGAAGTTGTCATCCAACAGAATGACGTCCGCTGCTTCTTTTGCCACGTCAGTACCGGCAATTCCCATCGCCACACCTATATCGGCTTTCTTAAGAGCCGGAGCGTCATTCACGCCGTCGCCGGTCATGGCGACAACCTCGCCCATTTCCTTAAGCCGAGTCGCGATCAATAGTTTATGGTCGGGGGCGACGCGGGCGAATAGAACCTCTTCCTCTCTAAGAATCCGGTCCAGTTCCTCGTTTTCCATCTTGTCCAAGTCGGTGCCTGTCAGTATTCTGACATTTTCACTTTTGACGATGCCGATGCGCCGGGCGATCGACTCGGCGGTTAGGCCATAGTCACCCGTGATCATAATGACCCGGATATGTGCCTTTTGACACTTCTTAACCGCCTCTTCAACCTCGGGTCTCGGCGGATCGATCATGGCCATCAAGCCAACAAAAGTGAGATTGGTTTCAACGCTCTCGACGGTATAATTCTTCTCTTTGGTGGGTTTCTCGCGAAACGCGAAGGCCAATACACGCAGGGCTTCCCTAGCGAACGCATCGTTACGCTCGAGTATCTGGTCCCGGGCCGCGTCGGTTAGCTTCTCGGCTTTCCCGTTTATCCAGACATGCGTGCAGAGGTCAACAACTTCTCGAGGTGCACCCTTAACGTACGCGACCTCATGATTTGCCTGGCCCTTGGCGTTTGCCTCAGGGAAATGTGCGACGTCGTGTACGGTGTGAATGGCCGACATCCGCTTCCGGACGGATTCGAAAGGAAGTTCGTAAAGACGCTTTTCGGTTTCCATAGCGGCCGCGTAATCGTAACCGGCCTTGCGCGTCGCGACCAGCAAAGCCGCTTCGGTGGGATCACCTAGGATCGTCCACCCGGGCTTCTCTTCGTTCGGCGCGTTTAGCCGGGCGTTGTTGCAGTAGCTTGAGGCTTTCAAGACGGCCGATAATTTTTGCGCCGCCTCCGCGACGTCCAGTGCCTGATCCCCGACCATGAAAGATCCAGTCGGATCATACCCGACGCCGAGGACTTCAACTTCCTCTTGGTTGGTCCAGATTTTTCGGACAGTCATTTCATTTTGGGTTAGCGTGCCCGTCTTGTCCGTGCAGATGACAGTTGCGCTGCCAAGCGTTTCAACGGAACTCAATTTCTTGACCAAGGCATTTTCCCGTACCATTTTTTGGACGGCTGCGGCCAGGGCGAGAGACAAGGTGGGCAATAAGCCCTCCGGCACATTGGCGACAATCATGCCGATGGCAAATATCGCGGCGTCAGCTAGGGCCAGCTTGGCCAATGAATAGCCCGCGACAAACAGGGCGCCGCCGACGGCGATAGCCAGGAACGCGACAATCAAAGCGACGCGTTTCACCTCGCGCTGCAGGGGGCTTAAGTCGACATGAACGGTTTGGGTCAGCATCGCTACGTGGCCGAACTGAGTTTCTTCTCCGGTCGCGAAGACGATTGCTTTGCCGGCGCCGGCGGCGACACTGGTTCCCGAGAAGACGAAATTAGGTGCTTCCAAGATAGTGATTTCTTTCTGGCCAATTGCGTCGGCTGTGCGATTGGCGGGTTCTGATTCGCCAGTGAACGTGGCATTGTTGCAGCGGAGTTCGAATTCTTCAATCAACCGGGCGTCGGCGGAAATACTGTCCCCTTCTTCCAGAACTATCAAGTCGCCCGGAACCAACTCGGCGGCTAGTATCTGCTGCATGTCGCCATCGCGAATGACCTTTGCGAACTGCGGCACCATCTTCTTCAGAGCTTCGGTAGCCTTCTCGGCCTTAAATTCTTGCCAGAAACTAAAGAGGGCGTTAATAATTACGACGCCAATGATTGCCCAACCCAGCTCAGGCATTTGCGCGACAAACGCCAAGATCGCGGAGATCCACAGCAAAATGGCGAACGTGTGGTAGAAATTGGCCAGGAATGACCATACTAGGGAGCGTTTCTTAAGTTCGGGGATGCGGTTGGCCCCATATTTTTCCAACCGCGCTTGCGCTTCGCTGGTCGTCAGACCGCGTCGCGATGTCGCGAGCTCGGCGAAGACCTTATCCGGAGTGAGACGCGCAATCGACAGGTTATCTGACACGATCACCTCTCCTTAAATGCCAAATCACGAAGCCCGCGGCTAGAGCAACAACCAAGACCAGGGCTACTATGCTCACAAGTGTAAAATACTGAGTAATTTGATGCCAACGGCTGCCCAGCGCGTAGCCGGCATATACCAGCCCGACCGACCACGGCAGCGAGCCCAGGACCGTGTATATATTGAACTTGGCGAAATTCATTTCCGCGACGCCGGCTGGCACGCTGATGAACGCGCGAATCATGGGGACCATCCTGCCGAAGAAAACAGTCTCGTGGCCAAAGCGGGCAAACCAGTGCTCCGCCCAATCCAGCTCTCGCTCCTTAACAAAAACGTATTTCCCGTATTTTAAGAACAGCGGTCGCCCGCCCTTCAAACCGATGTAATAAGCGATTATGCTGCCCAGAACGTTGCCGGCCGTACCGATGACAATGATCCAGGTCATATCCATGCGACCCTGGAACACCAGATAGCCGGAAAACAAAAGGACGACTTCGCTGGGGATAGGGATACACATACTGCTCAAGGTCATAAGCAAGAATATCGCGGGGAGACCCCAGTGAGAGATGGTGTTTAAGATGGCGTTGGTGAAAGCTTCCATATTCCGGGCCTACCCCCTAAAAAACAATCAACTTCCTATTTTACTCCCATCGAGCCGAAACGCAACCGAGCCTGCGTGAGCATTGACAATATAAAGGTAAGTTTATATACTATAGTAATGAAAACCGATGAGTTACTAGCCGTCTTTAAGAATCTTTCAGACGAGAATCGCTTCAACATATTCCTGCTCCTGGTGGGCGAAGGAGAGCTGAGTGTCGGTGAAATCGCGACGCGCACGGGTTTATCCCAGCCGTTAACCTCACACCATCTTCGACACCTGCGGCTGATTGGCTTGTTAAATTGCCGCCGGGACGGAAATAGCATTCTGTATGCCGCTTGCGGTGAAAAGCTTAAATGGTTTTGTACCACGATTCACAGTGAACTGCAGTCCAGATACCAGGAGGGATGCGAACAGTGAAAAATTATTGGAAACCGGCCGTTGTCATCGGGGTGCTGATCATTGCGGCTATAATCGTTGTGCCTCGTCTCGGCCAACAGACTTCTACCTCGACGGGAACGGGTTCCGACGGTTCATCCCAGCCCGTAATTGATAAGGCCCTGGCGAGCGGCAAGCCAACATTGTTGTTACTGCGGAGCGCGACCTGACCGACCTGCATCGCGATGGGCCAGTTGGTCGATGAGTTGAAACCGCAGTACGAATCCAAGATGAATTTCGTGGTCGTCTTTGTCGATGACGCTAAGGAGGAGCCCGTGGCGTCTAAGTACAATGTGCAGTATGTGCCGATGACTTTCTTGTTTGACAGCAAAGGCAGCGAGGCAAAGAACTGGACGGGGCAAGTTGCGAAGGACGCGCTGGTCGCGGAGATTCAAGCGCTGGTTAAGTAATGGCGTACCTTGCGGCCCTCGGCTGGGGGATTGTGTCCGGTGTCTTGAGCCCCTGCATGTGGGCGATGTTTCCGATCGTTCTCACATATGTAGCATATGAAACCTCAGAGGGCGACGCTCCCAAGAGCGAAGGGTTTATCTTGTCGAGCGCGTTCGTCCTGGGCATGGCGGCCGTCTTCGGACTGTTGGGCGCAGCGATATCCCTGGTAAGCGGCTTCTTTCGGACACAACAATATCTGATTTCGCTCGTCGCGGGAATAATACTGATCGCCATCGGTTTGAGTTTCGTGGGCGTCTATCGGTTGCCGCTGCCCCGATTTATGAACGCCAACCTGGGGCCTACTAAGCGCAAAGGTATACTGGGAGCCGTGATTCTGGGTGTAATCGGCGCTTTTGTCATGGGCCCGTGCGGGATCTCATACTTGACGCCGGTCCTGGCGGTGGCGCTGCGCGAAGGCAGGCTAGTATTTGGCGGGGTTCTGGCGTTTATATTTGGTATCGGCCACGGCATTCCCCTGATATTTCTGGGTACGCTGGCTGGCGCGGCGACAGCCTGGCTGAAAAAGATGCAGTCAGCCAAGAAATACGTCGATATAGTTAGTGGCGTCGCTTTGATTGCCGCGGGACTATATTACTTGTGGAGG
>JAHEXW010000004.1:10164-92640 GCA_023251915.1 Actinomycetes bacterium
GCTAATGCCTGAATATAGTTTCATTTGCGGCGGCTGCGATAAGACCGTAACCATCCGGGCGACGATTAAGGAAAAGGAAGCCGGCTTGGCCTGTCCGGATTGCGGCTGCCGGGATCTCAATCAATTATTTTCCCCCATAGGAATACTGAATGGCTGCGCCTCGTCGCCCGCCCGGGCGCCGGGTTGAATGTCATGCCAAGAAGACTGCTCGTGAAGCAGTCTATGCTATAGTTTTTCTACTATCCCAATAGCCAAAGCAAGGAGGCGGGCGCGATGCTTGAAATCAAGAACCTCTCCGCTTCGATCGCCGGCAAACCAATCCTAGACAAAGTCAACCTCACCATTAATAAGGGCGAGATCCACGCTTTGCTTGGTCCGAACGGTAGCGGCAAAACGACGCTGCTAATGGTCATCATGGGTATGCCGCGATACGAGGTCACCGCAGGGACAATCACTTTTCAAGGTAAAGACATCACGAAAGCCACTATTGATGAGCGGGCGCGAGCCGGTATCGGCCTAGCGTTCCAGCGTCCTCCGGTCGTGCGCGGTGTTACCACCCGCCAAATGGTCGAGATCTGCAGCGGGAGTAAAGACGAGGCCCAGACCAAGGCGCTGGCCACGCGCTTAAGCCTGGAGCCGATGTTGGAACGCGACATTAATCAGGGGTTTTCCGGCGGCGAGGCCAAGCGGGCCGAGATGTTGCAATTACTGGCGCAGAATCCGGACTTTGCTATGTTCGACGAGCCCGAATCGGGCGTTGACCTGGACAACATGGCCATCGTCGGCGGCGCTATGGCCGAGATACTTGAGACGAAAGAAATGCGACGGACCGGCGATAGAAACAAAGCCGGCCTCATCGTGACCCACACAGGCCATATCCTGGAATTTGTCAACGCCGACTTTGGCCACATCTTCATGCACGGCAGCATCGTCTGCAACGGAAACCCACGCGATCTGTTCGCCGAGATCCGAGAGAATGGCTACGAGGAATGTGTGAGGTGTAACAAATGTCAAAAGTAACCGATCGCCTGGCTAAGAAACGGGCTGAATGGGCGAAACTGGCGGAAACAGCCGCCGCCAAACCAGCCAAGTTCGGCCCCGATATTGACCTGACAGAGTATGTCGATCCGGCCGACATGGCCGAGGTTGACACCTTGAAGTCTTTGGACAAACAGATGCGAGAGGCCGCCCTATACGCCGGCGTTGACGCTGATGAGACATTCAGGTCGGGCAGCTACTTCCAGGTCGACCACACCCCGATCTATCGCAAAGTGCAGGAAGCCTACAACGGCCAGCTGGAGATAATGTCGACCAGCGAAGCGCTGGAGAAGTACGAGTGGGTGCAAGACCTTTGGTGGTCGGCCGTACCGGTTGACCAGGATAAATTTACTGCCAAAGCTGAACTGGAACAGACGGGCGGTTATTTTATCCACGTTTTTGCCGGCCAGAAAATCGAGAAGCCGATCCAGGCGTGCCTATTGTTGGCGGAAAGCAACGTCAGCCAAAACGTCCATAACTTGATTGTCATCGACGAGGGCGCGGAAGCTCAGATAATCACGGGCTGCACGGTGAAAAACGATGCGGCGCAAGGAATACACATGGGTATCTCGGAGTTCTTCATTCGCAAGAACGCCAGCCTGATGTTCACCATGATTCACAACTGGGCGGAGAGTTTCCACGTCAGACCCCGCAGCGCAACGATTGTGGAAGAGAACGGAACGTTTATCAACAACTACATTCTGATGAAGCCGGTCAAGTCGATTCAGATGTTTCCGTCGGCAGTTTTAAACGGCGATAACGCCAGGGCACGGTTCAACACGATTATCTCCGGCAAGAAAGACTCCTATATCGACGTTGGGTCAAAAGCGATTCTTACCGGCAAGAATACCAGCGCGGAATCGATTGCTCGCACGGTTGCCTACGACGAGTGTGCGATTTACGCCCGCGGCGACCTGATCAGCTACGTCAACGAATCTAAGGCGCACTTGGATTGCCGGGGCATCCTGTTCTCGGACAAGGCGCAGATCTGGGCGATTCCGGCGTTGGCGGCAGACGGCGCTCCTCAAGCGGAGCTGTCGCACGAGGCCGCTATATCCCCGATTGCTGAGGAAGAGGTTGAGTATCTGCAAACACGAGGCTTGACCAAAGACGAGGCGATGTCGACGATTACCAGGGGCTTCCTGAATATCGATATCCCCGGCTTGCCGCCGGCGCTGAAAAGCTACATCGACCACGTCTTAGACGCCGCCGACAAAGAAGCTTTGTAAGTCCTTAGGCTCATGGCAAAGAAAATCCTGGTAATCGAGGATGAACGATCGATTGCTGATTCGCTGGCTTTCGGATTCAGAAAAGAGGGCTACGAAGTTTCGGTTGCTGCCGACGGAGAGGCTGGCCTGGCTGCCTTCCGGGCGAAATCACCCGATCTTGTGCTTCTCGACCTAATGCTCCCGGGTCTGTCCGGCGAGGAGATCTGCCGGGAAATCCGCAAGACCAGTGAAACTCCTATCATGATTTTATCCGCTAAAGACACGGAGACCGACAAAGTCGTTGCCCTTGAGTTGGGGGCGGACGATTATGTCACGAAGCCGTTCAGCTTGCGCGAAGTGATTGTCCGGGCCAAGGGAATGATGCGCCGAGCGTCGCGGCCGACGGCGGACGAACATCCGATTATTACCACGGGGCCGCTCGCCATGAATACAAAAGCTCATACCGTGACCTTTAAGAATAAAACTATCTCTCTTACTCCGAAAGAATTTGGTCTGCTCGAGCTATTCATGCGTAACCCTGGCCAGGTTCTAACGCCGCCGCTAATCCTGGAACGAGTCTGGGGTTTCGATTATTACGGCAGCGACAAAACCATCAACGTGTATATCAAGAAACTGCGCGAGAAACTGGGCGAAGGCGGCGTGCTAGTAAAGAACGTAAGAGGAGTTGGCTATAAGCTGGAGGTCGGTGGCGATTAAGTGAACGTTGTCTTGTTCCTTGCGGGGGCTGCCGTTCTGACTTGGGGTATTGTAGCCCAAAGAAACGCTGGAGTTGCCGCTAGAGAAGCGGCGGCGCTATCTGTTGCCAACCGCGAACTACGCGTTCGCGCCGAAGTTGATCTGAAAAACGAGCGAGCCCACTTCGAGTCAATGCTGGAAGAGTTGCCCGCCGGCGTTGTGATCATCAACCCTGCGGGTAAGATAACTTTTGCCAATACCTCGGCTGAGAGGTTATTAGTAACAAAAAAACGTGATCTAAAAACAACACCCCTGTCTCGGTTTACCGTCGACTTTGCCCTGGCCAAACAGGTTGCGGAGGCGTTCCGCGGTACCCAGGTGGTAAAAGAGATAAAGGTCAAGAAGCCGCAAGAGATGATCCTGCGTGCGTGGATAAGGCCCGTTCTGAGAGACGGTAAAGTCTACGAGGCCGTGGCTGTTTTAGAAGATGTTACTAGGCTAAGACGGTTGGAAGACATGCGGCGGGAGTTGGTCTCCAGTTTCTCACATGAACTAAGAACACCGATTGCTTCCAACCAGGCGACGTTGGAGGCGCTTCTCGACATGGGCGGTGATAGCGACCCGGAGGTTCGCCGCCGATTTCTAAATAATCTACGTACTCAAACGGAGCATCTTTCCAATCTGGTTACCGAGATGCTGCAGTTGACCCGGCTGGAGAGCGGCGCTTCAATTGCTGAGCTAGAGCCTAACGATGCGGCGGCTATGGCCGCCGACGCGTTGGATGCCGTTGCAGTTCTTGCGGAGTCTAAAGGGATTCGCCTGGAACAATCATTGGCGGCTGTGGCTACAGTTAAAGCGGACCGCCGCCTCTTCATTCAGGCCCTGATCAACTTGTTGGATAACGCTATCAAATACACTGATGCCGGTGGGCTGGTTTCCATGACCGTGGCCGTCAAAGGCAAGCGAGCGCTTTTTACCATAACCGACACCGGGCGCGGCATTCCCAAAGACGCACTGCCAAACATCTTTGATCGTTTCTATCGTGTCGACAAACATCGGTCGCGTGACGCCGGCGGCATCGGCCTGGGGTTGGCGATTACCAAACACATTGTGGAAGCGCACAATGGGAAACTAACGGTCGACAGCGTTCTCCACGAAGGCACGACCTTCGCCATCTCGCTCCGCCTGGTCTAATACCAAAGTGAACACAAGTGACGTGCTGTAGCGGCGCGTTAACTAATTCTTAACTAAACCTTAACCCGCCTATTAACCCCCGTTCCCTATTCTTAAACTTGAGGCAGTTACCGTAGTGGTAACAGTCTTTTATCGCGAAGGGGGTGGAGTTTTGAAAAAGACACTATTTGTAATCGCGCTTGCGGTGACAGCCGTTTTAGCTATTGCCGCCGCGGGTTGCACTAAGACCGTCACAAAAACCGTGACCAAGATGGAGGCATCGGGAAGCTTGCACGTCGGAGGCTCGACAACGGTTTTGCCGCTGGCCCAGGCGGCCGCTGAGGAATTCATGGCCAAAAACCCTGGCGTCAAAGTCGACGTCCAGGGAACCGGCAGCTCGCAGGGCATCACCGGGGCAACCGACGGGACATTGGATATCGGTACGTCGTCTCGCGACCTTAAACCGGAGGAAACCGGTTTGACTGACTATAAAGTCGCAGTCGACGCGGTCGCCATAGTCGTGCACCCAAGCAACAAGGTGAGCAAACTGACGTCGCAGCAAGTAATCGACATACTGTCGGGCAAAATCACGAACTGGAAGGATGTCGGCGGCAGTAGCGCCAAGATCCAGGTGGTCGGCCGCGACGAGGCTTCCGGTACCCGGGATTATGTTCAGACGACGATCATCGGAAAGACCGCGAAGTTCCCCGCCGACGCGCTGGCGATGCCAGGTACCGGTCAGCTAAAGGCCGCGGTGGCGCAAACGCCCGATGCCATCGGCTATATGAGTGCCGCCCAAGTAGACATAACGGTGAAAGCCGTTAAGATCGACGGCGTCGCTCCGTCGCAGACAACGGTAGATAACCAGACTTATAAGTACTGGCGCTACTTGCATATGCTGACGAAGGGCTCGGCCAAAGGCCTGGCCAAGTTATACATTGACTTCATCATGACCCCCGAATTCCAGAAGAACACTGTGTCCAAGGAATTCTACCTAATCAAGAAGTAGGGTAGGTCAAGATGAAACGTTCTCGGAGGGTGAGTCCCACACAGGCAGTGCTGTTCATGATGACTTTGATCAGCGTGGTGGGACTCGCCCTCATTTTCTTTTTCGTCATTCGCGAGGGCTATCCGATATTCTCCAAAGTCGGCTTGGGCAAGTTTCTGCTTGGCCGGGAGTGGTTACCGACACGCGGCCTATTCGGCGCTCTGCCGCTTATCCTAACCAGTCTCATGTTGGTTGTCGGGTCGGTGTTAGTAGCGACGCCTTTAGGTGTTGGGCTGGCTATCTACATGGTTGAATACTCGCCCCGACCCGTGAGACGGTTCCTGAAGACCATTGTTGAGTTGCTCGCGGGTATTCCTTCGGTTATTTTCGGCTTTTTTGGCATAACCGTATTTATCCCCTTAACTAGACACTACTTCGGCAGCAGCGGTTTCGGGTTGATTCCGGCGATTGTAGTTTTGGCTATCATGATTTTGCCGACGATCACCGCGGTGTCGGGGGACGCCATCCGGGCGGTGCCAAGGGAAAACCGCCTGATCGTTCAGGCGTTGGGCGGCACGCGCTGGCAGACTGTCAGACGCGGCGTTCTACCGTCAGCTTTTCGCGGCATCATTACCGGGACGATTCTGGCCGAAGGCCGGGCTATCGGTGAGACAATGGCTGTTTTAATGGTTCTGGGAAACGCTCCAATGATGCCCAAGGCGCTTAACCAACCGGCGGCCGCCATGCCCAGCCAGATCGCGCTGGACATGGCTTATGCTACCGGTGATCATCGCGTGGCCTTGTTCGCGTTGGGGGCTGTTCTGCTGGTCTTCGCGGCCGTCCTAATATTCGCGGCGCGCCGGGTCGGGAGGCAGAGACGATGACATCCGTCATGCGCAAGATAGTCGACCGGATGATGTTCGCGTTATTTATCTTCATTGCAGCCGTCGTCACGGCCTTTCTGGTCTACTTCATTTTCTACATTGTCAGCCGCGGTTACACCGCGTTCTCGTGGACATTTCTATCGACCGCTCCGCATGGCATAAAAATGGAGGGCGGCGTTCTGCCTATGATTGTTTCCTCGGTCTATTTGACATTACTTACGCTCTTGATTGCCGTTCCTTTGGGCGTCGGCGGCGGCATCTATCTGGCGGAGTATGCCGGCAAGGGTCGTATCGTCGAATCAATCCGTTTCGCCATCGATCTGTTATCCAGTGTACCGTCGATCGTCTTCGGCTTATTCGGGCTCGTTCTGTTTGTCCAAGTGATGGGCCTGAAATATTCGATGTTGGCCGGCGCCCTAACGTTGACCCTGATGGTTTTGCCGATCATTCTAAAAATCAGCGAGGAGTCGTTCCGGGCGGTGCCGGACGCGTATAGAGAAGCCAGCCTGGCGTTGGGCGCGACCAAGGAGCAGACAATCTTCCGGGTGGTGCTACCGACGGCCATTGCCGGAATTCTGACGGGGGCGATCCTCGCGGCCGGCCGGGCCTTCGGTGAGACTGCCGCCGTACTCTATACCGCTGGTATGGCACCCTTAGCGCCGGTGTCGCCTCTGGAGGGTGGCCGGACGCTTAGCGTTCATCTATATTTGCTGGCGACTACAGGACACCTGGAGGAAGCCTACCGTGTGGCAGTTGTTCTACTAGTGATAATCCTGCTCTTTAACCTGGCGTCGAACTGGATCATGAACCGGTATCGCCGCAAATTCGTTAGCGAGGCCATATGAAAACGACGACATTACTAGAAGTAAGCAAGGTCAATATCCATTATGGGACGAATTGCGTTCTTGAGGACATTGATTTTATCGCGCCGGCCCATACCATCACAGCGATCATCGGGCCCTCGGGATGCGGGAAATCGACATTGCTCCGATCATTCAACAGAACCAACGAGCTGATTACGAAAACCCGGCGGACGGGGGACATTCTTCTTGAAGGTCGGGAGATAAACGATTACGATCCGCTCGATCTACGCGCTCGAGTCGGAATGATCTTCCAAAAACCGGCGGTTCTACCGACTACAATCTATGAAAATGTTGCCGTCGGCCCTCGCCTATATGGCACCCGAAAGAAAAGTGAACTGGATGAAATAGTCGAGGAGAGTTTGACCGGGGCGTCGTTGTGGAAGGAGCTAAAGGATCGGCTGCACAAGCGGGCCGAGCAGTTGTCTGGCGGCCAGAAACAGCGCTTGGCCATCGCCCGTACACTGGCGCTGAAACCTGAGATAATACTGTTCGACGAGGCCACTGCATCCCTTGACCCGATCAGTACGCAGAAGATCGAAGATCTCATGCATCGGCTCAAGGAAACGACGACTATTATTATCGCGACCCATAATATGAAACAGGCGGCGCGGGCGTCGGATAACACTCTTTTTCTAATGGCTGAAGAGGGCGAGCCCAGTCGCGTGGTCGAGTTCGGGCCGACTGAATTGATTTTTACCAATCCCAAGGTGGAGAAGACAGAACTCTATATTACAGGGAGATTCGGATGATCAAGGTTCTGTTCGTCTGTGTCCGGAACAGCGCTCGGAGCCAAATGGCCGAGGGTTTGGCGAACGCGTTGGGCGGAGGCAAGATCGAAGCGCATAGCGCCGGGACCGATCCGGGCGACGTCAGCCGGTTCGCTGTCGCGGCCTTGGCGGAGGTCGGAATCGACATCTCCGGTCATAAGCCGAAATCGCTGTCAGATGTGGCGGACATAGATTTCGATTACATTATCACCCTGTGCTCGGAGGCCGAAGCGGCTTGTCCGTTTGTAACAGGTGACGCCATCCGTTTGTACTGGCCTTTGCTCGACCCGGCCATTCAACCAGGCTCCGACGAAGACCTACTGAATGCCTTTCGCGCGACCCGTGAGATGCTAATAGTGGCGATCAAGAGTCTTTTCGTGTCGTCAATGTAGCGCCGGTCTAAAGGTTGCTGGTTGGTTGAAAGCTACATCTGTCTGATGTAGCTAGCGATTGTCGAGGCGGCTGTGCCAATGTGCCAATGGCCGGTTAGGCTGGCGATTCCCCAAATCAGCATCCATAAGCCGACGACCGACAAAGCCCAGGCCCAGACAGGCGTTCGTAAGCCGAGCCAACGTGCCGTCAACGCCCCGGGTTCGGGACAGGCGCCAACGCAATCCAAGCACCCGTCGCACTCAGGTGCTCGCACCTTTTTGCCGGCTGCGACATCGACCCGCTTCGTGCACGCTTTGCTGCAGGCGCCGCACGCGACACAAATGTCGGGATCGCGCGTTACGGTTCCGGCCGACCCCGCTCCGACCGCGCCATACAACGCCCCCAGCGGGCACAGATAACGGCACCATGTATTACCCCAATAAACCGAGGTTAAGCCCACGAATAACACGAGACCGATAAACCAGATGTTGGGATTTAGCAGCATCAACAAAATCTTAAGGTCGGCAATCGAGTAATATGGCAGCTTTTGGAAATCGATCGCGTTGGCGGCCGGCATCGCGCCCAAGAACATGATTATCGCTCCTGCGATCAGATACTTTGGGACTCGCAAGCCGACGTCGAGCTTACGGGGAACGTTGTAAGCCCTGCCGAACATCTTCCGCCCTAGCCAACCGAGCGCGGAAGTCGCCGATCCGATCGGACAGATCCAGCCGCAGAAGCCCCTTTTAAAGAGCAGCGAAACGGCCAGAGCGCCGAGTATGATAACACCGGCCGCCGGTAGGACCGGATCGAAGAGGCCGGTCCGCAGCCAGGCGAGCAAACTCATGACGGCGCCAAGCGGGACAAAGCCTGCAGTCGCGTCCGGATGAGCAACGTAAGTGCCGTTGCCTAGCGCCCATTGGTAAAAGGAGAACAAGCGCCAGCAGGTCCAGACAAAGAAGACGAAGAAACCGGAACGAACAAGCGTGTGGGTGTTGAGTTTGGCCATTTATCAATTATAAACGCTTATCGCTCAACGTGTTCTTGTACTCCTCGTGCTACTTGTAATCCTCGTATTCCTCCGAAGTATTGCTATAATCGGACCATGAGTATAGGTTCCTTCAAAGTGTCCGTAGACACCTTCATCATTCACGGTTCTCGCATCGCGTTGATTCTCGTTATCGCGCTCATAGCGTATTTGATAGGCCGCGGCATAATCGGCCACGCTCTGGCGGGAGTCAAGCCTAACAGCAAACGTTTCCACACTCTGCGCGACGTTACCCGCGGCCTGCTTAAATACTTCGTCGGTTTTGTCGCCCTGGCCATGATCGTGCGTGAATTCGGTCTAGACCCCGTCTCTCTTGTGGCCGGTCTCGGTCTTTTTGGCATTGCAATAGGCCTGGGCGCGCAAAGTATGGTCAAGGATATAATCTCCGGGTTCTTTATCCTGTTAGAGGGTATCTATTCGACGGGAGATTTTGTCATTCTACATCTGTCCGGCGCCCCGGACGCGGTGGGTTTGGTCGAGGAACTGGGTGTCCGAACAACCAAGATCGCTTTGGTAAACGGGGCTAGCGTGGTTGTCCCCAACGGAATCGTGATTAACGTGACGCGCTACCCGCTTGGCTACGTGCCTCATTTCATCAATCTCGTCCTGCCCGGGGATCTTGGGCGCAAGAGCCTTAAGCAATGGCTGGACGACCTGGTCGTGGACTTGGAGCGGCTAAGCAAAATAATCGTGGAACGGCCGCGGGTTGTCGAGCCGGAGCTACTGACAGACGGACGGATAGCGGCGCGCCTGAAGGTGCACGTCATACCGAGCAAGGAAACCGAGATCGAGAACGTTTTGACGCACATTAAAAACCACTATCGCGAACGCTTTCACACGGCGCTAGAGGACCCAATGACCAGCGAGATCAGCGAAGGCACTCTCAAGAAATACCGGAGTGTCTTCTCGCCCGTCGAGGTAATCTCTTAGATAAGAGGTTTCGTCATGCGATCGAGTATCGATGTCCACAACTGCCTGCAAGAACTTGAGATCAAACATGAGCTTGTCCCTTTGACGGGATCGGTCAAGAATTCCGCCCGCATGGCCGATATCCTCGGACTCGAACCCCATAGCATCATCAAAACCCTTGTTTGGCTGGCCGGAGACGACCCGGTATTGGCCATCGTGGCCGGCGATCGCAAAGTTGACTCCCGCAAGCTGAAGAAGGTCATCGGAACCGAACAACTTCGCTTTGCCAACGACGATGAGGTCTGCGATATTACCGGCTATATAATGGGCGCTATACCACCGTGCGCGTGGAAGACAAAGGCGACGGTTTACGTCGACCCGCTGGTATTGGAAAACGACATCGTCTACGCGGCGGGCGGACAGGTAAACATTGTGCTGAAAATCAGAGCGGCCGATCTGGTCGCAGCAACCGGCGCCACCGTCGCTGACATCGCTGAATAGCTCTTCGTCGACCGTGTGACGTGTGCTATCATTGTGTTGATGCATTTAGAAAAGTTAGAGCTCACCAACTACCGCAACTACGGCGGCGCGACGTTTGAATTCAGCCCCGACGTAAACATCATTATCGGCGGAAACGCTCAGGGTAAAACCAACATCCTCGAGGCCGTCTACTTCCTGTCCGCCGGCAACTCCCATCGTGCCGGTTCCGATGCGCTCCTCGTTAAGCAAGGCGAGAATCTTGCGTCCATCCGGTCGGAGGTCGACCGCGACGGGCGTCGTCTGTCTTTGGAAGTCTTCATCTCCATGAACGAAAAGAAGCGGATCAAGGTCGGCGGGGTTGAGAAATACCGGTTCAGCGACCTTCTTGGTAACCTCCATGCCGTCATTTTCTCACCCGAAGATCTGCAGATAGTGAAAGGCGGCCCGGAACGCCGCCGCGCCTTCTTAGATGACACGATTGTACAGATCTCGCCCACTTACCATTACTGGCGCCGTAAATACGACCGGGTGCTGCGCCAACGCAATATCTTACTCAAGACCATGAACCGGAACGTAGATATCGAGAGTCTCGAGCTTTGGGACCGCAACCTGGCCGAGGTCGGCACCAAAGTCATCGTCAACCGGATTCACGTTACGGAGCGGCTGTCGCAATTAAGCGCCGAAGCGCACAAAAAGATAACCAAGGGCGCCGAAACGCTGGAATTGAACTATATCTGTCGAGTGTCCGAGGGAGGCGTCGAAGGACCGCAGGAGATCGAGCGCCGCTTCATCAAGGAACTGATCCGGCGCCGCAAAGAAGAGCTAGACCGAAAGATAACTCTGGTCGGGCCGCACCGCGACGATCTGATGATGAACATCAACGGACTTGACGTCCGCTCTTTCGGCTCCCAAGGTCAGCAGCGGACGGTTGCCTTGTCGCTAAAGTTTGGCCAGATGAAATTGATTGAGCAAGAGGTAAAAGCCAAACCTCTGCTCCTGCTGGATGATGTCATGAGCGAACTGGATGAAGACAGGCAGTCTTACCTGATGCAGATGGTGCGCGATGGCAACCAGGTCTTCATCACCGCGACTCACCTGGATTCTTTCGCTCCCGCCGACGTTGCCGGCCACAACATCATGCGCATCAAAGGCGGTAAGCTCGTTGACTAGAGGCGAGGTTGAGAGGATCGGGTCGGTCTTAGAGACTATCGCCACCCGCCTTGGTATTAAGAAACCGCTCAAACGGGCCCAGGTGCTCGACAGTTGGCCTGACATCGTCGGACCAAAAATCGCCCGAGAAACCCGTGCCGACCAGATCCGCAACACGATTCTATTCGTCACTTGTTCCAGCCCCGTTTGGGCGCAAGAATTGGGCATGTTGAAGCCTCAGATGTTGCCGAAAATCCGCGCCGCCGTCGGTCCCGGAATCGTCACGGACATACGTTTCCGAACAGGGCGAATGTAGCCTGTTTTAGCAGATTAAACGCAACATTGACAAGTACGTTGTGGTATAATTCTTTAGTAATCCCGCTATACATTTTTCGTACTTCGATTTCTAGGAGAATCTTTGCCCAAGAAAGACTACGATGCTGACGCGATACAGGTCCTAGAGGGACTTGAGGCCGTAAGAAAACGTCCCGGCATGTATATCGGCTCCACGGGGAGCCGGGGTCTTCATCACCTCGTCTACGAAATCGTCGACAACTCCATCGACGAAGCCCTCGCCGGTTATTGCAAGAACATCTGGGTCAAGATTCACGCCGACAATTCCGTTACCGAGATAGACGACGGCCGCGGTATTCCGGTCGACAACGTTCCCAAATATAACAAGCCCGGCGTCGAGGTCGTCCTGACCTATTTGCACGCCGGCGGTAAGTTCGGCGGCTCGGGATATAAAGTCTCGGGCGGTCTGCATGGCGTGGGTTTAAGCGTCGTCAATGCGCTGTCCAGCGACCTGCGGGTCGATGTCGGCCGGGACGGTAAAGTCTACCGTCAGCATTATAAGCGCGGCGTACCCCAAGATAAGCTGACCGTCGTCGGCGAGACCACCAAGAACGGCACGGTCGTTAAGTTCATGCCCGACGCGGCTATCTTCGAGTCAGTCGACTTCAAGATGGACCTGATTGAAACGCGCATGCGGGAGCTGGCTTTCCTCAACAAGGGGCTGACCATTAACGTCGCGGACGAGCGCGTCGAGCCAAAGGTAGAACACGTCTTTAAATTTGACGACGGCCTGATGGATTTCATTAAATACATCAACGCCAGCAAAACGACGATCCACGACAGCATCATCTATTTCGAAGGCAAGAATGACGACTCCGAGATCGAAGTGGCGATGCAGTATAACGACGGCTACGTCGAAAGCGTTTTTGCCTTCGCCAACAACATCAATACTCACGAGGGCGGCACCCACCTGGTCGGATTCAAGTCAGCGCTGACGCGTGTCATTAACGACTACGCCCGCGCCAAGGGGCTGCTTAAGGAAAAGGAAGACAACCTGTCAGGTGAGGATTGTCGCGAAGGTTTGACGGCAGTCATTAATCTGCGCATCAAAGAGCCGCAATTCGAGGGCCAGACAAAGACAAAACTGGGCAACCCCGAGACACGCGGTTTCGTGGATTCCATTGTGGCGAGTAAGTTGAGCGAGTTCCTTGAGGAACATCCGGCCGACGCCAAGTTGATAATCAACAAAACTATCAGCGCCAGCCGGGCGAGGCAGGCGGCCCGTAAAGCCCGCGAGCTAACGCGACGCAAGAGTCTGTTGGAAAGTATCTCTCTGCCGGGCAAGCTGGCTGATTGCTCGAACACTGACCCAGCCGTCAGCGAGATATACATTGTCGAGGGAGACAGCGCCGGCGGTTCCGCCAAACAAGCGCGGGATCGGGCGTTCCAGGCCATTCTGCCTCTGCGCGGTAAGATTCTGAACGTCGAGAAAGCGCGCCTCAACAGGATCCTTAACAGTATAGAGATTCAGGCGTTGATCACGGCATTGGGCGCTGGGATAGACCAGGACTTCGATGTGGAGAAATCACGGTATCACAAAGTCATAATCATGACCGATGCCGACGTTGACGGGGCCCATATCCGGACCTTGATTCTGACCTTCTTCTATCGCTATATGCTGCCGATGATTGAAGCCGGCTACGTTTATATTGCTCAGCCGCCGCTGTTCAAGGTAACGGCTGACGGGAAGAATCAATACGCCTATTCCGACCGCGAGCTCGAGGTCATCATGAAAGACATACGAGCGAAGAAACCGACGATTCAGCGCTACAAAGGTTTGGGTGAGATGGACCCCCAGCAGCTGTGGGACACCACAATGAACCCGGCCGAGCGCACGCTGCTGCAGGTTGGAATCGAAGACGCCGTTGCCGCGGATGACACTTTCTCCGTGCTTATGGGAGACAAGGTGGAACCGCGCCGCGATTTCATTATCAAAAACGCCAAAGATGTGAGGTTCTTAGACATATAGCGCAGAAGAGCAGAAGGCGGAAGTGCAGAAGACGGTGCAACCGTTCTCTTCGAGCGAGTGAGTATTAGTGAATGAGTCGAGAAGTAACGGAAGGGAACATTGGCAGAAGATAAGTTATTCGATTTAAGCGCGAAAAACGTATTGCCGATCGAGATCGAGGACGAGATGAAGTCCTCGTATCTTGACTACGCCATGAGCGTCATTGTGGGCCGGGCGCTGCCGGACGTGCGCGACGGGCTTAAACCGGTGCACCGGCGCATTCTCTACGCCATGCACGACCTAGGGATGCAGTCTAACAAACCTCACAAGAAATCCGCCCGCATCGTCGGCGAAGTGCTGGGTAAGTATCACCCGCATGGCGATACCGCCGTCTACGACGCGATGGTCCGGATGGCCCAGGATTTCAGCCAACGTTATATGTTGGTGGACGGGCACGGCAACTTTGGTTCAGTCGACGGAGACTCCGCGGCCGCCATGCGTTATACCGAAGCCCGGTTAAGCAAGCTGACACAAGAACTGTTGCGGGATATCGACAAAGACACCGTCGATTGGGTGCCGAACTTCGACGAATCATTGGAAGAGCCTGCCGTTCTGCCGTCCCGATATCCTAATCTGCTGGTAAACGGCAGCTCCGGTATCGCTGTCGGCATGGCTACAAATATTCCTCCGCATAACTTGGGAGAAATCATAGACGCGACTGTGGCGGTCATCGAAGATCCCGATTTGGACGCCGCGGCGCTAAATAAGATTGTCAAAGGTCCTGATTTTCCAACGGGCGGCATTATCATGGGCCGAGACGGCATATCAAAAGCCTATGAAACCGGTCGGGGTATCGTTCGTGTGCGCGGTGTGGCCGAGATCCAAGAGGGCAAGAACAACAAGCAGCGCATTGTCATCACTGAATTGCCGTACCAGGTCAACAAGGCTCGTTTGAGCGAAGCTATCGCTGACCTTGTGCGGGAAAAGAAAATATCCGAGATTGCCGACTTGCGCGACGAATCCGATCGCAAGGGCATGCACCTGGTAATCGAGCTAAAGCGCGACGTTATTCCGCAGGTCGTGCTGAACAAACTCTATAAGCATACCCAGCTGGAAGAGACATTCGGCACCATTATGCTGGCGCTGGTAGACGGCGTACCGAAAGTGCTGTCGCTGCCTGACATGCTGCGGCACTATATCAATCACCAGGTGGAAATCATCACGCGCCGGACCAAGTTCGAGCTGAATAAGGCCGAGAAACGGGCGCACATCTTGGAAGGCCTGCTTATAGCCCTCGACCATCTGGATGAAGTAATCGCCTTGATTCGCGGCTCAAAGACGGTAGAGATAGCCCACACGGGCCTTATGGAGAAGTTCGAGTTATCCGACGAACAGGCAACGGCCATCCTAGACATGCGTCTAGCCAAGTTGACCGGACTGGAGCGCCAGAAGGTAATCGATGAATACAACGAACTGAAGAAACTGATTACGTATCTGAAGTCGGTTCTGGCCGACGAGAAGTTGGTCCTAGGGATTATCAAAGACGAACTCAAAGAGGTTCGCGACAAATATAGCGACAAACGGCGGACGCAGATCACGTCGGCCGCCACCGATTTGGACGTCGAAGACTTCATCGCCGAAGAAGACATGGTCGTCAGCGTGTCGCATACGGGTTACGTAAAACGCCAGCCGGTCACTGTGTATAAGAGTCAGGGACGGGGCGGCAAGGGCGTCATCGGCATGGACCTAAAGGACGAGGATTTCGTCGAGCATCTGTTTGTCGCTTCAACTCACCACCATGTTTTGTTCTTTACGACTTACGGTAAGGTCTATCGCCTAAAGGTACACGAGTTGCCACTGGCTGGCCGGACCGCCAAGGGGCAGAATATTGTCAATCTGCTGCCGTTGTCGAGTGAAGAGAAGGTCGCGGCGGTCATCACGACCAAGGATTTCTCGCCGGGGCGTTTCATGATCATGGCGACCAAGAACGGAATCGTTAAGAAGACGCCGATCGAAGACTACGCGACGGCGCGGCGCGGCGGCTTGATTGCTCTGAAATTGCGCGATGCCGACGAACTGATGAGCGTCAAGATGACCAACGGCGATGCTGATGTCATGCTGGTCAGCCGCAAGGGAGCAGCTATCAGGTTCCCGGAAGCGGATGTGCGGTCAATGGGTCGCTCGGCTGCGGGAGTCATCGGCATGCGCCTAAACGAGGACGACAAGGTTTTATCGATGGGCATAGCCCTGCCGGACACGTTCTTGTTTATCATCACGGAGAAAGGTCGCGGCAAAAGAACGCCTATCACCCAATTTACTCCACATCACCGCGGCGGCAAGGGTATGATAGCGCTCCGCTTGACGCCTAAGGATTTTGTCGCTGGGGCTATGATCGTCGAGCAAACCCAGGAAGTCATGATCATCTCGGCGCAGGGAACTATGATTCGGACGCCGGCCAAGAGTATCTCCCGGCAGGGCAGAGATTCACGCGGGGTTAGTGTCATGAAGATGAGTAAGGCCGACGCCGTCTCGGCCATCGCGCGCATCATGACTGAGAAGGAAGAAGAGGAACCGCCCGCGGCGGTCGACCAGCAGCTGCCGTCTGGCGTTTAAGCAACCCCAAAATCATTGCATTTAACCCCCTTTAGTGCTATTACAGAGGTGTCTGACAAGCGCTAGGTAACATCCTGGGGGTGATTCTATGTTCACCGTGCTTGCGGCTTTTACAGGTGTAGCTCTTCTGATAGGGATCCTCGGACCAAGCGTTCTTCAAGCGTTAGAGAAACATCACATCGTGACCAATCCCCGCAAACGCGCTAGATGGGCGACGTACGCCGGTCTAATCATGTTCCTGCTGGCCTTGGTTTTGATAGGCTACCCTGCCTATCAGCTGGATTCACTGGGCGTGGTCGTGTACGCGATGCCGCTGATTCTTCTCGCGGCCGCTCTGTACGCGATGATCATCTATGTGGGATTCTGGTTTGCCGACCGCATGTGGACCCGTCGAATGACTCACCAGCAACGCCAAGCGATTCGCTCGTAGAAACCGAGCGTACTTAAATAGTAATGTAGCTGCCGGTCTTTAGGCCAGCAGGACGCCTGCCGACCTAAGGATCCGTAGCTAGGGTCGCGCTATTTCTTCTCGTCGTCCTTCAGGTACTCGTCCAGCTTTTGATTAACAAAAGACAGCGCGTCCTTAACTTCGCGTTTGACGTTGTCCGTAAACTCACCGCTCTTGACCTGTTTCTTGACGTCCGCGTAAGCGTTGGCGACGTCCTCGTTTATCTTCTTGACCTCTTCACTCTGATGGGCCTTTTCGATCGCTTGTTGGATAAGCTTGCCCAGTTCTTTTAGCTTATCGCCAATCTCTTGCATGTCAGGCGCATCGGTGGCCTTGGTTTCTTTATTCTCACTCATACACATCCTCCCTAATGACCGCTCGGTCTCGAGCGATACCCCATAGTTCTTCCGAGCACGCGATGGCGTGCAACGCTTGCGACTTTGTCGCCGTGTCTTTGCCTTCGTATAGCCTTTCGTGCCGGGTGCGGCGAAAACGGTCGAAGCTGGCAATAAGCTCCTCGTGGCCTTTGCCCAGCTCACTCTCCGTGAAGCGCACAATTGTCACGTGGTGGCCGCCGATAACCGGGCGCACGCCGTGGGCGAACATCATCGCCATGCCCGCCTTCAGCATCGCTTCATACGCCGCGTCTCGCGCAAACCCGAAACGGTGCAACTTGATCAGCTCGCGAGCCGTATCGACGTCATTATACGAGCTGGTTAACAGGTCCTCAATCTGTACCGGGTGAGGATGGAACCTTTTGACGGAACCGTCTCTAATCCAAGCTCTTAAGTTCATTCTCACCACCGATCAGCCAAACTTTGGCCGCCTCGGCGACGTTCAACACGAAGGCGTTGCTGTCCCGGACCGCCTCCCTGAATTCATCTGTAGACATGGCTGTATAGTTCACTTCTCGCTGCAGTGTCTTCTCCACGTCTGACAAACTTCTGTTCAAGGTGCCGTGGTCGAAATCACCGACGATAAAGAGATCAATGTCGCTGCGAGCCGTTTCCTGACCGGCTGCGAATGAACCGTAGACAAACGCCAGGCGGATGCCGTTGATAGCTCGCAAGGCGGTGGTCAGCGAGCCGTATATTCCAACGGTCTTCGCGGTGATTCCGGTAATCTCCTGGAGCATCGGGTAATCGGGGTTGGCCTGATAAAACTTGAGGTTGCCAACCTTTTCGGACTTCAGAATGCCTAGATTCTCCAGGTAGATGAGCTCGCGCTGCAGGCTGCCGACGGATCCGCCCAGTATCTGATGCAGTTGCCGGGTGTAGTAACGGTCTTGGGGATTGGTCAGGAACAGAGCCAGCAGACGTTGCCGGAGCTTGGAACGAAACAAGCTGGTTGGTATGGCTAGAATGTTCTCCATCGTGAGAACAATTGTACTCAAGCGTGAGAACAGAAGTCAAGAATTAAGAGTGACGAGAATGCTCCTCCCTCTCCCTCTTGGGGAAAGGAATAGTCGGCTTGCGCAAACCCTAGAATTCTTTCTTCTTGCCGCTAGTGCCATAATGGGGATATGAAATCCATAGAGAAGAGCGGGCGGCCGGATCGGCCCGACGAGGCTATCTTACGCAACGGCCAAGCCTTGCGAATACGGCCGGTAGAACCGGACGACAAAATCAAGCTCAAGAGGCTTTTTAACCGAATGAGTCCTCTGACGAGCTACTTCCGCTGGCAATACGCCAAACACCAAACCGGGGACGAAGAAATCGCCCGCTTTACCGAAGCGAAACTGCCGGACGGCTGTGTCTATGTAGCAACCCAAGGCGAGGGCCGGCAAGAGAAAGTTCTGGCTGTTGCCAGCTATGACGCGTCGCCTGACATGAAAAGCGCCGAGGTGACATTCGTCGTTGGCACCAGTTATCAAACCAGAGGCGTCGGAACGGCCTTGCTTGAGAAGTTGGTAGAGACGGCCGGTCAATATAGAATCAAGCGGTTTGTCGCCCGTGTTTTGCCCGAAAACACGAGAATGCTGGCACTATTCGATCAAAGTGGCTTTAAAACGACCAAGAAATTCTCCGACGGCGTCTATCACATCTCACTCAATCTTGAGAAACAGGAAGAGTTCACGAAACGCCAGGCGGCGCGGGAACATATCGCGCGAACTGCCGGAGTTGGAACGTTTCTGTATCCGCATAGTATCGCGGTCATCGGCGCATCCCGGAACGCGGAGAGCGTGGGCGGCGCATTGTTCCACAACCTACTTAGCACCAACTTTAATGGGCCGGTATTTCCAATCAACCCTAACACCACTTCAGTCGCCGGCGTGCTGGCATATCCGACAGTCATGGACGTACCGAGTGATGTAGATCTGGCCGTTATCGTGGTTCCGGCCGATAAGGTTCTCGCCGTAGTGGACCAATGCGGCAAAAAAGGTGTCCGGGGGCTGGTAATAATTTCCGTCGGGTTCGGCGAAGCCGGTCCGGAGGGGCAGAAACGCGAACGGCAATTAAAAGCCAAGACGCTGGCTTACGGCATGCGCGTCATCGGCCCAAACTGCCTGGGCGTTCTAAACTCCGACCCGGAAGTACGGCTGAACGCGACATTCTCTCCCGTAACACCTCCGGCCGGCAACCTGAGCATCGGTACACAGAGCGGCGCCTTGGGCCTGGCGTTGCTGGATTACGCCAACAACATCAACCTAGGAATCGCCGATTTTGTCAGCATCGGGAATCGGATCGACATTTCCAACAACGACCTTCTGGAATACTGGGAGGATGACGAGAAGACGGACTTGATCTTGCTTTACGTCGAATCTTTCGGGAATCCCTCTAGCTTTACGAGGATCGCCCGCCGCGTTTCACGAAAGAAGCCGATAATCGCCGTGAAGGCGGGCCGTTCAGAAGCCGGAGCGAGAGCCGCATCGTCACACACCGGTGCTCTGGCGGCGGCCGACGTTGGATCTGACGCTTTGTTCCGGCAGGCCGGAGTGATTAGAGTTAACACTATCGACGAGATGTTCGGTGTCTCGGCCGCCCTCGCCAACCAACCGGTTCCGAAGGGCCCCAATGTGGGTATCCTGACCAACGCCGGCGGACCGGGGGTTCTGGTCGCCGACGCCTGCGAAGGCCTGGGCCTCAAGGTTCCGAAACTTTCCGCGGCGGCGCAAAAGAAACTTAAGGCTGTTCTGCCGGCCGAGGCAGCGGTTAGCAACCCGGTGGACATGATGGCCTCGGCGACGGCGGAATACTATAAGCAAACCCTGGCGGCGATGCTGGAAAATCCTGAGTTAGACGCCATTATCCTGATTTATATCCCGCCGCTTGTGACGCGCCCGGAAGACGTGGCCAGAGCAATCAAGGAAGTACTGAAAGACTACAAAGGCGATAAGCCGGTCCTGGCCAATTTTATGATGTCAGCCGGTTCTATGCCAGATCTAAAGATTGGCCCTGAACGTTATGTGCCGTCCTACGTTTTTCCGGAGAGCGCCGCCCAAGCCCTGGCACACACCTGGCATTATTCCCAATACCGCCAAGCGCCGGAAGGCATGACACCGGATTTCCCGGAAATAGTCGCCAACCACACGAGATATAATTTCTTCCGCTCCAATCCGATTAGCGAGGCAGGCTCCTGGCTGTTGCCGGAAGCCGCAGCCGACCTGTTGCAAGAGTATGGTATCCCGATGGTCGAGACACGAGTCGCGGAATCGGCCGCCGACGCGGCCAAGCAGGCGTCCGAACTGGGCTTCCCTGTGGCGCTCAAAGTAAGGTCGACAACCATTGTGCATAAAACGGATATCGGCGGGATTGCGCTTGGTTTGACCAGCGAGACAAGGGTCAAGGCAGCTTACAACAAGATGATGGTACACCTCAAGAAAGCGGGACTGGTCGATCAGGCGAGAGGCGTTATAATCCAACCAATGACGTCGGAAGCCCAGGAAGTTATTGTCGGTATGTCACAAAACCCCATGTTCGGTCCGTTGCTGATGGTTGGCTTAGGCGGCGTGCACGTGGAGCTGCAAAAAGATGTGGCTTTTTCGCTGCAGCCTCTTACTGACGTCGACGTAGATTGGATGCTGAACCAACTCAAAGGACTGCCTGTTCTGCAAGGCTGGCGCGGCGCTCCGATGAGGGATGTCAAAGCGCTTAAGGAGGTCCTCTTGCGTTTCTCTACGTTGATTGAGGATTTCCCCGAGATAGCCGAGATTGAGATCAACCCCCTTATGGTAGGAAACGAAGGCCGCGGCTGCCGGGCGGTCGATGTCCGAATAAGGATGATTGCGACCCCGCTATAGGCGGGGTTCGTTGACACGCATTCTGGCTCGTGTTATAAAAAGACAAATCGAATAGCGGTGTTCGGCGTCGTAGGGAAGCCTGTGGAAATCGGGCACGGTCGCGCCACTGTAACCGGGAGATCTGCGTTTACGCGGGTCTCAACGGGAGTCAGGAACCTAACCGAAACACCGGTGAACAGCTACTCTTCGCGAGATGAGAGGCGGCTTATTTTTATGTCCCTTCGAACGAAGCGTTCGAGGGGTTTTTTATTAACTGAAAATAGATTATTTGCGTCTAAAGGAGAAAAGATGAAACGGTTTACCGCGGTGACATTGATCATCATGGTTGTTCTGCTGGCCTGGCCGGCGATCGGTGTCCTTGGCGATGTCTCGACGACCTCTGCTGTTAATAAGGCGACGGCTTATTTACAGACACAACAACAAAACGACGGCAGCTATACCGAGTTTGACGGGCCGGTCAACGCAACTTGCGGCGCCGGGTTGGCAATCGCGGCGGCCGGTCTGGACGTCAACAACTGGAAGAAGTCCGGACTTTCAGGGATCGATTTTCTCCTCACGCAAAAGGACGCGTTAAGTAACGCCGCGGACGCGGACGCTAATTCCGCGAAGATCGCGCAGTTGGTTATGCTACTTGTGGCCAGCGGTAAAGACCCGCACGTTTTTGGCGGCGTCGATTGGGTGGCGATTCTGAGCGGGACACAAAACGCAGCAACCGGCGCCTATGGCACCGCGTTTATCCGGCACCCCTGGATAATGATGGCGCTGCACGCGGCGAACGAGACGATCCCCGCTAACGCGATAGACTTCCTTGTTGCCAACCAAGAGAGCAACGGCGGATTTGGCGTCAACGGTTTGGGCTCGGGTTCGGACACCAATACGACAGCGATCTGCCTGGAGGCGCTGGCGGCGGCCGGGGCGGCGAACGACTCGACAGTGGTTCAAAAAGCCGTTGCTTATCTGCACACTCAGCAGAATTCGGATGGCGGTTTTCCCTGGGCGAAGCCGTCGCCGTGGGGCACCGATTCCGACGCGAGCTCGACGTCGTGGGTAATCCAGGGATTAATCGCGGCCGGCGAGAACCACACCGGACCGGATTGGACCGTATCCGGCCATACACCCGTCAGCTTTCTGCTCGGCATGCAGAACACTAGCGGCGCTTTCGGTTACCAGACAACCTGGTCAGACGACAATCTAATGTGTACGTATCAAGCAATCCCCGCGCTTATGGGCAAGACGTTTCCGCTGGACTATACGGCGCCGGTAAGCGGCGATCCTAATCCGGTCACCGCGCCCGGAGGGACATCAACGCCAAATCCGGCGCAGGATCCTCCCTATCTGCCTTACACAGGCCGATGAGAATCGCAGCCCGGCTTGGCGCGTTCGCTGTAGCTGGATTACTGATCATCACATTTGGTGGTGTTGCCAAGGCGACGAGCTATGCCGGCTTGGTCATCAGGCACGGGGACGGTTCCGTCGTGACGCGATGTGTTTCGTTTGACGAGGCATCAATCTCAGGTATTGACCTTCTTTATCGGTCTGGCCTATCGATTGATGCGCCAACGTCCGGGTACGGCGCCTCGGTTTATGGGATTGACGGTGAAGGCACCGCCGAGGATTGGAGCAGCGGTCGCGCGTCTTGGTCATATTGGCACCTGCGGGGCGCTTGGGTTTTCTCGCCCGTCGGGGCCAGCAGTTACAGCGTTAAACAGGGCGACGTTGAGGGATGGTCATGGGGACCACAGACCGGTCCGACGGCGCCCCCGGCATATTCTTTCGATGAGCTGTATCGCGACACGTTCGGCGACCCCGCCCCGGCGTCTCCTTCCGCGGGTGCGTCTCAACCTGCGACTGACGCGGCAACTTCTCCAACTTCCCCCGGTATTGCGAGCCCTGGCGCCACAGCGGGATCAAACGTCTCTGGCGCAAACAGCGTGGGCACGACCGCAAATCCGAGCCTGACTTCCGGCAATAAGACGGCCACCGCGACTGCCGCTGCCGTCCGGCGTCCGGTTGGCAAAAAGGGGCAACAGGATAACAATTTTTGGAACTACGCTTCGTTTGGAGTATTGTTAGCCGGTTTGAGCGCGGCGTTTGTCTACTATCAGCTCAAGAACAGGAAACCGACCAAGCCTTAGTTGACCCTCACCTTAATAAAGTATTCTTTGCCATGCGGCCAGCGGTTCTGGAGGAACCGGTACTTGGTTTCCCAGCGCGCAATCTTTGCCATCAATGATTTTGGCATAAAGGGCGTCCAGGTGCCGTAGGCGTAAGATCCCGCTATCTTGCCGATCCGCCGGGCCTCTTTCTTGTACCACCAGTGGGTCCGATATTGATACTCCAGGGGCGGACGACCCTTGATCAGAGCGCGCAGCCAGCGTCCAAATGTAATCATTACGCCGGTCGGGCTCCAGAGATCCTTAACGTGAAAGACTACAACGCCCCCTGGCTTCACGACACGCCCCAGCTCGGTCAGCATAAGGTCACTTTCTTCGGGATTCAGGTATTGTTGCACCGCGATGCTGATGGCCCGGTCGAAGCTGTTATCCTCATACGGCAGACCGGTAACATCACCGACTTCAATGGTGGTCTCAGCCGTAATGTTGGGTTCCTTTGCGATTCTCGCTTGGCAACGAGCCACCATAGCCGGCGAAAAATCTATAGCGGTAATGCGCGCTACCAATGAACCAAGCAAGATGATCTGGTCTCCGGCACCGCATCCAGCGTCCAGTATCCGGTCCTCAGGTTGCGGGTCGATCAACTTAATCAGCTCGCGGTCATGAAACGACTGGACAGCCGGCGTCATTATCCTGTCGCCCCGAACGGCCTGATGGGGGTCGGCGACAGCCGCTTGGTCTTCCCAAAATGATTTCCACTTTAAATGCTCCTGTTCTGTCATGGCTCAATTATACCCGTTCCAATATCACAGAAAGTGTCGAAAACTATCAAATATATCTTGACATATTGGAAAGAGTTAGATAAATTGGGAACTCCAAAGGATATGAATCAGGCAGGGGGCGTCCCCGTTTGCCGCACGGGGACGCCCGAGAGGAGAGGGTATGAACAGGGTAAAGATGTTATTGGCAAGGGAAGACGGACAGAGCACGACGGAGTATGCACTGGTTTTGCTAGCGGTTGTCGCCATCGCGGGTGTGCTTAGCAAGGTGGGAGTCGCGGGCATGACTGATTTCCTGACTGGCGTTTTCGCCAAATTAGTCGCGGGGATCAAGTAGCGATGTCCGGATCGGGTGAACAAGGCAGTATCTCGGTGGAGTTCGCGCTAGTCCTGCCCCTTGTTCTAATGGCGCTTCTCGCGGTCATTCAGACCGGAGTCGTGATGCGTGCTCACCTGATGGTGGCGCAAGCGGCGCGCGAGGGGGCCCGGCAAGCGACAACCGCTACTAACGATGCGGAGATCGTTAAAGCCGCCACGCAGGCGGCCGCCGGCGCAAACAGCGACGTTTTATCGGTTACCTGGAATATGCCGGAGGGCGGACAGGCAGGTTCCCCAATAACCGTCTCGGCGCAAACGTCAGTTCCGTGTCTCTTCCCGTTGCTGGCCAGTGTCTGGCCGCACGCGTTTCAGGCAAAAGCGACAACCACGATGCGTCTGGAGAGAGACCGATGACCGCATTACTAGCCGGATGCCTCGCCTTGGCGTTGGTATTTGTTCCGGTCACGGTGGATATCGGAATCATTAATCGATCTCGCGCTCAAGCCGAAGCTACCGCGGACGCCGCCTCACTGGCGGCCGCCCAAGAAATGGTGAGTGGCGGTGATCTGGCCGCAGCCGCCGCTGAATACGTGGCGAAGAACGGCGGCGCCCTCAAGTCTGTCGTGGTCGAAGGCCGAAGCGTCGTCGTAACCGTGGAGGAGCCTTGCCAGACGATTTTGGCTGACCGCTTGGGTATAGAAGTTGGTCAGGCGCGGGGTAGAGGCAAAGCGGAACTGAAGGAATTCGATGAGCCGGATTATTAGGGCTCGCCTTGCCGGGTCGTTGCTTCTCTTGGTTTTCGGGATGGGATGGGTCGTCATCGGCAAGAACGTTTTAGCTGGCGAAGTTACATTTGTTCGTCCGCTTAACGGGACGACCGTGTTGCGCTTTGGGCAAACATATACCGATACAACCTCGGGAAAGAAGCGGACTCATCGAGGAGTTGATATATCGGCGGGAGCACAAACGCGGATTACGGCGGCCGCGGCCGGCCGTGTCTCGTTCGCCGGTCATACACCGCTAGGGAATTGCGTCAGCGTGAAACATGTCAACGGGGTAAAGACAACGTATTTGCCGCTAGACAAGGTCGCTGTTAGTGCCGGTGATCAAGTTGGGCAAGGCCAGACGATCGGTTATGTCGCAGCCGCGGGCGACCCATCCTGTGCTTCGAGCCATGTCCACATCGGTGCCATCTTCGCCGCGAAATACATCGACCCGGAAACGCTATGGCGCGGGGAATTCCGAACGGATTTCAGTCGTTTAATAAGGCGCGCCGATATTCCGCCCGCCGGCGTTGCCATCGCCTCGACCGGTAACAGTATCTCGACAGCCGGTCCACTGGCGACCGTTGCGCATAACGGCGTCTTCTCGTTTTTTACGTGGCTGGCCGGTCTCTGGCGGGGGGCGCAAGGCTTTGTGGCACGCGGCTGGTCTGCCGGTACGGCGTTTCTGCGACGTTTGCTTGATATCGGCGCCAGCACTTTTCACTGGTCTAAATCGCTTTGGAAATCAACGCTTTCATTATTTGGACGGCGCGCCTGCGTAGTCGGAAAGAGCAAAGCATTTTGGCCAGCGGTTCGCGATATTTCGCGATCGGGTATCGGTTATGGGTTAGGCCCGGCCGCACCAGCCGGTTGCCTTTGCCGGCTGGATCCCAGCGGTGACGCTACGTTTCCCGGAGACAGGGTGACGATTCTCTTAGACTTTGGGACCCGTGCCAGGGGGCTGGACGTCTTCAACAACGACGGCGTCAGGATACGGGTTGTCGAGCGCTGGGAAGGTAGCGCGCGCGAAATCTCGTGGACAGGCGAAGATGATTCCGGCCGGATCGTACCGAACGGTCTTTATACGATTATCGTGCGCCAAACCAACGGACCCGGCGCGGGCTGCTTAGTTGAGGTCAAATGGCACTCTTAGCAAGGAAGAGTATAGGGAGAATAGGGATTATTAGGAGTATAAGGAAACATGTCATTGCGAGGGAGCGTCGCGATCGCGGCAAGCTCATCGGGGTAAAGTGCCTCCCGGTATTCATAATCTCTATACTCCTAATACTCCCGCACCAGGCCCTTGCGTGGGGTTCCGTGACTCATGCCGCAATCTGCCGGGAGGCCGGCGGCAGCGAAGACTTTGTGTTGGGCGGTATCGCACCGGACATGATTGCACTACATTCTGTGACCACGGGTGACTCCTCTTTTGACTACACGCATAACTATTTCGGTGAAGCGCGCGAGCCTGTGTTTGGCAAAATAATGGCGCAAGTGTCAGGTCAAGACTTTTCGCACGGTTGGGTCGCGCACCAGTTAGCCGATAGTGTGGTTCATGGACCGGACGGTTACTCGAATACAAAAACAGTCTTCGAGAACATCCCGGAAAAGTACAAACCGACACTTAGTCATGGCGCGGTTGAGCTGATTGTCGACGCGATCGTCCTAGACGAGCTCTATCATCGCAGCGTTGACCTGTGGGTGCCGGATAACGCAGAGCTTATCCATAGGTCCACCGTCCGTTTCTATAACAGCTACTTGTCCACGGACCTAAAGGTTCCGCGTGCCCACATTATTAACTGCCACACGGCTGCTGATTTGGCGTATCGCTGGGACTTGTGCTTGAACACCAACAAATACCTGGCTGAACTCATGCTGGAAGAGCCTTGGTTCGCGACCGTGCGTCGGCGCTTCGAGGACTTCAGACCTCTGTTCGCGCGCTCAGTGGCTCTTGTCGGCAGCCGTGCGTCGGTGACACGTCCTCCCCGCAAAGCCCCGGCCTCCGGCTGGGACAGGTGGGCCGAACTCTTACCGACCGCAGTCGCCCGTGCCGCGGAGGGCGAAGAGGGCGGAGAGGTTGGTGGAACCGGAGAGCCGGCCGGTTACTATCGATTCCTAGCGCAACTCGGTGAACGAGCGAAAAGAAACGGACACGGCCATATGACCAAGGAAAGCGTCCGGCAAGCTGCCGTCGAACTTGCCAACAGCAAAGAGACGTCAGAGGAGGAAAAGGTTTGGTCGGCGGCAATGGCCGGTCTGACCGATAAACGCACGACTGATCTGCGCCAGGTCAGCCGCCTAATCAGGGAGGCGGGGAGGCGCTCGTCCGGGAACGGCGCCGCAGGCGGCCTAAAGGATGACGTTCTCCCCTATCTTCCTTGCGGCGCGGCTCTCGGTGTTGTGTTGGCCGCGCTTGTCTGGATGTTCAAGAAACGATGAAAGGGGGTGATTATATGGATAACGCGTCCGAGTTGGGTCGGGTAAAACGAGATGACCAGGTTGACGTCGTCATTCGTAAGGGTGAGTTCATGGGCAAGGCTTACGTTGATATTCGCGAGTACCTAAAGGCTGACTCCTTCGAGGGGTTTACAAAACGGGGCATACGGATTCCGGCAGATTTGTACGCCGAGCTCGTTGCTCAAATGAACAAGTCATAAACGCTATGATACAATTATGGCTGGACGCAGGGCTTTTGCCAGAGGACAATATTTGCGCTTCCTCTGGCAAAACTATTTTCACCGCGCCAGCGAAAGGGGTAAGCATGGCAGACGAGTTCAAGGCTCCCATCGAGCCGGAGCAACAAACGGAGCAGGCACCAACCGGCCTGCCGGAACAGCCCGTTCAAGATGAGTTCTCAATAGCCGATTCGCCGCCGACCGCGGCTGACACGGCTGGTAATGAAGAAATCCCTCTGGTCGACAAGGCGGCGTCCAAAGAAAAGCCGCCTAAGCAACCGAAACCGCCGAAACAACCAAAGCCACCGAAAGAGCCAAAACCACCCCGGCCGCCTAAAACGCCGAAAACGGCCAAGGAAAAGGCAAAACAAAAAGCTCTCATGAAGAAGATAAGCATGATTGCCGCCATTGTCTTATTGTTGGCCGCGGCCGGCTTTGGCGCCTGGTATTATCTCATTCGCAGCGTTCCGGTCAACGTGACCGCTACGTTGGTTCTGCGGGGAACAGTGCGTGACGTTGTGAACGCGACTGGCAAGGTCGAAGCCAACCAGATGGTCCCCATATACGCGGTCCAAGACGATAGAGTCAGTGAAGTATTAGTAAAAGAAGGCGACTCGGTTATCTCCGGCCAGAACTTGGTAAAGCTGGATGGCGGGGGATTTGTCACGACGTCGATCGCCGGCAAGGTAACGAATATCGCTGTCCAGGCCGGTGACAAAGTGGTCGGCACTATTCAACCGCTGACGGCGGTCCCGACAACGCCTTCGACCACGACGCCGTCGACTACCAACCCGACCGCGACGACTCCCGCTACCACGGCGCCAACAACAACGACGCCACAAATAACCAAGACGCCCACGTTGTTGATGACGGTCGCTAACATGGATCCGACTTACGTGGTTGCCAACGTTGACGAAACGGACATTTCTAAGATCAAAATCGGGCAAAAGACCGAAATGACTCTGGATGCCTATCCGAACAAAATAATCCGAGGTGACGTAACCGAGATCGGCCTGGTGGCTACGGCGACCCAGACGGGAGGCACCGCTTTTCCAGTCAAGATCCGGGTTACCGAGGCTAAGGACATCGACCTGCGCATCGGCATGAGCGCCGACACTGATATTGTCATCAGAACGCGCGACGACGCTCTCCGGGTTCCGGTTACAGCCGTCACCACGGACGGAGGCAAAGATGCCGTATATGTCGTCAAGAATAATTCCGCGGAGAAAACGACCATCAAGATCGGCTTGTTGAGCGGCGACTATTATGAGGTCTTGGCCGGCATCAACGAGGGTGAAGAGGTCGTCGTCAAAGGTATCGACAAGCTAAAGGGCGTGAGCAAGGCCGACGTGAAGGTCACGCGGCGGTAAGATGCTCGTTGTCGATGACCTGAGAAAAACCTACAAGCTGGAAGGTGTCGAAGTCGAGGCGCTGCGGGGTGTTACATTTCGTGTTCACCCCGGTGAGTTTGTGGCCATCATGGGGCCATCGGGCAGCGGCAAGTCGACCCTGATGAACCTGATCGGCTGTCTGGACCGCCCGACCTCCGGCACAATCGTTCTGGATGGCCAATTCACGTCCGACTTAACCGATAACCAGCTGGCTGGTGTACGCAACCAGAAGATAGGCTTTGTTTTCCAGAACTTCAACCTCTTAACGCGCGCCAGCGCGGTAAAAAACGTTGAACTCCCGTTGGTTTACGCCGGCATCGGACCGGGCGAGCGGCGTCACCGGGCGGAGAAAGCCTTAGAGGAAGTCGGTTTGGCCGACAGGATGTGGCACCGCCCTAATCAGCTGTCTGGCGGACAACAACAGCGAGTCGCCATCGCGCGGGCCCTGAGCGTTGACCCCGCGATTGTTCTAGCTGACGAGCCGACCGGCGCTTTGGATAGCAAGAGCGGCGACGAGATCATGGTCATCCTGAGCGAGCTAAACAAGCAAGGGAAGACGGTCATTCTAGTCACGCACGAGGAATATATCGCCAACTACACCAACAGGATAATCAGGATGAAGGACGGTCTGATCTTGTCTGATTCGGCGGTGGCGAAATGAGCCTGTTGGAAAGCTTCCGTCTGGCATTCGACGCTTTACGCGCCAACAAGCTGCGGGCCGGTCTAACAATGTTGGGCGTCATCATCGGTGTTATGGCAGTGATTCTCTTGGTCAGCATGGGCCAGGGCGTTACGGCGGAGATAACAGGCCAGGTCTCGGGCCTGGGTTCGAACCTGTTGTTCGTCATGCCCGGCCATTTCGATGTCAAAGATACATCAGGAACAGGTGGTATGCCGACCTACAAACTGCGTCCGGCCGATGTCGACATCATTAAACGGCGTTCCAGTCTGGCGGCTGGGGTCATCGGGATTATCGAAGCTCCGGTATCGATTGGCTTTAAGAATAGAACGACTAAAACGGTAGCCGTATGCACCAACGAAAGTTACCCCGATGTGATGACAAGGCCGATTGCTACCGGCCGTTTCCTGACTCAATCTCAAATCGCCGGAGCCCGTCATGTGACCGTGCTTGGCAAGACCGTGGTAGATAATTTGTTCGGCAGTATCGATCCCATCGGCAAACAGATATCTATCGCCGGCCAGAAATACATCGTCGTCGGCACGATGTCCGAAAAAGGCATGATGATGGGCCAGGATTTTGACAACGGTGTTTATGTGCCGATCACTGTGGCCAATAACCTCGTCGGCCACGAACGGTTGAGTGAGATAGTCGTTAAGGCTAAGAGTGCCGACATGATTCCGGAAACCAAAAAAGAGATCGAGAACATCTTGCTCAAGAAGTATTCCAAGGACGATTTCACGGTCTTTAGCCAAGGCGAGACTTTGTCCATAATGAATAATATTTTAGGTATCATGACCCTTATGTTGGCAGGCATAGCGAGCATATCCCTGCTGGTCGGCGGTATCGGCATCATGAACATAATGCTTGTGTCCGTGACCGAGCGCACCCGGGAGATAGGCATTCGCAAGGCAGTCGGCGCAAAAACGACGGATATTATGGTCCAGTTCATCATCGAAGCTGTTATGTTAAGTGCGCTCGGCGGCACCCTCGGCATTCTTTTAGGCGTCGGTGCGGCTTTGATAATTAATAACTGGCTGCCGGCTCAGATAAGCACCTGGTCGATTGTGTTAGCGTTTTGTTTCTCAGCTGGCGTCGGCGTCTTCTTCGGCGTTTATCCTGCCTGGAAAGCGGCCCGTCTTGACCCGATAGAGGCCTTGCGGTACGAGTGATGGAACCGGAGAGAATTCTCAAGCGCGACAAGAAATCAAAAAGGTCGTATACGGTTGGCGAAGAGATTGCCAACGCGATAACGCATGGCGTCGGTGTCGTCTTTTCGATTGTCGCGATGACGCTTTTGATCGTCACCGCTGTTTTGCACGGCGGAGACGGTTGGCGGTTGGCGGCGGCCGTCATTTACGGGTCGTCACTGGTCATTGAGTACACGTTTTCGACCCTCTATCATAGTTTTCCCTGGTCAAAGATAAAGCACGTCTTTAAGATTCTGGATCACGCGGGTATCTATTTTCTTATCGCTGGCAGCTACACACCATTTATGCTGGTTACGCTGCGCGGCACGTCTATCGGCTTTTGGGTGTCCATTGGAATCTGGGCGTTTGCCGTCGCCGGCATCTCAACCGAGGCCTTCTGGGTCTACCGGCCGAAATGGCTGGCGGCCGTTGTTTACGTAATCATGGGCTGGATCGCAGTCCTGGCAATCAAACCATTAATTGCGCTAGCTCCGCCGCAAGCCGTTTGGTTGTTGATCGCGGGCGGTTTGTGTTACACGGTTGGCGCCGTAACCTATATTCCACGCCGCGTCCCCTATCTCCACGCCATCTGGCACCTCTTTGTCTTGGCCGGCAGCGTCCTGCACTTCCTTGCCGTCGT
The DNA here is from genome assembly GCA_023251915.1 of Actinomycetes bacterium. GTDB lineage: Bacteria > Actinomycetota > JAHEXW01 > JAHEXW01 > JAHEXW01 > JAHEXW01. The sequence goes on from JAHEXW010000004.1 coordinate 41,893, forward strand.
ACTTTACGTTTTGTAAAGGCTACGTAATAATTTAGTAACGTGACCGCATCGCGACGGGGGGTACAACGTGTCTCTGCTGGAAGTAATCAATCTCACCAAGACATTCGATGCCAACACAGCCGTTGATGACGTAAGTTTCACGGTTGAGGCGGGAGAGATATTTGGCCTGCTCGGCCCGAACGGCGCCGGTAAGTCGACTTTGATCGGGATGGTGTCGACCCTTCTCAAACCGACAAGGGGCGATATAGTCATCGACGGCCATAGTGTCGTCAAAGAGCCGATGGCAGTAAAGCGTTTGATTGGCGTTGTGCCGCAGGAGATTGCCCTATATCCAACCCTAACCGCCCGAGAGAATCTTGATTTTTGGGGAAAAATGTACGGTTTGTCGCCTTCGGAGATTAAAGAGCGAGCTACCGACGTTTTGGAGATTGTCGGGCTGACTGACCGTGCCGCTGAGAGAATCGACACCTACTCCGGCGGCATGAAACGCCGGATAAATATTGCCGCCGGTCTGCTGCATAGCCCCAAGGTGCTGTTTATGGACGAACCGACCGTGGGCATCGATCCGCAAAGCCGGAACCACATTCTGGAAACGGTCAAACATCTCAACGAAGCCGGCCTGACCGTGATTTACACGAGCCACTACATGGAGGAAGTAGAATTCCTCTGCGATCGAATTGCGATTGTCGACAAAGGCAAGGTCATTGCCAGCGGTACCCAGAATGAACTGAGACTATTGGTTGGCAACAAAGACGTCATTCGAATCAAGGCGTTTGATATTCCGGAAGATGTCGCGGCTGATTTGGCGACGATCAAGGATGTTGATGGGGTGACCATAAAGGAGGGCGAGTTAGATATCCTCAGCCCGCGCGGGCGCGAGGTGCTGGCGTCCGTTATTAAGGCCTTAAATGACCGCCAGATAAAAATCGCGTCGGTTGAAGTCCAAGAGCCCGACCTGGAGAGTGTGTTTCTCCATTTAACGGGCCGAAGTCTTAGGGACTAGAAAGATATGCGACCTCTGGCAATCGCTCTTAGAGATACTAAGATTATCGTACGTGATCGGCGGGCCCTCCTTATCCTGTTGGCAATGCCTCTAACAATCATCGCGATACTCGGCTTGGCACTGGGCAGTCTGTGGAGCGGAGAAGGTGCAATCAACAAGTTCGACGTCGCCGTCATAGACCACGACCACGGCAGTGCGTCAAAGGTATTCATCAACGACATTCTAAAGTCGCGGGATATGAAAAAAATCCTTTCCGTTACCGGTCCGACCGAAAAGCACGCGCGGGCATCCGTGGCCGACGGTGATCTGGCTGCCGCCATCATTATCCCGGCTGGTTTCTCCGCCGCGATCAATAAAGGCGAATCGGCGAAAATTGAGGTCATCGGCGATCCGGGACAACAGGTACGGGCGGGAGTCGTTCGGAGCGTCACCGAGTCTTTCGCGACTCACGCCAGCTCCGTCTTGATCAGCGTCAAAACATCAGTCGAAAGCCTTGTTGGGCAGGGTGCCGTCCCGCCGTCGCAGATTGTTGGTTTGTCTCAGACTCTGGCTGCTCAAGCCCAAACCGAATTGCATAAACCCCAGATCACGGTGGTGAAGAAGTCGACTGCTTCGGAAAAATCGGTGTCAGCCCTCCAGTATTACTCCGCGGGTATGGGAGTGATGTTCATCTTATTCGGTTCAATGTTTGGCGCGTTCTCCCTCTTGGATGAACGGCGTCAGATCACTCTGGCCAGAATGATGGCGGCGCCCGTCTCTCGTCTGGCCATCCTAAGCGGCAAGCTCGGCGGGGTATTCGTGATCGGCTCTCTGCAATTCGCTGTGATTGTCGCGTCAACGCGCATACTATTCGGGGTTAACTGGGGCCCGTCGGTCGTGGGCGTGGTCGCGTTGGCGGCGGCAACGGTATTCGCGGCGACCGGAATGGCCATATTCATCGCGTCGATTGCGAAAACGCAGGGGACGGCCGCGGGCCTATCACAGGGTTTGATTCAAGGGATGGCGGCTTTGGGCGGCTCGATGATACCGCTGTCGGTGATGCCTCCGGCGATGCAGAATTTCAGCAAGCTCACCATCAACTACTGGGCCATATCGGGTTTCAATGATCTTATGCTCGGCAAAGGCGCCGGCGCAATCACAATTAATTGTCTGATTCTCATAGGCATCGCCATATTATTTATGGCTCTTGGCGTGGCGAGGTTCAGATATGAATAAGGTCTTTGCAATCGGCCGATTGATGCTCCTAGAACAGGTTCGCAATCGCTCTTTCTGGTTACAGCTAATTTTTATCCCTCTCCTATTAACGCTGATCATGGGCATCGCGTTCGGAGGGACGAGCAGCGGCCCGAAACAAGTCAACCTGGCCGCCGCCGACAGCGACAAGACTGTTCTCTCTAGGATATTTTTAGCCCAGCTAAAGAAAGACAAGGTGTTCTCGGTCGCCACCGTGTCGGAGGCTGAGGCGCGCAGCCGGGTCAAGAAGGGAACGGTCGCAGGCGCGGTGATAATACCGGCAGGATATAGCGAGAGCGTTGTTTCCGGCGCCAAAGCCAGCGTGGAAGTCCTTAATACAGCCGGTGATAGCAGCGCCGTTCTTTTGTCTCAGGTAGTGACTGGGTTAACTGAGAGATACTCCGCCGACGCCTTCGCGGCGGCTAAGATAACAGCCGGACTGGCCGCGCATCGGTTTGGGATGACAACGGTCACCGAATGGGAAGAATCGTTTGAGGCGGCGGATGCCAAGTGGAACCCACCCCCGGTCACAGTCGACGCCCATACCGTTACCCGGTCATTGGTCCGCGGCCGGAAAACACTTGCCGGCGGTTTTAATCAATCGTCTATGGGTTTTACGATTACTTTCATTATGTTCATGTTGGTCGGCGGTGCCGTCACGATTCTGGAAGACAGGCAAAAGGGAACATTGGGACGGCTGCTGACGACGCCGACGGGTAAACCTACGTTTGTCGTTGGCAAGATGTTGGGAATGTTCGCGACCGCCGCCGTCCAGTCGACGATATTGATTGCGGCCGGGCGCTTCATCTTTAACGTCGATTGGGGCCGCGATCCACTGCCGTTGATTCTGCTGATGATTGCCTTTATCTTTAGCATCGCCTCGATGGGTATATTGATCGCTTCTCTGGCGCGGACAGCGTCACAGGCCAACGCCGCAACGCCTATTCTGTTGATTAGTATGGCCATGATTGGCGGCTGCTATTGGCCAATCGAAGTAACGCCGCCGTTCATGCAAACGGCGGCAAAATTCATACCGGCCGGATGGATGATGCGAGGACTAACTGACCTGATAACCAGAGGCTACGGCTGGGACGCGATCTGGCTTCCCGGGCTGGTCTTATTGGGCTTTGGCGTCGTCTTCCTGACCGCCGGGGTCGTTTTCTTGAAATATGAATAAGGTCCGAATCACTTCTTAACAAAGCCTGCTCGGAAGCGTGTCATAATCTTGTTATGAACAAGGTGCCCCGCATGCCGTCCGTTGACTACTTTCGCGGTTTGGCCGTCGTATTAATGCTGCTCTACGACTTCGTGCTGTTCTTCAGCAGCACACTCCCTCGCGTCTTACAGCACAGCCGACCAGATATGCTCTTGTTTGGCGACTTCATCGCACCATTCTTTCTGTTTATCATGGGTCTGGCCTTACCTTTGTCCGTCAACAATAAGCGCGAGTCGGGTGTCTCTGAGAGGCAGATATTTTGGGGTGTCCTCCGGCGCGCGATCTTGCTACTCCTGATCGGTGTCCTGGTCGACGACTTGAGGTCGCCACTGCTTGGCGGAACAATTGGCTTGGGCGGGACCTATTACATAAAATGGGGCGTCCTGGAGGCGCTGGGCGTAAGCTACCTCGTGTCCTATATCATCATGCGCTTTGGGGCCAGGACAAGGTACGCGATAATCGCGGCAATTCTGGCTGCTTACGTTGGGCTAATGACCAACTCCTCGTTTGCCGCGTTCGTTCAGTCGCATTCGCACGGCAGCCCTTTGTCGGCTCTGACGTGGGCGAGCATTGCCGCTTTCGGAATGATTGCCGGAGTGCGGCTTGTAAACAGTCGCGTGGACTACGAGAAGTATCTTTATCGGTTTGGCGCGACCCTCGTTATGATCGGCACCGTCCTCAGCCTCTTCGTTCCCGCTAGGAAAGAAATGGTCACTTCCAGCTACGCTCTGATTACCGCCGGCGGGTCGGCAATCGCCTTCATGTTCATGTATTACTTTATCGAGACGCGCGCTCTTCCTCGTGTCATAAAATGGCTAAGACCGCTATCTGACTTCGGCCGGGCCGCTTTGTTGGCATGGATTTTGCAGTATGCTGTCCCGGGCTATCTGATCTGGCGATTCCATACCTACGGCAAACTGGACGCATGGTTGGGGATACCGCTATCGGTGCTGATGATAGTCGTCGTGTGGCTGTTGATACGGGGGGCTGATCGCATCGGCTTCCGCCTGGCGGTCTGATGACGTCTACCTGAGGCCGGTAACCACCAGCGCGACGATCGTCCCTGCCAACAGTAGCCTATAGACGGCGAAAACCGCGAAACTGCTTTTCCGCAGATACTTGAGCAGGTATTTGATGCTCAGGTAGCCAACGATTGCGCTGACGCCGATTCCGATAAAGAAAGCCGCGTCGACTGTTCCGTGGACCAGCTTGCGTGCCTCGTATAGCGCCGCGCCAACTGTTATCGGCGCTGACAACAGGAACGAGAAACGCGCGGCGTCCTCGCGCTTGAAGTTTCTAAACAAGCTTGTGGTCATAGTTATCCCCGAACGCGACACGCCGGGAATGATCGCGATGGCCTGCGCCGTACCGACGAGGACCGCGTCCCACACGCCTATGTGGTTTATGTCTTTGGTCTTCTTGCTCAGGCGGTCGGCAACATATAGCACAACGCCCATGACCGCTAGGGTGGCCGCAATCAGCAGCGGCGCCCGAAACGCCGCTTCCGCCTTCTTCTCCAACAGGGCGCCGAGCAGGCCGCCCGGAATCGACCCGATCAGCATGTACCAAGCGAATCGCTCATCAAAGGTAGTCGCTTTTCTCTTCGCCAGACTGGCAAACCAAGCCTTAACGATTCGCCACAGGTCATGCCAAAAAAATATAATGACGGCCAGCGCCGTACCGAAATGAAGAGCCGCGTCGAAGGCCAGGCCAGGATCAGGAAACTTGAGTAGCCAGGGCGTCAGGATAAGATGGGCCGAGGAACTGATAGGCAGAAATTCGCTCAAACCCTGAACGATTCCCAAAATTATGGCGTGCCAAATGGTCAAAAGTGCTCCCCGTTTTGAAAGGATTGGACGATCGTCGCACAAAGCGACCGGTTAAGCGTAGCATTATGTGCAGCTTTCTTGCAGACTAGGTAGTATTAGAGTGCGAGGGGAGAGCGAATGAACCATAGATGCTGCCGAAAGAAGATAAATCTGTTATTACTAGCACTGGCTTGCGGCCTTGTCTTGGCTGGTTGCAAACCTGCGGCTAAGCCGGCAACCCCGACGGCCAAGCCTGTCGCACAAGCAAAACCGGTTACTGTAAATCCGATCAACAACGTGTCGACAAAACCTGGGCTGGTTATCTCAGATATTGAGGTCGAGGGAAACACAGATCCGGCGACGGGCAAGAACCTTAAGGATCACCTGCAGTTGACGATTAATAATGGCACCATAGAGACGATGACCGGATTCGAGGTCTTCTATACGATGACTGACAAGAAAACCAAGAAAAGCGAGAGCTATTATCAGAAACTGACCGGGTTTCAGCTGGGTCCGGGGAGGGCGGCGACGCTCCATTTTGACGGCGGTAAAGGGCCGGGCCACTATCCCGAGAACAACAAATCCATATATCGCAAGTCAAGAAACGCCGTAGATTTCATGGTTGAAGTCAGCTGCGTGGGATTCCAGCCGGCGCCGGGTAAGGCGACTAAAACGGCGAGTTCTATGGACGGACTGTAGAAAGTAAGGAGGAATAGCCATCAAAAAGTTTGAAAAAGAGGCCAGCCCCTTCGCCAAAGCCGGGTTGATTGTTGGGATATCCCTTTTTCTGGGTTGCCTCTTCGACTTTTTGATCTACGGCAAATTCCCCGGCTTGGCATTCCCGGTTTATGTCGCTCTAATCATCATGGGTCTTCTTGGTATCACTTGGCTCTATGGAAGAACGACGACGAGCAGCGTTCTGTGGCTCCTGGTGCCCGTCTTCTTCTTTGCGGCGATGGTCTCGGTCCGCGCCAGCTTTCTGCTAACCGCCCTGAATCTGATAGCCGTTTTTCTGCTGCTGCTGCTGATCGCTCAAGTGGCCTTTAGCGAACCCCTGCAGACTTACCGCATCAAGGACTATTTCAGGCTCGCGCTAGTGCCTTTCATGTATATCGTTTCATTATTCAAAACACTTGGAGACTTGGTCACGCTCCGCGGCGTCAAGGCAGACAAACGGACCATGGCCCAGGTCGCGACGGGCATTGTCATAACGATTCCTCTCCTTGTTGTCTTTTCTCTGCTGTTCGCCTCGGCTGATTTAGTGTTCCAGAGGGCGCTGTCACAAATCGTGAGTTTCAGTATCGGGCCGGAGTTTGTTTTTCGAACGATCCTGATCTTCTTCGCTATGCTCGGTTTTACCGGAGCCTATTCATTTGTCTTTCGTAAGTCGGAGCCTGGTGTCGGCTTCCCGGGAGCGGTTCCGATCGCTAAAAAGACAGGCGGCTTCGGGCGTATCGAGGGCTCCATCCTCCTTGGATCAGTCAACGCGTTGTTTGGCGCTTTCATCTTGGTTCAGATCACATACCTGTTCGGGGGTCTTGGCAACATTTCCGGGCAAGGATTTACCTACGCCCAGTATGCGAGGAGAGGGTTTTTCGAGCTGGTCGCGGTCGCCGTGATAACGCTGGCGATGCTCCTGCTGATCGAGCGTTTCACGCCCAAGAACATGACTGGCCATTCCGGGTTGTTCAGAAGCTTGAGCACATTGCTCGTTGTCCAGGTCATGGTAATCATGGCCTCGTCGCTAACACGCATGTCGTTCTACGAGAACGCGTACGGTTTCACCGAACTGCGTCTCTACGTGCACGTGTTTATCTTCTTCATTGCGGCGGTTTATGTCGCTCTGCTGTACAAGATTCATATCGACAACCGTGAAGATACGTTCACATTCAAAGTCTTTTTGTTGGTAGTTGCGTTCTTAGCCTTCATGAACGCGGTCAATCCGGACGCTTATATTGCCCGTCAAAACATGCAGAGATTTCGGCAAACCGGCAAGATCGACGCGGGTTATTTAGGCGGTTTATCTGACGACGCGTTGCCGGTGACGATATCCTTGCTGAAGAGCAAAGACGCGTCTGTCAGAGAAGAATATGCCAGTAGATTGCGCGACAGAGTTCGCGTGGAGCGAGGGCCGTTATTCTCTCGATGGCAATCGCTCAACTTATCACGCGTGAGAGCAAAAGAACTGATGCAGGAGAGCGATCAGGAAATGAAGAATTTGCTGCGCTGAGGGTTTGTCACTCGATAGCAGTTCTGGGGACAGGCTAGCCCAAACTAGTCTAACTTCTTGGTCTTGATTATTCTGTTTTGTTCGATCCAGACGATCCTGTTGTTGGCGGCGCAGTAGTCAAACGGATTGTCTCCCATTCCGGAATTGGCCTGTAATATTGCGATTCTGTTCGCCGTGCCCTGGCCGATAATGGGTAGTCTGTAGACTATCGCCTGAGGTTCTCGCTCGTCGAAGTAGAATATCAAGTTCTTTTTAGCATGGTCGAGATACAGTTTTCTGATGGAAACGGTATGCGACATATCGTGTAGGAATTCATCGATCCACAACGACGGTCGCTCAACGCTCCAAAGGCCCCTCTTTGTTTTTGTAGATATGTCGATGACGCTGATATTCAAAGAGGATAAACCTTGTTTCTCGTTAACGTAATAGACGTTATTACCATTCAAGACTGCAGTGATGAAATAGCCCCCGGAAGACTCAACGAGACTCGATGAGGTGTTTGTCTTTGTGTCCAATACAAGAAGGCTGTCTCCGACAGTCGTGTCCATGTTGCTCACCTTATAAACAAAATACCGTCCATCGTCGGACCACACCAGTCCGCCAATCCCCGCGCCCCTGATCAACTCGGTGTTCGCGGAGGAATCAACCTTGACTGTTTTAACAACTACGTAGTTGTTGTTATGTGCCTCGTACCACGCAATGTTATCGCTTTTCCATCCGCCCGGTGCTGCATCCGGTATCGTTGAAACGATCTTCCCTGTCTTGACCTCAACAATGACTAGATCAAGTTTTGATGGGGCAGCAAATCCCGACTGCTGTTGTTCCACAACACGGGTAAACATCAGGTAATTTCCTTTAGGAGAAACCGCAACTAGGTTTATGCCCCATGTTTTGATTCCGCGCGCTAAGAATTTCTTGCCACTAAGATTTGGTTTTTCGGAGTAGATGCGCGAATTCCAGGATTTTGGCCCATTGCCATAGATTTCAGCAGTATAAATCCGCTTGCCATCCGTCGCCCACGCGACGTTCCTGTATCCAGCAAATTTGGCGCTATCAGGGGGCTTCTTCTGTATGGTAGGTTTCTCGCCCCTAGCAGTGCATCCCGCAATTAAAATAATTGCCAGTAGTATGGCTAGAAAGGGGAAGGTCCTTCTGATATTCGACGATCTCACAGAGCAACTCCTCGCGCCGTTCGCGTTTGTAGATCAACGCATATCTTTGGCGATTTTCAATAAGTCTTTCTCGTTCAGTTCGCCGGAGTCCGCAAAGAGCCTATATTCTATGCCCTTAACGACGAATGCGACTCTTGGTGAAACCCGATGCTTTTCATCTTCGAACTTCTGCGTTCCGCTTTTCATCACCATGTATTTCCGCACGCCGTCGTCCGCTACATCGTAGACTTGTCTTCTGCCGTCCGTGAACGACTCAGGTGATACTTCTGTAGGAAGAATACTCTCGAATGTCTTGTTCTTGTCTCCGGAGGGGGTCGCGAAGAACTTCACTCCCGAGTCGAAAAGGATCCCAATGCCTACCCATTCTTTGGGTGCTTCCGCCTCTGTAAGACGAACGCGGACGATAGTGCCGAGCGCCTTGCTCGACGGGATGAGAATACCGTCCGCCGCCTTCTCTCGCGCGGTTACGAGCGGGATGCCAGGATTACTATCGTCATCGAGGATGTCGCCTACCAGAGGCAGCTCCCTACTTTCGACTGAATTGTTCTTCGAAGAGGCGTGAGCTGAATGTCTGGTTAGTAAAACGGGAGCCTTAGCGGAAGGCTTGATCGTGGCGAATGCTGCGGCAGACATCACGGCGATTGCGAGCAGCGCTAAGCCTCCGATTAACCAATTTGTTCTAGTCATGAAAACACATCCTTTCTCTCCCTGGCTAGTGGATTTCGTAATTGTTGCAGTAGAGCCATTGCGCGTCGAACAGATGGTTTAGGAAGAATCCATAAGGGGGATTTTGGTATTTGTCGTTGTTCTGCCACGGGCGCGGTGCATGTTTAGCTCCTGGCCAATAATAATATGTATCTGCGGCGTAGTATGAGCGGTACTGGGAGCGGTAGAATGTGCCATACCACGTGCCGGCGGGCGGATTGGGAGGAGGAGGAACGGCGGGTACCTCTGTGTCATCACGCTCGCATGCAAGGATACTTCGCGAACTTACAATCCCGGTCCCTAAAAACGAGTAGACGGGTGTCCATATGTTGGTGTTAGGATCCCAGACGCTAACGTCGTATCGATCAGAAAGCGAGCCGCCTGGCCGGAATCTCGCGAGCAAGAACCCGTACCATCGTCCATTCACAAAGCCGATGTCTCGCACAACGATGTATCCCGGATGGTTCAAGCCATCCATGAAGCCCTCATTATAGGTACCGTTTTTATATGAGACCACAAAGCCAATCGGATTCCTGAGCGGTATGCCGTTTATCCTTTTATTATACTCCCGCCCGACCTCAACGCAATCGCCATTGTCGCGCGCGGCTAGCGTCGAATTCACAAACTTGCTCGCATAGTTGGGAACTGGATTCCAGAAGTAGAGCTCGGTGAACTGCCCATCGTTGAGCAGCCACACTCCATTAGGGTCTGAATCCCCGTAACCAGTATTAGCCATCAGAGTGCTTCCGTAATCTGAGGCGTACGCCTGGCCAGTAGAAAAAAGGAACATTGCTGTTACGAGTGACCAGCAAATAACGGTGCTTCTCCACCGTATGACCATCATCTTCCCTCCCTAGATTCCGCTTTGTCCAGATGTCTTAACTCAAGACACACTGCTTGAGAACAGATAGGCGTTATATGCGATAGCGAGTGATGATATTAAAGTAATATTCATGCAAGGATAAGTCAAGGCATAATAGTAAATATTATAAAGTCTCTTTATTAGCAGCATCATTGTTAATTATCTAAGTTATGTACATTTTTGAGACTTACCCCTTAACTGGACCTCACTCTCCAGTGAGAGGGAAATAAGGACAGCGGGGAATAATCGAAACTGACGGTCCCTGGTGGGCCCGTTCTCGGGCTTAGTCATCTGCATGTAGCGATCTACCACGCACGAGATTAGCTGGCAAAGTGGGCCTCGTGTCAGTTCCTGCGATTTGGCTTGGCGGGCCGAATGCCAGGATGACCGTTCGCATGTTTCTGCCGCCCCAGGATGAACCGTTTACTGAAAGGTTTCCGCGACGGCTGGCCTGCCGGCCGTAGCGACCGAGAAGACGGAGGCCGTCAGGCTGGAGTTTGTCCGCGAAGGCTGGTGGGCCCGTTCTCGGACTTCGCCTCGCCTGTCAAAATGGGAGGTTGCTTCGTCACTTCATTCCTCGCAATGACCGAATGACGCGACCCTCGGTTGCTCACGACTCGAATATCGCTCCTTCGGACCGAGTTCGAGTCAAGCAAGGCAACATTTCTAGGAAATATCGGAAGATATTCCTCAGGGATGGTGGGCCTCGGGACTTTCAGGCACGATTCTTCCTGGATTTGAAAGCATCGTGAGGGCTTGCCGCGTCGGTCGCCTTGGGCGACCTCCTCGCAATGACGCACTATTGCGCCCCCTGGCGCAAACCGTTCAAACAGACTCTCGAAACGCAAAATCCCTTAGAAATACCCACTGTGAAAGGTTGTGGTATTTCTAAGGGATGGTGGGCCCGGACCGACTCGAACGGTCGACCTCACCCTTATCAGGGGTGCGCTCTAGCCAACTGAGCTACGGGCCCAACGACAAAGTGAAATTATAGCACAGGAGTCCGGAAACAGGCAGCCTATGACCGCATACGCAGCCGGCAGACCGTTCCCAGGGCTTTATAGATTTCGGTCCCAGATACCTTCGTTTCGCCCAGGCGGCGGTCGGCGTAATGAATCGGCGTCTCGTCAATTTTCAGACCGGCTTGTTTGGCGCGATAGAGGATCTCCATCAGGAATGAGTAGCCGTCGGCCGTAAATGGCTGGCGGATTATTTCTTCCAAAGCTTTCCGCCGGTAGCAGCGAAAACCCGAGGTGTTATCTCGTGTTCTTAGCCCGAGCAAGGTTGTTGCGACCATGTTGCCGCCGCTGCTCAATACCCGCCGCCACAAGCTGAAATCGACGCTGCCGTCGCCTACATACCGGGAACCGATCACGACATCGTTTCCGGCCTCCGCCATCTTCAATAACGCCGGAATGTGCGCCGGGTCATGCGACAGATCGGCGTCCATGGTTACAATCAGGTCAGCCTGGGGCAGCGCGGCGGCAAAGCCGGCCAGGTGTGCCGTGCCCAGGCCTTCCTTTCCGGCGCGATGCACAACGGTCATGTCACCGTCGGCGGCCGCCAGCCTGTCCGCGATGGCGCCCGTCCCGTCCGGCGAGTTGTCATCCACGACGACAATCCGCATCGGCTGCTCAAGCCGCCGGATACCCTCTACCAGCAACGGGAGGTTCTCGAGTTCATTGTAGGTTGGAATGACAACAGCCGTCCTCATGCCGTGACCTCTTTTGTCTGTCCGGCTCCGCGCGAGAAATTACCGAAATAGGCGAGAAACAGCAGCGTCGTCGCATAGTAGAAATAGTTGTTGTGCGTGAACCGAGAGACTATTACAAAAACAAATATCGTGAGGGCCGCGGCCGTCAGCATGACGGACATTGTATTGTCTTTGAACTGCCGCCAAGCCATCGCGATTGACAGCGGCAGCAGAATCACCAGATATAGCAGGGACGACGGGAAGTAGGATTGGTCCGTTTTAACCAGGCCGGAAGCCAGCGCGGCGTGGCTGATGCCCCAACCGGCGATATGCCAGCTGGCTACGGCGGAACCGTAAGGATAGCGGACGATATCGTCGAAGAAGGCGTTAAGATTCCACAGCATCATCGGCAACCCGAAGACGGCGACGATGCCTCCAAGAACTAAGCATGTCTTCGCCAACGGGGTCCAAGAGCCATCGTTTTCGCGCCACATCCTGCGGCCTTGGCCATAGAGATACAGCAGATAGAATGGCAAAAATATGATGACGAATTGCTTCGTTAGGAGGCCTATGCCGAGGAAGATGGCGGCTGGAATGTAGCGGCGTAGGGAGGTCAGATAGACCGCCGCGACCAGGCACGCGGTAGCGACAATGTCGTTTGTGCCATAGACAAAATAGTATATTATCTCCGGATTTAGCGCGAAGACGATCACCAAGGCGCGCCTTAGCGTCGGGGCAGCGGGCAGTTTCCACAACACCAATATGGTAAACAAATAGAACAACAGGTACAGCATTCTCAAATCGAACCAACCCAACGATGCCTTTACAAGCAAGAAGAAGGGTATAGGCAAAAGAAACGTCAGGGGCAGGTAGACGTAATGCTTTAGAGCGGGTGACTTATGATCGAACTTAAACAGCGGTGTCTTGTAGTAGTTTTCCACGTAAGGATTTTTGCCTCGTAGAATCATATTCATGGCCGCTTCTGTCTGAACGGCCGAATCAGTTATGCATGCAGCCGGCCCGATGGAATGGCGGAGCATGATCACGGTCACCATCGGCGTTACCGCGGCGACGATAATCAGCCCGGCCAGAATGCCCGTTTTCGCTCGATGTCCCCGTTTAGGGTCGCGGACAAAGAAATCAACAGCCACGTAGCCGGCGATACCCGCCAAAACGAGAAACGAACCGATATGCAGCCAGCGGTACGCGAGCGCATTTACTGTTTGAATATACCGGCTGTACAGCAAGGAAATGGTAAGGATAAGGACAAGCAGGACGGTGTCCAAGCCTATCGGCAATTGAGATTCGCCAGTGGCACCCATTGTTTGGTTTTCCGATTGTTCTGTCATTTGATCCTCACGGCGCGGCCCCCAACGCCAGACCCATTCTAGCATTGCCTGTTTGGTCGTTGCGACCTCGCGGCGCGGTCGGCTAGACTTAAGGACGATAACGCTAAACTTCAAGGAGGCATAATGAGCCCAAGATTTCGTATGGCCGCGGTCGTCGCCACCGCGGTGTCCATTCTGGCCGTGTTCGCGGTAGCGTGCGGCGGCGCAAAATCCTTCGAGACGGATAAGGCGAATACCAAAATCACGGCGGCTAACGCGGATATCGATAAATATAACGCCGTCCAAAAGACGATTGATTCAGACCAGGCGAAAATTAACGCCATGCCGGGAACACCCGAGGGTTTTGGCCAAATGACGCCATTTCTGACAGACATCGACACCAAGTTAAAGGAACAGAAGACCGACCTCGGAAAGGCAATCAAGGAATTTGAGGCCGGCAAGGCGCTGTACATACCGGGTGACTTCAAAACGTATTTCCAGATGCTCATCGATGTCGCTAAAAAGCAGGAGGAGTCAATCGATCTGACGGCCCTGGCAAACCGGGAATACATAACAACATCGCAGACCATGGTTGCCGGAACCGCCACTGAAGAAAGCTTAAGCGCAATCAAGGTCAAGGTAGACGATTTGGAGACTCGCGCCAAGAAAGCCGCCGACGATGCGCTGGCGCTAAAGGCAAAAGCGGATAAGTTCTACAAAGACCGCGCGTTGGCAAGCGGCGGCAACAAATAGCGTGATTGTGAGAGGCATGTGTCAATAGAGGTTGAGATCCGCCGCACGAACCGGCAGAAGAGCGTCGCGTTCGAGGTGCGGTTGCCTAATACAATGATCGTGTCGGCACCGCGCCGCCTGCCGGCCGGCACGATTCGGCAGCTGGCGGAAGAACGCCTGGAATGGGCCGCTAAACGCCTGCGCGCCATCGAGACCGCTTACGCGAGACATGGGTTGCCGAAACGATTTTCGGGCGGTGAGACCTTCTCATATCTGGGGCAAGACATTCTCCTAACGATAATTGTCGCGACCGGGTCGACTCGCAGCCGCGTTGAGCTAACCGGCGAACGTCTGCTGATAACGATCAGAGCGGTTCCGGAAGAGGCTCAAGCGGACCTCGTTCGGGCGGCCCTCTTGAAATGGTACAAATCGGCCGCCAGCCAATGCTTGGACGCGGCTGTTGAACGGTGGGCGCCGGTTGTCGGCGCGCAGCCGAAGGCCGTCAAGGTCAGAAACCAGAGGCGCCGTTGGGGCAGCTGTTCGCATGACGGCAGCCTCAATTTTAACTGGCGCCTCGTGATGGCGCCGGCGGACATTCTCGATTACGTCGTTGTGCACGAATTGTGTCACTTGCGTGAACCAAACCACTCGAAACGTTATTGGGACCTGGTGGCGCGCGCTATGCCGGAACACGCGCAACACCGCAAATGGCTGAAAGATAACGCGGTCCTCCTGGAATCTTGCGTATAAGCCCTGATTTTTAAAGCGCCGCAATAGAATGGTCGAAGAAAGATATAATAGCGATGGACGGCGCAAACCTAGAAAGGCGGGCTTTAGATCGTGATCAGACACGGCACGAATAGATCTCTGTGGACAGGCATTGGCCTCGCCGTTTTTGCTTTAGGCTACCTGGCTGTCTCCTACCTGCCCGTTTCATACCCGCTAAGGTACGTGACCCAGGGAGTTTACTTCTTAGCGGGATTGTTCACCGCCGCCGCTGTCACCGGATACGCCTTATTCCGGGCTACGCGCACCAACCGGTTCTTCTGGCTGGCCGTATTCGGCGGGACGGTAATGTTCTTGGTTGCCGAGGCTTATTGGGTGTCATACGACATGCTGGCCGGCGGCGCCGCCGCGCCGCCTCATCCTTCCTTTACCGATATCGCCAACATCATCGGCTATATTTTCCTCTATATCGCGGTCATCTCAATGGCCCGGTTCAGCCGGTCCAACGCGGTCAGTAAGGCTCGCTACTTAACAGACACCCTTATCGTCATCCTCTTTACGACCATTATCTACTGGGCGCTGATTCTGCAACCTATGCTGGCGGATACGAATCATAAGCTTGTCGACACGGTCTTTACCTCCCTCTATCAGCTCTTAGACATCGGTTTGCTGTTTGGCATCTTGGCCAATCTCTTTGGTTTCAAGGTCAGGAACTGGCGAGCATGGGAAGGCTACGTGGCCGGCGGGGTTGTCTTACATAGTGTCGCTGATTTCGGGTTCGCGATCCTCCAGGTCAACGGAACCTACAACATTGGTAACTTGTGGGCTAACATGACCGACATCACCTGGCTGGCGGGGTATTTTTGCTTCGCTGTCGCGGGCATCATCTTCATGCGTAAGACCGAGGCGTTATCGACAGACGACGCCGGGGCGGAGACCCTGCGCGCTATCTCCAAGTGGCAAGAAGTCGTTGTCGTTGCTGTAATCGCGATCGGATTGCCGTTCTATGTTTTGCTCGGATTGAACGCCACCCTAGTCTCGGAGCGGTGGGTGTTTTCTATCACCGGCGTGGTCGCAATCGCCCTGGCCGTGCTCTGGGGGATATTAGTTATCCAAGAGAATAACCAGCTATTGTCGGGTACCGTAATCGACCCAATTTCAGGTCTCTTTAACGCCGAATTCTATCGAGACCGCCTGGAAGCCGAGCTTAGCCGGGCAAAACGTTTTTCGGAGACACTGTGCGTGGTAATAATCGATATCAACGGTCTGGGTCAGGTCAACAACGTGTTCGGGTATACAGCCGGCGACCAGGTCTTGGCGGATCTGGGCGGAATCATTAGGAAGGTTGTCCGTCTATCCGATGTTGCTTGCCGGGTCGGCGGCGATGAGTTCGGCCTGATCTTGCCAGAATCGGACAAACGAGAAGCTCTCAAATTATGTCACCTGATTCAGGCTGACCTGGTTGACAAACGAGGACCGGGAGAGCCGGACGTCACTTTGGCGTGGGGCATTGCCGGCTTCCCCCAAGATGCGACAGACAGCGTTGGCCTGATGAAGACGGCCGATAATGCCGTCTACTGGCATAAATTCTATGACAACACTCAGGTTTGCATGATAGACGAACAGGCGCCGCCGGCGATGTTTGATGAAGTAGACCGGAAGAACGAGGAAAAAGCCTATTTGAAAGCCATCATGGCCATGGCGGCCGCTGTTGACGCTCGCGATCCGTTTACGAGGTTTCATTCTAAGAATGTGGCGCGCTATGCTCGCTTGCTCGCTGAGGAAATGGGGTTGCCGGACGAGCGGGTCAAGCTGGTCGAAACGGCCGCGCTGGTGCATGACGTCGGCAAGATAGGCATTCCCGATAAGATTCTGCGGAAGCCAGAGCCTTTGAGCGCGGAGGACCGCGTCTGGGTCAGAGAGCACCCGGCGCTGGGACAAAGAATGCTGGCCGCGTCAACCGTACCGGACATACTGCCCTGGATCGCGGCGCATCACGAACATTGGGACGGCGACGGTTATCCGGCCGGTCTTAAGGGTGAGCAGATACCGCTGGAGGCGGCCATTCTATCGGTTTGCGACGCCTACGAGGCGATGACGTCGGAACGTTCTTATCGCCCCGCGATGACGCAAGAGAGAGCGTTGCTGGAGATTGAGATCAACGCCAGTGTGATGTACCATCCCGTGGTCGCGCAGATGTTTGTCGGCATGATCAAGACACAAGCGGTGTCAGACCCGTCTACTAAAGCCTAGTCCTCACCAACCGCCGGCCGGCGGAGCAGATTGCTGATATCCCTGAACAGATTCGAAGTCGGTTCGGCGACGACGCGTCCGATCGGGTGGCGCAGCCTGGCCCCCAAGAGCTGGCCGGTGAAGAACGCCAGAACAGATACCGGCAGGATCAGAAAACCGTAGCCGAATTCCCACCTCATCAAGACGATAAAGGGTACGGTCGTGTGAACGGCCAGGATCCAATCGAGAGTGAATTTCTGTGTATTGCCTCGCCAGTAACCGAAAGGGATGTTCATCCCGAAAACCAGGCAGACATAAAGCAGTAGCTTAAGCATTATTTAATTGTAACACGCGCCGTCCGGGCGACCATTCTATCGAAGCAAGACGGCATGATATAATCAAGAATAATGAATGACCCGCAAAACACCTACGAAGAGCCAAGTCCAGAAGAAGGCCGCCAGCGTTCGGGCACGAGGAAGCTGGTAAAGTATTCCAGCATGACCGGTACGATTGTTCTCGCTATCCTGGCTTTGCTGATTGTGCCCAACCTGGTTGCATTCTCACCCGCCTATTGCGGCACCTGTCACGTTGATCAATACGCGGCTTGGACGCATGCGACACACAAAAACGTTACCTGCACCGATTGTCACATTCCCCGCGACACCTGGAGCGCTTTCAAGGCCCGGATCGGCATGTTGGACAAGCTGGTTTATCTGACGGGCATGTACGCGACAAAACACAACGTTTTGGGCTTCGAGGCCGTGCCGCAAGACAACAACTGCAATTTCTGCCACAAAGCAAAGCGAAGCGTTACCCCGGCCGGAGATCTGATAATTCCGCACGCGTCTCATACGAAGCTACAGAAACTAAGGTGTGCCCAGTGCCACAAAGAGTTAGTGCATAGCGCCGCGGCTAAGAATGGCCACAAGCCGTCAATGATCGGATGCTATCGTTGTCATGACGGCAAGACGGCGCCGAACAGCTGCAGCGTTTGTCATACGGAGAAGGCGCTGCCGCCGGACCACAGGGCGGCGGATTGGCTAAGAACCCACAGTGACGTCCAAAAACGCGACCCGTCCTATTGTGACGGATGCCACGGCTGGGTAGCGGACTATTGTACGGAGTGCCATAAGCGCAAGCCCCGCAGTCATGACAAGACTTGGCCCCGAGCGCATCAGGGGCTAATGGCGACTGATCGGAAAGAGGGCTGCGCGAAATGTCACGGGACACAGAAGTGCCAAAGCTGTCACACCAAGACTACTAAGTTAGCGCCGCCGAAGGTATAGTGTCTGGCTAGGTAACCTTAATTGTAAAGGTCAGTGATTTTAGCGGCACGACGTCGGTTTCCCAGGGTTTCCCCAAATTCAACTTGATCTTAGTCTCACCCTGCTCCAGCGCCTTATAAATCCACGTGTGTTCACCCGGTGCGCCCGCCTTATCAGATGTCGACGCGTAGTATTGGTCGCTGACTTTCTCGACGACCCGCGTGTCCATGCCGTCCGCCTGGGACCAAACATAGCCGGTCGATTCGTCAGACTCCAGAACGATGTTGATTTCGTCGCCGGCTTTTAACTCGATTGTACTGCCCGAGTTTGCCTCGGTATATTTCTTGACAGCGCCTCCGCCGCAACCTGCAAGTACGATTGCCAACAACAGCAAAACAAGCCCTGTCGCCAAATGACTAAGTCTTTTGATGCTCATGAAAGCTCTCCCTTCGATGTAAGATTGCGCCGTAACGGTTACAAGCATATATTAATCAGAAATGCTTGTGCAACACCTCACGAGACCGGAGCAATTTGCGCAAAGCGATTGGTTCCCCCTAGAATGAACTATCAGCCTAAAGGCAAGAAAGGCGGTTATGGAAAGTCTCCTGAGCTTCGGGCTCGAGATAATCAGATTTGTCCAACAAATTCATGGTCCGCACCTCGATTCTTTCTTTCGCGCTGTAACGTCGTTGGGCGGAGGCGAGATATACATCCTGCTTCTGCCGGTGTTCTTTTGGTGTGTTGACACCGGACTGGGAGCGCACGCGGGCTTCATTTTCTTGATTTCCAGCTACGTGGCCAACGGTCTCAAGGATTTATGGCAGCAACCGCGGCCGTTCCAGATCGATCCAACGGTTAAGCTAGCCGATGCCGCCGGCTATGGCCTGCCAAGCTTCCATGCCCTGGAGGCAACCGTCATGTGGGGAATATTCGCCATCTGGTTAAAGAAGCCCTGGTTTTGGGTGCTGGCCGTGACCATGATGCTGCTGATCGGGTTTTCTCGTATCTATTTAGGCGTTCATTTTCCGACTGACATTCTGGCGGGTTACGCTATCGGCGCGCTGTTTCTGTGGATGTACGTAACGGGAGGCCACACTTTCGAGCGGTGGCTGAAAGCACTGCCCTTTAAATGGCAGGTCGGCCTGTCATTCGCCGTACCGCTTGTCCTGGCGATCAGCCACCCGACCGATGACGTCATCCTGATCATGTCGGCATTCAGCGGTTTCTGCCTCGGCCTAGCCTGTCTTTACCGTTACTTTTCCTTCAGCGCGGCCGGACCGATCTGGCAGCGCGTAGCCCGCTTCATTGTTGGCGATATCGCCATATTGTTGCTCTACGCCGCGCCGCGCCTGTTGGGCTTCGTCAACAACCCGGGCGCACTTCATTCCCCATTACGGTACCTGCACTACGGTGCTATCGGCGTCTGGATCACATTTGGCGGTCCTTGGCTGTTCCTGAAGCTGAAACTGGCGGGTCCGGCCCTTAAGGAGGCCTAAGGTGCCAAAAAGAAACCAGCTGGTGTGGTTTGCTGTTGCCTTGTTGGCTGCGTCCGCAGCTCTGTACACAATTCACTTTCTGATATTCCGCAGCCTCTCTCATATCCTCATTTACGGACTGGGCGAACTGGCATTTCTCCCTATTGAAGTGCTGATCGTGTCTCTCGTTATCGAGCGGTTGTTGACGGCCAGCGAACACCGGGCGATGCTCAACAAACTGAATATGGTTATTGGTGCCTTCTTCAGCGAAGTCGGCACCGAATTCATGCGTCGCATCTTCCTATTGGACCAGAACTTCGAACACATCAGCCAAAGTTTCCAAGTCACCCCGGATTGGCCAAACAAGAGGTTCGACACGACAGCCAACCAGGTTGCCGGCCTTGACTTCCGGATCAGGGTTGACTGCCCCGCGCTGGCTAGTCTGCAAGAATTCCTTGTAGGAAAGCGGGAGTTTATGTTGCGGCTTCTGGAAAACCCGAACCTTTTGGAGCACGAGTCTTTCAGCGAACTGTTGTGGGCGGTTTTCCATCTAACCGAGGAGCTGGAAGCGCGCAGTGACGTGTCGTGCCTGTCCGCCGCGGATCGAGACCACCTGGAAATCGACGCTAAACGGGCTTATGTCGCGGTGCTGACTGAATGGGTGAGATACATGAAACACCTTAAGACAGCGTACCCGTATCTGTTTGCCATGGCCGTGCGGATGAATCCGTTCAACCCGGCCGCGCGAGCCGAACTGCCTTAGCGCTTGCACCGAGCATCTCCCTCAGTCTAGTATATAAACATAAGTTTATATATGGAGGATTGTTGACCGCTACCTATAACCTAATCCTGCTCATAGTGTGCGCCCTTGGCCTGGGATGGTCCGCGGCTAAAAGTCCGGCTAAAACCAGGCAGGCTCTGCGCGTGGGTGGCCGCCAGTTTCTAAATGTCTTGCCGTTTTTGGTTGCCGTGTTCGTCCTGATCGGCGTCCTAGAGGTATTCGTGCCGCAGCGAATTGTCAGCCTCCTCATGGGCAGCGCTAGAGGCGTCTTGGCTCCGCTCTTTGCCTCAATTATTGGCGGCGTCATGTCAGGGCCGCCAGCCGCTTCGTATCCCATGGCTCAGTTTTTGCTGCGGCAGCATGCCGGTTTGGGCGCGGTCGCGACATTTCTTATCGCTTGGGTGGCTGTGGGGACGATTTCATTGCCCGTCGAGATCAAACTCTTGGGAGCGCGATTTGCTTGGACCCGTTGGGGGCTAACGCTGATCTTTTCCATTATTTGCGGCGTCTTTATCGGATGGTTGTTATGAAAATGCGTCAATGGTTGACGGGTAACTGGCTGGTAGTTGTCATAGCGGCTCTGTTTATCGGTCTGGTTGCGTATAATGCGGCGGGCGCCGGGCGTGCGTTGGTTATCGGGGGGCAGACCATGGCCGGGATAGCGGTAATTCTGCTGACGGTCTTCATCTTTATGGGTCTATTTACCGTCTGGGTAAAGGAAGAGTCGATTGCGCGTCACTTGGGCGAGGAATCCGGGATAAAGGGATTACTTTACGGCACCTTGATTGGAACCATCTTTCACGGCCCCCAGGTAAGTATCTTCCCGTTTCTGCGGTCTATGCGGGACAAAGGGGCGCGCCGCGGGGTACTCGTGGCGATCGTCAGCGCGTTTTCCATCAAGATTCCGATGATACCGCTGGAGTTGGCATTAATGGGCGCTAAGTTTACGGTCGTCCACAATGTCCTGTTGTTTCTAACGGCCCCGATACTTGCGGTGATTATGGACGCGCTTCTACGCGAACGCCACGTGCCGTCGAGTAATTAGGCGACCGGAAGGGTAAACGTAAACGTGCTGCCGGCGCCGGGTGTGCTGACGACGTTAACGTGCCCGCCGTGCGCTTCGACAAGCAATTTGGTGATCGCCAAGCCCATCCCAGTACCGCCGGTAGTTCTGGTGCGCGCCTGGTCGACGCGATAGAAGTGTTCAAAAATATAGGGCAGGTCGGCCGCTGGGATCCCTTCGCCGTTGTCCTTGACCGCGACCTCGACCATTTTGCCTCCTGTCGCCTTAGCCCCTATTTCAATCGTGCCTTCATCGGGCGTGTGGCGCAGGGCGTTGGTTATCAGGTTATAGAAAACCTGGGTCAAACGATCGGAGTCAGCGATGACCTCGGGCACTGATCCCGCGATCTTGACTGAGAGCGTTATCTTTTTTTCCTGCAGCATCGGCTGGAGCATCTCGACGACCTTAGTGGCCAACGGTTTTAGCGCCATTGGCTTGACGTCCAACTTCAGCTGACCCGCTTCCGCTAGAGTAAGTTCTCGCAGGTCGTTCACTAGACGGTTTAGAAGCATCGTTTCGGTGTGCAGGGCGGCGATTTTCTCCGGAGTCGGATCCTGCACCCCGTCGAGAATCGCTTCTAAGTTGCCCTGGATGATAGTTAGCGGGGTCTTAAGCTCGTGCGCCACCCCGGCGAATAACTGCCGGTTCAGCTGCTGGTTTTTGTCCAAGGTCGCCGCCATTCCGTTAAATGTACCGGCTAGCTCGCCCAGTTCATCTTTTGTCGCAACGTTGATGCGGTGATCAAGTTTACCGGCCGCAATCTCCTTGGCCGCTTGGGACATGTGGCGAACCGGTGACATCAGACGGCGGGCGAAGATTATTCCGGTCAGGCAGGCGATGATGATGACGACGGCCGCAGACCACCAAAGAGACTCATTGACGGCTCCCAAAAAGCGTTCTTCCGGCCCGCCCATGATATGCCGCATTATTTGGCTCATCCCGGACGAGGTTTGCATGTTCGTGTCCGATTGTACTTTGGTCAGGGTGCCGTCGGGGTTGACTATGAAGGATGGAGGCTCTTCTCTCATATAGTCGTTGAACCGGTTGTTGATAGTGTAGTTGGCAAAAACCGCAACCAGCGCGACCGAGACTAACGCGATCCCGACCATGACGAACGCCAGTTTTACGGTTAGGCTGCGGGGATTGGCGAGTCGCCACCGGTTCATTAAATTGTCGGGCCACCGGAGTTTCATCGTTGTTCCTGTTCAAAACGGTAACCGACACCGTAGACCGTTCCGATGAGGCGCGGGTTTTTCGGGTCCTCTTCGATTTTCTGTCGCAGGTTCTTGATATGAGCATCGATGGTGCGCTCGTAACCCTCGAACGAATATCCCTGAATCTCCTCTACGAGCTGGAGGCGGGTAAAGACACGCCGCGGGCTGTCAGCGAGTGTTTCCAGAAGCTTAAACTCTGTGGGAGTCAGCTCAATTACTTCGCTGCCGCGTTTAACCTCGTGGCGAAGGGAATCGATTTCCAATCCGCCGGCTCTGATAACCGGGTTTTCGGACACTTCAGCTTCGGCGCGGCGTAAGACGGCGCGGACGCGCGCCACAACCTCGCGCGGCGAGAATGGTTTGGTGATGTAGTCGTCGGCGCCTAACTCGAGACCCACTATTTTGTCCGGCTCTTCGTCGCGCGCCGTCAGCATGATGATTGGAGTATTTGATTTGGCCCTGATCTCCCGGCAAACCTCATAGCCGTTCTTCTTGGGCAGCATCAGGTCGAGCAGAATCAGGTCGGGTTGTTCCCGGTCCGCGGCCGCGAGAGCGGCCTCGCCGTCGGCCGCTGTCACGACAGCGTAACCCTCTTTTGCCAAATAGGAATCAAGCAATTCAATAATGCGGGGTTCGTCGTCGACGACCAGGATTTTTTTAACGGCCATTGTGCGTGTCCTCTCCTTGATACAAGGTAGATAATATCACTTTACCAGGGATGTTTGAAGAAACTATGAAGATGAGGCGAAGATGAGGAGCCCAAATAACCGTGTGCTAGAATTAGGGCATGAAAATTGTCGCCTACGTAATACGTCCCGCCGAAGGCGGAATGCTAAAACACCTCCTTGACTTGATCGGCCGCCTGGACAGAGAGCGATTTACACCTATCGTTCTTAGCCCTCCGGGTAATAATCTGGAAGAACCGCTGGAGCGGCTGGGCATCGAGCTGATTGAAGTAGATATTGCCGACAAGCCGAACCTAGCCCGCGACGTCGGCTCGATCGCCCGTTTAGCGACAGCCTTAACAGCGGTCGGCCCGGATATTATTCACGCGCATAGTAATAAAGCGGCTTTGTTAGTTGAGATGGCCGCTCGCCGCGGTTCCCTAGATGCGGCGGTCGTTTTCTCCGTGCATAATTTTCCCAGTTATCGCGGGACCGGCGGCCTCAAGCGGGCGATATCGTCACTAGCGTTGCGGCGCGTAATAAATGGCGCGGAGGTTGTCATCGCCGTATCGCAAAGCCTCAAAGACTCTCTGGTGGAACATGAGAGAGTTGATATATCCAAGATCACAGTCGTGCACAACGGAATCGATAGCGGAACTTTCCACCCGGTTAAAGAGGCGGAAACGCGCCGGCTGCGCGATGCTCTGGGGCTGGCGCCCAATACGCCGGTGGTGGGAACGGTCGGACGGCTTATTCCGTCCAAGGGCATGGATGTCTTGATACAGGCGGCGCCGGAGCTGGTTCACAAATTTCCGGGCTTGAAGATAATCATTGTCGGCTCGGGCCCGATGCAGCAATCGTTGCGGTCTACGGCCGCCGGTCTGGGGTTGAGTCGAGACATCGTATTCACCGGTCACGTGGCCGAACTGCTGCCTTATTACGCGCTCTTTGATGTCTTCGCCTTACCGACAACAGCGGAGGCGTTCGGTATGACGGCAGTCGAGGCGATGCTGGCCGGCTGTCCTGTAGTGGCGAGCCGGACGGGCGGGTTATCGGAGATAATTGCCAATCGGGAAACCGGCCTGTTGGTACCGCCGGGTGATTCCGGCGCTTTGGCGGCGGCCATAAGAGCGCAGCTCACTGATACCAGGGCAGCTAGAAAGATGGCGGCGAGAGCGCAAACGGTTGCGCGTGAGCAGTTTTCCTTAACCAGAATGGTTGCTGAAACCGAGGCGATCTACGATAGTCTCTAGAAGAACTGAACGACGTCGATCCCCAATTCCCAAGGATCAATTACCCTGATTATCGACCGAACAAAAGCCTCCGCGTTTTCGGTCCGCTCGCTCATTTCCAGGATCGCGGCTTCCGCAGGATCGAGATGTTTGCCGTTCTCGTCGATTGCTATCTTGATGCGCGGCCGGGCGAGATCAGCGGTGTTTGTCTCGTAGACAACAGCGATTTCGCCGCTATCGAGGAGGACAACAGAACCGACGGGGTAGATGGATAATGTTTGCACGAACGCTTTCATGATTACCGGGTCGAACGTGCGTCCGGATTGTCTAATCATCTCTGCCAGAACTTGGTCGGGCAGCTTGCTGCCCTTAAAGGGCCGCATCGATGTGCCTGCTTCGTAACTGTCGGCGACCTGCACGATCCGGCTGAACAGGTGAGGCCTTTCCTTGTTGGTCAGCTTGGGGTAGCCTGATAGGTCATAACCGACGTGGTGTTCGTACGCGACAACCATGGAAAGTTTATGCATCCCCGGCATCTGGCTGAGGATTTCAGCGCCCTCGATCGGGTGGCGCTTCATGACCTCGAATTCTTCCGGCGTCAACGGCATAGGCTTGGTTGTCAGGTCCTTGGGAACGTTGACCTTACCGATGTCGTGCAGCAACGCCGCGGCGCCTAGAATAGCCAGTTTGTCGTGTTCGAGCGACAAATTATTGCCCAAGCTCAGGCAGAGGATACACGTGTTGACGGAGTGATAAAAGGTCGTTTCGTCGTAGCTCTTGATAACGGTCAGGCCGAGCAGGTTAAGGTGGTCGGTGAAGAGCGCCTCTGTCAAACCGCCGACAATCTTCTCGACCTTCTGTACGCTCACCCCTTGCCCGATCTTTGCGCTCTTCATTATGTCTTTAACCGCTGTTACCGCGGAGTTGTAGACTTCCTTGGCCGCTTTTGTTTCCGTTTCTTCATGCTCGATATCATCGGCTTCGGCGGCGGCGGAGCTGATAACAATGTTGGGCGCGCCCCGGTTCTTCAGGCGGTTCGCCAGGCCGCCCTCATTTTCGAGCGTTTGCCTGTCGGTACACAAGGCGTCCATAAGGGCTTCGATCTCGGTTTCATCGATTCCTTTTAGGAAGGTGATGGCGCCGATGTCCATGGCAGCGCATTCCTTGATAAAGCCGGCGTAGGTGACGCTTTCGCGTATCAGGAGTTCACTTTCGATAAAGAGGTCGTCATCGTGCATCGCGTATGTGATGTCGCCCAGCTGATCCAAGAGACTGCTAAGGGAGCGGTGCAGACGTTTTGAACCGTCAAGGAGTTCCGGATGTTGGGCGGGATAAAGCAGTGTCTTGCGCTTTAGCGCGACCATTTGTTCGAAGACTATTTTTGCGTCTGCAAGTTGAGTGCTGTTCAGTGTCTTTGGCATCTATACCTCATCAATATACTATACAGTATTGGCGGGGCGCAGCTGCGCAATCGCGCGTTGCGCCGTTTCTCTTAGAGACTTGGCCTTACTGCGAAAAGCTCGCTTCCGGGCGATTGCCTCCAGAACCGGCAGAGCCTGAGCGTCTCCGATTGCCCCTAGTGTCTGGATTGCCTGCAGCCGGTTGTCCAGATTTCGGAAGCGAAAATCGTTTTCGGACGCCAGCGCGGTCAATTTCGATATCGCTGCGGTCGCCTTGAGCGAGCCCAGCGCCAAGAACGCGGCTTCCCGGACATGTTCCGACTCGTCATCTAAGCTGACGGTTATCAGCGGGGCACCGGCAACGCCGCGGGACGACGCCAACGCGCGAATCGTCTCGACTCGCACGCCTTCATCTTCGTGGCGCAGGGCCCGCTTTAGAATATCGGTCGCTCTGGGTTCGTCGAATTCACACACAACCCAGATGACGGCCTTGACTATCCTGGTGTCTCCCGTCAAACGGCGCTCGAATATCTCCATCGTTCCGTTGCTGACGTGGGCCGCTATCTTATAAAGCTTGCGCCGCTCTTCCGTATTGGTTTCCGCCGCGATCATATCCAGCAGGCCCGGAATAGCGCCAGGTCCGAGCATATCCATCATCGCTCGCCCGTATTTCTTCTCGTCCGGGTCCTGGCTTTTCATGGCCGCGGTCATGATTACGTCCATATTGGCCGCGTCCGCCAGCTTCAGCAGGGCATCCCGGGTTAGCGTTACCAGCTCGGGTGATGTTTTCATCAGCTGCTGGCCTTTGAGTCGCATTGCCTTCATCGACTTGGCCGCCAGCTCCAGACGATGTTCGCGGAAAAGATCAGCGACTGCTTCCGTTAAACTGTCCAAGATTTTCGTCAGGTGGGGACCGTCTTCCGTCTCAATGAGCATCTCAACCAACGTTTCAATTGCCTGTTCCTCAACGTCCTCCATCTGGATGGCCGCGATTTCTTCCTCGACCGACGCCGCCACGGACGCGGGCAGATCGTCATAGAAGTGCGCGAATTCGAAGTAGACCTCTTCCGGGCTGAGGCGGATATCTTCCCCCGGCGGCGCGACCGTCGCGGGCTCGCCCGATTCCTGGTAACCGGCTGTTTGTTCGGCCGCCATGTTTAGGGCCTGGCTTAGCGCAGCCAGCAACTCCGGACCGAAATCCAGCGCGGCGAAACGTTCTTGCATCAGGTCTACAATCGGGTTCTTAAAGTCGTCGGCGAGTGTGGTTACGCCGGTGGTGATGTTTTCGAAAATCTCTTCCTTGTCCTCGACTCCGGCCCCGTTCGCGACCGATGCGATCGCCTCAATGGCGCCGGCAACATAGTCTGCGCGGCCCTCAAGACTGGGGTCGCCGTCGGCCGAAGCTGCTAAGTCGGACAGTTTTACGAGCAGTTTGGCGGTATTGACCGGCCCTTGTTTTGCGCGGAGGATGATTTTGTCGATCTCGTTGGCGGAAAGCTCGCCCTCGCGCAACAACATAAACATCTCTTCCGCCGATAAGATCTCATCATCGCTATCGCCAAAATCCAGCTCTTCAACCAGCTCGTCGGCGATTGCCTCGACCTCGAGCCGTTTGGCGACGATGTTTTGTACCCGCATCTCGTCGAGGATGTTCTCTATGCCGCCCCGGCGGCGCACTTCGTTCACATCAAGGGCCATCGCGTCCAAAAAGGAATCAAGCTCCTCATCCCGAACGATTTCGTTTATGAGAATGCTGGTTATCTGACGGTCATGAAGATGGGCCGCAAGGCCAAGATAGAAACCGCCGGCTGCCATCCCGTATTCCGTGCCTTCGACAATGATGCTGTCCCGGGTTACGCCGAACTTTAGAATCTCCCGGCCTTTCAGATAGTCGTGCAAGAGAGCGTAGAGATCGGTGCGCGCTTCCAGGCTCATGGGGTGCGAGGGGGAGTAAACGAGACTCTTCTTTATGGCTCCGTTGAAGGCCTTAAAAAGTGTGTCGAAAATCTCTGTGTTCGCTGCGTTGGCGACGTTATCGTCCATGCGCTTAAGTGTAGACATAAGCGGTGGATTTGGCAATTTGTGGTAGGCTTTTGTCAGGTTGGGAGGCTGCGGAATTGGACACAAGGCAAAGAGCGATCGAAATAATCAAACGCCTAAGGGCCGTCTATCCAAACGCCAAGATAGCACTCAAATTCAGTAATAACTGGGAGCTGCTTGTAGCGACGGAGTTATCGGCTCAATGCACGGACAAGAAAGTGAACGAAGTCACTGGGACATTGTTTAATAAATATCGAACAGTCGCCGATTATGCCCACGCCGGCGTCGCCGAGTTTGAGCAAGACATTAGGCCGACGGGTTTCTTTCGCAACAAGACGAAGAATATTATTGGCGCGGCGCAGATGGTCCTGACCGAGTTTGACGGGCAAGTGCCGCGCACGATGACGGAGATACTTCGCTTGCCGGGCGTCGCGCGCAAGACCGCGAACATTGTTCTGGGCAACGCGTACGGCGTCGTGGACGGGATAGCCGTCGATACTCATGTGCTGCGCCTGTCGCGCCGGTTGGGCCTCAGCGACGGCAAAACACCGGAGATGGTAGAGCGTGACCTCATGGCATTGTGGCCGAAAGATGACTGGTTTGGGGCGACCTACCTGGTGATTGAGCATGGTCGCGCCATCTGCACGGCCAAAAAACCGCAATGTGGGTCTTGCGTATTAAACGACATCTGTCCTTCCGCTTTCAAGGTCTGAGCGATAACCGCCGAAGAAAACAATGTAAGGCCCATAATATTTGGAATCCGCGTTAAGGGAGCATGAGTGGGTTTGTTCGGAAAGGTCAAAAAACACAACGAGTCTATGTCGTCGCCGCCGGAGGTGCAGCAGCATTCGGCGGCCTTAGTGCGTTCAGCGTGCGACAAAATTAGAGCCGGGAAGATCGGACCTGCGGTCGCCGAGTTGGAGGAAGCCGTTAAAACCGACCCGGGTTGTTTCTCAGCCTGGGTTGAGCTAGGCGAAACTAACTGGACAATGGGGGACGCCGATGTAGCGCGCAACGCGTTAGCACACGCGCTTGAGCTGGAGCCAGACAATGTCAGAGCACTGGGATTAATGGGCGAGATATACCTGGACGCCGGCGACTTCAACACATCCTTGACCTATTTTCGCCGCGCCTTGTCGCAAAAGCCTGATCTTCTCAAGGGATGGGGTTTCTCCGGGGACACCTATCTAAAGACGGAGAGCTTCGAAAGCTCGCTCAAATGCTATGAACTGGCCCTGCAGGAAAGCCCGAATAACGCCGAAATATGGCATTTAATGGGCGACACGTATTTGACACTGGATCGGCTTGAGGAAGCCTTGGCGGCCTACCGAAAGGTTGTCGATCTTAAGCCGGCATTCCTCGAAGCCAGACGCAGCTTGGCCTATATTCTTTGTAAGCTGGGCGACTATGAAAAAGCTTTGGTCGAATGTGAAGCGGCGTTGCGCACAGAACCTACCGACGCCATGTCTTGGCGTTTGCTGGGGCAGACGCAACTTTCTCTCGGGCGGTATGAAGAGGCGGCGGCGTCTGCTCAGACTGCGATCGATATTAATCCTGAGGTTGCTGAGGCTTGGAGTCTGCGCGGACTGGCATTGTTTAACCTTGGTCGCTGCGCGGAGGCGGCGTCGTCGGCCCAGCGCGCTTTGAATCTCCAACCGGGCTTACAGGAAGCGCTTATGGTCATGGGATTTGCCAACGCGTCCCTCGGCAACAAAAAGGCGGGCGCCAAGTATCTGGCCGAAGCCGACCGCGAAGTCCTAAAGTAACCCACAGCCGCGGGACCACAGACCACACGACCACAGAGCCTCTGTTGTCTGTTGACTGTGGTCTTTCTGGTCCTCTTCGTCTTGCCTTAGCCTCCGACAGCGATATAATTGGCTTGTCAATTGTTATTCCAAAGGGGTCAAATTGATTTATTTAGGCGCTGACCACGGTGGATACGACCTAAAGGAAAAGATCAAGGCTCATCTTGCGGGCCTTAAGATTGCCGTATCCGACTTGGGCGCGTTTGACGAGGAGCCCAGTGATTATCCTGACTACGCCTTTGCCGTTGCTGAGAAAGTGCGCGACGGGGGCGCAGATGATTTCGGCATTCTTGTCTGCACCACCAGCATCGGGACCTGCGTCGCTGCCAATAAGATCAAGGGTGTCCGAGGGGCGGTCGGCTATACGGAGCACGCCGTTGAACAGGCCCGCGATCACGTAGACGCCAACGTTCTTTGCCTCGGAGCCGAGGAAATCGATCACGACGCGGCCGTCAGGATGGTCGACATATTCCTAAATACTCATTTTTCGGGCGCCGAAAGGCATGTCAGGCGCCTAAGCAAGATT
Organism: Actinomycetes bacterium; assembly: GCA_023251915.1. Lineage (GTDB taxonomy): Bacteria > Actinomycetota > JAHEXW01 > JAHEXW01 > JAHEXW01 > JAHEXW01. The sequence continues at coordinate 72,299 of JAHEXW010000004.1, forward strand.
CAGCAGCGGGAGCAGGAGGAGTAGTTGCGCGTCACGCCCGCTGTTCTCGCCAACGACCTCACGACATTCGGCCAACTGATCGAAGTCTCGGAGACGTTCACCGACTACGTTCAGATTGATATCATGGACGGCGTTTTCGTACCCTCAACGGGTATCGGTATCTCCGACCTGGCAGGCGTGAAAACGCTCTTGAAGAGCGAGGCTCATCTTATGGTCGCCCATCCGGAAGATTGGTTGGAGGCTGTGGCTAATTTCGGCAGCGAGGAAGTGATCTTCCATTACGAGGCAGTCGCCGATCCAGAAGCAACAATCTCGTTGCTGCGTGACACCGATTTCCGTGCCGGTTTGGCGATTAACCCCGATACTCCGGTAGGTGAATTCTTGTCGTTGGCCGACTCCGTGGACACTGTGATGTTCATGGCCGTTCACCCCGGTTTCTACGGCGCGCCGTTCATACCGGCTGTGCTCGACAAGATCAAGGACCTGCGGGCTCAACGGCCCTTTCTAAATATCGGGATAGACGGCGGGATGAATCTGGAGACGGCCGGTCTGGCCGGAGACGCAGGCGTAGACTTTGTCTGCGTCGGCAGTGCCATTTTCAAGGCGCCCGATCCGGCCCACGCGTATTGCCAACTTAAGGCCAGTTTGAACCGTTCGGCTACAAACCCAGCAGACGTTCGGGATTGCGACTGAGAACCAAATCGGCTTCCGCGCCCAGAATTCGTTCCACGACGGCGCGATCGGCGGCATGATCGCCGAAGGGATAGTCGGACCCGAACACGACCCGCTCCACTCCGATCTTGTTGATCAAAGCCGCGAACTCATCATCCGAAATATTTCCCGGCACATGCGCGGTGTCGTACCAGACGTTGGCGTAGCCCAAAACCAGGTCCAGGCGGTCCCAGGTGCGAAAGCCGCCCAGATGGGAGAGGACTATCGTTAAGTCCGGGAACGCGTCAAGCACGGGAACAAAATGTTCCGGCTGACTGAATTCCCCCTTGAACCCGCTCTCCTCGTCACCGGCGTGAAACACAACGATCAAACCGAGGTCGGCTGCTTTGCGGTACATGGGTAGTAAGCGCGGATCATTCGGGAAGACGCGTTGGGCGTTCGGTTGGATCTTTAGGCCCCGAAGACCTAAACCAGGGAACCTGTCGAGCTCCGCCGGGTCGTTATCGGGGTGGATGCCCCCGAACGGGATGATTTTGTCGGACTGCCGCGCCAGGTCGGCGTACCAATCGTTTAGCTTGATGTGATCGGGCTTGGTCGCGATCGGCAGAACCACCGCTTTGTCGAAGCCGCCCGCGTCTAGTGAAGCCGTTAAGGCGGCTAGCGTGGCATCGTGAACGCGTTTGACCCCGTAGAAGTTCTCGATGCTGGATATAACCTTGTCGGCGATGGCATCCTGATATATGTGCGCGTGGGTATCGATGATCATGAGATTATCATAGCAGTCCGCATACGGTCGGCGTGAAGGTTTGATTTGCTATAATTGACCTTCGTGGGGGTGTAGCTCAGCGGGAGAGCGCTGCCTTTGCAAGGCAGATGTCGGGGGTTCGATTCCCCCCACCTCCACCATCCTTCGCTGATGAACTCCGGCTTCCGCCTCCGTTCTCTCGGACGCTACGAATGGCAGGCCATCATTTGTCCAATTGCGAAGAATGTCCTGCGTAGCTCCTTAATGCCGGAGCTTCAGCGGAGGCTAGTGATAGCGAAGTAGGACATAACGTGACTTAATCCAGCAGCCGTTCGAGGCCGTCAAGAATGATGTTTAGCCCGAATTCGAAATCGGCGCTCTCATCATAGCCGGCGGTCATCGCATAATCGACGACCATTTCCCTAAGGAACGGATACTCATCCGCCGGTATTGCTTTTAAGAACAACTCCGCGATTTCTTCGGGCTTCATATCGCCGTCGACAGACATGTTGAGCTGCTGCCGGCCGAAGCCGTAAATATAGCTGTCGAGGAGCGAAAACGCGCGCGCGGCCACCTCTAAGGTAAACCCCGCTTGCCGGAGCGTTCCCAATACCCAATCAAAGTAGTGAAGCCGCGCCGGTCCGCTGCTCTCGCGCGAGTCGATGAGACCGCTCGCCCACGGGTGGCGAGAGAAGACCGACTGGGCCGAGACTGCCCTCCGGCGCATAGCCTCTTTCCAATCGACCGGGTCAGAAGGAAGGTCGATCTCGCTCACCACGATATCCATCATGCCGTCGAGTATGTCGTCCTTATTAGCTACATGGTTATATAGCGACATCGCTTCGACACCTAATCTCAGGCCGAGCTCCCGCATAGTGAGTGAATCGATGCCGTTCTCGTCGGCAAGCGATACGGCGGCTCTTAGCACCCGTTCCCTGGTGAGTGGTTCTCGGGACTTGGGACTTTGAGCGCGATTGGTCGGCACAGGCATTTTCTCCTTCTAGATACTTGACAGACTTACAACGTAAGTTTATCATACTTACATGATAAGTATATGGCATACATGTCCGCGCGGGAAGCGCAACATGTCCAAGCAAAGGAGGAGACCAAAGTGAATTCATTTGCCAGTGGAAGTTCGCGGCAGCGGCAGGTTGGAGGTCTTGCGGCGTTATATCTAGCAGCGGCTTATTTGGTGGCGATGCCGTACTTCATTATATTCGTGAAGTACCGCGACGTTGTGGATCCCTTTAAGAAGGTGGCATTGCTTGTGGCTAATCATAACAGCATGCGGGCCATGTATCTGATCACATACGTCGTTTTCGGTATCGTCTTGGCCATGTTGGCGCTGGCGCTTTACGCGCGTCTTAAGGATGATGCCCCGATATTGGCCCAAGCGGCAACGGTCACGGGGCTCATATGGGCCGTCGTGCTTGTCGCTAGCGGGATGATCTTCAATGCCGGTGTAGCGGCGGTCGTTGGACTACAGGCCACAAGTCCGGGTCAGGCCGTTGCTGCCTGGCAAGCAATCGAGCCGGTGGCTGAAGGCCTTGGGGGTTCGGGCGGCGAGCTTCTCGGCGGCCTGTGGGTAATGCTTGTGAGCCTGGCCGCGCTACGCACCGGGAGGCAGCCCAAGGCGTTGAACTGGCTTGGAGTGGCTATCGGCGCCGCAGGCGTCCTATCGGTCGTGCCGCCGTTAAAGGATTTAGCCTTTGGCTTTGGGTTATTGCAGATCGCGTGGTTCATTTGGCTGGGCATTATCATGCTGCGCCGCCCTAAGGCGCTACCTTCAGAGTGACGGTTGTGCCTTGGTCAACCTTTGTCCCAGCGGACACGCTTTGGCTCCAGACGTATCCGGAGACGATACCTGGTTTTGCCTGAGACACCAGTGTGGCGACTAAACCGCGGTCTTGGAGCCAAGTCTGCGCAGCCGCTCCGGTCATGCCCTCGGCCACAAAGTCGATCAAAGTGACCGATTTAGGGCCCTTGCTGACGGTTATCGTAACGGTCGAGCCTTTCTTGGCTTTGGCTCCGGCCGCCGGCGTTTGCTTGATTACGTGATCTTTGGCAATCGTATCGCTAAAATCGTCAAAGCGGTCGACCTTGAATCCGGCGTCCGTCAAGATGCTGGTCGCTGCGTCCACGGTGTTGTTTACGACATCCGGAACGTCTACGCTCTCGATGCCTTTACTGACGACAATATCGACGCTGCCGCCTTTGGCCATCTTGGCGCCGGGCTTCGGTGACTGGCTAATGATCTGGCCTTCGGCGACGGTGTCGCTGTATCCTTCCGAGACGTTGCCCAAGGTTAGGCCGGCTTTCTTTAACAAGGCTTCAGCTTCACTTTGAGTTTTGCCGGTCATGTCGGGCGCGTTGACCGTCTCTAGGCCCTTGCTCATGACGACGGTAATGGTATAGCCCTTCTTTGTCTTTTCGCCGGCTGTCGGGGTTTGGCTGACCACCCGTCCCGGGGCGACGTTATCATTGAAGACCTCTCGCTCAACCTTCAGCTTCAGTCCGGCGGCCTTCGCCGCGCTTTGCGCCTGGCTAAGAGTCTTGCCTTTTAAGTCCGGAACGACGACTGACGGTCCGTTGAGCAGGGTATAGGCCAATGCGGCTCCCCCAAGGAGCAACAAGACGGCGCCCGCGATTATTGCGGCGATCAGACCTTTTTTGGGCTTGCGCTCTGTCCGTGCCGCGGGCCGCGGTCGCTGGGCCGCCATCGTTCGGGTCATATCGGAAGAATCGCCGGCGATTGGGACGGTGCCCATGATTTTGACAGGCAGGCCTTCAATCACGCGCTTGAGATCGTCCCGCAACGCCTCGGCCGACCGGTAGCGGTCGGCGGGATTCTTCGCCATCGCCTTTAGGATCACTGCCTCCAGACTTTCCGGCACCGCGGCGAACACATGACGCGGCGGCAGCGGCGTATCGTTGATGTGCTTTAGAGCTACCGCGACCGGGTTCTCACCGCGGAACGGAAGCTCGCCCGTGGCCATCTCGTAAATAACAACACCCAAAGAATAGATGTCCGTTGTTGGGTCGATAACACTGCCTTGCGCCTGTTCGGGGGATATATAGTGGGCGGTTCCCAGAATGGCGCCGGTACGGGTCATAGTGGAAGTCGAGCCGGCTCTGGCGATACCGAAATCGGTTACCTTGATCTCGCCTGTTTCCGTGATGATCACGTTTTGCGGCTTAATGTCGCGATGGATGATCTCATGCTGGTGGGCGAATTCCATCGCCTTAGCGATCTGCATCGCGATATGAACGACCTTCTCGGTCGATAAGGGCGCGTCTTTCTGGATGAGTTTCTTCAGCGTCACGCCCTTGACGTATTCCATAACGATAAAGTAGACGCCGTCTTCCTGCCCGACGTCGTAGATGCTGACAATGTTGGGATGATTCAGCTTGGCGGCCGCGCGGGCTTCGCGCCGAAAACGCTCCAGGAAGCCTTCGTCGGTGGCAAACTGCTTATGTAGTATCTTAAGCGCGACGATTCGCCCCAGCTCGAGATCCTCGGCCCTGTAGACGTCGGCCATGCCGCCGCCGCCGATTTTCTCGATAACTCTATAGCGTTTATTGAATACCGCTTCGTTCAAAAATCCTCCCTTGTGTCACGAGTAGTATATACGTGGAGCTAGGGGCTTTTCAAAGCCTCATCCAAGAGCGCCCGGACGATCGGTCCGGCTGAGCCTGACCCCGTACCTCCGTTCTCAACAATAACAGCAATCGCAATCTGCGGATTGTCCGCCGGGGCGAATGCGACAAACCAACCATGAGTCTGGCCGGGAATCCCTGTTTCAGCGGTGCCTGTCTTTGAGGCGACTCTTATGCCGGGTATGTTGACTACACTGCCGAAGCCTTCTTGGGTCACGCCCACCATCATATCGGTCAGGGTAGCCGCGGCCGGGGCCGATATCGCTTGCTCCCGCTCGCTGGTACCGGCGGTGCGGACTACCATGCCTTTAGCATCCTTGATCAGGCTGACTACATAAGGATTCATTGAGACACCGTCATTCGCAATCGCGGCGGTAGCCAAGGCCATCTCAAACGGATTGGTAACCGTTTTGGCTTGACCGATAGCCGTCCAGGCGACGTCAACCTCGTCCATCGCGCTGGGACGTTTGACCCGGCTGATCTTAACCGGTATGTCAAAAGGGATCTCAGTATTGAAACCGAACTTGGAGGCGTATTGGAACAGCCGGTTTGCGCCGAGCTTCAAGCCGACTTGAGCGAAGACCGTGTTCACCGAAAACTCAAGGGCCTCCTTGAATGTGACCCGCCCGAACACCCGGTCGTTGAGGTTTTTTACCGTCGTTCCCATTACCTCCAGCGAGCCCGTGTCGTCAAAGGTGTCGGTCGGGCGGTAGATTCCTTCTTCCAACGCGGCGCCGGCTGTGATGATTTTGAACGTCGAACCGGGCGCATAGGCGCCTTCGGTCGCGCGATTTACCAGGGGCGCATTGGCGTCTGCCGTGATAACCGTCCACGACGAATCGACCTCGTTGAGATCGAACGACGGCGACGAAGCCATGGCCAACACCGCGCCGGTTTTGGGATCCAAGGCCACCACAGCGCCTTTTTGCCCAGCCAGCCCTGCCTCGGCGACTTTCTGCAGGCGAGTATCGAGGGTCAACGTTAGACTGCCGCCGCGCTTCTCGGGCCGTTTGAATTTCCGTGTCAGGTCCGTGATGAACCCGGCGCTGTCCGTACCTAGCAGGTAATCGTCATATGTCTTCTCCAGACCGCTGTTGTGGTAGCGATAACTGGAATAGCCGATAAGCTGCGCTGCCATCGCGCCTTGCGGATACTGTCGCTCGTAGTGATTGCCGACCTTGCGGCTGGTTGCTAAGACAATCCCGTCGGCGCTGGTGATTTGACCTCGCTCTGTCGTCCGCGCGGTTTCCGCGGCGCGAGTGTTAGCCGGGTTGGAGGCCAAATCCTTGCCCTGGAAAAGAACGATATAAGAGACATTCAATACGAGAAGCGCAAACATACCCAAAAAGACGAGTGTGATGACGCGTATTTGCCGGTTCATTTAATCTCGCTCGCTTCTTCGATGGATTGATTGGAGACTTTCAACAATAATCCGAGCAGGATAAAGTTGGACAAAATCGAACTGCCGCCGTAGCTCAAGAACGGCAGCGTTATGCCGGTCAGCGGGACCAACCGGGTGACGCCTCCGATAATGACAAACGTTTGAATGGCAAAAACAGCCGTGAGGCCAACGGCCAAGAGTTTGCCGAAGTCGTCGGCCGTCTTGTTGGCGATGTTCAGCCCGCGGCCTACAAACGCGAGGTAGATTGTAATAACCGCGATGACGCCAACGAGCCCGATCTCCTCTCCAAAGGCGCTGAAGATAAAATCCGTCGTAACAACAGGAATTAGAGTCGGATAGCCACGTCCCAAGCCGGCGCCCCAGATACCTCCGCTCCCCAGTGCGAACAATGACTGCACCAGCTGGTAGCTCTTGCCGGCCGGGTCGGACCAGGGATTGAGCCAGATTTGAATGCGGGTCGCGACGTGGCTGAAGGCCCGGGCCGCAAACGTTGCGCCGCCGACGAACAAGACGCTGCCGATGGCGACGTACAATCCCCGGTTGGTCGCGACATATAGCATGACGAGGAATAGGCCGAAGAAGAGCAAGCTGGCTCCGATGTCTTTCTGGATTACCAACAGACCGAGCGAAACGAGCCAAAACAGAAGCATCGGGCCGAGGTGTTTAGGGTCGGGAACACTGACGCGGCCGATCTTGCGGGTGAAGACACTCAAGAGTTCGCGCTTCTCGCTCAGATAGGCGGCGAAAAAGATGACAATCAAAATCTTGGCAATTTCGGAGGGCTGGAAACTGAACGGGCCGAGGTTCCACCACAGATTGGGCTCCAGGAAGCCGGCGCCGAAGCGTATCGTTGAAAACAAGAGTACTAAACCGGTCAGTCCGAGCAGATACTTATAGTTGGCCAATGAGCGATAGTTCTTAAAGCGTGCGACCAGTACGATAAGGATGATGTTGCCGACCGCCACCCAGGCGAGTTGGCGCCATGCCAGAGTCAGGTCGAGGCGGTAGATCATCGTCAGGCTCAACCCGGTCAACAGGGCCGCGAGCGGCAGCAGCAGCGGGTCGGCATGGGGCGCAAAAACGCGCAAGGCAAGATGCGAGGCGAGGTACAACAACGTGTAAATGAGGGCCGCAGCGATAATTACCGTGGCGCCCAAGCGCGGCGCTGAAACTTGCGTTGCCGCCAGGGCCGCACCGGCGAGCAAGAGCGCACCGGCAAGGAGCTTTAGTTCCCTGTTTCGTCGGGGCGATTTAATCACCCGCGGGCTCCCTTGGTTCAATCAAGATCAGCGTAATGTTATCTTCGCCGCCGGCATCCAGAGCCGCTTGCACGAGATTATCGGCGGCATCGTCTAAATTAGCGGCATTGTTGATAATGTCCCGAATCACGTCCGGCTCAAGCTTGGCTGACAGGCCGTCAGAACAGAGCAGAATGATGTCGCCCGGCTTACCAGGCCAGCGGGAAACGTCGGCGGTCACAGTCGGGTATGTACCGAGCGCCCTGGTTATCACGTGCTTGAGCGGGTGAATCCGGGCCAACTCTTCGTCAATCTCGCCGCGGGCAATCATTTCTTGTACCAAGGTGTGGTCAACGGTCCATTGCGTAAGGTGGCCGTCGCGCAGCAGATAGGCCCGGCTGTCGCCCACCTGAGCCAGAAACAGCTCGTCGCCGTCGATATAAGCGGCCGTAAGCGTTGTTCCCATGCCGGCATAGGCTCTTTTGCGCGCGGCTGCGGCGTGAACAGCGTCGTTCGCAGCTCCTACCGCGGCAACCAATGCGTCCGCGACGGCTTCACCTGGCGTTTCTTCAGGGGGCGGACCGAAAGCGGCGGCAAAAGTTTCCAGAGCCAAGGCGCTGGCGATTTCCCCGGCGTTGTGTCCGCCCATCCCGTCCGCGACGGCGAACAAACGGCCGTCCGCCAACCAAGAGTCCTCGTTTATTTCGCGCAGTTTCCCAATATCAGAACGGGTCACGTATTTCATTACATCTTCACCTGGAAAATCGTGTCCCCGATCTTGATCTTCAACCCGTTCTTTAGCCGCACCGGTTCGGTCACCCGGTCGTGCCCGATGAAAGTTCCATTAGTGCTGCCCAGATCCATCAACCACCATTCGTCCAACTTCTTTATGATGCGGCTGTGTTGATGGCTGACCAAAGGGTCGCGCAAAACGATTTCCGTCTCGGTCGAGCGCCCGATAGTCACGATGTCAGTCAGTGGATAAATGCGCCCCGGATTGACGAAATCGCTTTTGACCACTTCTAACGCCGCGTTTTCCGCCGGACGCGCCCGGCGCTTTTGTTCCATCGCTTCGCGCGCCTCACTATACGGAACGGGACGCTCATAGATGTCGATATAGATGGCCCTGACTACACGGCCCAGAAATACATACAGGAGGATAACAAACGCCAGGTTGATTAGAGTCACGTAGCCGGGCGCCACGCTAAAACCGCCGGAAGACAAAAACGACTTCGCCGGCGCCGATCTTGTCGCCGTCTTTCAATTCGATCTCGGCGACGCGTTTTCCGTTGACGAATGTCCCGTTGGTGGCCCCAAGGTCGGAGAGGAAGAAGCGCCCGTCTCTCGCCGTGATTTCGGCGTGATGCCGGGAGAGACTGGGATCGGGCACAGGAACGTCGTTGGATGCCAGCCGTCCGATGGTAGCGCGGCCCGGACCAAGCAAGAAAGTCTCGCCCTCTTCTTGACCGAGCAACATCGTCAACGACGCCAGCGCTTCGAGACCGTCTTGTTTGGCGGGCGTCACCAGGCGCGCGTCCACGTCGACCAAGCCCGCCGGTTGGTTCGCGTCTTCCGCTAAGATTATGACGGGCACGCCCAGCATTACATAGCCCTTTTCTTTCCGGCGCTTGTCCAAAAAGGTGGTCAGCTCGTTGATTAAGCGATCAGTGAAGTCGATCATAGCCGCCAGATCGGCAGGATTTAGCCGGGCAGTGTATTCGTTAGGTATGTAGATTTTCGAGACTCCGACCGTTCGGCCGGACTCCATTGCCCGGTCCAACTTCTTGGCAATTTCTATGGGCTGGACTCCGGACTTGAAACCCTTGGCAAAAGCGCCCTCAACGGTCCGCTCTAGCTTGGCTTCCAGGTCTTTAAGTAGGCTCACTCTTCGTCCTCGTCATCGTCGTCTTCGATTGCTGTCAGGCCGAAAGAACGGCGCGGCAACGCCGCCAGCAGGCCTACAGGTAGTATAAGTGAAGCCAGCCAGCTTTTCAGGAGCACATCTATATAAGCGGGGCTCCAGTGGACGGCTGTCATGATAGCCAGTTCGCCGACCAAAAGAAGGACAGCTCCCGCGGCTAAAGCCTTTGCGTCGCCCGACAGCGAACGCCGTTTCGAGAAGAAACTGACCAAGGCGGCCACAGCGGCCCATAAAAATGCCTGGGTAAGCAGGGCGGGAGCTCGCCCAAAGGGTCGGATGAATGTGGCTATGGCTGTCGCCGGGTTCAACGAGCCGGCAAGCTCATGTTTCAGCCCGAAGGTATTCGCGAGAGCGACAAAGTGAATTACGTTTGAGTTAAATAGATCAAATGTCACCACAGCCAGGCCGCCTAAGAATCCCAAGCCGGCGGCAACCAAGGGACTCCAAAACAACCCCGCGAAGAGAGGATAACTCAATCCGATGCCGGCGATGGAAGACAGAGGCGCCAGGAATGCGAATACCGTCTTGGCCGGTTTGGCCAGCCAAAACGACAGCATCCAGAGAAATATGATTATCATGACGATGACCGAGACAACAAGCGAATAGTCGGCGAGAGGCAGAAATAAGATTGCCAGGCCGGCGGCCAATCCGACGCGCGGAAACAACAGCGCCAGAGCCGCGTATGTGAACGGCAGAACCGCCTGTATCTCGCCGGCGTAGAATCCTGTTTTTGAGAGGAAGAAAGACAGGAATATCGTTCCGAAGATCGCGTTGGCGACACGTTCGACCGCGGATCGATGTTTGGCTAGCCAACCGGCGACGGCTTCCTTGGCGTCGGAAAGAGCCCCGATAAATGGTCCCAAGGGTCCGTCATATTCGGTTACTTCGACCGGCAAGCCGGATGCGGCTAGCTTGTACAGCGGCTTTATGACTTTTCGGCTGGGCGCTTTGGCGTCTCTCATGCTCTCCAGGTAATGACGCAGAATCGTAACATCATCCAGCCGCTGGGTTCGCGTCTTCTCCAGCGTTCGCAAAATCAAGCTTTCCAGGTCGCGTGAGATGTGGGTGTTCAGTTCTGATGGCGGTTGGGGGTCTAGGTTGGTGATCTTAAAGACGATGCCCGCCGGGGTGGCGGAGCCGAACGGAGAGACGCCGGTCAGCATCTCGTACAAAACCACGCCTAAAGAAAAAACGTCGGTCCGGGCATCAACGCGCCCGCCTTTGGCCTGTTCCGGAGACATATATGCGAATGTTCCCAACACATCGCCGGCCGCCGTCATGGTCGACGAGGCCAGACGGGCGATGCCAAAGTCTGTTACTTTGACACTGCCGTCTTTGGTGATCATTATGTTTTCCGGCTTAATGTCACGGTGAACGATGTCCATCGCGTGCGCCGCTTCCAGCGCGTCGGCTATCTGGATCGCGATGTCCAAGCCTTCCTCGATTGCCAGCGGTGACTTCGCTGCCAGGACCTTAGATAGTGGTACGCCGTCGATATATTCCATGATCAGGTAATAGTAGCGGTCGTCTTTTTCCAAATCGAATACCGTGACGACGTTGGGATGATTGAGCTGTCCGGCAGCCCTCGCCTCGGTTAACGTGCGGTCTGAGGTCTTGGAAGAAAGGTCGATACGCTTGACCGCTACGGTACGGTTCATCAGAGTGTCTTCCGCCCGAAAAACCTCGCCGTAACCGCCTCGTCCGATGCTTTCTATGATGCGGTATCTGTCCAGGACCATTGCTTCTGTCATAGGTCAAGGGTATCAGCCGGTATGTTATAATACAAATCGTTCCAAACGCGAACGAACGCCCCCGTGGCGGAATTGGTAGACGCGCTACGTTCAGGGCGTAGTAGCCGTAGGGCTGTGCTGGTTCAAATCCAGTCGGGGGCACCATCCAACTGACAAGGAGTCTCATGGCGTATAGCAGGGGAACCCTGTCATACCGACAAAAACGTAAGCCCATCTTCAATCCCCGGGTGATCATTGTTGTCTTGGTCATCGTCTTCTTATTGCTGTGTTTGATCGGCCGCGGCACCTTCAGCCGCATCGGTTGCAGCAACGATACCAGCGCAATCCAGAACTACGTCAATCAGGTCAAGAAGATCGCTGAACGTACCAACAAGGTCGGGACCGATTTTGCCGATTTGCGCAACAATATCAAGTCTCTGGCCAGGAAGGACCTGCAGACGAAGCTGAACAAAATGGCGAAGGACAGCGCCACGATAACCGGCGACGCCAAGAAGATAGAGGTTCCGACAGAGATGGCGGACGCGAACGAATACTTGCTGGTGGCGTTGGAGCTGCGGACCACCGCCTTGGAGAGCTACCAACCGGCCATCTTCAACGCCTTGGGCGATACCGACTTGGAAGTCTCGGCTAAACAGGTCAGCTTGTCTCTGCGGGACATTGCCTTTAGCGATCGGGCTTTCGGGCTATTTAAAGACGCGGCTCAAAAGGTATTGAAGTCCAAAGACATCACATTCGTGTCAGCGCCGGCGTCGGTGTTTCTGACGGTCGACGGGGAATACGAGGCGGCTAATGTCTTGCAGTTCCTCCAAGCGATTAAAACTTCAGCGCCCGACCTGACTGAAACGCACGGCATCGCCATCTCGGAAGTTGTCCTCGATCCGGCCGCGACGGCCGATAATAACGGTATCGGCTCTCTGCCCAGCACCACTACGGTCAGTGTGTCGGTGACGATTGAAAACCAGGGTAATCAGCTTGAGGTAAACGTTCCGGTTGTCGCGACGCTTAAGTCGGAAACCCAACCGAAGCCACAACTGAAGAAGGCTACCATCGCGTCTTTAGCGCCGGGTGAGAAAAAGACAATCAAGATAACAGGACTGACGCCGACAAAAGGCGATATCGTTAACATGCTGACGATTCAAGCGGGACCGGTTCCGAAAGAGAAGTTCTTGGACAATAACATGAGTGAGATTAAATTTACCGTTGCCGTGAAGTAGACTTAGTCGCGTATCGCGGCGCCGTAGACCTCTTTGAAAGACCGACCGTGTTGGCGAGCCGCCGCCGCGACATCCTCGAACTCGGGTCGAACCGACACTAAACCCCCGCCAAACCAGCCTTTCTTAACCCTTAGGTCGCCGAATTCCGTGGTCACCGTAATCGTCTCCCGATGCAGTGCCAACCTTGACACGTTAGAAATCCGTAGTCCCAGGGTGCCTGTTTCGCGGAAGAACGCGTCGATGATCGCCGCGTCGCGGCCAACCTCACACAGACAGCTCAGCACAAACGCGGGCCGCCCCTTTTTCATGATTACGGGCGTGTACCAAACGTCCAATGCACCCGCTCCAAACAGGCGATCCATAGCGTAGGCGAGCGCTTCCGGGGTGAGGTCGTCGATATTTGATTCCATCATCAGCACCGTCTCGTCCGCCTGGCCTGGCGCCTCCGTCGGCGCGTCTCCCAGCATCAGCCGCAGAACGTTAGGCTGGTCCGTCTCAGCGTCGCCGGCGCCGTATCCAACCTGCTGTAAGGTCATGGGGGGTAGGGCGGCGGGCTGTTCCGCTAGCGTTTTGGCGATCGCCACTCCCGTTGGTGTGACATTCTCCAAACCCAAATCATAAAGGGCGACGGCCATTCCTTTTAGCATGTGAGCAGTCGCCGGAGCCGCCCGGCTGGCGGTAATCGTGGAAACATAGAGCTTGTCGATATTCAGCAGGTCAAGGCAGACAGCCGTTCCGGTCACGTCGATTATCGCGTCGACCGCCCCGACTTCGTGAAAATGAACGGTCGCGGGCACCTGGCCGTGGGCCGCGCCCTCGGCCGTCGCCAGCGTCTCAAACACGTGTGCCGCCTGTTGCTTGGCTCGGGCCGACAGACGGCTGCCGGCTATGATCTTCAGGATATCCAGCAACTTTCGCTCGACCGGCTCGGACTTGTCGATAACGTCAACCTTCGTCGCGGCCAGTCCGGATTTCTTTACCCCGCGGACGTTTATTTCCCAGCCCGCCAGATTAAGTTTGGCCAATTCGTTCCGGAGTTGTTGCGGGTCGACGCCCGCGTCCACGAACGCGCCCAAGAGCATGTCGCCGCTGATACCACCCATACAATCCAAGTAAGCAATCTTCATAGACGCGCTACGTCATTGCTAGGAGCGCAGTGACGAAGCAACCTCCCCTCATCCTATAGTCTGCTTGTTTATGGTTGCCGCGATGTACCCGGCGCCGAACCCGTTGTCGATGTTGACGACACTGACGCCGGGAGCGCAGCTGGTTAGCATACCTAAAAGCGCTGTGACACCGCCGAAACTGGCTCCGTAGCCGACGCTCGTTGGAACCGCGATAACCGGGCATGACGCCACACCGCCGACCAGACTGGGTAAGGCGCCCTCCATGCCGGCGACCGCTACTATGGCCCGCGCTTCGTTGATGATATCGAGGTTGGCAAAAAGCCGGTGTGCACCGGCCACACCTGCGTCGTATACGCGAGTCACCTTCGCGCCCATCGTCTCCGCTGTAAAGGCGGCTTCCTCGGCTATCGGCATATCGGTTGTGCCGGCCGAAATGACAACAACATTGCCGACCGCGAGCACCTGATCCCGCCCGGGTATGACAACTAAACGGGCGACCGCGTGATAGATTGCTGTCGGAGCGCCCGCGAGCGCTGCCGCGAACGCGGCTGCGTCAGCTTTAGTGAGCATGACCGGCTGGCCGTGACGCGCCAGTTCAACTACGATTTTGGTAATCTGCGCGGGGGTTTTGCCGGGACAGTAGACAACTTCGGAAAAGCCGCAGCGCAGGGAACGGTGGTTGTCTATCTTGGCGTCACCCAGGTCCTCGTAAGGCATGCCCTTGAGGCGCTCGACCGCGGCTTCCACTGACACGCTGCCAGCCTGAATGTCTCTAAGTAGTTTTTCTATCTGTGTCTTATCCATTTTCACGCTCAACGCCATCAAAACGCTCTACGTCATTGCGAGGAGCCTGGTTTCTAGGCGACGAAGCAACCTCCCGAGAAGCAACCTCACTATTCATGCTCCCCATCTTATAACCAGTTGAGGCGATTTCGATGCGGGCAAAATCCAAGTCGCATAGAAAGGAGTTGACTGCCGACCAGTCCGCGTGCAAGGCCGGCACTTGCTCCGGCGCCACCTCGATGCGGGCTTCGATATCATCGAGCAGACGGAGGCGAACATTACGAAAGCCGCGCTCCCGCAGAAATGTCTCGCCCCGGTTGATTCTCATGAGGCGGCTGGACGTAACTCGGCGGCCGAAAGCGATACGGCTGGCCAGACACGGCGCAGCTTCCCGGTCCCAGTTGGGTAACCCGAGGGCTCGAGCCAACTCTCGCACGGCCTGTTTGTCTAGTCCGGCTTCCAGCAAGGGATGGACTATGCCCATCTCCCGAGCGGCCTCCAGCCCCGGGCGGGTGTCGGACAGGTCGTCGACGTTGACTCCTTCGAGAATGGCGACAACATTGGATCCTGTTGCCACCTTCATCATGTCCGAGTACATTTGCCGCCGGCAATGATAGCAGCGGTCCGTATTATTGGCCGCGGCGGCCTCAATTTCCAGGAAACTTGCGCAGATTACCCGATGGCTGACGTCGAGCTGTTCGGCCAGACGGACAGCCTGATCAATATCAGAATCAGGGGTTACTTCGGTCTGCCAAGTGACCGCGGTAAGGTCGCCCGCCAAAGCGTCGCGCGCGGCTGCCAGCAAAAGCGCGCTGTCGGTTCCTCCGGAAAAGGCGACGATGGCGCCGGGATGGGGTTCTATGCGGTGTTTAAGCAGTTCATAACGTTTATCAACCAACATAAGCATCATCATATACTATGGCGAGCGGCTCAAACAACGCCAAACGGTTATGCTAAAATGATGTTTACCTTTTGACATGGGAGGAAAACTTATCTTGAGCTCGGCAATAGCGCTCGTCGTTCTGGCAATATTCTTGGTCGCCGTAATCGTTTGGGTCGGCCTGATTTCCTACAATCTCGGTCTGATCAGGCGGAATCAACGGATATTGACCAGGGGAATGACTGACAATACACTGCAAGAGATCCTGGCACAACATTTCGTTCGCGTTGACGGTTTGGAAGACCGCATCGCGCAAGCTGAGCAGAACATCGATGTTCTTCACAATATTCAGCTGGACGCCGTGCAAAGGATAGGACTTGTGCGCTACGACGCGTTTAGCGACATGGGCGGAGAGCTGTCGTTTGCCCTGGCTTTGCTCAACGAACACGGCGATGGAATCGTCGTCAGCACGATCATCGGCCGGGCCGATAACAGGACGTACGCCAAGCAAGTCCGCGGCGGCCGAGCGATGATTCAACCGTCGGCGGAAGAAACGGCGGCCATTAACCAAGCCATGGGCGGGAGGTAGAAATGAAAATCGGATATCTGGGACCTCAAGGGACGTTCGCCGAAGAAGCTGGTTTGGCCGCCTTTAACTTTAAGGAAGCCGACCTGATACCGTTTGCTAGTGTTGCCGAGGTCATTACGGCGGTCGAGGCGGGCTCGATCTCTGACGGTATAGTGCCGATCGAGAATTCGATCGAGGGCTCATTCAACGTAACGCTTGATATGCTGGCGTTCGAGACAAATATTTTCATTGAACGCGAGGTCATCGTCCCTATCAAGCAGAACCTGCTAGCCAAGCCGGGAGTGTCGCTTGCTGATGTTACGGCCGTTGTTTCGCAACCGCACGCCATCGCCCAGTGTCGCCAGTTCTTGGCTGCCAACTTGCCGAACGCTGCCATGGAGGCTGCCAACAGCACGGCGGAAGCCGCTAAAATCGTATCTGAAGAAGACGGTCATCGAGCGGCCATCGGAACCGCGTTGGCGGCCAAGCTATACGGGCTGGACGTCTTGGCCGAGGATATCGAAGACTACAAGCAAAACCAGACCAGGTTTGTCATGCTGGGGAAAAACAAAGTAGCGCGGACCGGAAACGATAAGACGACAATCGTTATCATGCCGCACGAGGACCGGCCGGGGATATTGCTGCAGATCCTGCAGGAGTTCGCCTTTCGCTTCATCAATCTATCGAAGATCGAATCCCGGCCGAGCAAGCGCGCTTTGGGCGAGTACATATTCTTCGTCGACATGGACGGACATATCGAGGATAAGGTTATCGCTGACGCGTTCAAGTGCCTCGGCTGCCGGTTCACTGACGTCAAGTTCCTGGGTTCATATCCCAAGGCCGAGTAGATGCTGGATATTAGACTCGTTCGCGACAATCCGGATACAGTCAAGGCGTCTTTGACCGCGCGCCGGGCCGACCCGATGGTTTTGGCAAAAGTCGACGAGGTGGTAGAGCTAGATCGCCGGCGGCGAGCCATTTTGGTCGAGGCTGAAGAATTGCGCGCGTCTCGTAATAAGGTAAACGACGAAATCAGCGCGCTTAAGAAGGCAGGCCAATCCGCTGACGCCGCGTTGGCGGGCATGAAAGACGTCTCGAACCGCATCAAGGAATACGACGATCGGCTGCGCGACATCGAGACGGCCAGCCGCGACATACTCTTAGACATTCCGAACATTCCGCATGAGTCCGTGCCGGACGGGGATACTCCGGAGGACAATATCGAGATACGGCGTTGGGGACAAGAGCCCGCTCTTGGTTTTGAGCCAAAACCGCATTGGGAGATCGGGGAAACCCTGGGCATCCTTGATTTCGAGCGGGGCGCTAAGTTGGCCGGGGGCCGGTTCGTATTGCTAAAGGGGCTGGGGGCACGGCTAGAGCGGGCACTGATAGATTTTATGCTGGATCTGCACACCACCGAGCACGGTTATACGGAAATATGGCCGCCGTTGCTGGTTAACACGGCCACGATGACCGGTACCGGGCAACTGCCGAAGTTTGCCGAAGACTTGTACAAGTGTGCCGACGACGATCTTTGGCTCATACCGACTGCCGAGGTGCCCGTCACGAATATCCACCGAGACGAGATACTCATGGACGACGAGCTGACCAAGAAATATGTTTGCTACACGCCGTGTTTCAGGCGCGAGGCCGGTTCGTACGGCAAGGACGTGCGGGGCGTTATTCGCCAGCATCAGTTCAACAAGGTCGAGCTGGTAAAGTTCGCCCGGCCGGAAACCAGCTGGGATGAACTCGAACAGCTGACCGCCGACGCTGAAGAGGTCCTGCAGTTGCTTGGCCTATACTACCGCGTCATTACCCTTTGTACCGGTGACCTGGGTTTCTCGGCGGCCAAGACATACGATATCGAGGGTTGGATACCAAGCTCGGGCGGCTTTAAGGAAATCTCGTCTTGCAGCAATTTCACAGATTTTCAAGCTCGGCGGATCAACGTTCGTTGGCGCCGCGACCAAAAAGCAAAACCGGAACTCACGCATACGCTGAACGGATCGGGAGTGGCAGTCGGCCGGACGCTTGCGGCGATCATCGAACAATACCAGCAGGCTGACGGGACGGTAAGGGTGCCGGAGAAATTAGTCCCTTACATGGGCGGAATTACCGTGATAAAATAAGTTAGTAAGAGCAGAAGGGGGGTGTCTTGAATGCCAAGGTTCACCATTCCGAGAGTAGCGCACTGCGATAAGGGCTGTATAGTCTAGTCCTGAGCACGACGCGAAACTGCTCATCACTCTAACTTTTAAAGGGTCGCGCTTTTCGAGCTGCGGCCCTTTTTATGTTAGAATCTTTATTCATGCATGCGCCCGTAGCTCAATGGATAGAGCGCCGGACTACGAATCCGTAGGTTGGAGGTTCGACTCCTCTCGGGCGCACCAATTCTTAAGATGATCGACTATTTCTAACAGATCGTCTTAAGAATTGATTTCCCAGGTGAGAACCTCCAACCTGAGGGGGATTATTAAGGGGGAGAGACGCCCCCTTAAGTCTCTCTTAAGGAAGGGGGAACTCAAGGGGGAAACATTTGGTTGCCCCCGTGAGGAGCTTGCGTCAGTTAGGTGACGCAAGCGACGGTTGGATGGATTCGACTCCTCTCGGGCGCACCAATTTTCTGCTTTTGGAGGGGTCGCATAGAGGCCGAGTGCACCCGCCTGCTAAGCGGGTAAAGGTAGTGATATCTTTCGAGGGTTCGAATCCCTCCCCCTCCGCCACTTTGTAAACACATGTTGACCTAATCTCCTGTTCTAAGGTAATATTCTCCAAGTATTAGTTTTAGCTTTCAACGCGTTATCTAGCATCCTTTGGGGGGCCCATGTCACGAGTCTGGAAAATCACTTTGGTCGCGGTTTTGGCGTTAAGCATGATGCTGGCCGGGCCGGCGTCCGCACTGGCCAGGCCGGACATCCCCAATGTCGATCCCCCGATGGCATTCTCAAGCGAGGATTTAACGGCTCAGATGAATGCTGTCTTAAAAGCGCCAATGACAGAGGTCACGGCCATTTGTAGTCCCGTCGGCGACCTGACGCTCATCGCGGGAATCGACAGCGACGGCAAAGTCGCGATAGTCTCGTGGGACGGCGAAGATTTCTCCAACTGGACCGGGCTGTTCCGGGAGTATATCGGCGACAATTGGACCCGGATCAATGCCATTGTCTATTTCAACGAGGATTACTTCGTCGGCGGCAGCCGTATAGTCGACACCCATCCTGTCGCGTCTATCGCTTATCTCTGCGGCTTGTGTTACGGAGATGGTGAAGGCGAGGACGAGAACCTGTACGACGACAGCACGCTGGCGTCGCACGAGACGGTTACCGACATGTCCTATGACGGCGATACCCGGAACATGGCTGTGACCGTAGGCGGGCCGAACGCTTTGCTGCTAACAACCGATTTGGACTGGGGCAACGCCTACAACGCGACATTTTCCGTGGTAACCGATCCGGCCATGGCCGGCGCGCAGGCTCCCATCGGACTCTACGGCAACGAATTCTCGAACATTCCGATTGACGGATCCATCGAAGCTAACGGCGCGGATCTTTCGGCGCAGGCCGGCTCTGTCAAGGCGCTAACCGATTATCCTTATTGGGCGTTCGGTACCGGTGTAGGAGACGTTCTGGCCTATGGCTGTGACAGCGGGAGCACCGTGCCAGGACAAATTCTGAGCACGGTCGGCGGCACGACCGATATCATGTCGCTCGACTATGACTGGTATAACAGCTCTTGGATGATCGGCGCGCGCGGCGGGAATGGAACTATGGAGCTGTTCAAAGATACCCACTACCCGATCATCGCGGCGACAAATATTCCGCCCGCTACGACGCAGCTGCCCTTCCCGGCGACCATTACAGCCAACGCCGACGCCACGTTCGCGGGGTACTACTTTATGGTTGGCGGCACCGGCCGCACTGGACATCTGTACAAATACAACTCCGTCTATAGCGAGATGATTGATCTGGACTACCTGGTGACCGCTATGGATACAGTTAACGTGGTCAAGCAAGACAACGGTTCGACCCAATCGGGGCCCTTCAACGGTTTTGGCACCAGCAACGCCTTGATAGGCGGCAGCGGCGACGAAGTCTTGGTTCGCGTGACACAGACAGCCGTTTACAACGCCGATCCAGTTTTAGGGGGAGAAGGCACAACGGTCGATTGTCCGGCTGGCGGAGCTTCCGTGACGTTCCCGGCCGGCGCGGTCGCCACCGACTACGGTGTCATAATTGAGAAGGTCGCGGCCGGCACTCCAGCGGTTCCGGGCGGTTTGAGTCTCCTGGGAACGTCTTATGAATTCAAGTGCTTCGATACCAGCGGCACACCGATCACCACGTTCAGCCAACCGGTCACCATCACCATCAGCTATGATCCGGCC
>JAHEXW010000022.1 GCA_023251915.1 Actinomycetes bacterium
GTCTCGTAATAAAGGGTCCAACCCCGCTACAGGGCGCGGCCGTAAAATCTTTAGGCGACCACCGTATGGCGATGGCTATGATTATCGCCGGCGTCATTGCCACAGGCGAGACGGTCATCGATGACGAGGCCTGCATCGACGTATCATTCCCGGGGTTTGAAAGGATGCTGACCGGTGCCGCTGTCTAAGACGCGGCCGGTGATCGCAATCGACGGACCGGCCGGTTCAGGCAAAAGTACGGTCGCCAAGCTGGCGGCGAAGCGGCTTGGGTTTGACTATATAGACACGGGCGCTATGTATCGGGCGCTAACGTTGAAGATCTTGCGCGGCGGGGTGGATGTCGCGGACGAGGCGGGCATCGGGGAGCTGGCCGCGCGGACAGTTATCGAGCAGGAAGCCGACCCCGACGGCCTGAACGTCCTGACATTTCTGGACGGTGAGGACGTGTCCGCCGCAATCCGGTTACCGGATGTCACCGCGTCCGTCAGTGCGGTCGCAAGCCACCCCGAAGTCCGGCGCCTGCTTGTCGAACACCAACGATATTTGGCACAGCAAGCCGACAAGGGCGACATTATCGAAGGCCGCGACGTTGGAACGGTTGTGTTTCCGGACGCGGCGGTTAAGATATACCTGGACGCCAGTCCCGCGACCCGGGCACAGCGGCGCCTGGGAGACATGCAGGCCTCCGGCGTGGACGTTTCCCTGGAAGATTTGGCGGACGCGATAACCGCTCGCGACAGGCTTGATTCAACACGCGCGGCGTCGCCTCTGCAGGTCGCCACCGACGCTCACGTTATTGACACCAGCGGCATGTCAATTGCGGCGGCTGTCCAGGCCGTTGTTGACTTGGCGAAAAAGGCCGGCTTGGCCGGACCGGAGGTCTAGATGTTTTTTTGGTTTATCCGCGCGATTGCCGTACCCCTGGGCCGACTGCTATTTCGGACGTCGGTCAGCGGCGCTGAAAACATTCCAATGGCCGGACCGGTAATGCTGGTAGGCAATCACCAAAGTAATCTCGATCCTTTCTTTATATCCACAGCCAACCCTCGCCGTCTGTACGCGATGGGCAAGGCCGAGCTTTTCGTCAATCCGCTGTCACGGTGGTTCTATCTACACCTGGGTGCCTATCCGATTAAGCGAGGCCAACCCGACCGTAAGGGCCTAAAGAAAATACTCGACCTGTTCTACCAGGGAGACGCGGTAATTGTGTTTGCCGAAGGCGGCCGGTTTCGTGAGCCAGGCTTAGGCCCGCTTGAGCCAGGAGTCGTGTTTCTGGCCGACATGGCGGCTGTACCGATCTTGCCTGTCGGGCTCCAGGGGCCTGGGATGATCTGGCCAAAAGGAGCCAAGCTCCCCCGGCTGCCCAAGGTTCGCGTCACGTATGGCCGATCCTTTCGGATCGAGGATTTTGCCCCGCGCGCCGCGGCCAAGACCGCCGAGGAGAAACGCGCTCGCCAAAAGGCCATTCTGGACCGCATCGCGAGTGAAGTCAAAGCCTTGACGGACGACGCTTTCTAGGCCGTCTCCGGCAATAAGGGCATAGACGGGCAGAATTTGACACCCTGCGGTCCGGTTGTTAGGATAGTTCAAGACCTTTAAGTTCGGTCCTGCGAGGCCGGCAAGGAGAAAGATCAACACACATACAGCGGTATGGTATGCCTTCTTGCGCTCGCACGTTGAGACCAAGAGGGCATTTTTTGTCGCACGATAGGGAGGCGCCAGTGGGGTTCAAAGTACGAGCCAAGATTCTCTCGGCTGACGATATGGACCGGGCGCTGACCCGCATTGCCCACGAGGTTATCGAGAAGAACAAAGGCGCCGCCGCGCTGGCCGTAATCGGTTTGCGGAGCCGCGGTCATCATCTGGCCGACCGTCTGCAAACCAAAATTGCCGCCATCGAGCCGCTGGCCCAGCCGGTGGGCTCTCTGGACGTTACTTTCTACAGGGATGACATTGGCAAAAAATTGCGCCCAGAAGCCTTCCAAACCGACATTCCCTTTGACGTCACTGATCGCGATATTATCCTGGTCGACGACGTCCTCTATACCGGACGCACCGTCCGCGCGGCGTTGGACGCGATTATGGATTTCGGCCGGCCCGCTTCCATCCAGCTGGCCGTGATGATCGATCGCGGTCATCGAGAACTCCCCATCCGGGCAGATTATGTCGGCAAAAACATCCCGACCGCCGGGAAGGAAGACGTGAAAGTCCGCTTGATCGAGATCGATGAGGTCGACGAGGTTGTTGTGGGTGAGCCGGATGCTGACTGACGGTAAGGATCTGCTGGGCATCCGCGAACTGTCGCGGGCACATATCGAGCTAATACTGGAGACCGCGAATTCATTCAAGGAAGTCAGCGGTCGCGAGATAAAGAAGGTGCCGGCGCTGCGCGGCCGTACCGTGGTCAACCTCTTCCTAGAACCTAGCACGCGCACGCGCACGAGCTTCGAGCTGGCCGCCAAACGCCTAAGTGCCGACGTGATCAACTTCTCGGCCTCGACGTCCTCAATCGTCAAGGGCGAAAGCCTAAAGGATACGGCGGCAACCCTGGAAGCGATGAACGCCGACCTGGCCATCATTCGTCATAGCGCCGCGGGCGCGGCTCACTTCTTGAGCCGGGTTAGCCGGCTGGGCGTAATTAACGCCGGTGACGGGTCGCATGAGCATCCGACACAGGCCCTGTTGGACCTCTACACCATCAAAGAGAAGCTGGGACGCACCGACGGACTTAAGATTGCCATTGTCGGGGACATCGCGCACTCCCGGGTCGCACGCAGCAACATCTTGGGGATGACTAAAATGGGGGCCGCGGTTACCGTAGTTGGCCCTCCGACGCTGATTCCCGCGGAAGTGGAGGGGATGGGCTGCCATGTTTCATACAGTCTCGACGACGTGTTGCCGGAGGTTGATGTCGTCTACTTGCTGCGTCTGCAGCTAGAGCGCCAATCGGAAAGCCTTCTGCCCAGTCTGCGCGAGTACGCCGGCCGTTATGGACTGTCGGCGCGACGTGTTGGTCTGATGAATCCCGAGGCGTTAATCATGCATCCGGGACCGATGAATCGCGGCGTGGAGATAGCCAGCGAGGTCGCCGACATGCCGCAAGCGGTCATCACCGAACAGGTCGCCAATGGCGTAGCCGTGCGCATGGCGGTTCTTTATCTGCTACTGGGAGGCGGCGCCAATGGCTAGTCTACTCGTACGCGGCGGGCGGGTCATTGACCCATCCCGTAAGTTTGACGGAATCGCCGACGTTATGATTGAGAACGGCATTGTGACCGCGGTCGAGCCAAAATTGAAAGCTGACCCTAAAGTCAAGGTCTATGAAGCTAAGGGCTTAATGGTTACGCCCGGCCTAATCGACATGCACGTGCATCTGCGCGAGCCGGGCCGGGAAGACGAAGAAACGGTCGAGTCGGGAGCGCGCGCCGCCGCGGCGGGCGGATTCACGTCCGTCAATTGCATGCCGAATACCGATCCCGTCATCGATAACGCGTCGGTTGTCCGGATGCTGCGCGACAGGGCGGAGGCCGTCGGCTTGGTAAACGTCTACGTCACCGGAGCGATCACCAAAGGGCTGGAGGGCAAGGAAATCTCGGACATGGGCGACATGGTCAAGTTCGGAGCGGTCGCCTTCAGCGATGATGGCCGCTCGATCATGGACGCGGAGGTGATGCGCCGAGCGATGGAGTACGTAAAGATGCTCGGTGTGCCGCTGATCATTCACCCCGAGGATCACAGCCTGTCGCGCAACGGTCAGATGCACGAGGGATACTATTCGACTCTGTTGGGGTTGAAGCCCATACCGGCGCAAGCCGAAGAGGTCATCGTGGCCCGCGACATCCGGCTGGCCGCGCTGACCAAAAGCCGCGTCCACCTAACCCATATCTCCACCAAGGGCAGCATGGAGATGGTTAAGATAGCCAAATTGCACCACATCCCGGTGACTTGTGACGTTACACCGCATCACCTAACCCTGCACGACTCGGATTGCGTCGGCTACGACACAAACTATAAGGTCAATCCGCCGTTACGAGGAGAAGCGGACGTTCTCGCGCTGCGTCACGGGCTGGTTGACGGCACAATCGACGCCATCGCCAGCGACCATGCGCCGCATGCCGTCCAGGAAAAGGAATGCGAATGGGAGTACGCCGCCTGCGGCAAGATTGGTTTAGAAAGCACGCTGGGTGTAATGTTGACGAAACTGGTTGGGGAGGACGTCATTAGTCTGCCGGTTTTGATCGACAAGATGAGCTGCGCACCGGCGCGCTTACTAGGTCTGGACAAGACTGGGCGGGGCACGCTGGCCGTGGGCTCGGTCGCCGACATCACGCTGATCGACCCGAAGCGAGAATGGACGGTTGACCCTAACACACTTCAATCGAAATCCAAGAACACACCCTACGGCGGCTGGGAACTGACCGGTCGTGCGGCGGATGTCATTGTGGGAGGAAAGATTGTCAGACTATAAGCCCGCGATTCTGTTGCTGGAGGACGGCACCTTATTCGAAGGTGCGGCCATGGGGGCCGAGGGCGAGACCTTCGGCGAGGCCGTGTTTAACACGAGCATGACGGGTTATCAGGAGATACTGACTGATCCTTCTTACGCCGGACAGCTTGTGACCATGACCTATCCGCACATCGGAAACTACGGTCTGAACAGTGATGACAAAGAATCGCGCCGACCGTTTTTGAACGGCTTTATCGTGCGGGAAGAGTCCAGGATGTTCTCCAATTATCGCGGTACGTCAACGCTGGGGGACATGCTGCGCCACCACGAGATAGTCGGGATACAAGACATCGACACCAGGGCCCTGACCAAACACATCCGGACCGCGGGCGCAATGCGCGCCGCGATATCGAGTGTTGAGTTCGACCAAAGCGCTCTGGCCCGCAAGTTGGCGGCCTATCCGTCTATCGTCGGCCAGGACCTGGTGCGGGGCGTTACCG
Source organism: Actinomycetes bacterium (assembly GCA_023251915.1). Taxonomy (GTDB): domain Bacteria; phylum Actinomycetota; class JAHEXW01; order JAHEXW01; family JAHEXW01; genus JAHEXW01. Next base: position 4,948 of record JAHEXW010000022.1, read on the forward strand.
GCGACAAGTCATATGTTTGGCCAGGCAGCGAGAGCGGCGCCACAGACGTCGTTCTGATCGACTACGGCGCGAAGTTTAACATCCCGCGCGAGCTAACCAGACGCGGCTGTCGAGTCACCATCGTACCGGCCGCGACATCGGCCGCGACAATTCTGAAAGCGAAGCCCCATGGCGTAATGCTGGCCAACGGTCCCGGTGATCCGGCCGCTGTCACCTACGGAATCGAGACCATTCGCGGCCTGTTGGGACAGGTGCCTCTGTTTGGCATTTGTCTCGGTCACCAGTTGTTAGGACTAGCCTTAGGCGGCGCTACATTTAAACTAAAATTCGGTCATCGAGGAGCCAACCATCCGGTCATGGACCTGCGAACACGCCGCGTAGAGATCACCAGCCAGAACCATGGCTTCGCAGTCGACGCGGAATCATTTCCCGGCAAAAGCGCGTATGGAGAAACCGGCGTTGAGATCACGCATATCAATCTGAATGACAAGACCGTCGAGGGCATCCGCTGCGCCGACATTCCGGCGTTTTCCGTCCAATATCATCCGGAAGCGGCACCCGGCCCGCACGACAGCATGTATTTGTTCGACGAGTTCATTGAGTTGATGCGCTGATGCCAAAACGCACCGACATCCGGAAAATCCTGATCATCGGGTCCGGCCCTATCGTTATCGGTCAAGCCTGCGAGTTCGATTATTCCGGGACGCAAGCGTGCAAAGTGCTGCGGCGCGAGGGATACGAAGTTATCTTGGTCAATTCGAATCCGGCGACGATTATGACGGATCCGGAGTTTGCGGACAGGACATATATCGAACCCATCACGCCGGAATTCGTCGCGCGCGTGATCGAGCAAGAACGGCCGGACGTCTTGCTGCCGACACTGGGCGGTCAGACAGGGTTGAACACCGCCGTCGCTCTGGCCGAGTCAGGCGTCTTGGATAAATTCGGGGTCGAGCTGATCGGCGCCAAACTGGAGTCGATCAAAAAGGCGGAAGACCGCGACCTGTTCGATCAGGCCATGAAAAGTATCGGGCTGGAGCTGCCGCGCGGCGGTTTCGCCTACACCTTGAAGCAGGCTCGTGATTTGGCCAAGGACATCGGCTTTCCGGCCATAATCCGGCCCAGCTTTACACTTGGCGGGTCGGGCGGCGGGATTGCGCACAACCAAGAGGAATTCGACCATATTGCCGGCGACGGCCTGCGCAAGTCCATGATCAACGAGATTCTGGTGGAAGAGTCGGTCATCGGCTGGAAAGAATACGAGCTTGAGGTCATGCGCGACATTAAGGACAACGTGGTCATTGTTTGCTCGATCGAAAACTTCGACGCGATGGGTGTACACACGGGCGACTCGATCACCGTGGCCCCCGCGCAGACCCTGTCCGACATGGAGTACCAGCGCTTGCGGGACGCCTCATTGGCGATTATCCGGGAGATAGGCGTCGAAACCGGCGGCAGTAACATCCAATTCGCCATCAATCCCGATGACGGCCGTCTCTTGATCATTGAAATGAATCCGCGAGTGTCTCGGTCTAGCGCTCTGGCCAGCAAAGCGACCGGGTTTCCGATTGCTAAGATTGCGGCCTTGCTGGCTGTGGGCTACACCCTGGATGAGATACCCAACGACATAACCCAGAAGACGCCGGCCAGCTTCGAGCCGACCATCGACTATGTCGTGGTCAAGATCCCGCGCTGGGCGTTCGAGAAATTCCCGGATACCGACATGACCCTCACGACCAAGATGAAGTCGGTCGGAGAGGCGATGAGTATCGGGCGCACCTTCAAGGAAGCTCTGCAGAAGGGCGTACGCTCGCTGGAAACGGACAGATTCGGGCTGGGCTCGGACGGTAAAGGAGACATCGACGAGGCGCGGCTGATCGAGAAGCTGCGCGTGCCTAACCAGGACCGCCTTTTCTACATAAAGCATGGTCTAACGACGGGCATGCCGATTGACGAGGTTCACTCCTTGACCGGCGTCGACCCCTGGTTCTTGGATCAGATATTACAGCTTGTGGAGTTCGAGCGGGAGATGCGGGCGGCCGGTCCGCACGCGGACATTATTCGCCGCGCCAAACGCCACGGCTATTCCGACGTGCAGCTAGCATTTATGTTCGAAAAAACAGAGGCGGAGATCCGCTCGCTTAGACTGGCAGACGGTACAAGAGCGACTTTCAAGTCGGTAGATACTTGCGCGGCCGAGTTCGAGGCCTACACACCCTATTATTACTCCACCTACGAGCAGGAATCTGAGCTAGTGCGTTCCCGCCGTAAGAAAGCGATGATCCTGGGCAGCGGGCCGAACCGTATCGGCCAAGGGATAGAGTTCGACTACTGCTGCGTGCACGCAGCCTTTGCGCTAAAGGACGAAGGGTACGAGACGATCATGGTTAACTGCAATCCGGAAACCGTTTCGACCGATTATGACACTTCCGATAAGCTCTACTTCGAGCCGCTGACGTTCGAGGATGTTATGAACATAGTCGAAGCCGAACGGCCGGACGGTGTAGTGGTCCAGTTCGGAGGGCAAACGCCACTTAAGCTCGCGCGGGCGCTCGAGGCCGCCGGAGTGCCCATCATGGGGACTTCGCCGGACAGCATCGATCTGGCCGAAGACCGCAAGCGTTTCGGTGCCATGATTGCGAAACTGGGGATCAAACAACCAGCCAACGGAACGGCCTTCAGTTATCAGGAGGCACTCGAGGTTGCCAAGGACATCGGTTATCCGCTGGTTGTCAGGCCCTCATACGTTCTGGGCGGGCGAGCAATGGAGATCGTATACTCTGAAGATATGCTTGAGGGTTATATCAAGAATGCGGTTAAAGCGTCGCCGGAGCATCCGGTATTGATCGACAAGTTTCTGGAGGATGCCATCGAAGTCGACGTCGACGCGGTTTGCGACGGCACGGACGTATTCATCGGCGCCATCATGGAACATATTGAGGAGGCCGGCATACATTCAGGTGACTCGGCGTGTGTGATACCACCCTATACGCTCAGCGCCGGGTTGTTAGCGACGGTCGAGGGCTATACTCGCCGGCTGGCCAAGTCGCTCAAGGTGATCGGGCTGCTAAATATCCAGTTCGCCGTCAAGGATGACGTGGTTTATGTGCTCGAGGTTAATCCCCGGGCAAGCCGCACCGTGCCGTTCGTCAGCAAAACTATCGGAGTACCGATGGCCAAACTGGCCGCCCGCGTAATGGCCGGCCGTAAGCTAAAGGATCTCAAGCCGGTGCGTGCCGACTTCGAAAAATACGTGTCCATCAAAGAAGCGGTCTTGCCGTTCGGACGCTTCCCGGAACAGGACACAGTGCTCGGTCCTGAGATGAAATCGACCGGAGAGGTTATGGGCATCGACACGACGTTCGGTAAGGCCTTTGCCAAGGCGGAAATGGCCGCCGGCTCCGCTCTGCCTGTGGCCGGTAACGTCTTCATCAGCGTCAACAACAAAGACAAAAGACACATCATAGGGATCGCGAAAAGTCTGGCGAAGATGGGATTTAGCATCTGTGCCACGGCGGGGACGGGCGACACTCTGCAGAGGGCGGGAATCGACGCGGTTCTGCTCAATAAGATTCACGAAGGTGGCCCGAACGTTATCGACCTGATCAAAGAGGACAAGGTCGACCTGATGATAAACACCCCATTGGGCAAAGGGCCCCGCACCGACGGCTACTATATCAGAACCGCGGCCTCCTTCTACGGCGTGCCTTTGATAACCACAATGAGCGCCGCCCAGGCAGCGATTCAAGGCATAGAGGCAATGCAGGAAGAAGATATCGGCGTTAAGGCGATCCAGGACTACCACAAAAACTAGGAGCACGAAGATTACAAAGAGTACGAGGATGACATGGCCGAAAAACACCTAACACAAGACCAGCTGGAGATAATCTCGAACAAGGTCGTGGGTGACGGCTTTTACCGTCTGACCGTGCGCAGTCACAGCTGGGCGAAAAGCGCTCGCGCCGGACAATTCGCGCATATCCGGGTCGGAAAGGGTCTGGAGCCGCTGCTGCGCCGGCCTATATCGATACACGGCCTCGACGACCGAGACGCGATCGCGTTTCTCTATCAAGCCAAAGGCGCGGGCACCGCGTTGCTGGCAGCCAAGCGCACTGGGGAGACAATCGACGCGATCGGACCGGCGGGCAACGGATTCACCGTGGATGCCCGCTTCCGGCGAATCATTCTGGTCGGAGGCGGTATCGGAGTGGCCCCGCTCATGTTTCTGGCTCAGGCCTACCGGGCCAAGGGGACGGCTGTTACAGTTCTGCTGGGGGCTCGCTCCAAGGACTGTCTGACATGTTTGGCAGATTTCAAATCGCTAGGTTGCCAAGTAACGGTAACGACCGACGACGGCAGCCAAGGCCATCGGGGTTACGTAACTGACATCCTGGAACAACATATTTCCGCGGGTCCCGGCCCGGTCGCGATATTCGCCTGCGGGCCGACGGTCATGATGCGGCGGGCGGCGACTATCGCGGGCCTATACGATGTCTTCTGCGAGGTTTCACTGGAAGAGCGGATGGCGTGCGGCGTGGGTGCCTGTCTGGGCTGCGCCGTCATGACTACAACCGGCTACCGTAGGGTTTGCGCGGACGGACCGGTTTTCTCGGCGGAGGAAGTCGTATGGACTGGCTAGGCGACCTTTGGTATTACCATAAGGGGTATGTTCTGGCGGCCGGCGGTGTGGTTCTCGTTCTGTTGGTCGCCGCGGGCATCTGGTGGTTCGGGACGGAGCGACTGCCGGGCTACAATATCGAGCCCGTCCTAAAGAATGAGTACATCGAACCGGGCGGCGCGATTTCGCGCTACGCCACCGGAATTGTGATATCTAATGAACAAAGCATTATGGGACCGAAGATCAGCATCCAGTCGGATGTAACCCGGCAGACGATCACGTTCTTTTTGCCTGAGACGGCGCCGGTTTGGCTGGGCCTGGTAATTGGAAACAAGGCGATAACAGGTAACGAGCGCCTGACATTCGCGGACATCAAGACCGGCCAAAGAGTAGCCGTCTTCGTAGGTCCGGTCAATAAGGCGCGACGAGTGAATATCTTAAAAAGATGAATCTAACTACCGATATTGCAGGCATACAACTTAAGAATCCGGTAATCATGGCGAGCGGTACTTTCGGGCGAGAGTACGGCCGGTTTACTGATCCGGCCAAATTGGGCGCCGTCATACCCAAAAGCGTGACGCTGGAGGCTAGGAGCGGCAATCCGGCGCCGCGCGTATGGGAAACGACCGCCGGCATGTTGAACTCGATCGGACTTGAGAATCGGGGTGTCACGTATTTTGTCGAGGAAGAACTGCCGCTGTGGCTTGGCCTGGGCGCGACCGTTATCGCCTCCGTAGCCGGCGAGACGATAGATGAGTTCGTTCGCGTGGCCGAGATATTTAACGACGTCGATGGCATCTCCGCTCTTGAACTCAACGTTTCCTGCCCCAACGTTGATCGCGGCGGTATCCAATTCGGTTGCCGTCCTCGCTTGGCGGCCGACGTAACCGCGGCAGTAAAAAGCGTCGCCAATAAACCGGTGATAGTCAAGCTCACACCTAACGTAACTAGCATCACAGAAATCGCGAAGGCGGTCGAGGCCGCCGGTGCTGATGCGGTTAGCCTTATCAATACAGTGTTGGGGATGGCAATCGACATCGCGGCGGAGAAACCAGCTTTAGGTCGGGTAGTCGGAGGTCTCTCCGGCCCCGCGATCAAACCGATAGCCCTGCGCCTCGTCTACGAGACGGTCGGAGCGATTGATATTCCGGTCATCGGGTTGGGAGGCATAACGACGCCTGCCGACGCCCTGGAATTCATGCTGGCGGGCGCATCGGCCGTGCAGATCGGGACGGCGACATTTATCGAGCCGAAAACGGGCGAGCAGGTCGTGGCCGGGATTGGTACGTATTTGCGGGAACACGACTATGACAACATTACTCAATTGATAGGCAGGGCTAGATTATGAAAGCCATAGACAGGTTGATCGTTGCCATTGATGACGCCGGCCTGGCCGGGGTAATGCGCACGGCCAACAAACTGCGCGAGTCAGTCGCGACCGTCAAGATCGGGTCGACGGCGTTCAATGCGAACGGACCGCTGGCCGTACAGGCGCTTGCCCAGCTCGGCCTGCGAGTATTTCTTGATTTGAAACTTTTCGACATTCCCGAACAAGTGAGCGGAGCAGTGCGCGCGATGACTCGCCCCGGGGTGTTCATGATGACGGTCCATACGCTAGGCGGCCCAGAGATGATGACGGCCGCGAAACGCGCGAGCCAGGACGAGGCGGACCGCCTTGGCTTGCCGGCCCCGTTGATTGTGGGGGTAACCGTCTTGACTAGCCTAGACGATTCATGGCTGGCAAGAGTCGGTCTGCCGGGGACAGCCGAAACGGTGCCATTGCTGGCTGTGGCTGCTCGCGACGCGGGTCTGGATGGGGTTGTCTGCTCCGCACTGGAGTGTGCGGGGGTCAAGGCGGTCTGCGGAGACGAGTTTCTTACGGTCGTTCCGGGAATTCGTCCGTCAGGGACCAGTCGGGACGACCAAAAACGGATTGCGACGCCTAGCTTCGCCAGGTCGCAAGGCGCGGATTATCTGGTCGTCGGCCGGCCGATTACCGGGGCCGCCGATCCGCAGCGCGCTGCGGCGACAATCCTGCGCGATATGGATCAAAGGAGAGAAAACACATGAACGAAGAGGAAATCCTCGAAATTCTTCAAGAAGCAGGCGCTATCAAGAAGGGGCATTTTCAACTAACCAGCGGATTGCACGCCGAGACCTACTACCAGTGCGCGGCGGCTCTGGAGAGCCCGCGCCTGACCGAGAGAATGGGCGACGAGATTGCTCGCTTATACACCGGCAAACCGATCGACCTTGTCGTGAGTCCGGCGCTGGGCGGCATAATTCTGGGTTTCGCGACCGCGCTGGCCTTGGACGTCCGCTTTATCTGGGCCGAACGCGCCCAAGGCGCGATGACGTTTCGGCGTGGTTTCTGCGTGAATCCGGGCGAGCGAGTCTTAGTTGTCGAAGACGTAGTAACGACCGGCGGTTCGGTCGCGGAGGTCATCGAGCTAGTCGAGAGATCAGGCGGGGAAGTGGTCGGCGCGGCCTGCCTTATGAATCGCGGCGGCCGGGAGTTGGTATCGGACCATGATTTGAAATCCCTGGTCACCGTGGCGACTGTTGCCTTTGATCCGAAGGAATGCCCCATGTGCGCTGCCGGAAACGCCATAGAAAGCCCAGGTAGCAGGCGTAATTGAAATTGTGATAAAAAGCGGTTGCATTGTGAACAGGGGCGTTAGTATAATTAGCACCGTCATCGGATTTCCACACACACAAGGAGGGAGTAGTATGGCATTACCGAATCTATCTACTGCGGACAGGCAAGCTGCGCTTCAGAAGGCGCTCCAGGTCAGGCGCGAGCGGGCCGAAGTGCGCGCTAAGCTGAAGAACGGCTCGATGAGCCTGAAGCAGTGCTTAGACAAGGCTGACGACAAGATCGTCGGGCGCATGAAAGTTAGCGCCGTCCTAGAGTCGCTTCCGGGCATCGGCAAGGTACGAGCGGCCGCCATCCTGGAGGAGCTGGGTATCAGCCCGACCAGAAGGGTACAGGGCCTAGGCGTACGTCAGAGCGAAGGCCTTTTGAAAAAGGTTGCCAAGTAACAAGGCAAATGTGCCAAAAAAAGGCAAGCTTTTTGTTATTTCTGGCCCGTCCGGGGTAGGCAAAGACACACTTGTCGGTTTAGTCCTACCCGGGTCGGCCGGTCTGGAAAGGGTGGTTACCGCGACAACGCGGCCGCCCCGACCGGGCGAACGTGACGGAATCAACTACTGGTTTATCACGGCCGAGGAATTTGATAGACGCATCAAGGATGGAGAGTTTCTGGAGTGGGCTGTTGTCCACGGAAACCGGTACGGTACCCCCGGGCCGGCAGTAAGCGAGAAACTCGAGCACGGGATATCCTTGGTTTTGGCAATCGATATCCAAGGCGCCAAATCAATAAGAAATGAAATGAGGGAGGCCGTGACTATATTCATTGCGCCTCCCTCATTCAAAGAACTAGAGAAACGCTTGCGCGGCCGGTCAACGGAGTGCGACGCCGAGATTAACGGGCGCATCAGGACGGCCGAGGATGAGATGGCCCATATGGACAAGTACGACTATGCCATCGTAAACACCGATCTCGAGCAAGCGGCAGGCGAGCTAAAGCAGATCATAGAGGCCCACACGGGCTAGCGCACCGCGAGGAGACGTTAATGACAGAAACCAGGATTGACGAGCTCATGGAGAAGGCGGAAAGCAAATTCGCTCTGGTTGTAGGCGTCTCGAAACGCACCCGGCAGATCACCGATTTCCTCAATGCCCGAAATCCGGGCGAGAGCAGCCAGGATAACGCTGTGCCGCCGCCGGTTAGTGAACTAATGATTAAGAAGCCTCTAATGATCGCCTTAGATGAAATTGCGGATGGCAAGGTAGACATAGTCCACGTCGAGCCGGCTTCGGATGAGATCACCACCGTCGCTGAACCTAGCGCCGTCAGCGAGGCAGCCGCCATCCTAGCAGTCAAGGCGCCTGAAGAAACCATGGACGAAGGTCAGCCGCAGGAACCGGTTGAAGCCGCTGCCGAGGCAGAGCTCACCGAGACCGAGAACGCCCCGAACGAAACTTAATTTCCCTAGTTACGGAGGCTCTCATGTGGCGCGACAAAAACGTCATCCTCGGTATCACCGGGGGTATAGCCGCTTATAAATCAGTTGGTGTCGCTCGCCGCCTAGTCGAGGCAGGGGCCACCGTGCAGGTGGTTATGACCGCAGCTGCCACCGAGTTTATCACCCCACTGACTTTCGCAGCCGTAACTGGCCGTCGGGTCAGAACCACGCTGTTTACTGCCTCCGACGAACCCATTTTTCATATCAGCGCTACCGACAACACGGATATCATAATCGTGGCACCCGCGAGCGCTGACTTCATCGCCAGAATGGTTGCCGGTTTGGCCGACGACGCTTTAGCCGCGATAGTGTTAGCGGCCGCCTGCCCGGTTCTGTTGGCACCGGCGATGAATACCCGCATGTGGCAGAACCAGGCCACGCAAGATAACATTCTCGTGGTCAAGGAGCGCGGAATCCGGACGGTAGGTCCGGCGGTAGGCGCCTTGGCGGAAGGATTTGGAGAAGGCAGGATGGCCGAAGAGGCCGATATTGTCGACGCTGCCGAAGCAATGGTCAAAGGCAAACAGACACTGAAGAATAAGCGCGTGATAATCACCGCGGGCGGGACCCAGGAGAAGATAGACATTGTCCGGTATCTGGGCAATAGGAGCTCCGGAAAAATGGGCTATGCTCTGGCGACAGCCGCCGCCGCCCGGGGGGCAAAGGTAACTTTGATTTCCGCGCCCACCGGATTATCGCGGCCGGCAGACGTCGAATTTGTTCCGGTTGTGTCTGCCGAAGAGATGCGCGCGGCAGTGGTCAAGCGTTATCCCAAGGCCGATATCGTGGTGATGGCGGCAGCTGTAGCCGATCTGCGAGCGGCCGACGCCGCCATCGGAAAGATAAAGAAAGCGCAGCTGGGAATGCTTAAGCTGGAACCGACACCTGATATCTTGGCGGAACTGGGAGCAAAAAAGAAGAGCCAATGGTTGATTGGGTTCAGCGCCGAATCGTCCGACCTCATACGTAACGCTCAAGGTAAGCTTGAGCAGAAGAAGATTGACGTTATTGTCGCCAACGATATATCACGCAACGACATCGGGCTCGGCTCGGACTTCAACCAAGCGACGATTCTAACCGCCGACGGAAAAGTTAATGACACGCCCCGAATGAGCAAACAGGCGCTCGCGGCTTTGATTTTCGACGAGTACACCCCAAAGGCATAAGTGGCCCGGCAGAAGTATAACCGGCAAGCCATCCTCGACGCGGCTCTTAAGACATTCGTCAAAAACGGTTATCCGGCCACGCGTGTCAGTGACATCGCGGCGCAAGCCGGTGTCGCTGAAGGTACCCTCTACAACTATTTTACGAGCAAGGAAGAGATGCTTCTCGCATTGTTTGATGAAAAATGGGGCGGCATGATCGACGACCTAAAGATCAAAGTGGCTCGGCTGCCGGATCCGAACGATAAGCTGAAGGCCATGTTTTCGACTGTAATCAAGCTGTTCAAGAAAGACCGCGAGCTGGCGGAGATTTTCCTGGTCGACGTAAAGCAAAGTTCGGTGTTCTTGAATAACTACACTGTCAACCGGGTCATGGATTTTATCGATATGATTGAAGTCATCCTCAAGGAAGGAAAGAAGCAAGGCTTGTATCGCCGCGATCTAGACACGAAAGTTGCGAAGATGGTAATTTTCGGAGCAGCCCAAGGAATATTGTTGGGCTGGGTTCTAAACGAGACGGCCCCGGTGCGGGGGAGATCTTTCAGCTATTCTCTGGCCCGGGCGGCGGTCGGCTTGCGAGGCATTTTCAAATACGGGTTATGACACGAAGGAGACACTCTTGACAGAGGGTAAGGCAGGAGCGGGACCGCCCGGGTACGACCACAACAAACGGGTGCCCGAGGACGTACAGCGACTCTTTAATACGATAGCCCCGGGCTATGACCGTTTGAATAGAATCGTAAGTTTCGGTCTTGACGTCGGGTGGCGCCGCCAGGTAGCGCGAGCGACGCGCCCAATCGAGGCCACGCGGATACTGGATGTATGTACCGGCACGGCCGACTTGGCTATCGAGCTGGCCCGTTTTAAGCGCGGGCTAGCGCACGTCGACGGAGTCGATTTCTCACGGGAAGCCGTTGCACTCGGACAGAAGAAGGTAGAAGCGCTCGGTCTGCGCGACTATGTTGACATCGTCGAAGGCGACGCGATGCATCTGCCGTTCGCAGACGAAACGTTCGACATAGTTACAATCGGATTCGGTTTTCGCAACATTCAGGACCGAGAGATGGCCCTGCGTGACTTCCTGCGCGTCACAAAGCCTGGCGGGATGTTCATATGCCTGGAAGTAAGCCAGCCGCCGGCTATTGTAAAACCCGGCTACTACCTATATATGCTCTATGTGGTGCCCTTGATAGCCGCGGCGCTGCGCGCTGACGCCAAGGCCTACCAATATCTGGGCCGCTCGATCAAAGCGTTCCCGGGCGCGAAGAAATTCTCTGACTTCATTGAGTCGACGGGTTGGGCAAACGTCACCTACCGGAAGCTAGGCTGGGGATCCGTGGCGATCCACACGGCGTATAAACCTTTATAAGAGTACAAAGAGAACGAGCGAACGGCGGAGGTTGCTTCGTTAGCCAAACCTCGGCTTCCTCGCAAATGACGTAAAGCGTTAAGGAGCTCCGATGAAGAAGAATGAACCATTGCCGCTGCTGATTCTGTTCTTGCTTATTTCATATTCTATTTTGGCGGGTTGTCAGATGGCTCCGACGGCCGAGCAGGTCGCCCAGGGCGCCAAGCTCGTTCCGGATGTTTGCACTCGGTGCCATCCGCTCAGCAAGGTCCAGCGTCATAAAGACGACTTTGCCGGTTGGATAACTCTGACAAATCGCATGAGGACACACGGGGCGCAATTCACGGATGCCGAGCAGACGGCCATTGCGGCATTCTTGGCCAAAACACAGCCGAAATAGATCACCTAAACTCGAGTTCTTGAGCCGGCTATAGCCAAGCGCCCCCGCGGTCGATATAATAAGCAAGTGCGCACTTGCATTACGCGCCGGCAAAGACAAACTTCGTCTAGGGTTATGGGAGATTAACGTTGAGCGTACGAGAGGCTATCGTCCATGCGGCGATGGAGATCTTCAGCGAAAAAGGCTACACAGGCGCGACAACCAAGGAGATAGCAGACAAGGCCGGCTGCAACGAAGTGACCCTGTTCCGTCATTTTGGCAACAAGGAAAGCCTGTTCGAAGAGAGCCTGCAGCGATTCAGCCCCCCGTCGATAATGCCCAAGGCGCTCAGCGATCACGTTACCGGCGACGTCAAAAAAGATCTGACGGGCATTGCCAATCGCTATCTGGACGCAGCGGTGGAGCAATTGCCGTACATCAGGATGTCGATAATCGAACTGCCGCGCAATCCAGAGCTGGCCCGACTGGTTGCGCTGATCCCGGTGCACATGGCGTCCAACGTAAACGAATATTTCTTGAAGATGTACGAGGACGGCCTTGTGCCCAAGGCAAATTTCGATCGTCTAAGCGAGGTCTTCTACAACATGTTGTTTCAATACGTGCTGGCCGCCTATGTTTTCGAGCATGACGAGCGGGGAGCCAAAGACAGGACGGTATACGTGGAAACCTGCGCCGATCTCTTCGCGGCCGCGCTGCGCAATCCGAACAGCAATATTAAGACCTAGCGCAACACCAACCGGCGCCAGCCGGTACGATCGATCCATTTGCTCTCCAACGAAGTATAAGTGTCAGCGCTCAGCATCACATAGTCAGCGTTTTGGACGATATTGCCCGGCAGTTCCAACACCATCCGATTCCCTTTTTGGCGCAGGCGTGTCGTGTACTTAAGATTCAAATTGTTGGCGGCGAAGCGCGGGTAGGTTACCACGCCGTCCAGCACTTGCGCGTCGAGCCGTCGAACTGTTTTGTCCTTCTTGAATATCCGCAGGTGATAGGCATACTTAACGCCCGGGCTCATGCCGTCGGCCGTGTCCGCCGTAAACCAAACCTTGTCTTTGTCATACGAAAAGGAAACTCCCAAAAGGTCGCCGTAGCCCGAGAGATCGTTTGCGTACGTGTCGTTGCTCGGATCGAGCAGAACCCGGCCGTACATGACGGTACCTTTAAATAGCGCCGGATCGGACGGGCTTGGACTAACATTTATGTCTGGATAGACGGCAAACAGTTCGTTCTTACGGACAAAGGCGTCTAAATACGCCTGCGTTAGCCGCAGCTGGGTCTTGTAGGACGAGACGGCTGACATCTTGCTGTGCTCTTGGGAGCGGGAGAGGGGAATGCTGAACCAGACTGCGCCAACATCCGTTAATTGCGCCGGCGGGGCCAGCGGGTCGGCGGGCGCGTAGTGGGTGGGCGACGGCCACGTCTTACCGCGGTGCACCAGGTAGGTTAGATTACGGCACCGGTAGCGCATCTCGGTCAGCGTGTACTCTACAAACGCGTTGGTCGCCCAGTGGTCATGATTAACGTCCTCGGCGCCAGGGTAGACGATAAGGGTCGGCTGAAAGTCGGAAATAATGGAAGTAAGATTTTTGACGACGTTGGCGCCGCAGTAAGGCGCGTTTGGCTCGTAAGCGAAACGATAAGGGGAACGACGCTTACCGTTGGCGCCAAGATGGAGGTTTCGGTAGTCCCAGTTTTTGGTGAATAGAGCGTCCGTGCCGCCGTCCGGATAGCCGAGAAATATCAGGTTCTTGCGATCTAGGCCCAACCGGCTCATCGCGGTCACGCTTTCCAAATGCCGGACATTTCCCAATTTAATATAGTCGGCGTTGGTGGGCGCGGCGACGCTAAACGCGGTCTGGCAGGCTCGCCGGTAACCATCGCCGGAAGTCATGACCACAACCTTGATAGGCACTTTACGGGCCAGAGCTATCCTGATTATCCCGGCGGAGCTGAGCGATTCATCGTCCGGATGAGGCGCGACAACAAGGACACGATCGGATGGGCTAAGTTTAACGCCGCCATGCAGCGCTTGCGCGTCGGACAGGGCCGAAGGTCGCAGAATGCTGCAACCGCTGACAATCAACAGGCTGGCGGAAAGCAGTCCGGCCAGAAGAAAGAATCCACGTCTCATAATCAAAGAATAGCAGATAAATCCCGACTATGAACCGGTGACTAGAATATGAGAGGGGGCTGTGTTGCCGTATTGCGAGAACCAACCGGCGCCGTCTAGGTGCAGATCAAACGAAGCGTTATAGACACCAGTGCGGAGAGGATCTGAAATGGAAAACTCGATTACCGTGGTTTGACCCGGAGCAACAGGCGTCAAGACCGGCGCCGCCTCGACAAAGCCTTCGTATCCCGGACGGTAGCCCAGTCTATATCCTGCCCGCAGACGCCCGCCTCCGGGCCAGCTCATGCGCGACGTGTTGGTGACCTTGAGGCGGACGGACGTATAGCGACCTGTTGAAACAGTACCCGTCTCGACTTCGTCATAGGATACCTGCATATCCCAGCGCGGCTCGGCCGCGAACCGTCCCGCGGCAGCCCCCGATTGCGAGAACCAACCGACTCTGTTGTAGAAAAGATCAAAGGATAATGTCCGCGGACCCGCCGTTACCGGAGTATTAAGAGTTACCGGGAGTGTGATTGTTGCGCCGGGTTCCACATCGCGGGGCAGCGCGAGGGGGACGGAATAGCCTTCATGGCCGCCGGCGTCGTCAAAACTGTAGGCCAGTCGCACCGCCCCATGCGCGTCCCATGTCATGCGAGATGTATTGGTGATCTCGACATCAATCGTCTTCGCTGTTGCGGCCCACAGGGGGCCCAGCTCGCGGGTAAGGCGATAGCTCACGGAAAAATCAGGTACGACCGTTACCAAAGATGTCTCGCCCGGTGAGCCGTTGGACGTAAACCAGGCGAGGCCGTTGTCAACAAGCCCGGACTTGAAGATGTAGCGGCCCGGTCGCTCGGGAACGTTAATTGTCACCGGCACCTGGGCCGTGTTTCCCGGAAAAACATAGTAGGAGGGGCGTCCGGCAAGCGCGTCAACGGCGATGATCTGGCCAGTGTCGGCGTCGACCCACTGGTAACCGCACGTCGTCAGGTCGTCCGGCCAGGTCGACGGGCTGAGATTTGTAATGACAGCAAATGTATCCACGGCGGCGCCGCTGTAGGCGATCGCGCCGAGGGGCTGGGCCAGGTTAAACGCCGCTTGATAGTACGGGTTCGAGCTGGCGGCGGTGAAAGAAAGGGCCAGCGGCTCGATTCCAATCGTCGAATAAGCGGTCGCCCCAGTCCTGGCCATGTCAAAGATCGCCTTGTAGAGGCCGGCCGCCGGCGGTCCCGGGACTTGAATATCCAGGAGAATGGATGTGCCGCTGCGGACTTCCGCCGGCATGTCAACCGAACCGCTGGAAAATACGTTACCCGCTCCGTCAACGACCTTATAGTTTAACTGCCACGTTCCGTGCGCGGGCCAGGCCGCGTTACCGGAGTTGGTGACCTTGACTATAAAATCGTGCGTGGTACCGGGTTGGATAGTATTGGGGACATCGATTGCGGCGTAACTGGCATCGTATTCGCGAAACGGCGGCGGAAACGCAAATCCAGGAACCGTCGCGGCAAAATCGTTCATGAGCTCGGCGATGCTGGCAGCCCAGGTTTTTCCGGTCGCGTAGTGAATATTCATGCCGCGCAGTGTTGGGCCCAGGGCGGTGTAGTAGTCGCCGCCGGCAGTGAGATACATCGAGTTAATATTGGAGGCTACCGCTTCGATGCCTTGCGCGTAGGAAGTATAAGGGGAGGCCATTCCTTCCGGGTCCCGATCATAGGCGTTCCAGCCGTAGATATTGAATTTGTTCGCGGCTATCCAGCTAAAGCCCCAGCCTGACTCAAGGATGCCGTGCGACATCAAATAGACGGGGTCGATATTATACTTTGCGCCGACCTTTACCCACGTTTGGCCCAAGCCTACTAGCGGACTGTCCGGATAAACGCTAGCGATATACGCGTCGAGCTGCGCTCCGGTGACATGTGGGTTAAAGCGGAGAGTGCTATTGACGGTATAGCCGTCTGCAGCCAGAGCCGGCAGGCTCGGCACCGCGGCCAGCAATAAGACAAATAGGATGAATGCGGTTGTGGTCCAAATTCTCTTTAACATACCGTCTCCTAATATATCATGACTGAACGAGCACTTCAAGCCATACATGAGGGAGTGCCGCCTCGCCCGGCAGGCGTGTTGCCAGTGATATTAACCTAACCTATAGAGTTAGCTAGTGTTTAAGTATGATATTGACATAGCACATTAGCTGGATATAATCTATGGCCAGAATATAATGGCTCAATCAGGTCAGGAGGAACCTTGTTAGGAGTGGAAGCCGAGACGATTTTGAACAACAACGAGATTGTTTTATTGGGATTACTTGCCGAGGCGCCCTGTTATGGCTACGAGATTGACAAATTGATCGCGGCGCGGGGCATGCGAGAGTGGACAGACATAGCCTTTTCATCTATCTATGCCGTATTGCGGACACTGGAGCGCAAAGGCCTAGTGGAAGCCAAGACGGAATTGGCCGGTAACCGGGCGCGCAAGCTTTACACTTTGACAAGACAGGGCCGGCGGACGCTAAGGGTGAGCGTTGGGCGCCTGCTCGGCACCGTTTCGCGGCCGAGCGACCCGCTGATGCTGGGCATCGCCAACATTAAGACACTGGACAAGGACGAGGCCGCCGCCCTGCTGGATGAACGCCGCGCCGCGCTACTGCGCGACGAAGACGTACTGCAAAGTAAGCTTGAGTCGAGCGCTAAGGATGGCTATTTTGTCACGGCGCTCTTTGATCGGGCCTTGACAGCCGTGCGAGCCGAGGTGGACTTCATCGGACGCCTGCGCGATCACCTGGCGTCCGCCTCAACGCCGACGGCTAAGACCCAGGTCAAGCCGGAAGCTGCGCCCCCGCGCGAGCCCGAATCTAAGCCGGCGCCCGTTCCGCAGGCGTCTCGCCCGGTGGCACAACAGGAGTCCGCGCCTCAACATGACATTCCTGACCGGGAGGTCCCGTCGGAAACAGAATCTCCAGTCGTTGAGGAAAAGATGGCTAGCGACGAACCGAAGGACACGCTTTTTTGAGGTTGATTCCATTTGCCCAATTGATTGGGCAATAAGATATTGCACAATAGCTGATTGGACAATAGATTGCAGGGGAGGTCAGCTGCTATGGACAAGCTGGACATGAAGAAGACAATGAAAGAGCTCTACTCGGCGAGGGCAGAGCGGGTCACGGCCGTGGACGTGCCGCCCGGACAGTTCTTGTTGATCGACGGACAGGGCGATCCAAACAAAGCGGCCGAATACGGCGAGGCGATTCAGGCCCTGTACAGCACGGCCTACACGCTCAAGTTCACTCTGAAAAACACGCGGGGAACTGACTTCGCGGTAATGCCGCTGGAGGGCCTATGGTGGGTGCCCGACATGCGCGATTTCTCGGACAAAGCTAAGGACGACTGGTTTTGGACCATGATGATCAGAATGCCTGACTTTGTCACCGTCGAAGATGTCGCCGCCGCGCGTGTGGCTGCCGCCAAGAGAAAGACTTTGCCCGCGTTAGAGAAGATACGGTTGGAGGCGTATGACGAAGGCTTAGCCGCCCAGGTCATGCACATCGGTCCGTATTCGGAGGAAGCAGACAACATTAAGAGAGTGCACGAGTGGATCGCCGCCAACGGTTACGAGCGAGCCGGGAAGCACCACGAGATATACCTGAGCGACCCGAACAGAACGGCGCCCGAAAAGCTGAAAACGATAATTCGACAACCGATGCAAAAGGTATAGGATAAGAGTGCAAGGGGTAGAGGAATACCAAGAGTATGAGGCCGCCGAAACTTTGAGATTATAGGGATTATAGGAGGGCGAAATGGGTAAGCCTGTATTTTCAGCTCAAAAAGCTAAAGAGGTCGGAGATGCTTTGGGCATCGACTGGAGCAAGTGGGACGTCGAGCAATTCAGGCGGGGCATGGATGTGGAATTGGAACACGGGACCGTGGATCCGCACACCAATGTGACCGATGACGATCCGATGATAACCGGCAAGATAGCCCTGGCGCACCTTAATGAATTCGCGGACTATTATACGCGCCTAGACAAGATGGAAAAGGAAGCTTACGCGTTCTGGGGGGAAGAATAATTAGCACCGAGCTTACCATCTTCGACGGCGCCGGATGTATTGGCGGCAACAAGATATATCTTAGGAACGAAGACACCGGGATATTTCTTGATTTCGGCATGAATTTTGGCGCGGTCGGTGAGTTCTACGCCGAATTCCTGAAACCCAGGATCTCTAGCAAAGGCCTGCACGACCTGATAAAAATGGGTCTGACGCCGGCGCTCAGCGGACTGTACCGCGCGGACGCGTATCTTACGGGTAATATTCCCGCGGGGCCGCCCGTGCAGGTGGACGCCGTGTTTGTCAGCCACGCCCACGCCGACCATGCCAGCTACCTAGGCTTGCTCGATCCTGACATCCCAATCTACTGCTCACTGGTCACGGCGGCAATGATCAAGGCGACGCAGGATTCGGCTAATCCCGGATTGGAAGGTGAGACCGTTATTTTTTCGCCTCGCCGCCTTAACCCAAAAACCGATGAACCGCTTCTTCTCAAAGAGAACAGTTACGCTTATTTCTGGAGGCGGTATGTAAACGCGTTCAACACCGAGCCGCCGGAAAGATTTCAAGAATATTGGACAGCCAACCTGGTCAGTGAGGCAAACACGGCCAAGAAACAATACGAATACCTGCCGGTGACCATGGGTACAGGCAGCGGGTCAGTTGGCACCATGAAATACGAAGCCATCGCCGTTGATCATTCCGTTTACGGCGCCACCGCGTATGTTTTTGACCTCGGCGGCAAGACCTTCTGCTATACGGGAGATTTCCGTCTCCATGGCCTGCGCGGCGACACAAGCCTGCGATTCAAGGAGCGTCTGCGCGAGATCAGACCGGACTACTTGCTGACCGAAGGGACTAATTTCGGTGGGCAAAAAGGCAACGATCTGGCAAATGCTCAACGCGCCAGCGAAGAGGATGTTTATGAGAACTGTTTGCGGGCCGTTCAGGGAGAGGCGGGGAACCTAGTTATCGCCGATTTCGGACCCCGCAATATAGAGCGGCTGCTAACGTTCTTAAAAATAGCCGGAGAAACAAACCGCAAACTAGCGGTTACGACCAAGGACTTGCTGTTTCTGCAGGCCATGGGCACGGCGGACGACGTCATCGACGGCGCGGCGCACGACGAGCGCCTGTACGTCTATCGGCCGCCAAAAGTAAAAGTGGCGCCCTGGGAATCATACGGGATAGAAATGTGCGGCTGCCGGTCGGTTGGCGCCGCCGATCTGGAGAAGAACCCCGGCGACTATGTTCTGGCGTTTAGTGTTTTTGATTTCAATAATCTAGTCGACATAGCACCGCGGGGCGGAGCCTATATCTATTCGACCTGCGAGGCTTTCAATGAAGAGATGGAGATTGACGCGGAAAGAATCCTTAATTGGATCGTCCGGTTCGCAATGACGCCCTACGGCATAAAGGAAGGTATCGACGAAGCGACAGGTAAGGCCAAGGTCACCTTCGAACGTGGTTATCACGCCTCCGGCCATATTTCCGAACAGGAACTCATTGATTTCATCGATTATGTTAAGCCGGGAGCCGTCATCCCCATGCACACCGAGCATCCCGAGAAGTTCGTAGAGATGCTCGGTAACCGCCATCGGATAATAGTCCCCGAACCGGGCCGGGCCATCGTCCTGTAGAAAAGGGTTATAATGAAGATTGAGTACACTTGGCCAGAGGCTCGAGCTTTTGGCAAACCAAAGCGGAGGTAACGATTTATGGCGGAAGAGAAGAAAGTTTCGAAGCAAAACTCGGGACAGCCGGAGGGGCGAAAGATTAATCCTTGGATTCCAGTAGCGATTGTCGCGGTTATCGTCGCCCTGATCGCCGTTATGGCGGCTATCGGCAACAATAACAGCGGCACGACTACGACCGACCAGGCCGCGTCGGGAACCACCCCGGCCGGAACGACGGCGACGCAGACTAACGTGGACGTCAGCTGGATCACGCTGGACATCACGCCGAACGACGTCGCGACCAAGACGGGCATATCACCGAAGATGCTGCAGCAAGTTTTGGGCGTCCAGGCGGAACAGATGGCTAAGCCGTTCAAGGACATTGGCGGACAAGCGGTTCTGGATAAAGCGGCCAGCCTTGTTGTTCAGTTTGGCGGCCAGGGCGGCGCCATGGGCGGCGCGACCGGTGGTTCGACAAGCGCCCCATCCGGCATGGGCGGGACTACCACCAGCCCGTAAACCCAACCAGAAACGCACGGAACACCGGATCGCGGGATATATAAATAGATATTGATAAACAGCCTCCTTCCTGCTATAATCATATAAGGATATTATTATATGTCAGCGTAGGAGGCTGTTTATATGTCAAGTATCAGTACCAAGCATAAGGAATTTCTGCAAGAGACCTTTGGGGATAGAGCGAATTTTAAACGGCTTGAGCGCCGTTTGTATGGTCACGACATCGCAGAAATCCCGAGTCTTATCAAACCCCTAATCGGCGACACCACGCCGGACGCCGTTGTCCAACCTGTTAATGAAGACGAGGTCGTCAGTCTCGTAAACTGGGCGCGTGCCAATAACGTGCCGCTAACGCCGCGTGGGCGGGCAACATCCGGTTACGCCGGCGCCGTGCCGATTAAGCAGGGCGTCGTGGTCGACACCTATCGTTTGGCCAAGATTAAATCCATTAACCGCCAAGAGCTTACCGTCACGGTTGAGCCCGGCATTATCTGGGAAACACTGGACAAGAAATTGGCCAAG
>JAHEXW010000023.1 GCA_023251915.1 Actinomycetes bacterium
GATGGAGCGCGCGATGGCGTATCTGGGTGTTGGCCAGGATCGGACTAGCAGCCTCGGTCCTGACGTGCGATTCGACGCCGCGGCGCTGATTGACGCGCTTCTTCGCCCGGCATTCCGGGCAGCGGGCGGGTTGCTTGAACCCACGGGCTTCGTACGATTCCTGTTCCTCCGCCGTAAACGTGAAGGACGTGTCGCAATCGCGGCACACCAGGGTAGTGTCGGTAAAACTCATATTCTCTTCTCCTTGTAGTACAGACATTGTATTGTCTCGCAAGGCTTGAAGAAAATAAGAGCTAGAGTCCAAACACTCAAGGAGGGGATGAACAACCAGGCTTAAGGGTCAAACCTCAGGAAAACAACTAAAGAAAGTATACCACATCTGCTATAATATTATCTTTGCTAGTCACGAGGGGGTATTTTGCCTTGAATAACCGGCCGATCGGAATCTTCGATTCGGGGGTCGGCGGTTTGACCGTCGTCCGGGCCGTTTTGGACCACCTGCCGCAAGAAGACATAATCTATTACGGCGACACGGCGCGTTTTCCGTATGGGCCGCGCGACCTATCTGAAGTCCGGGAATTCGTTTTTCAGATCGCCCGTTACCTGATTGACCAAGGCGTCAAAATTATCGTCCTGGCTTGCAATACGGGGACGGCGGCCGGCTTGGTCGAGGCACAGAAGGCGTTCGACGTTCCCATCATCGGGGTCGTCGAGCCGGGAGCCCGAGGCGCGGCTCTAGCTACGGTTAATCGCCGGGTGGGCGTTATCGGTACGGAAGGCACGATTGCCAGCGCCAGTTACCAGCGGGCGATTG
Source organism: Actinomycetes bacterium (assembly GCA_023251915.1). GTDB lineage: Bacteria > Actinomycetota > JAHEXW01 > JAHEXW01 > JAHEXW01 > JAHEXW01. The sequence continues at coordinate 815 of JAHEXW010000023.1, forward strand.
CCGCCTACGACGCCGGTATCGAGGTAACCGCCCAAGCTTGTCCCAGGTTCGTCGAATTCGCCCAGCGCGGTGAGGTGGACGGAGCGGCAGTCAAGCGGCAAGCCGAGGAGTATCTGGCTCCACTCAAGCACGCGGACGTCGATACGGTCATCTTGGGTTGTACTCATTACCCGTTGCTGGCCGGTGTGATCGGCGCGGTCATGGGACCCGAGGTAAAGTTAATAAGTTCGGCGACCGAAACGGCGGCGGAAGTCGAAGAGAATCTGATCCGGCGCGGTTATCTCAGGCAAGGGAACGGGGGAGCGTCACACCGGTTCGTCGTTAGCGGCGATACGGCCGCGTTCCAGGATCTGATAACGCTGTTTCTCGGGACAAGCGCCGGCAATGTCGACAAGGTAGTTCTAGGAGAATAATATGACACGTATAGATGGTAGAGACTTTAGCCAGTTGAGAGACGTAAAGATCACCAGGCATTTCTTGGACTACGCGGAAGGCTCTTGTTTGTATGAGTCGGGCCGGACCAAGGTTGTGTGCGCCGCCAGCATAGACACGAAAGTGCCGCAGTGGATGCGCGATACCGGACGGGGTTGGATTACCGGTGAGTACGGCATGATGCCGCGTTCGACCCACACGCGCAGTCCCAGGGAGGCCTCACGGGGCAAGCAGGGAGGACGGACGCATGAGATTCAGCGTCTCATCGGACGGGCGCTGCGCAGCGTCGTTCACTTGGACAAATTGGGTGAGGTTACGATCTGGATCGATTGCGACGTTCTGCAGGCCGACGGCGGCACGCGGACGGCGGCGGTTACGGGCGGTTTCATTGCGCTCTACGACGCGCTAATGACGCTGGCGCCGGGCCGGGGCTGGAAGACGCCCCCCATCACAGAGTTTTTGGCGGCGACCAGCGTGGGTATCGTCGGCCGGCAGTATTGTCTGGACCTGAATTATGAGGAAGACAGCAAGGCCGAGGTCGACATGAATGTCGTTATGACTGAGTCGGGTAAGATAATCGAGATCCAGGGAACCGCCGAGGCGTACCCGTTCAGCCGCGACGGTTTGGATTCAATGATCGACTTGGCGGCCGGCGGCATCAACGAACTTATCAAACTGCAGAAGACCGCGCTGGAGTTGCCTTAAATCATGACCGAAATCATCCTAGCCACAAGCAACGAGGGTAAAATCAAAGAAATCAAAGCCGCGTTTCGGGACGCCGATATCAAGTGGCTGACCGCGGCGGATTTTGAAGATTGGCCCGAGGTGGAGGAAACTGAGCCGACATTCGAGGGTAATGCCCGCAAAAAAGCGGTGACGCTGGCTGGATACTTCGGTAAAAGCGCGTTGGCGGACGACTCGGGGTTGGAAGTAGACGCGTTGGGCGGACGTCCGGGTGTTATGAGCGCGCGTTTCTCCGATCCGGACGCGACCACCGAACGCAACAACGAGAAGCTTCTAGCCGAGCTGGCCGACGTGCCGTACGAAGAACGCACGGCTCATTTTAGCTGTGTCATCGCCTACGCCGAGCCGAATGGTGACGTCGAGACAACTGAAGGCTCGGTTGCCGGCCATATCGTCATGCATCCCTCCGGCGACAAGGGGTTTGGATATGATCCGCTGTTCATCCCTATCGGCTACGACCGCACCATGGCCGAGTTGGACATCTCGGAGAAGAACAAGATCAGTCACAGAGGCCAAGCTTTGCGCCAGATGGCGGAGGTAATCACCGAGCGGCTGGCCTGAGGCCCGCCGCCTGCTGGCAAGTTGCGGGTCGAACAACCATTCCTTTAATATAGTAAGGTTAGAGTGTTAGGTCGAGTGTTCTTTGACATGGACGGAAGAAGACGGCGCGTAACTTAAGGCGGGGTGTGGCGCAGCTTGGTTAGCGCGCGTGCTTTGGGAGCACGAGGCCGGAGGTTCGAATCCTCTCACCCCGACCATTCTTTCAAGACATGCGGGAGTAGCTCAGTGGTAGAGCGCTAGCCTTCCAAGCTGGATGTCGCGGGTTCGAATCCCGTCTCCCGCTCCAGAAACGTTAGAACCCGCGACATAAGGGGGTTCTACTCGGGGGGAAAGATTCCCCCCAGAGTGTCTTGTAAGGAAGGGGTAATTCAAAGGGGAAACCGTTGGTTGCCCCTTTGAGGAGGGCAGACAGCTGGGTGGATGCCCGACTGTCGGGCGGTTCGAATCCCGTCTCCCGCTCCAATATTTCTAAGTTTATATGGTGATCGTAGCTCAAAGGCAGAGCACCGCACTGTGGCTGCGGTGGTTGGGGGTTCGAGTCCCCTCGGTCACCCCAATTCTACAATTGGCCGTTCATCGGCCTGTTGTAGAATTGGAAATGAAAGGGTGAGAACCCCCAACCACGAGGGGGATTTTTAAGGGGGAGGGACTCCCTCTTGAATCTCTGTTAAGGAAAGGGAGATACCAGAGGGGAAACCTTTGGTTGTTCCTCTGGAGGCGGTAGCCGGTTGGGTGGTTCGGACCGCTTAAGTCACCCCAATTTTTAATTAAATATGCGCCCGTAGCTCAACTGGATAGAGCATCGGACTTCTAATCCGAGGGTTGGAGGTTCGAGTCCTCCCGGGCGTACCACTTGTTTGACGGTAAGCGTACCCATTTGCGTGGCTTAGCGACAAACAAGAGACGGGACGCTCAGAACGAACCTCCAACCGAGGGGCAAGAAAATGAAAATACGGGCCGTTAGCTCAGCTGGTAGAGCAGGGGACTCTTAATCCCAAGGTCACAGGTTCGATCCCTGTACGGCCTACCAAAAAGTAACCGCTATTGTCGTTTGCGAGGATGGCGGAATTGGCAGACGCGCCAGGTTTAGGACCTGGTGCCGAAAGGCTTGGGGGTTCGAGTCCCCCTCCTCGCACCAACACGTAAACGAAGGCGAGAAACCCTAAGCAAAGGGGATAAACAAGGGGAAAGGATTTCCCCTTGGACGGTACCAGGAAGGGGTAACTCAAAGGGGAAACCATTGGTTGCCCCTGTGAAGAGGGCGGACAGTTTGGTGGGCGCCCGACGCTTGGGCGGATTCGAGTCCCCCTCCTCTCACCAAGTTAGCTTATAGCGAAGCTACGAGAAAGCGGATAGCAATAGCAAGACCAATACTTACTAAGAGCGAATGAAAGTGAGCGGGCCATCTGCCATATGCTATTAGGGCGCGGCAGCGCCCGAGCTAAGTGGAGGTAGTTTTGAAAACTGACGTTAAGAAACTAGAAGACAGCAAGATACTCTTGACCGTTGAGGTGCCGGCGGCCGACGTCGACAGGATGCTAAACGATGCGGCAAAGCAGATTTCACAGAAACTAAATATTCCCGGTTTCCGCAAGGGCAGCGCCCCGCGCTCCGTTGTCGAAGCCAAAGCGGGAAAAGAAGCCATCGCTGAGGAATTCCTAAACGGCGAGGGTCTCGCGACAATCTACAGTCTGGCAATCGGCCAGACGGAACATGATCCCATCGCGGCGCCTCAAGTAGAGGTCAAGCAGGGGCCGGAGACCGGCAAATCACTTATTTTTGAGGCTACGGTTGAAGTGAAGCCGCAGATCGATCTGGCCGGGTATAACAAGATTAAGGTAAAAAAGGATAAGGTCGAGGTAACCGACGAGGAAGTCGACCGCGAGGTCGAAGCGCTGCGCGACCGATTCGCCGAGATAAAGGACACGCTGAAAGACAAGGCGGAAAAAGGCCTGTTCGCGTTGATCGACTTCGAGGGAACAGTCGACGGGAAGCCGCTGGAAGGCGGCCTCGCTACCGACTATCTGTTGGAAATAGGCTCAGGCGCGTTCTGGCCCGGTTTCGAGGACAAGATCGTTGGGATGAAGCCTGGCGAAGAGCGGGTAATCGAGGTCGACATCCCCGAACAGTATTTCGAAGAGGCCCTGGCCGGCAAGAAAGCGTCCTTTAAGGTCAAAATCAAGGAATTGAAAACCAAGGTCATGCCGGCGCTGGACGCGGAATTCGCCAAGAAGGTCGGATTCGAATCGATTGAGGGTTTTCGCAAAGACGTTAAAGAGAACATCATGCGGGTCAAGGAATCGCAGGCTGACGACATCTTCGGCAGCAAGGTCATCGAAGCGGTCGCGAACACGGTGAAAGTCGCCGCGCCGCAGACGATGGTTGACGATTACACCGACCGGATGCTGTCCAACTTCGTTCGCCAGCTCAGCCAGGTGGGCGCCAGCCTAAACGACTATCTGGAAAGCCAAGAGATCAGGATCGAGGATTTCCGGAAGAACATAGCGGCCGACGCCGCCACAGCCGCCAAATCAGACCTGGTGTTGGAGGCTATCGCCAAGCAAGAGAAGATAGTCGTTGGCGACGAAGAACTGGACGAGACGCTAAAGACCTACATAGAAAAGATGGGCGAGGAAGGCAACTACTTCACGGAAGGTCCGGACGCGCCGGCCAATCGCACACGTTTGCGGTCGGCTGTTAAACTGGACGTCATTCGGGCCAAGACGGTCGAGTTTCTGATAGCTGAGATAGGCGAGAAACCAAAAGAGAAAGCGCAAGACAAGGCCAAATCGAAACCGACAGCCGAGAAAGACAAGAAGGAGGAGTCGAAATGAGCTTGATTCCGATGGTTGTTGAACAAACCTCACGCGGGGAGCGCTCCTACGACATATACTCCAGGTTGCTTAAAGACAGGGTCATCTTTCTGGGCACCGAGATCAACGATGACGTGGCCAACCTGATCATTGCGCAGCTATTGTTTCTGCAGAGCGAAGACCCAGATAAAGACATCAACCTGTATATCAATTCGCCGGGCGGCGTAGTTACGTCGTGCCTGGCAATCTACGATACGATGCAGTACATCAAGGCCGACGTCGCGACGACCTGTATAGGGCAGGCGGCCAGCGGCGCGGCTGTGTTACTGGCGTCGGGGGCCAAGGGCAAGCGTTTCGCCCTGCCGAACTGCCGGGTGCTGATTCATCAGCCTTTGGGCGGTTCGCAGGGACAGGCGACCGATATCGAGATTCACGCCAAAGAGATTCTGCGCACGCGCAAGCTTCTTGACGGCATCTTGTCAAAGCACACCGGCCAGTCCGTTAAGAAAATCACGACCGATACCGAACGCGACTACATCATGACCGCGGACGAAGCGAAAACGTACGGCGTTGTTGACCACGTGATCACTAGTTTAAGTGAAACCGAGGAGGCGTAACCTGTGCCGCGCGAAGGTGAAGACGGAGAACTGTTAACTTGTTCTTTTTGTGGCAAAAGCCAGCGCCAGGTCAAGAAACTGATTGCGGGTCCCGGCGTCTACATCTGCGACGAATGCATCGATCTCTGCAACGACATCATCTTGGAGGAGTTGGAGCCGGAGGAAGAGGTAGCGGCTGCCGAGCTCGCCAAACCGCGCGAGATATTTGAGTTTCTTAACGAATACGTAATCGGTCAAGACGACGCTAAGAAGGCGCTCAGCGTCGCGGTCTACAACCACTACAAACGTATTGCCATCCCCGAAACGCCGGTGGCTGACGACGACGTCGAAGTGGAGAAGAGCAATATTCTGCTCATCGGACCGACCGGCTGCGGTAAAACCTTACTGGCCCAGACGTTGGCCCGCTTCCTGGATGTTCCCTTCGCCATTGCGGACGCGACCGCCCTGACGGAAGCCGGCTATGTGGGCGAGGACGTCGAGAACATATTGCTGAAGTTGATCCAGGCGGCGGATTTTGACGTCAAGCGCGCCGAGATGGGCATCATCTACATCGACGAGATCGACAAGATCGCCCGCAAGGCCGAGAATCCGTCCATAACCCGCGACGTATCGGGCGAAGGCGTCCAGCAGGCCCTGTTGAAGATACTGGAGGGTTGCGACGCTTCGGTTCCGCCTCAGGGCGGCCGCAAGCATCCGCACCAGGAGTTCATCCAGATCAACACGTCAAATATTTTGTTCATCTGCGGCGGGACGTTCGTTGATTTGGACAAGATCGTCGACTCCCGGGTCGGGAACAAAGGGCTTGGCTTCGGGGCTGAATTGAAGAAGAGCGGCGACATCAGAACGGCCGAGGCGCTGACTCAGCTTCTTCCCGAGGATCTGGTCGCTTTCGGGTTGATCCCCGAATTCGTCGGCCGGATGCCGGTCGTGACGCACCTCCTTAATCTGACCGAGGACGACCTGGTACGGGTCCTGACCGAACCCAAGAACGCGCTGACCAAGCAATATAAGAAGGTGTTCGGAATGGAAAACGTGGACCTCGTTTTCAAGGCCGACGCCCTGCGAGCGATCGCGGCCGAGTCGGTCAAACGCCGCACCGGCGCGCGAGGACTGCGAGCCATTCTGGAAGGCGCTTTGCTGAATGTGATGTATGATATCCCGTCGCTGCCCGACATTACCCAGTGCATTGTCACCAAGGACGTCATCCGCAAGGGTCTGACGCCGACTTTAGTTACGGAAACGGCCGCCTCTGACGGCGACACAAAACCGTTGGCCGAAGAATCGGCTTAAGGGAAAAGCGACCCCAATAGTGGAAAACGAGCCGCTGGCCAAGGCCTATACGCACCAGGACGTTGAGCGTAAATGGTATGACACCTGGCTGGCGCGCGGCTATTTCCACGCCGATGTCGATCCCGACAAAAAACCTTACTCCATCGTGATTCCGCCGCCTAACGTGACGGGCTCTCTGCACGTCGGGCACGCCTTCAACAACACCCTTCAGGATATTGTCATTCGCCGTAAACGGATGCAGGGCTACGCCGCCATGTGGCTGCCCGGTACCGACCACGCCGGCATCGCCACCCAAAATGTCGTCGAGCGGGAACTGGCCAAAGAGGGCAAGACCAGGCAAGACTTGGGCCGGGAGGCCTTTAACGATCGCGTTTGGGAATGGAAGGCCAAATACGGCGAGACAATCATTAATCAGCTGAAGCTGATTGGTTGCAGCTGCGATTGGGACCGCGAACGCTTTACCTTTGACGAGCCATATTCGCACGCCGTGCGGGTGGTTTTCAAGACCCTTTACGACGAAGGCCTGATCTATCGCGGCAACTACATCATCAATTGGTGTCCGCGTTGTCGGACCGCGTTGTCCGACATAGAAGTCGAACATGAGGACAAGCCGGGTAAGCTGTGGTATATCAAGTACTTTTTGAAAGAGAGCGCGGAAGCGCAGAAGGCAGAAGCGCAGAAGGAACCCAAATACATTACCGTCGCGACGACTAGACCGGAAACGATGCTGGGAGACACGGCTGTCGCCGTTAACCCCAAGGACGAACGATATAGGGACATGGTAGGCAAGACCCTGATCCTGCCCTTGATGAACCGCGAGATCCCAATCATCGCCGACGCTTTCGTCGACGCCGATTTTGGTACCGGCGCCGTCAAGGTGACTCCGTCGCACGATCCCAACGACTTCGACATAGGTCAGCGGCACGACCTGCCGCAGATAAACATCCTGACCGAAGACGCCATCCTGAACGACAAAGCCGGTCCTTACGCGGGGCTGGAACGTTACGCGGGCCGGGAAGCGGTCTTGAAAGACCTGGCGGCCGGTGGTTGGCTGGTCAAAGACGAAGAACATCTGCATGCGGTTGGTCACTGTTACCGCTGCCACACGGTCGTTGAACCCTACCAGTCGCTGCAGTGGTTTGTGAAAATGAAGCCACTGGCCGAGCCGGCGATTGCCGCCGTCAAGAATGGTACGACCGTCTTTCATCCCAAGCGGTGGGAAAAGATTTACTACGAGTGGATGGACAATATCCGTGACTGGTGCATATCCCGCCAGCTCTGGTGGGGCCATCGCATCCCGGTCTGGTATTGTGCCGGTTGCGGGGAGACGATTGTCGCGACGGAGGATCCGACAGTTTGTCCGAAGTGCGGCGGCGCCTCGTTGGCGCAAGACGAAGACGTTCTGGATACCTGGTTCTCGTCCTGGCTGTGGCCGTTCGCGACCATGGGGTGGCCGGAGAAGACCGCCGAACTGGCCTACTTCTATCCGACAAACCTGCTGTCCACTGCCTTTGACATTATCTTCTTCTGGGTGGCGCGCATGATGATGGCGGGCATTCACTTTATGGGAGAGGTGCCGTTTCACGACGTTTATGTTCACGCGCTGATTCGGGACGCCCAAGGTCAGAAAATGAGCAAGTCACGAGGGAACGTCATCGACCCGCTCGACGTCATGGCATGGAGTGGGACGGACGCGCTGCGATTCACACTGGCGTCGATGGCCATCCCGGGACGCGACGTCCTCATGAGCGAGGAACGCGTCGAAGGCAACCGCCATTTCGTCAACAAGCTCTGGAACGCCAGCCGGTTCGTGCTCATGAATCTGGACGGTTATGACGCTGATTACGTCCCGGCCAAGGCCGACCTGACGGTCGCTGACAGATGGATCCTGAGCCGCCTTAACAAGACCATCAAGGACGTTGACGCGAGTATCGAAAAATATAACTTTAGCGAAGCTTGCAATAACACGTATTCGTTTGTCTGGAATGAATACTGCGACTGGTATATCGAGATAACCAAGGACCGCCTGTACGGCAGTGACGAAAAAGACAGAGACACGGCAAGATATGTCCTAGTGACAGCCTTGGATGGAATCTTGCGTTTGCTTCATCCGGTAATGCCCTTTGTGACCGAGGAGATCTGGCAGAAACTGCCCGGCGCGGGCGAGACAATCATGCGCGCTGAGTGGCCGCAACCGGATGCAAAAATGAGAGACACGGGAGCGGAAGAGGAAATAACTTTCGTCATCGAACTCGTCAATTCGATCAGGCAGGCGAAACACGAATCAAACATAACGGGAAAGCAGCCGGTAGGAATAACCATCTTCCGCGATGATCTCAAGTACGACGATTTCGTAAACGGCAATATGTCGACGATTATTCGTCTCTCGAAAGTAAATTGCGATATCGGTACAGGCGGGAAGGGCATCTTGATTATGCCGTCGTCGGATAAAGCGGTCTGGCGATCCAATGTTGAGCATACGGGAGCCATCAACTTCGTCATTCCCGGCATTGAGGGTTTCATCGAACTTGGCGCAGACGAAAACGTAGACGTCGGCGACCAGGTCGACAGGTTGCGTAAGCGTCTTGAGGGCATTGGTTCAGAGCTCGAGAAGCTAAGAATCAAGCTGGCAAACGAACAATTTGTCGCCAAAGCATCGCCGGTTGCAGTCGAGAAGGTTCGCACCAAGGCTAGCGAACTTGAAGAAATGGAAACTAAACTTCGGCACCAGCTCCAAACGCTGGGCGGCTAATGGATTATGCGGCCGCGGTAGAATACCTCGCCACAGAAACGTCTGAAGGCATCAAACCTGACATCTCTCGCATCGCCTATCTGTGCCGGCTCCTGGATCATCCCGAACGCGCTTATCCTGTTATTCACATTACCGGCACTAACGGGAAGACATCGACCGCACGTCTGACGCGCGGCATTCTGACTGAACTGGGCTTCAAGACTGCTCTATATACATCGCCTCATCTGGTAACCTACACCGAACGCTATTCCGTCGATGGCGTCGACATCACCGAGGAAGAATTCGCGGCGCAGTGCGAGTCGCTGATTCCGCTGGTGGCCGAGACAAATCGCGCCGATCTAGGCGGCAAAGTCACCCAGTTCGAGTTTCTGACCGCGCTGGGGTTCAAATGGTTTGCTGACCAAGGAGTTGAGGCCGCGGTCATCGAGGTTGGCATGGGCGGCCGGTGGGACGCGACCAATGTCGCGCGCGGCGATGTGGCTGTGATAACCAACATCGAGCTGGAGCACACCGACCGTCTGGGGACGACAATCGAAGCTATTGCGGGGGAGAAGGCCGGCATCATAAAGACAGGCGCCAAAGTTGTCACCGCGGCCATCCAGCCCGAGGCGCTTAGAATAATAGGTGAACAGGCCAAGCAGGCGGGAGCTAGGTTGTACGAATACGGGCGCGATTTCGAGGTTCTGAGCAGAAAACGGCGGCCCGAGGGCGGTTACATCATTACGGCAAAGGGCCTGCATGGCACATACGTGGACCTGGAAATAACGTTGCGCGGGCGACACCAAGCGCAGAACGCGTCCACGGCGATCGCCGCTGTCGAGGCTTTTTTGCTAGGCAAACGGCACGCGGCAACCGGTCGTCTGGAAGCGGCTATGCGAACGGCGCTGCCGCAGACAACGTCACCCGGCCGCCTAGAGGTAATTGGCCGAGAGCCCCGGGTTGTCTTAGACGGAGCCCATAATCCAGCCGGCGCGGCGCGTCTGGCCGAGGCCGTCGGCACCGAGTTTGAGTATGATAAACTTATCCTGGTCCTGGGGGTTTTAGCGGACAAAGATGCGGCCGGAATAACGGCGGCGCTAGTTCCGCTGGCAGACGAGATTATCGCGACAGCGCCGGATTACTACCGGGCTTTGCCGGCGGATGAGTTGGCGAAAATTGTTCAGCAGTCCAATCCAAGAGTAGAGACTGAACCTGATGTAATTAAAGCGCTGGAGAGGGCGAAACAACTAGCTGCCGTAGGAGATATGGTGCTGGTTGCAGGTAGTTTATATGTTGTCGGGGAGGTTGCTTCGTCACTGCGTTCCTCGCAATGACGTATAGCGAAAAGGGAGTATTAATGTCTGAAATGCAGAAATCATTGGTGTTAATCAAACCTGACGCCGTCGGGCGGGGTTTGCGGGGCGAAATTATTTCGCGCATCGAGAAGAGAGGCCTGACCATCAAAGGCCTGCGTCAATTAGATGTCGACGCCGCTTTGGCGGGCCGTCTTTATGACATCCACGAGGGCAAGCCGTTCTTCAACGATTTAGTCGCCTTCATAACCAGCGGCCCGATTATCGCCCTGCACGTCGAGGGTCCCGAGGTCATTAAGGTTATCCGTAAGATGGTAGGCGCGACAAACCCGGCGGACGCCGAACCGGGTACGATTCGCGGCGACTATGCCCTGGTGATCGACTCCAACGCCGTTCACGCGAGTGACGCCCCCGAGCGCGCGGAATACGAGCTCAGCCTGTTCTTTTAGGCTCGAACTGCTCATATGGTAAAATAGAGTAACACACAACCAAGGGGTTTTATGCGCATGTTTGATAGCTTCATGAATATTTTCGGCCGCGACATGGCCGTGGACTTAGGAACAGCTAACACTCTTGTCTATGTACGCGGCCGGGGAATCGTTTTAAACGAGCCTTCGGTTGTCGCAATGGACAAGACCACCGGAGCCGTTTTGGCGGTTGGCCTGGAGGCCAAGCGAATGATCGGGCGCACGCCCGGCAACATCGTCGCCATCCGGCCTCTCAAAGACGGCGTAATAGCCGATTTCGACGTCACCGAGCGCATGCTGCGCTACTTCATCCAGCGTGTCCACAAGAGGCGCTTCCTGGCGCGCCCGCGCGTCATCGTCGGCGTTCCATCCGGTATCACCGGGGTGGAGCAACGCGCCGTCGAAGAGGCGACGGAGCAGGCCGGAGCGCGTTCCGCGCACCTAATCGAAGAACCGATGGCAGCCGCTATTGGTTCGGACCTGCCTATCCATGAGCCTTCCGGTAACATGGTCGTCGACATCGGCGGCGGCACCACGGAAGTTGCCGTCATTTCGCTGGGCGGCATCGTCGCGGCGGAATCGATTCGGGTTGGCGGCGACGAACTAGACGAGGCCATAATCGCTTACATGAAACGCGAGCATAACCTGATGCTGGGCGAGCGGACATCGGAGGAACTGAAGATCGAGATCGGTTCCGCCTATCCTCTCAACCAGGAGGAACAAGCGGAAGTGCGCGGGCGGGACTTGATTACCGGTCTGCCGAAGGTGCTTGTGATCAGCTCGCAGGAAATACGAGCCGCCATCGAAGAGCCGGTTGCCGCGGTGATCGAGGCGGTCAAGAGTACTCTGGACAAGACTCCACCCGAACTGTCCAGCGACATCATGGACCGCGGTATCGTTTTGACTGGCGGCGGCGCTCTGCTGCGCGGGTTAGACGAGAGACTGCGCCAGGAAACCGGGATGCCCGTTCACATTGCCGAACAGCCGTTGAATTGCGTCGCGGTCGGTGCGGGCCGTTGCTTGGACGAATTCGACAGCTTAAAGAAGGTTCTTGTAGCTTCGCGACGGTAATATCGTCGCGGGCTGATCATCATGATAGACCGTCGAACCAGTTGGGGAAACCAAATAACCCTGGGCCTATTGGTCCTCATCAGCATCAGTGTTTTGGTCCTGCATTTCCGCGAAGGCCCGAACGGTGTCCTGCACCGCGCCCAACGATTCTCTGTTAACCTCCTAGCCCCTCTGCAGTCGGGTTCCTTTAGCGTGACGCGGGGATTCTCCGACACCTGGGCCAGTCTAACCGAATTTTCCCGCTTAAAAGAAGACAATCGCGCTCTGAAGAAAGAAGTATCGGAACTGCGGCGCGATACGGTGACACTCAAGGAATTGGATCTGGAGAACAAGCGGCTGCGCTCGGAAATGGGCGCGCCGGTGCGACAGCAATATGCGACAGTATTTGCCACGGTTATCGGGAAATCCGTTAACACGTGGCAAGCTACGGTCATCCTGGACAAAGGCAGCCAAGACGGGGTCAAACAGAGAATGCCGGTGGCGACGGCCGACGGTCTGGTCGGCCAGGTAATGTCGACGACAGCCAATTCCTGCCTGGTGCAATTAATCATGGACCAAAAGAGCGCTGTCGGTGTTCGCCTGCAGAACAGCCGGGCGACCGGCATAATCGAAGGCGAGGGCCAGGAGCAGCTGCAATTGAACTATTTACCGAAGGGCGTCAAAACTACTGCGAAAGAGGTCGTGATGACATCCGGCTTAGGCGGAGTCTACCCGGCGGGGCTGGTTGTTGGAACAATCGCCTCGACTGCCCGCAATAACGACGGTCTGTTCCAGGACGTAAGGGTCAGCCCGACAGTCGACTTCTGGACGCTGGAAGAGGTCTATATCATCACGGGGGTGCGCTAAACGATGCAGAGATTCCTGCTGACCGCACTGGTCTTGATCGGAACATTTCTGGCGCAGACAGTTCTGGTGCCGCACCTTAGCGTCGCCGGTATCCAACCTGACCTGATGCTGGTCGTGATTGTTTGCTTCGCCCTCACGGAGGGCATGAATATGGGCTCCTTCACCGGCTTCTTCGGAGGTTTACTGGAGGACCTGGTCATGGCCAACTACATGGGTTTCAACATGGTCACCAAGACGATCATAGGCGGTGCTTCTTCACTGTTGCGCGACATGGGGCCGCGCGAAGGCATAATGTGGCCGATGATTACGGTTTTTGGCGCCAGTATTATCAGCCAAGCGATGACCGCGCTGCTGGCCTTCTTGTTCGGCGAGACGGTCGTGGTCCGGTCGATTCTCAGCTGGTCGATGCTGCCGACCGCACTCTATAACACCCTGTTTACGCCCTTTATCTATCCCGCGTTTATTCGTGTTTTGAAGTGGCAGGAAAGCCACGCCCGCATGCAGGTGATGTAACGTGCACGAAAACGAGATGGCGGAACGCCGTCTGGCTGTAATCTCGATTACCATCCTGGTCGCGTTCCTAATCATCGTCGCCCGGCTGCTTTTCTTGCAGGTAATTATGGGCCGGGAATACGTGGCTATCGCCACCGAGAACAAGATACGCGAGGTGCCCATCGACGCCGTACGAGGCGGGGTCTACGACCGTAATGGGACGCTCATGATCGGGAACCGCGCCAGCTACGTTGTCGCCATGACCGACGTGCAAGCAGCGATGGACGACGACGATATCAGACAGCAGAAAGATACCGTCAAGAAGTTGGCGGCGATGCTGGGAATGACTCCGGAGCAGGTCAAGTTGCGTCTAGAAAACAAAAATATCGATCCCTACAAGCCTGTTCCCATCAAGGAAGATGTTAGCGAACAGGTCGCCGTTAGCATCAAGGAGCACCAGCTGGAATTTCCGCACGTAATCATTGAAGGGAAGCCGGTGCGCGAGTATCCGCAGGGCAACGTCGGAGCGCACATCCTAGGTTACCTGGGCGAGGTCACCGGAGATGAGCTTAAACAGAAAAAGTTTAGTAAGTACAACCTCGGCGACGTCATCGGGCGGGAGGGAGTGGAGCTCTCCTATGAGAACGAACTGGCCGGCAATAACGGCAAGCAGCGCATCGAGGTAAACGCAGCCGGCTATCCGGTCGCTTCGATGGATGTCAAAAAGCCAAGCCCGGGCAAGGACATCACCATGACCATCGATGCCAATCTGCAGGCGCTGAGCGAGAACCTGCTGGCGCAAGCGTTGGAACAGGCGCGCCAGGCCTACGATACGACATCAAAGAAAGACTATAACGCGCCCGCCGGGGCGGTGGTTGTGATGAACCCGAACAATGGCGAAATCTACGCCTTGGCCAGTCAGCCTACATACGATCCGCGTCTGTTTACGAACGGCATTTCCGACGCCGACTGGAAGGCGCTCAACGACCCAGCCAACCACTATCCTTTGAATAACCGCGCGGTAACTAACAGCTTCCCGCCGGGATCGACGATCAAGGCGATGATGGCGTCAGCCGCCATGCAGGAGGGTATCGCCTCGTCGCAATCGGAATACAACTGTACCGGCAAGTGGACCGGCGCCGGCGACCAGTGGCCGCAGTTCTGCTGGCTGCCCGAGGGCCATGGCAAACTTACCTTGGACGAGGGTATCGTCCAGTCCTGCGACACGGTCTTCTATGAGATCGGGCTCGCTTTCTATAAAAGCATCGGCGTCAAGGGCGAGAAGATGCAGGACTACCTGTACCGTTTCGGGCTGGGTAAGCCCACCGGGGTCGATTTGCCGGGCGAAGACGGGGGCCGGATCCCCACCAAGGCCTGGAAGAAAACTTGGAACAAGAACGATCCCGAATACCAGATCTGGTATCCGGGTGATTCCACCAACATGGCCATTGGCCAAGGAGACGTTCTGGCAACCCCGCTGCAAATGGCCTGCGCCTATTCGGCGATTGCCAATGGCGGAACGCTGTATCGGCCGCATATAGTCAAGCGCGTCACGACACCGGGCGGGAAAGTCGTCGAAGACATAAAGTCCCACAAGGTCCGCAATGTCGGCGTCGACCCCGAGATTATCGGCATCGTGCAAGACGATTTGCGGCAGGTCGTTTCTAACGGTACGGCTAAGACGGCGTTCGAAGGCTTTCCTTTGGACAGCATTCCGATCGCGGGCAAGACGGGCAGCGCCGAAAGTTACGGCAAGCAGGCCAACGCGTGGTTCGCGGCGTACGCACCGGCCAACAAACCACAGTATGTTGTGATCGTCATGATTGAGGAGGGCGGCCACGGTGTCTCGGCGGCTGCTCCGGTGGCACGCAAGATATTCGACAACATCTATGGTCTGACGTCCGACGCCAGCATTCGTATCGAAAGCACGGTGGATTAAATGGCCCGCAAGCTGCCCGCATCCCATCCGCTGCGGCATATCGATTGGCCCCTCATCGCCTTGACCATGGCGCTGGCTGGCTATGGAGCGTTGCTGATCTACAGCGCGACCCAAGCCAGTGTCGGCTTCAGTGAACTGCGCCTCCAATTGGGCTGGATCGTCGTCGGCGTGGTCGGTCTGGCGGTTACGGCCAGCTTTGATTACCTGAAGCTCAAGACCTACTCAGGCGTCTTCTACGGTATTTGTGTTGCCTTGTTGGTCATGGTCTTTATCATCGGTAAGGTGGCCTTGGGCGCCCAACGTTGGATTCCCATCGGACCATTCAACCTGCAGCCGTCGGAGTTCTCGAAAGTAGCGCTGATCATCATGTTGGCGGCGCTGCTCAGTAAACGCAAAGAGGGAATCGCCAACAATCGGGATATCGGTATCGCCGTCGCGTATGCCATGGTCTTCATCCTTCTCGTCTTCATCCAGCCCGACCTGGGAACAGCGCTTGTTTTCGGCGCCATAACCGTTGGTATCCTCTACGCCGCCGGAATCAACCTGTGGATGCTCGCCGGTTTGGGCGGCGCGACGGCCGTCGGGGCTCTTCTGGCAGTCAAACTAAACATTCTCCACCAGTATCAGGTAAACCGGTTGCTTGTCTTCCTAAACCCACAAAGCGACCCGAGCGGCGCGGGATACAACATCACGCAAGCGAAGATCGCCATCGGGTCCGGCCAGTTCTTTGGCCGCGGTCTGTTTTTAGGCAGCCAAACCAGACTTAACTTCATTCCGCATGGCGACACGGACTTTATCTTCGCTGTTCTAGGAGAACAGCTCGGGTTTATCGGCATTCTCATACTAATAACGCTGTTTGGGTTGTTGCTCTGGCGTATCGCCAAGATCGCGTTAAACAGCCGCGACATGTTCGGCACCTTGATTTGCGCCGGGGTTATCGCGTCTTTGTTGTTTCAGGCTTTCACTAATATCGGAATGAACGTCGGCATCATGCCGGTTACGGGGATACCGCTTCCTCTGATAAGCTATGGGGGTAGTTCGTTCTTGACGACGATGATCAGCCTGGGGCTTGTTCTCAGCGTGGCTATGCGCCGCTATGGCGGGGTCGCGGAAAGGGCGCCAATATAATGGCATTACCGAACATCAACTTAGATAAATTCAAAGGCATCTATGACGAGGTCATGGGCGATTCCGATGCTCGCGTGACAATCGCGATAGTGGGGCGCAACGGCGTCGGCAAAGCAGCGGTCGGGGCGTGGCTGCTGCTCGACCGGGCCAGTATGGCCGCCCGCGACGTTGCCGATATCTCCATGTGCGAATACGACGGCAAGCGCGATACGACCGTGCGGGCTATCGCCGACGCCAGTCAAGCAGACGTCATAGTGTTTGTCGTTGATGCGGCCGCGGCCGATTACAAAAAAGATATGGTTGTCTGGCAGGCGCTGCGCGACATGAAGAAACCGTGTTTGCTGGTCGGCAACAAACTGGACCTCGCGGATGGCGACGCAGCCGTGGTTCGGCACCGCCTTGCCGATATCTTTGGGGCGCCGTTCAGCCAGATTGCTGTTGTCGCCGCTTTGACAGGGTTAAACGTCGCCGAGGAGTTCCTGCCTCGTTTGGTGGCGGCGGCGCGCGACGTCGAGATTCCGCTGGCTCGGCGGTTCCCAGTGTTCCGCCGTGCGGTCGCCAACCGTATCGTAACAGCGACTGCCGCCGAGAATGCGGTAGTCGGGACGCTATTCTTCTTACCGGCTGCCGATATGCCGGTGATGACGGCTAACCAGGTCAAGATGATCCTGAAGATCGCTGTCGTGCACGGCCAGGAGGTCGGTCTAGACCGTCTCAAAGAACTGATGGTTGTCTTTGGCAGCGCCATCGTGTTCCGCGCGGCGGCTCGCAACATTGCTTCGTTTATTCCCGTCTTGGGATGGGCCGTCAAGGGCGGCGTCGCTTACGGCGGCACCGTTGCGCTCGGCAAGACGGCAATCAAATATTTTGAGAATGACGCGACTGTACGTTTGCCGGGCGGGCGCGCTATAGAGGCGAAGGCCACAAATATTGACGTTTGAACACGAAAATCTATTAAGTTCGGTCCGTAAGCCGGGTCGCTACGTCGGTCGGGAGTGGAATTCGATTACGAAATCACTCGCCGAGACGGATGTCAGCGTCTGTTTGGCCTACCCTGACGCCTACGAAGTCGGGATGCCCAATCTAGGCTTGACCATCCTCTACGACATTATCAACCGCGACCCCGGCGCCGTCTGTGAGCGTGTCTTTTCGCCGTGGCCCGACATGGAGGCAGTCTTGCGCGAGTCCGGCACGCCTTTGTGGTCTCTCGAAACCCAGCGGCCCCTGCGTGACTTCGACATGCTGGGAATTACCCTGCAGTATGAGCTTAACTACAGCAACATCCTAGCGCTGATCGAATTGGGCGGTATCGCGCTGCACGCCTCCGACCGTAAGGAAGACGAGCCCCTGGTGATTGGCGGCGGCCCCTGCGTCTATAATCCCGAACCCTTGGCGCCGTTCTTCGACGCATTCGTCATTGGGGATGGGGAAGAGGTAATTCAGGAAATCATTGATTTCCTGAAGAGCACAAAGAACACAAAGAGCACAAGGATGGATAAGCTTCAGCGCCTGTCTGCTTTAGAAGGTGTCTATGTGCCGAGCTTGTATGAGCCAGCACAAGGTCAGATCAAACGGCGGATACTTGCCGACTTGGAGTCGTTCCCACCCCCGTGCCGCCCACCCGTGCCGAATCTGGAAGTCGTTCATGATCGGTTTCAAGTCGAGATCATGCGTGGCTGCGGACGATCCTGCCGTTTCTGCCAGGCCGGTATGGTCTACCGGCCGATTCGCGAACGGTCTGTGCCGACGGTCCTACAGGCAGTGCGCGAGGGGCTGGCCAACACCGGTTATAACGAAGTCTCGCTGGTTTCGCTATCCAGCACAGATTACACGGGTATCGTAGCGGCGACCCAGGAGTTGGTCGGGGAGATGAGCCGGAAGGCCGTTACAGTCTCGTTGCCCAGCCAACGCGTTGACGCCTTTTCCGTGGAGCTGGCCGACATCATCGGCGGCGGCAAGAAGACGTCGCTAACGTTCGCCCCGGAAGCCGGTACCCAGCGTTTGCGTGACGTGATCAACAAGGGGGTCACCGAAGAAGACCTTATGCGGACGGCCGAGATAGCCTTTGCCAGCGGGTGGAGGAAGCTAAAGCTATACTTTATGGTTGGCTTGCCGACCGAGACCCAGGACGACTTAGATGGCATCGTGGACCTGGCCTATAAGTTGCGGGCGCTGGCGATGGAGGTCGTGCCTAAGAACGAGCACGGCCGGGTGAACATTACAATCAACGTGGCCAGCTTCATTCCCAAGGCGCACACCCCGTTTCAGTGGTTCGGACAAGACACTTTGGAGACACTGCGCGACAAGAACAGCTATCTTCGCGACCGGCTGAAGAAAAGCTATTTGAATTTCAAGTGGCACGAACCGACCATGGCCAAACTGGAAGGCGCCTTGGCTCGCGGCGACCGGTCGGTCAGCAAAGCCATAGAAGCGGCATATAAGCGCGGCGCTCGTTTCGACAGCTGGCATGAGTATTATGATTACGATCTTTGGCTGGCGGCGTTCGCCGACGCAGGGCTAAGGCTGGAAGACATCACCGACCGGACGCGCGCCGGCGACGAGGAGTTGCCCTGGGACTTTATCGCTCCCGGGGTATCCAAGACCTGGCTGCGGAAAGAATTCGAGAAAGCGCTGGACGCCTTGACGACGACCGATTGTCTGTCGGGGTGCGCGGGTTGCGGGATAAAATGCCAAGGATAAGGGTAACCTTCGATAAGAAGGGCCGGCTGAAGTACATCTCACATTTAGATACGATGCGATTGTTCGAACGGGCTTGCCGCCGCGCCGAACTCCCGCTCACCTTGACACAGGGCTTTCGCCCCCACGCCAAGATATCAGTTACCCCAGCCATGCCGGTAGGGGTAGAATCAGAAGGACAGAATGCAGATATCACGCTGGACCTGCCGTTACCGCTCAGGGACATCGTCGAACGTTTAAATCGTAATCTTCCGCCCGAGGTTTGCATTACCGGGGCCCGCGAGGTAAGGAAGATCAAAGTAGGGGGACAATCCCAATGGTCATAAACCCAAACACAGGAACAAAGCAAATCATCATTACCGTGGAGCCGGAGGAGACAAAGCTGGCGCTCTTGGACGGAAAGGTCCTGGCGGAGGTCTATGTCGAAGAGAGAAACACCGGCAACATCACGGGTAACATCTATCTCGGCCGCGTGCAGAACGTGCTTCAGGGCATGGAAGCGGCTTTCGTTGACATCGGCGAACAGCGCAATGCCTTCCTGTCCGCCGACGATATCATCGGTGAGGGCGACGAAGCCGGCGTTGATCTAAACAAGGAAACGACGCCAAAAGAGGAAACAGAAGATTGTGAGGGCAAGGTGCGAGGCGGCAGGCGCAAGAAAGGTAAGATCGGCGTCCGCAAAGGCCAGACAACGCTTGTCCAGGTAACGCGCGCACCCAGCGGCAGCAAAGGTGCGCGACTAACGACCCAGATCGCTTTGCCCAGCCGGTATATGGTGCTGGCGCCATACAAAGATTTCGTTGGCATATCCCGGCGCATCCAGGGCAAGGAACGCGAAAGGCTGCAGAAGGTCGCCGCGGAAATCAAACCTGAGGGCATGGGAATCATTATCCGGACGCAGGCGGCCGACATCAGCAAGCCGACTTTGATCGGTGACTTAGCCTACTTGAAAGACCTGTGGGAGAAGGTGCGGAAAGACGCGGCGAACGCGACTCCGGGTAACTTGGTCTACAGCGAAATGGATTTAGCGATGAAGATCATTCGAGATGTGTTCGGTCCCGAGGTGAAGAGGATAGTCGTCGACGACCGGACCAAATATGAGCAGATTAAGAACTACATAACAGACATCGACCCCAGCCGCGGCGGCGTTGTGCGTCATTATCGCCGCCGGGAACCACTTTTCGTTAAGTATGGCGTCGAGCCGCAGATAGAAAAGGCCCTGCGCACGAAGGTATGGTTGAAAAGCGGCGGATATATCATAATAGAAGACACAGAGGCATTGACGTCGATAGACGTCAACACGGGCCGCTACGTCGGCAAGGTAAGTCTAGACAAGACGATTCTTAAAACCAACCTGGAAGCGGCCCACGAGATAGGCCGCCAACTGCGTCTGCGAGACATAGGCGGACTAATAGTCGTCGACTTCATCAATATGGGCACCTCGGGCGATCGGGGCCACATTTTGGAAGAATTCGAAAAGGTTTTGGAACAGGATCGAGCCAAAACCGAGGTCGTAGAGATTTCCCGGCTGGGCTTGATCGAGATGACCCGCAAGAGCTTCACGCCCGGATTGCTGGCGGCGTTCACCGAGAAGTGTGCGACCTGCAGCGGGCACGGCTATAACATGAAAACCGGTGACGGGGAGGTTGTGAATGGCAACGGCGAATAACGGCAGGATAGCTGTTGAAGACGTTATCCGCAGCCTGAACATCGCAATCGAAGAAAAAGACCATTACACGCGCGGCCACTCACTACGAGTCGCGGAATACTCGGTTGAGCTAGCCAAGATCGCCGCTGTCTCGGAAGAAGAAATCAAGCTGATCTACCGCGCCGCCATGCTTCATGACATCGGTCAGATAGCGATCGAAGAAAGCGTTTTGCATAAGCCGGGTGTCTTGGACGAGCAAGAGAAACTGGCGATGCAAAAGCATCCAACCATCGCGATCAGCATCCTGGAGCCTTTGAATTTCCCGGCCGGGATGATCGACATCATTCTGCACCATCACGAATGGTGGAACGGACACGGCTATCCAGACGGATTAGCCCGCACAGCCATTCCTCTAGGGGCCCGCATCTTATCGGTTGCGGACGCCTTTGACGCCATGACCAGCGATCGGCCGCATAGGGCGAAGATGACCATCCCGATGGCCTTGAACCGCCTGGAAGACGGGGCGAACCGCCAGTGGGATCCCGATCTCGTCGCCGCATGGCTGAAGCTGGAGCGAGCCATTCTGGAAAAAGAGCCGGCTGAATTCACCCACGTCTACCTCTGGGACCATCTTAAGGGGTAAAGGGCGACCAACTTGCGTTGACCCGCTTATTTCTTCTATAATCATTTAGTTACGCAATTGTTCGAGTTGGAGGATTATTAATGTACGCAGTAATCAAAACCGGGGGCAAGCAATACAAGGTCAAAGAAGGCGAAACCCTGGACATCGAGAAACTCGCGGGCGAGCCCGGCGCCGCAGTGACATTTGACGAAGTCCTGATGGTAGGCACAGATAAGGAAACGCTAGCCGATGCGACCGCTCTGGAAAAAGCGACGGTTAAGGCAACGGTTGTCGAGCAGTATCGCGACGCGAAGATATTGGTTTTCAAGTACAAGTCCAAGAAAGGGTACAAGAGAACCCAAGGACACAGGCAAAATCTGACCAAAGTTAAGATTGAAAGCATTTCGAGGGGATAAGGTCTAAATGGCACATAAAAAAGGTCTAGGCAGCTCCCGGAACGGTCGGGACAGTAATTCAAAAAGATTAGGCGTTAAGGCGTACGGCGGTCAGCAGGTCAAGGCCGGCACGATTATCGTTCGTCAGCGCGGTACAAAAATGCGACCAGGCGTCGGTGTCGGGATCGGCAACGATCACACACTGTTCGCTCTCCGCGCGGGATTCGTAAGTTTCAACGGCGCCAAGGTAGATATCGTCGAAGAAGTATAGGAATCCAAACCGCATATGTTTGTTGACGAGGCGCATGTTCTAGTTAAGGGCGGTCGCGGCGGTAGCGGAGTAGTCGCTTTCCGCCACGAGAAGGGCGAGCCCCTGGGAGGTCCCAGCGGCGGCGACGGCGGACACGGCGGCTCGGTGCGTTTCATAGTAGATCCCGGATTAAAGACGTTGATGGATTTTCGCCATCAGCGTCATTTTTTTGCCCAGCCCGGCGGTAACGGTCAGTCAAAGAACTGCACTGGCAAAAACGGAGAAGACCTGCTAGTCAAGGTGCCCGTGGGAACGATAATTCGCAATGACGCCGGCGATGTTTTGGCTGACTTGACGGCAATCGGGCAGGAAGCGGTAATCGCGGCTGGCGGTCGCGGCGGCAAAGGAAACGCGCACTTCACTTCGTCAACGAACCGCAGCCCCAAGTTCTCGCAACCAGGGGAAGACACCGAGCCGTTCGACATATCGCTGGAACTGAAGCTCCTGGCGGATGTGGCCTTGATCGGGTTACCTAATGCTGGCAAGTCAACGCTGATTAACCGGATGTCAACAGCGAAAGCAAAGGTCGGAGACTATCCGTTCACAACCAAGGCGCCGAATTTAGGCATGGTTCGATTAAACGACGACCGTGATTTTGTGGTCGCGGACATTCCCGGTCTGGTCGAGAACGCGCATTTGGGCAAGGGCATGGGCGTCCAGTTCCTCCGCCATGTTGAACGGGCGACAGTACTGGTGCACATTGTCGATCTGTCGGTCGGCGATATTGATACGCTGATGAGAGATTATGATCTGATTGCCGGCGAGCTGGGTTCATATAGCAAGGAGCTGGGCGAGCGGCCAGTTCTGGCGGCCGGCAGCAAGATCGATCTGCCGGAGGCCCGGGAGCTTATCGAGCCGATGCGAGCGATCTTTGCCGAGCGCGGCATACCGTTCTTCGCGATCTCGGCGGCGACGGGCGAGGGCATAGACCCGCTTAAGTTTGCCATCGCCGACATGATTGATAACATTAAGGAACAAGAGCACTAAGAACACAAAGAGCACAAGGATGACTTACTAGAGGCGTGACTATGAGACAAACCTGTGTTTCCAAGGCCAAGCGAATAGTCGTAAAGGTTGGTTCGGCCGTCATCACGACGGATACGGGCCGGTTGGATAGAGCCCGCTTGGCCGCCATTGTAGAAGAAATCGCCTCCCTGAAAGCCCGCGACTATCAAGTCATGCTGGTTACCAGCGGGGCTATCGCCGCCGGTCTGGAGCGTCTGGGCTTGGAAGAACGTCCCACCGCGATTCCCGACCTGCAGGCCGCCGCTTCGGTCGGCCAAGGGCTATTAATCCAGCAATATACTGGCTTGTTCGAGAAACACGAGATCCACGTCGGTCAGGTTCTGCTGACCCAATACGACATCACCCATCGCGAACACTACGTCAACGCCGCCAACACTTTTGAAAAGCTCCTGGATTTCGGCGTTGTGCCTATTGTTAACGAAAATGATACGACGGTCGTTGAGGAGATAAAATTCGGGGATAACGATACCCTGGCCGCTCTAGTCACCAACTTGTCCAAGGCGGACGCATTGGTGATCATGAGCGACATCGACGGTCTGCATACTGCCGATCCTCGCAAACACGACGGTACCCAGCTGCTGAGCGAAGTCGCAGAGATAACTCCGGCCATAGAGAGTCTTGCCGGCGGTGCAGGAACGGCTTTTGGATCAGGCGGGATGGTTACGAAGTTGAATGCGGCCAAGATAGTCACATTGGCCGGCGCTGGCATGTTCCTGATTGACGGCCGAGCGGACGCCGCTTTGGTCGCCGCGATGAACGGCGACGACGTAGGAACATTCTTTGCACCGCGCGGACGCAAGATGACCAGCCGTAAAGCATGGATCGCTTTCGGAACCGTCGCCAAAGGCACTATCACGGTCGACGACGGAGCCAAAGAGGCAATGATTGCCAAAGGCAAAAGTCTTTTGCCCGCCGGCGTGACCTCTGTCGCGGGCTTGTTTACAGACGGTGATATGGTTGAAATCACGGATGCGGCCGGTGAGTTGATTGCTCGCGGTCTGGTCGATTTCGCTGCTGAGGACCTGGCAAAAATAAAAGGAATGACAAGCGAAGAAATCCATAAGAGTCACAAAGAGCTGTACGGCCGCGAGGTTGTGCATCGCGACTGTCTGGTAATTCTTAAATAGGAGGAATCATGTCCGAAGTCCTTGAACTAGGCAAGAAGGCCAAAATAGCGGCGCGTGCGTTGGCGACCGCTTCCGAGGGCTTGAAGAACGCGGCGCTGATCGCGATGGCTGATGCCATCGTGGCCGAAGCGGGTATGGTCTTGGCGGCGAACGCCTTGGATATGAAGGCGGCGCGAGACGCCGGTACCA
>JAHEXW010000024.1 GCA_023251915.1 Actinomycetes bacterium
TAAACCAAACAAAACCATCAGGATGATGGGTAAAACGAAAGTCCACATCAAAGCTTGTTTATTGCGAAACGTCATCTTCAGGACAGCGGTAAACATTTTTGTAATAGACTTCATTAATCCAGCAACCTCCTTCCGGTCAAGGAAACGAAAACATCTTCCAAGGTGCCGCCGCGCACTTGCAGCTGCTCGACCTTAAAGGCATCGCGTTTCGCCAATTCCATCAGCGCGACTAGGGCCTGATGGGCGTCCTTTGTAAAGACAAAGTGGCGGCTCTCGGCGCTTTTGACAGCATCGACCGCGGGCAAATCTTTGATCTTGTCCACCGGCGCCGAATCGCTCATAAACTCGATAGCCGAATCACCGGCGTGCCGTTGAATCAAATCGCGCGGCGTGCCGCTTTCGATGATTGTTCCATGGTCCATGACCAGCAGCCAATCACACAGAGTCTCAGCTTCTTCCATATAATGAGTTGTCAGAACGACCGATTTTCCTTTTTCCCTTGTCCGCTCGATGACGTCCCAAAGGTGCCGTCGCGCCTGCGGATCCAAACCAGTCGTCGGCTCGTCTAGGAAGACGACAATAGGGTCATTAACAAGGGCCAGCGCTACGGAGACTCGCTGTTTCTGGCCACCGCTAAGCGCGGGAATGTACGAGCCGGCCTTGTCCACCATAGACACTTCGTTGAGGATCTCGGCAACGTCCACAGTCCGGTTGTAGAAACTGGCAAACAGATCTACCAGTTCAGCGACGGTCAGATGATTAAACAATGACGTCGACTGCAGCTGCACCCCGATCATGTTTTTGACCTCTTTCGGGTGCTTGCTGACATCCACGCCGGCGATTGTTACCGTACCTGAATCGATGGGCCGAAGGGCCTCGATCATTTCCAGCGTTGTCGTCTTGCCGGCTCCGTTCGGACCAAGAATCCCGAATATCTGAGATTCGGCAACTTCGAACGAAACGCCATCTACGGCCTTTAGATTGCCGTAGCTCTTGCGAAGGTCTTTCACCTCAATTAGTGCCATATTGTTGTTCCCCTTCCCCAAAAACATAAAGGCTTCGTTTATCAGATACTTATTAGTTTAGTTACTTAGCTATCGTAAGTCAAGGCACCTTTGGTATTATTAAGGCATGTTAAAGAAGATCCTGATACATGTTATGGTCGCATGGCTACCCTTGGCTGTCGCCTTTACGGGACTGACCGGCCTGGTTTACTTGGTCGCCCAACAGAACCTGCGCCTAGGAGCGAACGAGCCGCAGATCCAGCTGGCTGAGGACGCCGCGACACGTCTGGCGGCCGGAGTCGACCCGGCTGACGTCGTTGCCAAAGGTAATGTGAATGTGGCGTCCAGTCTCTCCCCCTTCATAACCGTCTACGACGCCGCCCGGAAAATTGCCGCGTCCAACGCGCGTTTGGATGGACAAACGCCCGACTTGCCGGCCGGAGTCCTTGACTACACCCTCGCACATGGCCGGGATCGCGTCACGTGGCAACCGCGGACCGGGGTAAGGCAAGCCATTGTCGCCGTCTACTTCCATGGACGGAAAACTGGTTTTGTAGTCGCGGGGCGGTCGTTGCGTGAGGTCGAGAAGCGTGTCGACACGCTTGGTGCGATCGTCGGCGCCGCTTGGCTGGTTATTCTGCTTGCCTCTTTGGCCGCGGCGATAGTCGTGCAATGGTTTGCGGCGCGACTGGCGCCGCGCCGCTCTTAAATCTTCGAAGATTGACGTCTGGCAAGACCCTCTAAACCAGCTTGCCGTCTTTCAAGCGAAACGTCTGATCTGTTTGGCCCGCTATCTCACTGTCGTGGGTAACGGCCAAGATGGTCGTCTTCTCTGTTTTGGCCAGATTGTGCAGTAGGTCGACGATCAGCTTGCCGGTTTCGGTATCTAGATTGCCGGTCGGTTCGTCAGCCAAGATCAATTTGGGTTTGTTCGCTAGCGCTCGGGCAATGGCGACCCGCTGCTGCTCTCCCCCCGACAAACGGCCCGGTTTCCGGCTTTGCTTGTCTTTATCCAAACCGACCTGCTCGAGCAGTTTCTCCGCCCTAGCGCGCCTCTCGCCGCGCTTCAGGCCGGCAAACTCCATCGGAATCATGACGTTCTGTATTGCAGACAGGTTTGGAATCAGGTTATAGGCCTGGAAGACAAACCCGACCTTATCCCGGCGATAAGCCGTCAGCTGCCGCCCGCTCATTTTGGTTACGTCTTGGCCGTCTATCTCGATGGCGCCCGCCGACGGTTTGTCTAACGCGCCCAGGAGGGCGAGCAGGGTGCTCTTGCCGCTCCCGCTGGCGCCAATGATTGAAGCCAGAATACCCTCGTCTAACATCAGATTGACGCCGTCGACCGCCTTAACGGTATTGTCGCGGGTTTTGAAGTGCCGTTCTACATCGATGACTTTTATCATGTTATTCGCTCCTCATGGCTTCGGCGGGACGTATCCTAGCGCTCATCCAGGCAGGTATGGCGCTGCCGATGACCGCGATTATGATCGCGGCCAACAATCCATAGAGCAAGAGATCGAAGCCGACAGTTGTCTGAATGTTCTGTAGCGCGGTTCTTATGCCGGGACCGCTTGTGAACGCCGCCCGCATAGCGCCGAAACCGCCACCGCCCGGACCCCCAACCGCTTGGGTCGTCGTAGACGCGCTGTTAGAAACCATGACTTTCAGAATCGGGTTACTCAAGAGCACACCCAAAATGGCTCCAAAGGCACTGCCCAGGAGCGTCAGTACGGTCGATTCAGTGATGAACTGGGTGACGATGGACAGGTTCGAAGAACCGATAGCCTTCAAGACACCGATCTCACGGCGGCGCTCCCGGACAATCATTAGCATGGTCAAGAGGATAATGACCGCACCAGCCACCAATGACCCGATCAAACTATAGGTGGCGATCGTCTTGATGTTCTCCAGCGGCGTTATCGCGGAACTAGACGTGTCTGTCGGCGTGACAACATCGGCTTTGCTGCCTAGCTTAGCGGTCGCGGTCTTGGCGACAGTGTCGACGTTGCTAATCGAATCGACCTGTACCACTGCCGAGGAAATCTCTCCTGGACGGGCCGAGAGGGCTTGGAGTGTCTTAATCGGCATCAGCATCCCGCCGTTGGCAAAGGTGTTGCCGGCGTCAAAGATCGCCGCCACTTTGATTGTCTTGGTGTACAACGTGAAAGTCGACCCGACCTTCAGTTTATTCTTGGCCGCCAATGCTTTGCCCAGAACAGCGATGTCGGCGCTGCTGCTGCCCGACGGCAGAGTGCCCGCGGTTATGACCATCTTGCTGCCGCCGGCGACCGAAGCGCTGGCCAAATCATTAGTCGCGGTAATCATTATCGGCATCGTAAAAGTCCGCGTGGTCGTGGTACCCCCGTTGGTCGACTGCCTGTCAGCCATATCGGGGGGCGGGGTGGTTTGAGTCCGGTCGCTGTTGTTGTTGGTGAAGTTGCGCTGCCTATTCCCTAGGGTTCCCAAGTCTATCGAGGCGGTTAGATTAGTCGCGTCACCCGTCCTGACACGATCAGACAAGGTATAGGTTGTTTTAACCACGTGCGCGGCGCTAGCCACACTCTTCATCTCTATCTGCGTCAGCGGTTCGCCGCCGCCCTCGAACCCGCGGGCGCCCGCGGGGGAGACGGTGATGTTGTTGCCAATCTGGCTTTTGACACTGTCGATCCGGCTCTGCACCGCCCTGAGGGAAAGTACCATTACCAATGCCAGCCCAATGCTTAGACCGACAATCATGGTTATGGATATCGTCCTAATAATGTTGCGAAAGGCGTTCTTGCCTCCGCGGCTTATCGAACCCATAAATTCTCCTTTATCCAATAGGGCAATATGTTGCTATGACCTAACGTAGCAATCTCATGTGAACTGGGGGTAGGAGGAATGTGAAGAATAGATGAACTTGCTTTTGTCTAACTGACACAAAACACTTGTTACTGTGCCAGGACTTTGCCCAAAAAGGCTTGCGTACGCTTGTTCCTCGGGTGGGCGAATAGCTCCGAGGGAATGTTTTCTTCCATGATAACGCCTTCGTCCATGAAAATGGCGCGCGTCCCTACCTCCCGACCGAAGCCCATTTCATGCGTAACGCAAACCATTGTCATGCCGCCCAGAGCCAGATTCTTCATTACGTCCAAAACTTCTTTAACCAGCTCCGGATCGAGCGCGCTGGTTACCTCGTCGAATAACATTACCTCCGGTTCCATCGCCAGCGCGCGAGCAATCGCGACGCGCTGCTGTTGCCCGCCGCTCAACTTGGATGGAAAGAAGTCTTCCTTGCCCGCCAACCCGACTCGTGCGAGCAATTCACGCCCTTTGTCCTCGGCCTGGCGGCGGTCAACCTTCTGCACCCGGACGGGAGCGATTGTGACATTTTGGAGCGCCGTCAGGTGGGGAAATAGGTTGAATGATTGAAAGACCATGCCAACTTTTTGCCGCAAGGCGTTGATGTCATTTTTCGGATCGGTAATATCTTGGCCATCGATGTAGATATGGCCTTTCGTCACGTCTTCCAGCTTGTTGATACAACGCAACATGGTTGACTTGCCGGATCCCGAAGGCCCGATGACCACGATGACCTCTCCCTGTTTTACCTTAAGGTCGATACCCTTCAGGACCTCGTTATGCCCGAAATATTTGTGGACGTCGACTAGCTCAATCACTTATCGCCAACCTCTTCTCCATATACGCGACCAGCCTGGTCAACGGAATCGTCATCGCCAGGTAAATCAAAGCGGCCCCCATGAACGGGCTGACGTTGGCTTTCCAGGACGAGAGATAGCGTGCCTTCATGGCCAGCTCCGTTATGGCCAAGGCGCTTAACAGGGCTGTGTCCTTCAGCAGGGCGATGAACTCATTGGTCAGCGGCGGGAGTACGCGGCGAAATGTCTGCGGTATTATGACGTACCACATAGCCTTCAGATACGAGAAGCCCAGGCTGCGGGCCGCTTCCATCTGACCTTTGTGAATCGACTCGATGCCGGCCCGGAATATTTCCGCGACATAGGCGCCGCTGTTAACCGCGAGCACCGCGACACCACCATAGAACGTGAAATCCGGAACCTTTTGAATCACCGGAAACGCGATCGGTAGGGCAAACAACCCTATATATAGCTGGACCAAAAGAGGGGTGCCGCGAAAGAAGTCGACATAGATGGTGGAAAGTGCTCTCAGGACCTTAAGTTTCGAAAGCTTGAATACGGCGGCGAGCAAGCCTAACGGGATCCCGAACAGCTCGCCCAAAACGGCGAACAGAATCGTCAGCTTGGCGCCCTCTAGGAGAAAAGGAAAAACGCTGGCCAGAATCTTAGGTGAGGCAAACTGGTGGATAACCGGAATGCTGTCCAGCCAGTTCGAAATGGAAGTTAAGAATGACAAGCGCGCTTAGTCCTTTTTATATCAGGAGGGCTAACGCCAAGACAAGGCGCTCGCCCTCCTGTGATTCCTGCCGTGATCAAACTATTTCTTCTTGCCGAACCATTTCTCGAATATCTTGTCGTACTCGCCGTTGTCTTTCAAAGCCTTAAGGGCTTTGTTAACCTCGGCTACTAGCTTCGTGTCCGACTTGCGGAAAGCGAAACCGTATTTCTCGTTTGTCGAAATCTTCTCGACCAGTGAGAGCTCGGGCTTGTCTTTA
This sequence comes from Actinomycetes bacterium, assembly GCA_023251915.1. Classification (GTDB taxonomy): domain Bacteria; phylum Actinomycetota; class JAHEXW01; order JAHEXW01; family JAHEXW01; genus JAHEXW01. The sequence goes on from JAHEXW010000024.1 coordinate 5,641, forward strand.
ACGATAAACGCGCTGACCGGGTAGTCGTTAATGATTGCGTCTATCTGACCGGCTTGCAAAGCTGTAAAAGCTTCAGTCGCCGTCGGGTATGACTTGATGGCCTTGTCTTTTGCGATCGACATCAAGTTTTCCTGCGCCCATTTCTCCCCTGTCGTCCCAGTCTGGGCACCAATAGCTTTACCGCTCAGGTCCTTTGTGCTCTTGATTCCCGAGTTGGTCTTAACTGTCAATGACTGGTCAGAGTCGATGTATGGGTCGGAAAAGGCGATTTCCTTCTTCCGATCGGCAGTGATGGTCATCGCGGTCGCGACGCCGTCAAATTTCTTCGATTTCAATGAAGGAATCAAACCGTCAAAATTGGCGGTCACAAAAACGACCTTATATCCCATTTTCTTGCCAATCGCGGTCATTAGGTCAACATCAAATCCTGTGACCTTGTCGCCCTCGAGCGTTTCGAACGGCGGGAAAGACGTGTCGCTGCCAATCTGCAGTTCGCCAGCTTTGATCGTCGTGATCCCCGCTATTCCTTTCGTGGTCGTCGTGCTTGTGGTCGTCGTGCAGCCGGCCACGAGCAAAACCGCGCAGCTAACTACCGCCACCGCAATCGCGATGACCAAACCCTTTCTTACTACCATCTGCTACCCCCTCGTTGATTGTAACGCGGACAAAAACAATGGCTATATTGTCCAATGACGAGGGCGATAAGTCAATCGCATATTGGGGGTTGCGTCTGTTCTATAATTAACGAACGACTTATACGAGAATCGCGGGTTAACTATCTCAAAGGACTGACGCCACTTGCGGCTTAAGCCAGACAAACAATTCATCGCCATAGTCTCTCTCGTTTTAGTCACAGGCGCCTGGGGCTTGACCTTCGTAACGGTTAAGGACGCGATAGCCCGGATGCCCGTCATGGATTTCTTGGCCGTCCGTTTTGCCTTGGCGACCGCGTTAATGATCATCATTCGCCCACTGGTTTTGACAAAACTTTCTTTGGGAGACTGGAAACGCGGGGCTGTCCTGGGATTTCTCCTGGGGGCCGGTTACGTCGCTCAAACGTTTGGACTGGCCCACACATCAGCGGCTGTATCCGGGTTCATAACCGGCATGTTCGTGGTTTTCACGCCCATCATCGCGGGGTTGTTCCTTCGCCGAAAGGTCGGGCGAATCGCCTGGGCGGGCGTTGGGGTAGCGACGGTGGGCTTGGCTATATTATCGCTGCGCGGTTTCTCAATCGGAGGCGGCGAGCTACTTACCCTGTTGTGCGCCTTGATCTACGCGGTACATATCGTCGCTTTGGGCGAGTGGTCGGCCGGCCGTAATCCCTACGCTCTGGCGGTCGTGCAACTGGCCGTAGTTACCCTGATCTGCGGCGCCGCCGCGTTACCCGGAGGGATAATGTTGCCTCCGGACGGGCCGGCTTGGACGGCGATTCTGGTAACCGCGGTCTTCGCGACGGCCTTCGCTTTCGTCATCCAGACTTGGGCCCAATCGATAATCTCCCCGACGCGCGCCGCGATTGTCATGACCATGGAACCGGTGTTTGCGGGCGTATTTGCGGTTCTACTGGGCGGCGAGCATCTGGGTGTCCGGACGGTGCTGGGCGGCGCTCTAGTGCTGGCGGCGATGTATCTGGTAGAACTCGGTCCCCGCCACGCTAGGGAGGGCGCTTTGGGACGTCTCGAGGCCTAAAACACGACCGCCAGGCTGTTAACGAGGGCAAGCGCCCCCAGGGCGCCGAGCGCCACGCCTACAATCAGATTGACCCCGCGTAACCAGCGCTCACTGAGAATCGCTTTCAGCTTGTGCGCTCCGAGTATCCATATCGTGACCCAGAGCAGCGAGCCGCAGGTGACTCCCATAACGATCATCGCCGGCTGAAGGAAACCGCCCGTTGTCCGCCATACGGCACTCATCCCGGCGATAGCCCCCGCATACGTCGCGATCGTCACCGGACTCAAGAGGTTGAAAAGAAACATCGACGCAAAAGCGGATACGTGACCCCGCGCAGGCGGCTCCGCCGCTTTGGTTGAAACGTGGGCAACTACAACGCGCGTCCCCAGCAGTACCAAGATAATGCCGCCGGCTACCTGGAGCCAAGCCTGGTTGTTGGCCAGAAACGCCGCCATCAGACTAAGGCCGGAAACGGCGGCGGCCGCGTACAGACCGTCAGCCGCGGCTGCACCGGCGCCTGACAGCCAACCGATTTTACGTCCAGATGTGAGCGTTCTCTGCATGACAAGGATATTCACGGGGCCGAGCGGTGCGGCTATGGCAAACCCCAAGATGACGGCCTTTACAAAGAACCAGATAAGCATGATCTATCGCCGGATAATCGAGGGAGCCAGTTCCGAGACGTTTAGCCCGGGATGGCAAAAGAGGCACCGGGCCGTAGTGACGTCAAACCCGTGCTGGGTGGAGCCCTTGTTGGCGACCGGCAAAACGTCAATATGGCATTGGACGCAGGTTATCTTGTTGACCGCGTGCCTATTGTGAAAGCTCGACGCCGGCCAGCCGGGCATTATCTGGCCGGTATTCTTATACATATCGCTTGTTTTGTGGCATGTCAGACAGATTTCCCCGCCTGCCAGCCTGGATTTAGCAGTGTGTGGGTTATGACACACCGAACAAGCCACCACGTCCGGTGGGTTCGCGACCCCGATACCTATCAGTTTCTTCTTGAGATCGCCGGACAGCTTAACGCTCCCATGCTTGCTGAGCTCCCACATCGACCGGGTCCCGTCGGTCGGCTTGTGACACTCCAAGCAGACTTCCGCGCGCATGCCCGGTGACGGTACGTTGTCGCGGTGCGGTGACAGCGCGTGGCGGCCGCTGTTCTTGTGGCAATCCTCGCACGCGGCCTTATGTCTATCCTGAGCCAAGCCTATCTCGTTCATATTAGCCGGATGACACCCTCCGCAGATTCGGTTCTTGCGCGCGGCGTTTACGCTGGCGCCATTTGAGGTGTGCGCCAATGCGATATGGCAATCGCCGCACGTAGCTCCATGATCGAGGTACTCCTTAAAGTGCAGGCGCGCGGTGGCGTCCTTATCTCTTTTTGCTACGGGAAAATGGCACACTAGGCAGCGGCTGTTTGGAACCTTTGATTTTAAGGCCAGCTTGTTGCCCATCCGGAATACGTAGCCGACGCCGCTTATGTGCGCGATTGTTTGGCCATATAAACCGCGGTCAGCATGGCAGTCGAGGCAAGTTACATTCTTCTTGGCGTGGATATCTAGACGCCAGGAATCAACCCTTGACTGCATGACATGGCACAGGTTGCAGCTTTCGGGCCGGCTGAAGCCGGCGAAACCGGCGGCGCCAAACAATAACAGTATGAGGATAACAAAGACGATGCGAGCCCAAACGGGAAGCCGCGCACCGCCCTTGCGATTACGTTTTCTTCGCTCCATGTAAATATGATACCGTATCAAGCGTTCCGGCTGCTTACCCATTTGCCGCCTAGGCGTAAGCGAGATATGATGCGGTTAGAAACCGTGACCGAGGAGGAGCGATGCGAAGACTAATCTCCAATCCAAGAATGATTCTGTTCTTTGTTGTTACGATGTGCCTCTTGAGTTTTGGCTGCAAAACAACCGCTAAATATCAAACCGCCCAGGCCGCTCCGCACGCCGCCGCGGCACGCGAGGCTCTGAGCAAGTTTGATGGGCTGCAGAAGAATATTGAGAACACTTGGACACAAGCGCAGAAAGTGCCGCCTACCGAACCTGTGGGCGACCGATTGCAAGCGATACTGGACGATGTAAGCCCTAAGATAAAGCAACAGGCCGTTTACCTCGCGGCCGCAAACAAAGAGCTGTCCGCAGCCGATAAGCTGCTGCTGCCAACCGAGTATCACGCGTATTTGCGGTTCCTTAAGAACGCATCAGGAAAGAAAGAGCAAGCACGCAAGCTGTCCGTCAAGGCCGTGGATGAAACAACCGCGATGCTTAAAGATCTGCCGACTGGAGCAACCGGAATGCAGGTGCCGTTAGATAAACTAACTTTATTGACTCAGCAGTTCCAAACAAGCGTGAAACTGCTTGGACAAGCGGCTGATATGCAAAAGCAGGCCGAGGCGCTAAAGACGAGCCAGGATATCAAGCTTTAAGCGCCAGAGTCGCACCCCATTGGCGCGCCCTGTCCAATTCTCCGTCCTTAAGCGGTCCGACACGGCCGGTAACAATGAACTTCTGCGGCTCGTCCGCTGTCTTGTAGCCGGCTGCCTCCAGCTCTTTTAAGATTGCCTTGGCCGCGCTGCCGGGTGACCACCAGATACGTGTCTCAAACGAAGCGCCGCGGCCTGAACCGGAGGGCAGATCGGCCAGCCACGACCGCATCGTCCGGTGAGACGCGTCCGGCGCGGCCGGCGGGTTCTTGGCGTCTTTCGCGATGCTGTCTAGCATCGCTTCAGTCGGCAGAGCGAAGCCAAGGAGCGGTGATCCCGCGACAATCAAGTCAGCGCCCGCAATCGCCGCCGGCGTCGCCTCGTCTGTCGTCATAACGCTGGCGTCCGGTCCCAACCCTCCCGCGATCGCTTTCGCAACCGCCGCCGTATTTCCCCATTTGGACTCGTAAACAACAATCGCTTTCAACTATCGTCCTTTCTTCTGCCTATATTTTCAGATCGATGCTTGCGGCCGCGCTCTTTGTCAAATCAATGTCTCTGACTCGTAGCTTGAAATTCTTAGCGGTCGGGCTAACGTCAAAGGCCACCCAACCCTCCGCGGTCTGGCCGGCCTGCACTGTTCCCGAAAGCAGATCGGGTCGCCCTAGCGCGTCTAGAACAGCTTTATTTTCCTCCGGATCATAGATTTTGGAGATATTATTTATGTCGATCAATTCAACCTCGACTCCGGTTAGTGTGGCGGCGGAGGCCCCAAGATTCTTAAGCTGAAGCCGTACCAATAAGAATCGGCCTTTTGCGGTGAGCCCGGCGCCGGCCGTCTTTACAGTTTCAGTTCCCACGACACGCCAGGAGCAGGTTTCTAACACTACATTATCCGCGGTCGTGTAGTCGGCACCGCTTTTGCCGCAATCGCGAAACATCGGTACTTTCTGAAGATCAAAACTGGCCGAGCCGCCCCCGGTACCGGTTGCATACCCCCACGTCGCCAAAGCTGCCAACGCAAGGAGGATCAGCCCGCCGGTTATCCTTCCCCGTTTCATTTACGGCCGTCCTTGAAGACGTAAAAGGCCGGCAAGCTCGTCGATTAACGCCGCTTGGGTCTCGTTAATTTTAGCCTTTGCGGCCGGCAGCAGAAACCAATCGCCTCGATCGATCTCGGGAAACTCGCGCACCTGGCCGGATCGCGGCGGCCACTCCAAGGAAAAAGCGTTGCTGACAATGTTGGCCGCGTCGATGTCGCCTTCAACCGCCCAGGCGTGAACAACCTTGCCATTCTTTTGCTTAATGGGGGTCAACTGGACAAAATCACCGTCAATCGGTTGTCCGGTTTCTTCCTCAAATTCACGGCGCGCCGCCTGAAGGTGGCTTTCACCAGGCTCGAGCAACCCTTTAGGTACGGACCAGACACCCGCATCCTTGGCCGCGAAGAAAGGGCCCCCGGGATGGACCAGGAATACCTCAAGTGCGTTGTTGAGAATCTTGAAGAGCAGAATTCCCGCGCTATCTTTTGGCATTGGCTTTCGAATTGTACCCGTTAACCATGGATTAAGGCGGGAAGACAACGAGTGCAGACCCAAACGCTTTGGCCCTGGCGGCGGCACGGCAATAGAGTCGCCGTTTCTTCTGATGCGCCGCAAGAGTAGCACGTCTGGGCAATATAGCTCCTGCCGGATTTAGCCCGTTCGGTCATTTTCGCCTCGGCGGCCGCTTCGTTAAACTCATCCGCCTCGCGCTCTACTATCGTCAACGCCCCTTGCGGACAGACACCCAGACAAAACCCCGCGCCATCGCAAAGCTCATCTTTGATAACCTTCGCCTTGCCGTCTATTATCTCAATGGCGCCTTCGGCGCACGGTGTAACGCACGCTCCGCAGCCATTGCACTTATCCTCGTCGATTTCGACTATCGTTCGCTTTGTTTTCACGGGCATATTCTCCCTAATTGGTGACCAGTCTAATTAGCGTAGCACAACAAAGCGCCGCTGCTCATGCCCTCAGCCGGTTCGTACAATGTCTTTGCAACCCGAAAAAGTAAACGCAAACGCTTGGAAGGCGCCATCTGCCGCCTCCAACGACAAGATACTCTCGTCAAGATTTGGCCGAGAAATCAAGTCGTCACTGCGCAGCAGGTTATACATCCGGGGCTCCGTCACTCTGACGATCCCTTTGTCATCAACATCCAGGCCTCTGACGAGATCCGTCGGCGCCTGTCCATCTACTTTGATGGTTATCGTTGATACCCGGTCACGCGGTTTTAAAACGAGGTTTACTTCGGTCGCCCGGAACGTTAGCCACAAACCCGCGCCCGCTTCCTGAGATTCAACATATTCCTTAGTCGCCAGCCACTGTCCGCTCAGGGCGATGACGTCATCTTCCATCTTTCCCGGTCGGACATATCGCGCAAGCTCGTCGCGTGTATAACCCGCGGTGTTGCCAAGTTGGCCACGGCCGTACCCGCAATAAAGTTCGGGGGTGGTCACGAAACAAGCGTTGCCAGGCTCCTCCTCTGTCGCAGTTTTAGCGGCGGCCGAGCTAACCTTCTCACCCAGCAGCGCGGCGATTTTTGCCTCCGTAGTGTTATAGCCGCCCTCACCAAAGTGGGTGTAAACAATCTCGCCATTTTGATCGACTAAGTACTTTGCCGGCCAATACTGGTTGGAGAAATTGCGCCAGTTCACAAAATCATTGTCTAGGACGACGGGCCATTCTATACCCAGCTCTTCGAGAGCCTTTTTGACATTGGCTGGATCTTTCTCGAAGTCAAACTCTGGGGAATGCACTCCCAAGAGGACAAAAGGCTTGTCTTTGAAGCGGCCCCACCACTGGCGCAGGTGGGGTATGGTGCGCAGGCAATTAACACAAGAATACGTCCAGAAATCCACCAACACGACTTTGCCGCGCAGATCCTTCGATCTCAGAGGTTTCGTGTTAAACCACACGTCGCCGACTATTTCGGGCTGCTTGGCCATATCGCTACCTCCTGCCACATTTGCGCGAACGTGGAAATGTAAGTTCGGGAAACTCGCTTTTAGCCTAACGTAGAGCCCATAAGGAAGATACCAGGGAAAAACCTGGTTTAAGCCGTTGACGTCGCGGAGGGCTTCTGTATCAAATAGTAGAGACTGCCGCGATCTTCCGGCCTGGCGTTACCTTCCAGGATGTTGAAGTGCCGGTCGACGACATCGTAGCCCTTCGCCTTGATCAAGGCATCAAAAGACTGCCGGCTGTAGCGGCAGCCCCAGTCCCAGCCTGGGGCCGGAGCCTCGAAATAGTCAGGGGCCTCGTTTGCCAGAGATACAACCGTTTGTATGATCAAGAACTGCTCCGCCATCGCATATGACTTGTCGAGCACCGCTTCCGGATTGCTGACGTGATACAGCCCACCGACGTTTGCAACAATGTCGTAGACGTCTTTTGTACCCAGGGTGTTGATATCGGCGTCTTGATAGGTGAAATTGGCGATATCAAGGAAGCGCGCAATCTTGTTGACCTTGTCTGCATCAGCGTAACCGTCTCTGTTGTTGTCGATGCCAACCGAGCGCGCCGCGCCCAGCCGGCTAGCCACCATCGCGTAATAAGCGTCCGCGCAGAACAGCTCGACAAACGACACGTCTTCCTTGACCTCTTTGGCCTTGGCTATGGCCAAAGCGATGTAAGCGGTGATAATCGGGGATTTGGCTTTCTGGTTGAGGACAAAGTTCCCCTCGGCTTGCTTGTTCCTCGCTCCGAAGAAAGAATATTCGTGATAAAGGCCGTCCAGAATCGAAGTACGGCGTCCGGTTAAAGCGGCGGCAAATGAAGTTAACACCCGAATCCCCCCGAATATGCGCAAATGTTGATTGATTACTCCACCAAGTCTAGATGAGCCAGGCTCGCCGGTCAACGATGCCTTCTAATCGACTACTATGTCCAAATATGACAGTAAGGCCAAGGCTTCCGGCAGCGAAAAACGGGTCTTCTTCAGTATGTTGACGTTGGGGTCAATGGCATAGTTCCTGGCCCGTCTGAGGTCGGCCCGCGCGAGGTTGGTATTCGCAAAATTGGCGCCCGCAAAATCGGTGCCTTGACAGTCAGCGTCCGATAGATCCGCGTTCTCAAAATCCACCCGGTTGGCGATGGAATCGATCATCTTGACACGCCGCAGGTTAGCACCTACGAAGAGCGAATCGTTCAGGATACATCCGGTGAAGCCTACGGTGAAGAAAGACTTCGCGGGTTCGGTCCAGTTAATGCCCAGCATTTTACAGCCTACAAATTCGACGTCCAAGAGACTGGTGTCTTTGAACGTTGTCAGACTGAGATTGCAGTCAACAAACCGGCATTTTTCGAACTTGCACTCTTGAAATGCGGCTTTCTCGAAATTGCAGCCGTCGAATGTCGTGTCAAAGAACTCGACCTCAGCAACGTTGTGACCTTCGTTATCAAGTCCTTTATATGTCTCGTGTTCGTATGCGGCGCCCTTGTTGAAATGCACGGCTGCCCCTTTCTTTGTCATGAACTGCCGACAAAGACTACTATAGGCTATATCAGTCAATTACAGGAGGACGTATGAAAGAAATGACCTCTGATGAAAAACGCGCCGCTGTGCGCGATAATTATGCGTCCGTCGCCAAACGTGATGCCGGGTCTTGCGGCTGTAACCCCTCGTCGTCCTGCTGCGAGCCGGCAGCCAAAAACGTTGACGAATTCGCGCAAGCCATGGGCTATTCGCTGGACGACCTGGAGGACGTTCCCGAAGGTGCGAATATGGGTCTGGGTTGCGGTAATCCACACGCGATCGCCAATCTGAAGCCTGGTGAGACCGTCTTGGACCTGGGCAGCGGAGGCGGATTCGATTGCTTCCTGGCAGCCCGCCAGGTCGGCGAATCAGGGCACGTTATCGGAGTTGACATGACTCCGGAGATGATCGACATGGCCCGGATGAAAGCGCTGACCGGCAATCTTCAGAACGTTGATTTTCGCTTAGGCGAGATCGAGAACTTGCCAGTCGCAGATGGCAGCATCGACGTCATTTTATCCAATTGCGTGGTCAATCTTTCCCCGAACAAACCCAGGGTTTTCCGTGAGGCGTTCCGCGTTCTACGAGCCGGCGGACGCTTGTCGTTCTCGGACATAGTCGCGGTCAAGCCGTTGCCTGTCGACATTCAGAATAACGCGGTCTTGATTTCGGGTTGCATCGGAGGCGCCGCTCTCGTAGAAAGTATTGAACAAATGTTAGCCGAGGCAGGCTTCGCGGACATCCATGTCAACCAAAAACCGGAAAGCCCCGAAATGATCAGACAATGGGCGCCTGGCACTGATATCGCCGACTTCGTCGTGTCGGCTACGATAGAAGCTAGAAAATCATTAAACGCTTAAGGAATTGCTAGCTTTATTTCCGGGTCGCCTTGTTGATTTGGCTAATGTGCCGCGCAATTTCGTTCTTCTTATCTAGATACTCTTTCCGATCAGCGGTAAATGCCAGCTCTTTCTGGAGCTTGAGATAACTCTCCAATCGTTCCGGATTGAGAGTGCCCCGAACGATGGCCTCTTTCACCGCGCAGCCCGGCTCGCTTTCGTGTGAGCAATCTCGAAACCGACAACCAGCCGCCAAGTCTTCTATGTCTTGAAATACCTCGCTTAGACCAGTCTCGACCTCCCAGAGCTGGAGCTCGCGGAGACCGGGGGTGTCAATAACCATTCCCCTGCCCGGCAGGATAATCAGTTTCTGAAACACGGTTGTATGCCGGCCGCTGTCGTCACGTTGTCGCGTCTCCCCCGTCTTCTGCTCTTCGCTGCCAAAAAGCGAGTTGATGAGCGCTGACTTGCCGACTCCGGAAGAGCCCAAGAAGACTGCTGTCTTACCTTGCTTGAGATATGACTCAATGTCACGCTGGCCCAGCTTGGTCAAAGCGCTGACAGCGTAAACCGGCACACCCGGAGCAATTTTCTGAGCTTCGGACATCTTTTCCGCCAAGAGATCGGGCTCCAGCAGATCTGCCTTGTTCAGCAAAACAACCGGCTCGGCACCGCTTTCTTGGGCGACCGCCAGATAGCGCTCCATCCGTCTAATGCTAAAGTCATTATTGAGTGCGCTAACCAAGAAGGCTGTATCGATGTTTGCGGCCAGCACCTGCTCACGCGTAGCTTTGCCTGCGACCTTGCGAGAGAATTTACTGAACCTGGGAAGAATTGCTTGAATGGTAGCTGTTCCTTCTTCGGTTCTCTCTTGCAAGACAACCCAGTCACCGGCCGCGGGGAAATCCTCACCGCTGACATTTTCGTGCCGCATCTTGCCGGACATCTTGCCCAGCAGCTCCCCTTGCTCAGTTAGAATACGATAGAGGTTTTTATGCGCCTCGGTTACCCTGCCAACCGAATACCCGGATTTTGCCAATGGTTGGAAGCCGGATTCAAAAAATGAATTCCAACCGAGCGTTGCTAGCTCCATTACTCCCTTTGCCAAGATTAAGACTGGTCAATGTTTGTATTCTAGCATTGCCACAGTTGATTCCAAAAAGCCAGCTACCGGCCGTCCGTCAGTTCAAGCAAGCGCCGGTATTGCCAATCTCGCTCCTTGGCGACAGCGGCGTCGGCGTCGGCAGGGGCACTCGCCCTGTAGATCGCCTGTTGGGCATAGATTGCCGGACCATAGGCGTGACCGGAAACATGGGCGGTCGCGACCGCTTGACCGGCCGCGCGGGCGGCAGAGCGGGCGGGAGAATCTTCTCCCACGTCTCGGGCGGCGGAGTGAGAGTCAAGTGATGCTTGGCGAATAACCGTCATGTTGAATTCGCCGGTTTCTAACCACTTCTTAAGTATTTCGATGGCACGCCGCGGACGATTATCCTCGGGAAATGACTTCTCGAAGTAAGGTAGGACTCGCTCGGCACATTCGATCGCCCAGACTGCCAGCGTTTTTTGGTCAGTGTTGTTAACTAGGGTTCTCATCTCTTCGTCAGCGTGGTTAAGCGAGAACTTCGATTTCCCTAACATGTGAAGCAGCTCCTTAAACGGCGGTTTTTGCAGCGTTTTAGGTCGTCTTGTTTTTGTAGATATACATCGAGGTAAGGTAGGCGGCCACCAAAAGAACAAGGCACCACGCAATCGCAATCCACGCACTATTGCCAACAGGCTGGCCAGCCAAAAGAGCACGGACCGCATTGATAATGTGCGTCACAGGCTGGTTTTCGGCGAAGACGCGAAGGGGTCCCGGCATCGTTTTGGTCGGTGCGAAGCCGGAGCTGACGAAAGGCAAGAATATCAAAGGGTAAGCGAATATGCCCGCGCCTTCCGCAGTCTTAGCCAGTAAGCCAAACATAACGGCCAGCCAGGTTGTGGCTATCGTATACAGCAAGAAGATTCCGATAATCGATAATCCTCCCACTATTCCAGCGCCCGTCCTAAAGCCCATCGCCAGGGCGACCACGAAGACAATGAACGACGAAACCGCGCTAAACACTACCGAAGTCAGCACATGCCCTGTCAGAATCGACGACTCGGCTATCGGCATCGACCGAAACCGATCAAAGAAGCCCGACGTGATGTCAGTATTCACACCAAGGGCGGTATAGGCAACGCCACTGCTGATCGTCATTAGAATAATCCCCGGCACAATGTAATTGATGTAATGTCCTGTGCCAGTGTTCATCGCGCCGCCAAATACATAGACGAACATCAGCATCAATACGACCGGCATTGCGACAACCGTGATTATCGTATCAACGCTGCGGAATGAATGGCGCAGCCGTCGCTCCATCATAACCATGGTGTCGCTTAGGCTATTTCTGATGCTAGTTCTCATGTCCATTCTCCCCTTGTTTGCCCCGACCTGTATAAGATAGAAAGACATCCTCAAGGGTCGGCAGTTTTTGGGCAAATGTGGCAACGGAAACGCCGGCGTCTTCCAATCGCTTTAGAATATCGGTCATCTGCTTGATGCTCCCGTCTGTAACAATGGTAAGCGTTAGGCTCGGGTCATCAACGTGACTTTTATACCTGCTCAAGAGATCCGCTGCGGCTCGCAGATGTCGACTTTCGGTAAAGCCCAGCTCGATATGCCCGTGCGGCAACAGCTTCTTAAGGTCAGCCGGAGTCCCCTCGGCGACGATACCGCCTTCTTTGAGGATTGCGATATGGTTAGCAAGCTGATCGGCCTCTTCCAAATGCTGGGTCGTTAAGAACACAGTGATGTCTGATGCCGCCAGATCTTTGATTATTTGCCAGGTCGTCAAGCGGCTTTGCGGATCCAGCCCGCTCGTCGGTTCGTCCAGAAACATAACCCGCGGATTGCCGAGCAGACTCATTGCCAGATCAAGTTTGCGTCCCATGCCGCCCGAATATGTCGCGACTCTGCGGTCAGCCGCATCTGCGAGGTCAAACCTCTCGAGCAGGGCGTCGACCTCAGCGTTTGCGTTAGGCAAATGCCGCAAGCTGCCGATTAATTGGAGGTTTTCTCGTCCGGTCAATATGTGGTCGATCGCGGCGTCCTGCCCGGCCAGACTGATTAGCTCTCGCACCCGGCTAGGTTGGCGGACAACGTCATAACCGTATATTGCCGCGGTTCCTTGGTCTGGTTTGAGCAGTGTGGTCAGAATCTTAATAGTCGTGGTCTTGCCGGCGCCATTGGGGCCCAACAATGCGAATATGCTCCCTTTTGGCACGGTAAAGTCGATTTTGTCCAGCACTTTTAGATTCTTGTATGACTTGGCAAGGCCGGTAACTGAGATTGCGGTTTCTGCGCTCATCATATCCGCCTAGATAACCGTGACATTATTCAGATTTGCCTTGGCGCCTTTCAAAACCGCGTATGTTAACTTATCCATCGTCGCTCCCGCAAAGTCTGCTTTTTTGACGTAGGCGTGCTTAAAGGAGACGTCTTCGAAAACGACGTTTCTAAACGACGTTGCCTTTAGCGCGGAGCCTTTGAAGCTGGCGCCTCGAATTGTCAGATTATCGAAAGACAGACCGGATAAATCCCCAAATCCTAGATCCGTGTTGTTCAGTTTGGCGTCTTTGAAACTGGCTTTTCTCAAATCGCACATATATATCCTTGCTCCCGTTAGGTCCGCTCCATCGAACGTGGCCCCCGTCAGGTCGCTCGTGATAATCTCGGCGTCCGTTAGGTTCGCGCTGTCGAATCGCACGTTTCGCAAATCGCTAGCTTTAAAAGAACTGCCGACGAGACTGGCGCCGCTAAAATCAGAGTCTCGCAAGTCACTGGCGTTAAATTCGCCATCGACGACCTTTATGCCTTTGAGGTCTGAGCCCCTTAGGTTGATTGCCGACAAATCACTCGCCGCGGTCGCCTTGGCCTCTCTATTCTTCGCGGAGATGTTTTCGATTATCTCTGAAATATCGCCGATGGAATCTACGGTCATCCGGTAGGCCGTCTCGTCGTCGCGGCCTTGGTCTTTCAGATCGGCGAACTTTTCTTCCAGGTTGGTCAATAACTCTTCCTTAAGCTCTCGTGTTGCCGGAATGTCCGCGTATGGTGAGAATATGTTGTCTAAGTATCTCAAAAGTCGCTCGTTCATGGTTTCCATCGCCTCTCCTCTATAGCAGTTGATCCAGAATACGCTTCGCGTACTCCCAATGTTTTTTGTTTTCTGAATACAGAGCTTTCCCGGTCTCGGTTATCCGGTAATATTTCCTACGGCCCCCTTGGCTCTCGTTGCCCCAATAAGACGTTATTGAGCCATCGTTTTCGAGCCGCTTTAAACTCGAATACATGGTTGCTTCCTTGAGGTCATATTCCCTGTTTGAGCCGGCGTGAATCAATTTCGATATCTCGTATCCGTACTTATCGCCATCGATTAATAGCTTCAATATCATCGTGTCCGTGTGTCCTCTTAGAAGATCAGAGGAAATTCTCGCGTCGACCATCTGGCCACCTCCATGATTAAACTATACGTCACACTACAATGTCTGTCCAGGTAGTCTGTATGGCATAGTTAACGCGGTTGTGGTATTACTAGTCAATAAAGGTCAAGGTGCAAAGGAGACGGACAAAATGAAAGTTATTCTGGTAAATGGCAGCCCACACAAACGCGGGTGCACCTACACGGCTCTTATGGAAGTAGCCGGCACGCTGAATCAACAAGAGGTCGAAACCGAGATCTTTCATGTCGGCATCAAGCCGATCTCCGGCTGCACCGCCTGTCTGAAATGCCAGGAGACCGGCCGCTGCAACATCGATGACACGGTCAACGTTTTTCTGGACATGGCGGAATCGGCCGACGGGTTTGTTTTCGGCACCCCGGTACATTACGCGGCGGCGTCCGGCGCGATAACGTCTTTTATGGATCGAGCTTTTTATGCCCAACTGGGTGGCCTGTTCGCTTACAAACCGGCAGCGGCCGTCGTCAGTTGCCGCCGGGCCGGCGCCACGGCGACTTTTGACCAGATCAACAGGTACTTTACCATCGCCAACATGCCTATCGTCTCGTCGCAATACTGGAATATGGTACATGGCGCCAAACCGGAAGACGTGCTTCAGGACCTGGAAGGACTGCAGACGATGCGGACGTTGGGCTTGAACATGACCTGGTTATTGCGCTCGATCGTAGCCGGCCGGGCCGCCGGAATACAACTGCCCGAACTGGAAACACCCGTCCGAACGAATTTCATTCGCTAGGGTTCATGCCTCGGTCTTTACGCCCACGATCAGTAACCACAAGGTGAGTCCGACTTCCGCCAAAAAACTCACGACTAGGCCCGGATAATGGATCTGCGGATACGCGGGCAGCAGGTAAGCTTGAAAGAACCAGATTAAGACAGCGACGCCGTCAAGTAACAATATGACGCCCAGAGCCTTGGGAAGAAATCTAGATCTATAGACCAAATAGCCCAGGGGGAATAACCAAGTTCCGAAGAACAGTTGAGCCATGATGACGCTGTTCTTAAAGACGTTCACAAAGATATAGGTTAAATAATTGACGTGCCCGACTGACAGGATCGCGGCGTATAACGGCAGCATACCGATACATTGAATCGCCACTCCGATCAAATTCAAAAGCATAAAGAGGAGCGCCAAATTTTTGTTAACGTGTTTTAGCAGGACGTAAAGCGACCAGGCAGCCATAAAGAAAAGGAATCCGGACACCAAAGAGATTACAAACCCGACCCGGAACATCGCAGGATCCGCCGTCAGAGTCTTGATAATCGTCCCGGCGTCCCCGAAGCCTACATGGGCAATCAGATCCGCAATAATTGAGGCCAAAATATATGCTAGGTAAAACGCCCCCGCGACTCTGGCGACCTTTTTTGGCGGCATATCCGCAACAATCTTGCTCATTTATGCTCCCTTTCGTATAGATACCCGATGGCCAATCCAAGACATAGAAACCTTATCAGGTTAAACATTGTTCCGACAAGAAAATAATATGTAGCAACGTCCTGGCCCGGTCTAAGAAAGCTTTGAGGAACATCAACCGCGATTACGGCAATGGCCAACGCGATTAAGGTTAGGATGACTGATTTCGAAAGCGGATTCCGTGTTGGAATCTTGTCAGAAAACCGAACCAAGACGAGGCTTACCAAGAAAGCGATAATCGCGCCGATGAACAGAGAGGCAACCCAAACCGTCTGTGGGCTCCAATTGGAATAGGCGGCTCGATAATCCGCGGCGATGGGCAGCAGCGAAGTCACAACCGTCGTTACCCAAAACGCCAGCCCTCCTCCGATAGTCAGTTTGAGAAGATTTCTATTGCCCAACAGATATCACTACATTCCCTTTTACATGTCCTTGATCCGCATACTTGTGCGCCTCGGCGGTTTGTTCCAGCGGATAGACCCTGTCAATAACCGGTTTTATCTCTCCCGACTCGACAAGTTCTTTAAGAAGCAGGAGGTCTTCCGTACGTATCTGTGCCATTCCGGAGGTAAAAACTGAAACGTACTTGCCATTAGGCATAAGGACCTTATTAGCTTTTGATTTGGAGATTTTGCCAGCGGCATCAAAGACGACATCAAAACGCTCGTCACTATTTGTAAAGTCCTCTTTTGTGTAGTCAATCACCTTATCGGCCCCCAGGGATTTCACCATTTCCAGGTTTGTTGTACTGCAAACCCCGGTAACCTCTGCCCCAAAATACTTAGCGAGCTGTACCGCTGATGTCCCGACCGCTCCCGAAGCGCCATAGATGAGAACCTTTTGCCCGCTCCGGATGTCGCCTTTTGTTTTAAGAAAATATAAGGCACAAGCGCCCCCAAAAGGAATTGTAACAGCCTCCTCGTAGCTCAAATTGGCCGGCTTAAGTGACATGGCGCTGGCGTCCGCCAGGCACACAAACTCGGCGTAACCGCCATATCGCGGCCCGCGAGCGTAAACCTGGTCTCCCCTATGAAATCTTTTGACATCTTTGCCAGCCGCCTCTATTTCGCCCGCCAAAAACCTTCCCAGTATGGGGATCCTCGGTTTTGTCAGGCCGAACATCAACCGCATCGGAATCCGGGCAATCCAAAACGGAACGTCTAAGCCTCGGATTCTTCGATCGACTATCGAGACAGTTGACGCATGTATCTTTATCATAACTTCGTTGTCCTTTGGGGCGGGTTTCTCCACCTCTTGCAGTTGGAGAACATCCGGCGGCCCGTATTTCGTGCAAACAATCGCTTTCATGAGCACTCCATCTTTATGATTAGCTTACCGTGGGCATGTCCAGCTTTAAGATATCTAAAAGCATCCGGGACTCCGTTTAGTTTATAGACTTTGTCTATCACAGGTTTAACTTTGCCGGCCCCAAATAGCTCTTGTAGCAAATCCAAATCCTCTTTCTTATTTGGCTTCCACATCCCGATACCGACCCTTTGCTTTCCTGGCGTCAGTTTTCCGAGAACCAAATTCAGGAAGACTTTTGTGAGGGCGCCACCGACCATCATCGCGACTCCCTCGGGCGTTAACGCGCGTTTGTAATCGAATATCCAACGGTGGACCACAACATCCAAAATCAGGTCATAATGCTTCCCGTTCTTGGAGAAATCATCTTGCGCATAATCAATGACGTGATCGGCGCCAATCGACTTTAGCGTTGCCAATTTCTCCGCGCTGTCGACGCCGGTCACCTCCGCCCCAAGATATTTCGCAATCTGCACCGCGAACGTGCCCACACCGCCGCCCGCGCCATTAATCAAAACTTCCTGCCCCGCCTGAATGGGCCTTTTGGCAAGGAGGTTTTGCAAAGCGACCACGCCGGCCGTAGGTATTGCCGCCGCTTCCTCGAATGTCATTCCGGCAGGTTTCGGCCTTAACGCGCTTTCGGGAATACATACATACTCGGCAAAAGCACCTGAGCCAAGGGGAAAAGATAGGTCTCCCCAGATCTCATCGCCGGGTTGGAACCTGCTAACGTTTACGCCAACGTCAATAATCTGTCCCGCTACATCCGTTCCGAGTATCTTGTTCCTTGGTCTTAGCGGCGCCGCAATACGATTTACGAAAGCGCCGCCCGAGGCTTCCAGATCAGCCGCGTTCAGAGACGCCGCGCAAATCCTGACAAGCGCCTCGTTGTCTCTAGGAGTCGGCTGGGCGACCTCTTGCAGTTGGAGAACATCCGGCGGCCCGTATTTCGTGCAAACAATCGCTTTCATTAGGGGGTCTCGGCGATTGCCGAAGGATTGAATCCTTTGACAATCAGCCATACCGCCATGACCATTTCCTGCAGAATCATCGGAGCGAATAAGACAGCCAATTCGGTGCCAAATACGTGAACCGTGCCTTCAATCAAATACAGTACGGCCGCAATAAGACCCCAGCCCGATAACCACCGGGGGACGAGCCGCGACTTATAAAGCACAAAATACAGCATCAGCGCCCCGATGGGAAAAACGACTTCCAAAGAGGCGGTTAAACTGGCATGCACGCCGTTTATGACCGCGCCCAGGGCCTGCATGGACGAAGCGCCGGGCACTGCTGCCCCCGTGTATTTCTGACTCAAAGCTATCAGCGCGAAGAAGCAGACGACGGAACCAATAGTAATCGAGGTCTCAAGCGCGCCTCTAAATATGACATAGCCGATAGCCAAAGCCTCGTTCCGTTTCTTGAAAATCGGAAACAATACGGCTGGGATCATCGCCAAAGACAAGGCCATTATCAATATGGAAAACGCGCCCGCCATGACCTGACCGGAATTGGCCGAAATCTTACTGAGATAATCGGAAGCACCCACAATTGGCGCTGTTAATATTGCGCTTATCACTCCCGCTGCGGTTCCGATGATAAATAATACTCCGACAATGATTGCGGATTTCCTGTGTGCGTTCATCTTGCTGCTCCTTTTGTTGAGCTAACTTGCTGTTTTTGGCCAAGTCCACGCGTAGTAGATAATCAGGAAGAGAAGAACAGCTTCAATAATCGAACCGAGCATATAGAAGTAGTAAGATTCGCCGACAGTCATCCCGAGCGTGACCATGATGTATAGAACACCGACAATAATATTAAGCCAACGGTTCAGGGAAGCCTTTAGAGCAACTGACAAGAATACCATTAGGCTGGGGATCGACATCATAACGATTACGGAGAGAAGGTATCCTTGCGTTACCTCGAACGTCCAAACTTTACCTGCTATCGCGTCCGTAAGAACACCCGGCTTGAAGAACATGAACACGTCCACATATAGATAAAGAAACATCACTGTCGCCCAAAGAGCTGCGAGCTTGATCTTCACGTCTATTTTGGTATCAAGTAATGTCGTCGCTGTTGCGGTTGCGTTCATTTTGCCCCTCCTGGATTAGTCAAAGAATGGTTCCATTGTCGCCCGAAGGGCTCACCCGTGTAACTGAGCAACTAGGCAGGTTTTTACCTGGCCAAACGGCTAGCGTTTAGATGAGTTTTTATTAATTGCCGCTTGCGTCGTTAGGTATTGTTTAATCATTGCCGCCGGCACTTCCTGGTCAAACTTGATCTGGATCGTCTTTTCAGCGGTCCTGTAACCTTGTGCCTCGAGCGCCTCGCGGTCTTCGATCGGCAGTCTCATCAGCGGCAGCCATATGCCGACGTGGCTCTTGTGCGCGGCAAATCCGGCTATCTGTCCATAATATTTGTAGAACGGCACGCCATAGCTGATTGACTCTTCCGCGTGCGGAATCGCCGCCCTGATTAGTTCCCGGAGTTCTTGAAGTTTCGGACGCGCCTCCGCATCCGCGCCGGCAATATATTCGTCTATACTTTTCGCGTCATAATTCTTCATTTATCGCTAACCGCCTTCTTAACCAGTCCGGCGATCTTCTCCTCTTCAGCGGGTGTCAACTTCTTCACCGCGTAAGCGACCGGCCACATGACCCCATCGTCAAGTTGCGCGTCATGCTGGAACCCGAATGTCGCGTATCTTGTC
>JAHEXW010000025.1 GCA_023251915.1 Actinomycetes bacterium
AACGCCGACATGGAAGTCGTCCTGATCGCGCCCATCGCCATGGAAGAGGGCTTAAGCTTCGCCATCCGCGAAGGCGGCCGCACCGTGGGCGCCGGCCGGGTCACAAAGATAACGAAATAAGGGAGAACGTTGGCTAACCAGCAGATCCGCATTAGATTAAAAGGATATGACCACGAGCTGATCGACCAATCGGCCCGGAAGATTGTCGAGACCGCCAAACGGACCGGGGCCAGGATTTCCGGTCCGGTACCGTTGCCGACACGCAAGAGTACTTATTGTGTCATCCGGTCGCCGCACAAGGATAAGGATAGTCGGGAACATTTTGAGATCAGAACGCACAAACGCTTGATAGACATATTGGACCCGACGCCGAAGACGATAGATTCCTTGATGCGACTGGATCTGCCGGCTGGTGTCGACATCGAGATTAAGCTCTAAAAGAGCTACGGAGACTGATTAGAAGTGAAAGGTATTCTCGGAAAAAAGCTCGGCATGAGCCAGATATTCTTGAGCGACGGACGTGCCGTTCCGGTGACTTTGGTTGAGGCCGGACCATGTTTTGTGGTCCAGACCAAAACCGAAGCGACGGACGGGTACACCGCCGTGCAACTAGGGTTCAGCGCCGCTAAAGAAAAGAACTTAAGCAAGCCGGAACGCGGCCACTTGGCCAAAGCTGGGGCGCCTTTGGTGCGGCATCTCGCGGAATTGCGCGTTGATGACGTTTCCGAAATGACCCTGGGACAAGAGCTTAACGCGGACGTGTTCGAAGCGGGCGAGATTGTGGACGTAATCGGCGTTTCTAAAGGAAAGGGCTTTGCCGGTGTCGTTAAGCGTCACAATTTCTCGACGCGGCCGGCCACTCACGGCCACCACTACCGCCGCGCTCCCGGTTCAGTCGGGATGTGCGCGACGCCCTCGAGGGTCTTAAAGGGCAAGAAGTTGCCGGGCCGGATGGGCAACAACCGTACGACGATCTCGTTCCTTGAGGTCGTTAAGGTCGACCGCGGCAACAATCTGATCGCTTTGAAGGGCAGTGTGCCGGGTCCCAAGGGCGGCGTGGTCATGATAAGGACAGCGAAAAGGAGTCGTGGGTAAGCGCCATGGCGGCAACGATAAACGTTTTAGACATTAAGGGCAAAAAGGTCAGCGATATTGCTATCGCTGAGGAAATAATGGCTTACAAGGTCAACCAGGCAACCGTGCATCAGGTGGTCGTCGCGTATCTTAACGGCCTGCGTCAAGGCACCGCGTCGACGAAGACCCGCGGTGAGGTTTCCGGCGGCGGCGCCAAACCTTGGCGCCAGAAAGGCACCGGCCGGGCGCGAGCGGGCAGTAACCGTTCGCCGATATGGCGCCACGGCGGTATCACACACGGACCGCAGCCGCGCGATTTCGCGACCAAGGTACCCAAGAAAATGAAATATGCCGCGCTGAAGGGCTCATTGACCGAGAAGATGCGCGACGATCAAGTCAAAGTTGTCGACAAATTGCCATGGAAGGCGCCTTCGACAAAGGCGGCGGTCGAGCTGTTGAGCGCCTTGAATGCCGAGGGAAAAGTGTTGGCCGTAGTAATGGATGAACGCGACGAGGTCATCAAGTCGTTTCAGAATCTGCCGCAGGTCAAAATCGTGTCGGCTGGCCAGCTGACTACGTACGACGTGTTGAATTGCGACGACGTGGTCACGACCGAGGAGATTTTCAACATTATGGTCAAGGAGCGGTTAGCATGAAAAACCCCCGCGACATTATTAAGAAGCCGATTATCAGCGAGAAAAGTTACAAGCTGATCGAGAACAACAAATATGTTTTCTCCGTCGCGCCCGGCGCGCCGAAGGAAGAGATCAAGGACGCCATCGAGGCCATTTTCAATGTCAAGGTCAAGAGCGTTAATACGATGAACCGCGCCGGCAAGATCAAGAGGCAGGGCGCTACGTCCGGTCGGACGACGGGCATGAAGAAAGCAATCATCACTTTGGCAGAAGGCGACAAGATAGAGTTCTTCGAAGCCAAGTAGGAAACTTTAGCCAGGAGAGGCAAGAATGGGAATCAAACGTTACAAACCGACAACCGCCAGCCGGCGCTATATGTCGACCTCGACTTTTGAGGAAATAACAACCGACAAGCCGGAGAAGTCTCTGGTGAAGTCACTGAGTAAGACCGGCGGCAGAAATTCGTACGGGCGCATCACGACCCGGCACAAAGGCGGCGGTCACAAGCGAAAATATCGCGAAATCGACTTTATGCGGAACAAGGACGGTATTCCCGCGAAGGTCGCTGAGATCGAGTATGATCCGAACCGCTCGGCAAATATTGCGCTGTTGCACTATGCCGACGGGGAGAAGCGCTACATTGTTGCGCCGGTGGGCTTGAAACAAGGCGATGCAATCATGAGCGGGGCAGACGCCGACATTAAGCCAGGCAATGCACTGCAGATCAAGGATATTCCGCTGGGTACGATAATCCACAACGTGGAGATTCGCGCCGGCGAGGGCGCCAAATTATGCCGCTCGGCTGGCTGTATGGCTCAACTGGTCGCCAAGGAAGGCGAGTACGGCCAGGTAAAGATGGCCTCAGGCGAAGTTCGCCGCGTCAGCATGTTAAGTAAGGCGACGATTGGACAGGTTGGAAACACAGATCATTCGAATATCACAGTCGGCAAGGCGGGACGCAAGCGCTGGCTGGGCGTTCGTCCGACCGTCCGCGGTACGGCCATGAACCCGGTCGATCACCCGCACGGCGGCGGCGAAGGCAAGAATAAAACGAGCGGCCGTCATCCGGTCACCCCATGGGGCCAGCCGACACTCGGCTACCGGACCAGACGCAACAAGACCACTGACAATATGATTGTCAGGGGTAGGAAACGATAGGAGGGTTTAGGTTTTGAGCCGGTCTCTTAAGAAAGGTCCGTTTATCGAAGATTCTCTGATGGCCAAGGTTGTCACGGCCAATGAGACGAATAGCAAAGCCGTGATCAAGACCTGGTCGCGCCGGTCAACCATCTTTCCGGAGATGGTCGGTTTAACGATCGCTGTACACAATGGTCGCAAGCATGTACCGATCTACGTAACGGAAAGCATGGTTGGGCACAAATTGGGCGAGTTCGCGCCAACGCGGTTCTTCCGCAGTCACACTTCTAAAGAAAAAACTTCCGTTCGTTAGGAAAAGGGGAATCGGGTAGTGGAAGCAAGAGCACGAGCAAAATATATCAGAGAAGCGCCGCGTAAGACGCGCTTAGTAATAGACTTGATTCGCGGCAAAAACGCTGCCGAAGCGGCCGTCATCCTTCAGTTCACGCCGCGGGAAGCCGCGAGAACGGTCTTGAAGGTATTGAACAGCGCCGTGGCGAACGCCGTTAACAAGGGCGCCGCCGGAGCCGAGGGACTGACGGTAAGCGAAGCTTTTGTCGACGAAGGCCCGACCCTGAAGCGTTTCCGGCCGCGAGCTCAAGGCCGTGCCAGCCGTATTAACAAAAGAAGCAGCCATATCACGATAGTTGTGAGCGGTGCGGAAGCAAAGCCGAAGGCAGCGAAAAAACCGGGCAAGGCGGCCGATGCCGCTGCGGCGAGCAAACCTGCGGCGAGCAAGGCCAAAGCGACCGGCGACAAAAATGTTAAGACTGAGTCAAAAAAGACCACTACCAAGGCGAAAGACGCGAAAAAGTCTGCGCCGAAAAAGGGTGAGATTGCTTCGTCGTCTGAGAAGCAGACTTCTCGCAATGACGCATCGCGTGATAATGCGATTAATAAGGAGGAGAAGAGTGGGTCAGAAGGTTAATCCGTACGGGTTGAGGCTGGGCATCATCAACGACTGGCGGACCCGCTGGTACACCGAGAAGGACTTTGCGGCGTATCTGAAGGAAGACGTGCAGATTCGCAACCACATACTTAAGAACCTGGCCCACGCAGGGCTGTCAAAGATCGAGATCGAACGGACCGAGCAGCAGGTGAAGATTATCGTGCATGCCGGCAGGCCGGGTATCGTCATAGGCAAGAAAGGCGCCGAAGTCGACAAGCTCCGGAACCACCTCGAGAAATTGACGTCCAAGCGTGTCAGAATCGATATTCAGGAAGTTAGGCGCGCTGAGATTAGCGCTCCGCTTATTGCGCAAAACATCGCCCAGCAGCTGGAAGGCCGGGTGTCATTCCGGCGAGCCATGAAGAAAGCGGTCAGTCAGGCTATGGCGGGTGGCGCCAAGGGCGTTCGTATCTCGTCTGCCGGTCGGTTGGGCGGAGCCGAGATGTCACGCACCGAGTGGTATCGCGAAGGCCGTGTGCCGCTACACACTTTGAAGGCGGATATCGAATACGGCACAGCGGAAGCGAATACCAAGTCCGGCAAGATCGGCGTCAAAGCCTGGGTCTACCATGGCGACGTGCCGTTGCGGGGTCAAAGCATTCGTCACGAAAATCAGGAAGAGATTACCGAGCAGAACGCGAGACCGCGTCCGCCTCGTAATGCCGAGCCTAGAGTCGCTCGCAAAGAAGAACCGTCCGCCGGCCGCGTATCGATGGCTGAGAAAATGGCGGCCCAGCAGCGGAACAAGGCAGCGACGCAGGCCGCGGCGCCCAATCTAGAAACTGGCACCGCGCAGGTCGCCGAAGACACGGTCAAGAAGACGACGGCGACTAAGCCGGTTGCAGCACCTGTTGAAACGGCCAAGCCTGCGGTTAAGAAGGCAGCTTCCGCTTCCACTAAAGCTGCGGCGGACAAGCCGGAGAAGCAGGCGGCTCCGAAAGCGGAGACTGCTGCCGCGGCAAAGCCGAAAGCTCCTCGCAGCGACGCTAAAACGACTGAGGAAAAGAAGCCGGCAGCCAAGAAGGCGGCGACAGCGGCCAAGAAACCGGCCGAGAAGCCGGTTGTCAAGAAAGCCCCCGCCTCCACTAAGGCTACGGCGGTCAAGCCTGCTAAGAAAGAGGAGAAATAACACATGCTGTTACCAAAGCGAGTCAAACATAGGAAGGTCCAGAAAGGAAATCGCCGCGGCGCGGCAACACGCGGGAACAAAGTTGCTTTTGGCGACTATGGTCTGCAGGCGCTGGAGCCGGGTTGGATCACGAACCGCCAGATCGAGGCGTCACGTGTCGCAATCACCCGTCACATGAAGCGCGGGGGAAAAGTCTGGATCAAGATATTCCCGGACAAGCCGGTTACCAAAAAGCCGGCCGAGACCAGAATGGGAAGCGGCAAGGGCGCGCCCGAGGGTTGGGTGGCAGTTGTTAAGCCCGGTCATATTCTTTTTGAGCTGGCCGGCGTTGACGAGACAGTGGCCAAGGAAGCGATCCGCTTGGCGCAGCACAAGCTGCCGATCAAGACCAAGTACGTCAAACGAGAAGAAGTTTAAGGGGATAGAAGTGAACGCCAAAGAATTAAGAGCCTTGGACCAAGAAGAACTTAATAAAAAGCTTGCGCAAGCGAAGGAAGAGCTTTTCAATTTACGTTTTCAGATGTCAACGGCACAACTGGATAATCCCAAGCGGGTTCGCCAAGTGCGCCGGGACATTGCGCGAATAGAGACGATTCGCACGGAAAGGGAGCTGCAAAATGCCGGAAACTAAGACGGATACAGCGGCGCAGCCGCGGGAACGCAACCGTAAGGTCGTGACCGGTCGGGTCGTTAGCGACAAAATGGACAAGACGATTGTTGTCGTGGTTGAGACCAAGGTTCATCATCCTTTGTACGGTAAGGGTATGAAGCAGTTTACGCGCTTGAAGGCACACGACGAGAACAACGAGAGCAAGACGGGCGATAAGGTAGAGATCATGGAGACCCGGCGCCTGAGCGCGACGAAGCGCTGGAGGCTCAACAAGATAATTCAAAAGGCGGAGACGGTATGATCCAGCAGGAATCACGTCTTAAGGTCGCCGACAACACCGGGGCCAAAGAGATTCTTTGCATCCGGGTTATGGGCGGCAGCCACCGTCGCTATGCGCATGTCGGCGATATTATTGTCGCGACCGTCAAGGAAGCGATGCCGCGCGGCGTGGTTAAGTCGGGCGACGTTGTGAAGGCGGTTGTCGTACGGACTAAAAAAGAGACCCGGCGGCCGGACGGTAGCTATATTAAATTTGACGAAAACGCGGCTGTCATCATTGATGACGCCAAGAACCCTAAAGGAACGCGTATCTTCGGCCCTGTTACCCGTGAGCTGAGGGACAGGAAGTTTATGAAGATCGTTTCGCTGGCGCCGGAGGTTTTGTAAGCGATGAATACACTGTTTGTTAAGAAGGGTGACACCGTCCAGATATTGACCGGTAAAGACAAAGGCAAGCAAGGCAAGATCATTCGCACTATGCCCAGTAAGAGCCGCGTTGTGGTCGAGGGATTGAACAAGGTCAAAAAGGCTAGCCGGCCGACCCAGCGGAACCCGCAGTCGGGCGGGATCATTGAGATGGAAGCGCCGATCAATGTTAGCAACGTAATGATCGTCTGCAGCAGCTGCGGCGAGGCCGCGCGAGTAAACAACACCCGCAACGCGGATGGTAAGAGAATCAGAACCTGCAAGAAATGCAAGGCAGCGATAGATAAAAAGTAGCAAAGCGCGGAAGGTAGAAGCGCAGAAGACCGTTAAACCAGTGAACGGAGAAGAAGAAGCACATGGCAAGACTTAAAGATACGTATACAAAAGAGATAGTTCCGGCCCTTAGGGAGGAATTCTCGTTCAAGAATACGATGGAGGTCCCCCGTGTGACGAAGGTAATCGTCAACATGGGAGTCGGCGAGGCTAAGACCGATGCCAAAGCCATCGATGGTGCGGTGCGGGATTTGACCGCGATAACGGGACAGAAGCCGATCATTACTCGGGCCCGGCGTTCCATCGCCGGTTTTAAATTACGCGAAGGTATGATTATCGGAGCCAAGGTGACCCTGCGGGGCGAACGCATGTATGAGTTCTTGGATCGCCTGTTGAGCCTGGCGCTACCGCGCGTCCGGGATTTCAAGGGCCTGCCGAAGAAGTTCGACGGCGACGGCAACTACACGCTTGGCCTGACTGAACAGCTTGTCTTCCCCGAAGTCGACTACGATTCGGTTGATAAGACACGAGGAATGAACATAACGATAGTTACAACCGCCTCGCGCGACGATGAAGCAAGATCCTTGCTTACGCGCATGGGCTTTCCTTTCCGGAAAGACTAGGGCGTAAGTTCTAAGGAGGACTGTGTTTTGGCGAAGAAATCTTTAGTGGCTAAGGCTGCGAGAGGAAGCAGATTTAAGGCCCGCGTTTATTCGCGGTGCAGCCGTTGCGGACGCCCGCGCGGCTTTTACCGCAAGTTCGGGATCTGCCGCGTCTGTTTGCGCGAAATGGCCCACAAGGGCGAGATTCCCGGCATGACCAAGTCAAGCTGGTAGGAGGGAAAAGTTGAACGTTACAGATCCGCTGGCAGATATGTTTACCAGGATTCGCAACGCGAATCTGGCCTTCCATGATTCCGTGGATGTGCCGTATTCGACCATCAAGATGCACGTGACCAAGGTCTTGGCGGATGAAGGATATATCACCGGTTATACAGTTGAGAAGCAGAAACCGAACGACATCATCAAAATAGATCTCAAGTACGGCGTTGATCGCCGCCGGGTTATTACCGGCATCAAGCGCATCAGCAAACCGGGCTTGCGTGTCTACGCCAAGAGGGATGACATCCCGAAGGTCTTAGGCGGCTTGGGTATCGCGGTTTTGTCGTCGTCGCGCGGAATCATGACCGACAAGACAGCTCGTGAAATCGGCGTCGGCGGCGAAGTTATCGCTTACGTCTGGTAAGGAAAGTCTGGAGGACTTTAATGTCAAGGATAGGCAGATCGCCGATACCGATACCGGCCGGCGTTGAAATCAAGCGAGAAGGCTCGACGGTGACCGTAAAAGGCCCGAACGGCGAGCTAATGAGAACCTTGAACCCTGAGATAGAGATGGTAATGGAGGAGGGCCAGGTCGTTATGACCCGTCCATCCGACGAAAGAACCCATCGAGCCTTGCACGGTTTGAACCGGACATTGTTGGCCAATATGGTCAAGGGTGTAACGGAGGGCTTCAGCAAAACGCTGGAGATACAAGGTGTCGGTTATAGGGCGACTCTCAAGGGCTCGGACATCGAATTGGCGCTTGGTTATTCTCACACCATTACGGTTAAACCGGAGCCGGGTATCTCGTTCGAAGTGCCCAAACAGACGGAAATAATCGTCAAGGGCATCGATGTGGAGCAAGTCGGTCAAACGGCGGCCTATATCAGGTCGCTCCGCAAGCCTGAGCCTTATAAAGGCAAGGGCATTAGGTACCAGGGTGAATACGTTCGCCGCAAGGCCGGAAAAGCAGCTAAGTAAAAACGCTAAAACCAGAGGATTAGATATGGCAATGGAAACTACGGAAGCAAGATTAAAGAGACATAGGAGAGTTCGCCAGCGGGTCACTGGGACCAGCGACCGTCCCCGCCTGTGTGTCTACAGAAGCAACAAACATATTTTCGCCCAGATAATCGACGACGCGACCGGGCAAACGATTTTGGGCGTATCCGATGTCAAGATGAAGAGCGCCGGTAAATCTAAGACGGAAACGGCGGCTGAAGTCGGCAAGCTGATCGCCGAGCAAGCGAAAGCTAAGAAGATTGAGAAGGTTGTCTTTGATCGCGGCGGCCGTTTGTATCACGGCCGGGTCAAGGCCCTGGCCGAAGGCGCTCGCGAGGGCGGCTTGCAGTTTTAGGAAAGTAAGCCAAGGAGGCTAAACGAACTTGGAATTCGAGAAAGAACAAACAAGGGAAATCGAAGAACGAGTCATCTATATCAACCGTGTCGCCAAGGTTGTCAAAGGCGGACGGCGTTTCAGCTTCAGTGCGCTTGTCGCTGTAGGCGACCGGCACGGCCGGGTCGGCGTCGCGATGGGCAAAGCCAACGATGTTGCGACCGCGATCCAGAAGGGCGTCGGCCGGGCCAAACGTGAGATGTTTGATGTCAGTCTGGCCGGCACGACGATTCCGCACGAGATTACGGGACGCTATAGCTCCGGTTCGGTATTCCTTAAGCCGGCTGGAAAAGGAACAGGCGTTATCGCGGGTGGCAGCGTTCGTGCCGTCCTCGAGCTGGCGGGCATCAAGGATATTTTGACGAAATCACTGGGCAGTGCCAATGCCATCAACGTCGCGGGAGCGACGATTGAAGCGCTAAAGGCTCTGCGACTGCCGGCGGAAGTTGCTGCCGCGCGGGGCAAAGACGTCGCGGACATCAGGTAGGTAGCGAATAATCATGGCCAAGACAGACATGCAATACATTAAAGTCACACAGATTAAAAGTGTTATCGGACGGCTGGAACCGCAGAAACGCACGGCTAAGGCGCTAGGTCTGCGGCGGGTCAACGATTCAACGATCGTTCCTGATAACGACGCGGTGCGCGGCATGGTTAACGCCATCTCGCATTTAGTAAAAGTTGAACCGGCAGAGGCGCCGAAGGCGAAACCAGCGAAGAAAGTGGCGCAGCGGGAGGTTGCTTCGGTGCCTGCTATGCAGACGCCTCGCAATGACGTTAAAGCGGAAACAAAGCCGGCGGTTACGAAGACCCCCGTTGCCAAGAAACCTGCCTCCGCTAAAGCTGCGGCGGATAAAACTGTTGCGGTCAAGCCTGCGGCGAAGAAACCCGCGGCCAAAAAGACAACTTCGAAGCCCGCCGCCAAGGCTCCCGCGGGTAAAAAGGAGACCAAGTAATGAAGTTAAGCGAACTTAAACCGGCCGAAGGATCACGCGGCCGCGAAAAGCGGTTGGGACGCGGACGTGCCTCGGGGCACGGCAAGACGTCCGGGCGTGGCCAGAAGGGCCAGCACGCGAGGAACACAACGCGTCTCGGTTTTGAGGGCGGGCAGATGCCGTTAGTTCGCCGCATCCCTAAACTGGGCGGATTCACCAATAACGACAAGGTGTACTTCGAGCTTGTCAACGTGAGCAAACTAAATGATTTTAAAGCCGGCGCGATCGTTGATCCCGCAGTGCTGGGCGATAAAGGCTTCATCAAAAAGCCCAAGCAGCCGGTAAAGATTCTGGGCGACGGTGCAATCGACCGGGCGCTCACAGTAAAAGCACACGCCTTTAGCAAATCGGCGAAGGAAAAAATCGAAGCGGCCGGCGGCAAGGCAGAGGTTATCTAGATGCTAGAAGCGTTCCGCAACCTATTCAGGGTACCGGAGCTACGTAAAAAATTGATATTTACACTGGCCATACTGGCGATATACCGGCTTGGTGCGCATATCGTCGTGCCCGGAGTTAATGTCGCGGCTTTGAAGACTTTCATATCGACACAGGCCGGCGGTGTATTTGGATTCGTGGACTTGTTCTCGGGCGGCGCGTTGAGCCAATTCGCCATTTTTGCCCTAGGGATCATGCCGTATATTACGGCCACGATCGTTATGCAGTTGTTGACCGTGATAGTTCCGAAGCTGGAGCAAATGGCCAAGGAAGGCGAGGCCGGCCAGAAGAAGATGAATCAGTGGATCCGCTATATGACGGTCGGTCTGGCTCTAGTTCAATCGGTCGGTTATGTTATTACGTTTAAGTCGAACAAGATTATCACCAGCTACGACCCGCGTACGGTCGGGCTGATTATTGTGACACTAGTGGCTGGGACTACGCTTATCATGTGGCTGGCCGAATTGATAACTGAAAAAGGCATAGGCAATGGGATGTCCTTACTGATTGCGGCGAGCATTATGTCGCGTTTGCCGATCGCCGGTCTGAAAACCGCGTCGGCGTCGGGTCCGCTGGTTTTGATAGGCGTTATCGTTTTGATGATCGTGGTGACGGGCGCGATAGTCGCGACCGAGGTGGGGCAGCGTAAGATTCCTGTTCAATATGCGAAGCGAGTCGTCGGACGCAAGGTGTATGGCGGTCAAATGACCTACATTCCGCTAAAGATTAACCAGGCGGGTGTGGTGCCGATTATTTTTGCCGTGTCGATCATGATGATCCCGAGTATCGTTTATCAGTTCTTGCCAACGAACGCCGTCATGAAGGCCGTCAGCGGGGCCTTCACCCCGTCGTCTTGGATTTACATGCTGACGTACACGTTGCTGATTGTGGTTTTCGCCTACTTTTACACGGCGGTTACGTTCAACCCGATCGACATCTCGGAGAACATCCAGAAGTACGGCGGCTTCATTCCCGGCGTGCGGCCGGGCAAGCCGACCGCGCAGTATCTTGACAACATATTGACCAGGCTGACCTTACCGGGATCTTTGTTCCTGGCACTGATAGCACTGGTGCCTTCGTTGATATTCACGTTTTTGCACGTAGAGTTCTTCAAGGAGATTGGCGGCATCTCGATTCTGATCGTGGTTGGCGTGGCTCTCGAGTCGATGCGGCAACTGGAATCGCAGCTGCACATGAGGAACTATGAAGGGTTCTTTAGCAAACCGTAGGGTAAACCAAGGTGGTGCTTAGCCTAATGAACATGATTATCATGGGACCTCCCGGTAGCGGGAAAGGCACCCAGGCAAGCCGGATTGCCGAGGTATACGGTGTCCCGGCCGTTTCGACCGGAGACATGTTGCGCGAGGCGATTTCGAACGGAACGCAGCGTGGTTTGGAAGCCAAGGCCTTTATGGACAAAGGTGAACTGGTGCCGGACCAAGTGGTTATTGACATCGTAAAAGAGCGTCTGGCGGAAGCCGACGCGCAGCAGGGATTTCTTCTCGACGGCTTTCCACGGAGCGCCGTGCAAGCGGAATCTCTGGGCGAGACACTGGCCGGCGCGGGCAAGAAGATCGATTTGGTCATCAACGTCGCTGTACCGGATGACGAGATCATCCGGCGTTTGAGCCGGCGGCGGGTTTGCCCGAAATGTAACGCGGTTTACCATTTGGACCACCAGCCGCCTAAGGTGGCCGGGATGTGCGACAAATGCGGCGCCGACGTCGTCCAGCGAAACGACGATAACGAAACGACGATCGCGCATCGGCTGGAGGTATACAGGCAGAACAGCGAGCCGTTGATAGAGTACTACCGGAACATGGGATTATTGGTCGAAGTTCCGGGGACCAAGACGATTGACGAGGTATTTGGCGAGATTCGCGCCCATATAGAGGGAAAACTTTGATTGTACGCCGGTCCAAGAAAGAACTGGACAAGCTGGCCGCCGCGGGATTGATCGTCGCGGAGACGCTGAACGTTATCAGAGACAGCGTCAAGATAGGGATTTCGACCGGGGAACTTGACAGTATTGCCGAGAGGCATATAAGGAGCCGTAACGCGGTGCCGGCGTTTCTTGGATACAATGGCTTTCCGGCTAGCATCTGCGCCTCAATTAACAACGAGGTGGTGCACGGAATACCCGCCGGGAACAGAGTGGTTCGAGACGGCGATATTCTAAGCGTCGATGTTGGCGCCATTGTGGATGGCTACTACGGTGACGCGGCGAAGACGTTCGCGGTAGGAGCGATAGCACCGGAAGCGGCGAAGCTGCTGGAGGTTACCGAGGACGCATTGATGCGGGGAATCGCCCAATGCGTCGCCGGCAACCGGCTCTCTGACATCGGAGCCGCTATCCAGCGTCACGCCGAGAGTTTTGGTTTTTCGGTAGTGCGGCGCTATGTCGGACATGGCATCGGGCGCCGGATGCACGAGGATCCGCCGATCCCGAACTACGGTGAGCCTGGCCGGGGGCCTGTTCTAAAGACAGGCATGGTACTGGCGATAGAGCCGATGGTTAATATCGGCGGGCACGATGTCGCGACACTCGGAGACGAGTGGACGGTGGTAACGGCGGATGGCAGCCTGTCAGCGCATTTCGAGCACACCGTCACGGTCGGCAAGGACGGGCCGGTTATTTTAACCGCCTTGTCAAGAGGAGGCGAAGTTTGAGTAAAGAAGAGGCAATTGAGGTTGAAGGAACGGTTATTGAACCTCTGCCTAACGCGATGTTCAAGGTAGAGCTGGAGAACGGCCACGTCGTTTTGGCTCACATCTCGGGCAAGATGAGGATGCATTATATCCGCATTCTGCCGGGAGACAAGGTTACTGTTGAGTTATCGCCATACGATCTGACCAGGGGTCGGATCACGTACCGCTTTAAGTAGTGTAAATAGATAAGTGAAGAGTGAGAAGAAGACCGGAACTAAGGGGTTAGCGATATGAAAGTTAGACCGAGTGTCAAGAAAATGTGTGATAAGTGCAAGGTTATCAAGCGTAAAGGCCGGGTCATGGTAATCTGTCAAAACCCGCGCCATAAACAGCGCCAGGGTTAGGGAGGAAGCAAGTGGCACGGATAGCCGGAGTTGATATTCCGAGAGATAAACCGGTTGAGATCAGCCTGACGTACATCTACGGTGTCGGACGGCATCGCGCGACGAAAGCGGTTGAGGCCGTTGGCGTTAAATTTGGCACGCGCGTGCGTGATCTGACCGATGATGAAGTCATCAAGCTGCGCGAGTTTGTCGAGGAAAACTACAAAATAGAGGGTGATCTGCGTCGCGAAGTGTCGCAGAACATCAAGCGTCTCATGGAGATTGGCTGTTACCGCGGCTTACGCCATCGCATGGGCCTGCCGGTGCGGGGACAACGCACCCATACCAACGCGCGCGGCCGGAAAGGCCCGCGCAAGCAAGTCGGCATCAAGCGCAAGACTTAGAGCGCTGTTAATGTTTCATATTTTGGGAGGATAGCATGGCCAAACCGAAGGCTAGGAAGGCAAAAAGGAGAGAGCGTAAAAATGTCCCCAGAGGACAGGCTCACATCCAATCGACCTTCAACAACACGATCGTGACGTTGACGGATCCGCAGGGCAACACGATTTCCTGGGAGAGTTCCGGAACGGTTGGATTCAAAGGTTCGCGCAAGGGCACGCCGTATGCGGCGCAGCAGGCGGCCGAATCAGCGGCCAAAAAGGCGCAAGAACACGGATTAAAGAAGATCGACGTATTCATCAAAGGGCCGGGCAGCGGCCGTGAGACCGCCATCCGTTCACTGCAGGCGGCCGGGTTGGAAGTTGCCAGTATTATCGACGTGACTCCGGTACCGCACAACGGTTGCCGCGGTCCCAAAAGGAGAAGGGTGTAAGTGGCTAGGGTAACAGGTTCCGTTTGTCGCTTTTGCCGCCGGGCCGGCACCAAGCTCTATCTAAAGGGCGACCGGTGTATGTCGGACAAGTGCGCGGTAGCAAAGCGCTCCTATCCGCCGGGCCAGCATGGCCGGCGCTACGTCAAAGAGACAGAATACAGTGTACGTCTGCGTGAAAAGCAGAAAGCCAAACAGATTTACGGCGTTTTGGAAAAACAGTTCCGCAACTACTACGCCAAGGCCGCCCGCGAGAAGGGCGTAACCGGCGACAACCTGTTGCGTATGTTGGAATGCCGTCTGGACAACGTGGTGTATCGTTTAGGGCTCGTTCCGGCTCGCCGGGAGGCTCGTCAGATGGTCACACATGGTTTGTTCGCAGTCAACGGCCGCCGGGTCGACGTACCGTCGTATCTGGTCCGCCAGGGCGACGAGGTTTCGTTAACAGCCGCCGGACAGCGGGTGTTTGTCGCTAAACTGGAAGCCGGCCAAGCAATTGAGGGCGAAGTCGCGCCGTGGCTGGAACTTAATACCAAGGACATTAAGGCGACCGTAAAGAGTCTGCCGACGCGGGAAGAGATCCCCATCGACATCAAGGAACAATTGATCGTCGAGTTCTACTCCAAGTAATAACGATATAGGAGGTCATAGAGAGTGGCTATTGAAATAGTAAAACCGAAGATGAAGTTCGAAAAGATCTCGGATACGACCGCCCGGTTCGTTGTCGAACCGCTGGAACGCGGCTTCGGACACGTCCTCGGGAATTCGCTGCGGCGAGTGCTGCTTGCCAGCATTCCCGGAGCGGCCGTAACATCCGTAAAGATCGACGGGGTATTGCATGAATTCTCGACGATTCCCGGCGTCAAAGAAGATGTCACGGATATTATCTTAAACATCAAGCAGCTGACGCTCAGGAGTTTCTCGGAGCAGCCGGTGACAGTGCGCATCGATGCCAAAGGTGCGAAAGAAGTGACCGCCGGAGACATTGCTGTTAGCGCTGACGTCGAAGTCATTGATCCCGACCAGCCTATCGCCACGCTTAACAAGCAGGGCAAGCTCGAGATGGAGCTTACTGTTGAGCAGGGCAAAGGGTATGTTTCCGCGGACCGCAACAAAGGCGAGGACATGGCGATCGGAACGGTTCCGGTCGATTCCATTTTCAGCCCGGTCAGGCGAGTATCCTACGAGGTAGCCAAGACGCGCGTCGGGCAGGTAACCGACTACGATAAGCTGGTTTTGGACGTCGAGACGGACGGCAGCATTGCCCCTGTCGAGGCGGTTCAGTTGGCCGCTCAGATCGTAGCGGATCACGCGGCGCTGTTTGAAAACCTGACCGATGAAGTAACGGTCGGCGTTGGTTTCCCGAGTGAGGAGTTCCGTCCAAACACGGACCTGGACATGCCGATTGAAGAGTTGGATCTGTCGACTCGCTCATATAACTGTCTAAAAAGGGAAAAGGTTGACTCTTTGAGTCGCCTTTTGGAATTTACCGAGGCCGACCTGGCGGGTATCAAAAACTTCGGCAAGCGTTCCGTTACCGAGGTCAAGGATAAACTGGCCGAGATGGGCTTGTCTTTGAAGGTTGAGGACTGATCAGTCATGCCAAGACCGAAGAAAGCCAACCGCCTAGGGGGCAGCGCGTCGCATCAGAAACTGATGATCAGAAACCTGGTCGCAGACGTGATTGAGAACGGCAAGATTAAAACGACCGAGACGCGAGCCAAAGAGATCAAGCCGGTAGTAGACCGCATGATCACCATTGCCAAGAAGGGCGATCTGGCCGCGAAACGGCAAGTTCTCAGCGAGCTTAACAACGAGGCCGCGATGCACAAGCTGTTTGAGGAGATTGCGCCTAAGTACACGGACCGGAATGGCGGTTACACGCGAATCATCAAGATCGGCCCGCGCCGCGGCGACGCCGCGCTGATCGTGCAGATCGAACTGATCTAGCAGCGCAGTAGAACCTGAAGCGCGAGAAGGCGCGATGCGAAACATCAGACTTACGATTGATTATTTAGGGCGCAATTATCTGGGCTGGCAGCGGCAGAGCAAAGGGCCGACGGTTCAGGGGGAACTTGAAAAAGCGTTAACCATATTGTTGCGGGAGCCAGTTTTAGTGAACGGCGTTTCGCGAACCGACGCCGGGGTCAACGCGCGCGGCTTTACCGTCAACTTCAAGACGGGGTCGGCGGTCACGTTGGACCACATGATGGGCGGGTTGAACGGTTTGTTGCCGTCGGATATTACGGTTGTCGACGCCGCCGAAGTACCGGAAGCATGGCACGCTCGGAAGAGCGCCGTGTGGCGGGAGTATGAGTATCTGATCTGGAACAAGCCGCATCCCGACATTTTCCGCCGGCAGACGGTGTGGCATTGCCCGAAGCCGTTAGACGTCGAGGCGATGCGCGCAGGCGCGGCGGTGCTGGTGGGACGCCATGATTTCCGAGCTTTTTGTGTGGCTTCCTCAGCGCCGAAAGGCTGTGTGCGGACGGTGGAGACACTGAGCTTGGACACGCCGGAACCCGGCCTGATCCGGATGACCATCCGGGCTGACGGATTTGTACATAAGATGGTCCGGTCCATTGCCGGAACATTGATCGACATCGGTTTGGGCCGGCTTGAGCCGGCAGTGGTCGCGGACATGGTGCGGACCGGCGACAGGGAGCTTGCGGGCAAGACGGCCCCGGGGCACGGGTTAACACTAGTCAGAATAGGGTATGACGAGGAATCTTAGGAGTTGGATGATGGGACACACGGGGAAGACATTTACCGCCAAGCCAAGCGACATCAAGCAGGTTTGGTTTGTCGTGGACGCCGAGGGGCAGACCCTGGGAAGATTGGCGACTGAGGTTGCCAGGATCCTGATGGGCAAGCATAAGGCAACCTATACGAGGACAATTGACACCGGTGATTTTGTCGTCGTCATTAACGCGGCCAAAATCAAGGTTACCGGAAACAAATTGGCCGACAAGGCGTATTTCCGCCACTCCGGCTATCCGGGCGGCGACAAGACGCAGACACTGGGTGATTTAATGGCCAAAAAACCCACTGCGGCTATCGAGCGCGCTGTAAAGGGAATGCTGCCCAGCACGAAGCTTGGGCGGGCGATGTTCAAGAAACTGAAGGTATACGAGGGCGCGGAGCATCCACACGAAGCTCAGAATCCGGCGCCTTTGGTGATTGGAGGCTAAGCACGTGGCTGAAAAGGCTGTCTACTGGGGCACAGGCAAACGTAAGGATGCTATCGCTCAAGTCAGAATTACACCGGGCAAGGGCGCGTTTACGCTAAACGGGCGCACTCTCGAGGAGTATTTCCCTCGGAAGACCCACCATATTTTAATTAACCAACCTTTTACCGTGACTAATCTGCTGGAGTCATATGACGTTATCGCGAAACTCGAAGGCGGAGGTGTTTCCGGCCAGGCCGGAGCGCTGCGTCATGGTATCGCGAAAGCGCTGCTCCAGGTAGACGACTCGATGCGTCCGGCTCTGAAATCGGCCGGACTGCTAACGCGGGATCCGCGTATGAAGGAACGGCGCAAGTACGGCTTGAAGAAAGCGCGTAAGAAGCCGCAGTTCTCAAAGCGCTAGAGTTCGACTTTTTGCGATTACGAGCAAGCCCCTTAGTCACAGTCGTGGCTGGGGGCTTGTTTGGTTTAGGAGCCGGCCAGTGAAATATCCCCGAATCATTATCGATCTATCCAAAATCGAAGCCAACGCGCGCGTCGCAGTGGAAGCCGGCCGGGAACACTCGATCAACATTATCGGCGTAACCAAGGCATGCCTGGGCGCTCCGGAGGTTGGGCGGGCAATGCTGGCCGGCGGCGTCGCCGGACTGTCTGACTCGCGCGTGTCGAATCTGCGGAGGCTCCGGTCCGCCGGGTTGCCTGGTCAACTGATGTTATTGCGACTTCCGATGCTAAGCGAGGTTGACGACGTTGTTGAACTGGCGGATGCCAGCCTGAATACCAGCCCGGACGTGATAGAACGGCTCGGGCAAGCAGCGGCTGTGACCGGCCGACGGCATGGCGTTATCATTATGGTTGAAACGGGGGACGCCAGGGAAGGTGTCACGCCTGCTGGTGTCGCGCCGCTAGCCGTGGCCGCGGAGATGGCTGACGGCGTTGATTTCCTAGGCGTCGGAACAAACGTGGCTTGTCTGACCGGCTGCCCGCCCTCAGCTGTAAATTTGGAGCTCTTGGCGGAAGCGGCACACGTGGCCGCGGAGACCATCGGACGCCCTTTAGCGGTTGTCTCAGGCGGCAATAGCAGTGCTTGGCGGCTGCTTCGGGAGGGTGGTCTGCCGGAAGAGGTTAACGAGCTTCGCCTGGGTGAGGCTATCCTGTTGGGGCGTGAAACAGCGGAGGGAACACATATACCCGAGATGCTTGAAGACGCGTTCTTGTTGGAGGCGGAGATTATTGAGAGCCTGCCCGGGCGTAACGGACATCATATCGCGGCGCTAGGTCTGCAGGATACGGCAGTTGACGATCTGATTCCGCTTGACCCCGGTTGGCAAGTCGTTAAGGGCAGCTCGGATCATTTGGTGTTGCGGCGCGATACCGACCCTTCCCCGATCGGATCGACAATTGTTTTTCGGCCCGGGTATCAATCCTTATTGCGCGCAATGACGAGCCCTTTCGTCGAAAAACACTACGTCTAGGGTATAATTAGAGGCCTGTAGGCATGAGCCACGAGGCACGAGGCAGATTGATGAAAAAACTATTTGGTACCGATGGAATCAGAGGCGTCGCCGGCATCGATCTGACAACAGATTTGGCTTATGCCGTGGGCCGTGCGGCCGCGATTTTGGCCGCCGGCGATACTGAACCGACCAAGCTTGTCATTGGCAGAGACACAAGGTTGAGCGGGGCCGCTTTAGAAAAAGCAGTTATTGCCGGTGTGGTTTCAACCGGTGCCGACGTGGTCAAACTCGGTATCATCCCCACGCCCGCCGTCGCCTACCTTACCCGCGCGTTTTCCGCTGACGGCGGTATCGTGATTTCCGCATCGCACAACCCCGTTGAGGACAACGGCATCAAGCTTTTTGACCGGGCCGGTTTCAAGCTGTCGCCCGAGGAAGAGGCGGCGCTAGAAAGCCTGGCGGTCTCGGAATGTGTTTTTGAAGGCAGCGGACCCGACGGCTGTGTCAGCGACGCGTCACTGGCCGGCCGAGAGCGTTACATTGACTACATTGTTGATTGTCTGCCGGTGCGGCCGGAGGGAGTCAATGTGGTCTTGGACTGCTGTAACGGCGCCGCATATCAGGTAGCAGGTGAGGCTTTTAAGCGGGCGGGGACGACCGTCGCCGAGATTAACAACGCCGATCGCGGCGATCTGATAAATGTCGACTGCGGCTCGACGAATCCAGCCCGTGTTGCCGTCGAAGTGGCGAGGCGGCCGGGATTCTTCGGTCTGGCTTTTGACGGAGACGCCGATCGCGTCATCGCGGTTGACGAAAGCGGGGCCGTCTGCGACGGCGATTTCATCCTGGCGATAATCGCGTCGTACATGAAAGAGCAAGGCGTTTTAACCGACGAGTCTCTGGTGAGCACAGTCATGGCAAACTTCGGTTTCAAAACGGCCATGGCCGAGCGGGGTGTCAAGATAATCGAGTCGGATGTCGGCGACCGCCATGTTCTGGCGGCGATGCGGCAGGCGGGTCTAAACTTTGGCGGAGAACAGAGCGGCCACATAATCTTCCTGGACCATACGACGACGGGTGACGGTATTTTGACCGGCTTGATGCTGGCCTCCATTATGGCCGCGACGGGGCAGCCCTTGAGTGAGTTAAGAAAAGTAATGCTCAAAATGCCGCAAGTTCTGATCAACATCCCGGTCGGGGCCAAGGACCGGTTGCCGGGCGCAGTTCGGCTATGGGAGCAGACGAAGGCGAAGGAAGAGACGCTGGACGGGCGAGGCAGGATTCTGATTCGCGCTTCCGGGACTGAACCGCTGGTGCGCGTAATGGTCGAGGCGCCGGCCCAAGACGAAGCCGACTCAATTGCCAATGAGCTGGCTGGGATTGTTAAAGAAGAACTAGGGTAGGATTAAAGAGTAACCGTCAAACTCGAAACATTGGGGGAAATCAAGTGTGCGGGATAGTCGGATATCTGGGCCGGCAAGAAGCCGGGCCCATCTTATTGAACAATCTGCGTGGTCTGGAA
The DNA here is from genome assembly GCA_023251915.1 of Actinomycetes bacterium. Classification (GTDB taxonomy): domain Bacteria; phylum Actinomycetota; class JAHEXW01; order JAHEXW01; family JAHEXW01; genus JAHEXW01. The sequence goes on from JAHEXW010000025.1 coordinate 20,188, forward strand.
TATCGGGGCTATGACTCAGCCGGCGTGGCCGTGTTGGACTCCGGGCGCATTGATGTTGTACGGCGGTTGGGTAAACTGGCCATCCTTGAAGAGGCTTTGGAAAAAGAGTGTCCAGTGGGAACGGTCGGTATCGGGCATACCCGCTGGGCAACACACGGCGCCCCCAGCGAACGCAACGCGCACCCTCATCTTGACTGCAAGGAACAGATTGCCGTGGTTCACAACGGCATTATCGAAAACTACCATCCGCTTAAGGAAGAACTGATTCGGCGCGGGCACACGTTCAACTCTGACACGGACACGGAAGTCTTAGCTCACTTAATAGAGATGTACTACACAGACGATCTGGAAGAAGCGGTGCGAACGGCGCTGACCCGAATCGAAGGCTCGTACGCGCTGGCGGTAGTTTGCCCCGAGCATCCTGACCTAATCGTCGCGGCGCGCAAGGACAGCCCGCTGATCGTCGGCTTGGGCAAAGACGAGTATTTTCTGGCGTCCGACATACCGGCGGTTCTTGCCCACACTAAAGACGTCCTGGTCGTTGAGGATAACGAGATGGTGCTTGTTACTCCGACGGGTGTCGTTTTGAAAGGTTTGGACGGCACGGTTATAGAGAGAGAACCCATCAAAGTCACGTGGGACGCCGGCGCCGCCGAGAAATCGGGCTACGACGACTTCATGTTGAAAGAGATATTCGAGCAACCGACCGCTATTCGCGAGACTATGCGCGGCCGGGTCGACAACGGCAAGATTATCTTGGACGAACTTAGAATGACCGAGGCCGACATCAAGCGAATCGATAAGGTCTTTATCGTCGCCTGCGGTACCTCCTACCACGCGGGCATGGTCGCCAAGTACGCCATCGAAAGCTGGGTCCGGGTACCGGTGGAGATCGATATCGCCAGCGAGTTCAGGTACCGTAACCCGATCCTGGACGACAAGACCCTGATGATCGCGGTCAGCCAGTCAGGCGAGACGGCCGATACCCTGGCTGGCATGCGGTACGCACGCGAGCAGGGCGCCAAGACAATGGCGATCACAAACGTGGTCGGCAGCACCATCTCACGTGAAGCCGACGGTGTTCTCTACACCCACGCCGGGCCCGAGATAGGCGTCGCAGCCACAAAGACTCTGATTGCGCAGATGATTGCGCTTTACTTGATATCGCTCTACTTATCCACGATACGCCGCAGCTTGTCGGTCGAGGATGAGGCGGAGATCGTCGACGAGTTGTTCCGCATGGACGAAATCGTTCAGGGCTTGCTGGATGACACCCGGCAGATAGCGCTCATGCGTGAATATGCCGACAAGCACGCCGGCAAGAGCGACTTCTTGTTTATCGGCCGCAGCGTTGGCTATCCGGTGGCGCTGGAAGGCGCGCTCAAACTTAAAGAGATTTCCTATATCCACGCCGAAGGGTATGCGGCCGGCGAGTTGAAACACGGGCCGATAGCGTTGGTGGAAGAGAGCGTGCCGATCGTGGCCGTAGCGACCGAGGGTCACGTCTACGACAAGGTGATCAGCAACATAATGGAGGTCAAGGCACGCGACGCCAACGTCCTGGCCATCGCCAGCGCCGATGACTCCCAAATCGCCAAACACGCCGACGAGGTCATATATGTGCCGCGCACGTCAGAGATACTCAGCGCCGTGCCGGCCGTCGTACCTCTGCAGCTCATCAGCTACTACATCGCCAAGAAGCGCGGCTGCAACGTCGACCAACCCCGTAACCTGGCCAAAAGCGTTACGGTCGAGTAACCGCTGTCGTCCGCAAACAAATACTTCCTTTAGCCAAGTAAAGCGCTTTAGTACTTTACAGCACTACAGCATTGGCCGGTCATGAGGTTTTATGACAGCCGCTTTGTCTCACTTCAGCGCTACGTAGCGATGACGTGGTTCGGTGCGTCGGTTCCCACCGATGCACCAACACCCACGGGCGCTAGCGGTTGCTGCGACGGGCCGTGCTAGACTTTTGCTAGCAAGTCAGATTTCCACATTTCGAGCGAATGTGGAAGTTGAATACTTAGGAGCAAAGGGTTGCTGAGAACGGCCGCTGATCGGTTTCAACAAGAAGCAGATGCAGGCGAGATTTCGCCGCGTATCCGCGCGTTGAACGCCGCCATGGATGATTTGCATGCCGTCTATCCCAAGTCCTGGGCTCTTCTCGACCTTCTCTATTACGAAGAGGTCCCGGTCGAGGAGATTGTCGAGGCCAGCGGGAGCGTTGTAACGCGAGACCACATCCGCAAAGACAAATTCCGGGCTCTCCAGCGCTTAAAGAAACTCCTCGACAACTACCCCGATTTCCAAGACGAAGACATCCCGGAAGGTGAGGGATCATGACGCCGTCACAAGCCAACCCGATGACAAGAGCCGAGAAGCTCGAGATGTATCTCAGCCTGCCGGAGAAAGACACAAGGCGAGTCAACGAACGCGTTGACTATGCCGGGATCGAGACCGCCCTTGCCGAGGCCGGACGCATGTCTCGAGAATCCGCGAGCGCGGGCAAGCCAAAGGTTAGTTGGAGATTCCGCCGACCGAGCCGAAAGGTCATTCTCATCGCCGCCGCCGTCGCGATACTGCTGATCCTCGCCATCGCCTGTATCTGCACTGGATTGTTTTCTCGCGCCCTGAACTTCAAGAAGAAATCCGCGCTCAATTCTATTACTCTGCCTAGTAACGCGCCTAGGAAATCGAAGCCTGAGACCCCAGCTGTTGAACCTAAAGAGGAGGCGAACAAAATAGTATTCCTGTCTGCCAGGGATAAAGACGCAAATGAAACCCGCCATTTTCAGGCTATCTACAATATGAATCCAGATGGTTCTGAGCAGACCCCGCTAACCGAGGTCGGGTCAAATTATACCCCCAGCATATCGCCGGACGAGTCTCAGATTGCCTACTCGCACAATGGTGCGATCTGGATCATGCATATTGATGGGGGCGGTAAACGTGAATTGGTCCACGGAGAGCCAGACGACGGCGGATATGGTGGGTATTACTATCCTATTTGGTCGCCCGATGGGACTAAGCTAGCTTTCATTTGGGAAGAAAAAGACCCGAGACTCTATGTTTTTGACATTATATCTGGAGAACTATTCTCCAATATCGGTCCGTCCGAGGGTGTATTTGCGATAGGCTGGCTATCCGATAACCGGACAATCATATTTGAATCAGGCCACGATGCCATTGAAACGGTTGAGTATGACGGGCAAAATGCGCAAAAGATATTCTCCGATTCGGACTTCCGTTACAGGGATCTCGTGGTGGCGCCACAGGGGGATGGTTTCGTTTTCAGTCGGGCGAGCAGAGACGCGAAGGGCAAAGACAACACCATCGTGGCAGGCTCCTACCCGGGCTTTGCCGCGAGGGATATCGCGGTCACCCCTTACGCTTGGCCGGCTCGCCTAACAAACGCCGGAATCGCCATAATCAACTATGGTCAAGATGGCTTCATAGGCCAACTAGACGCAATCGATACTCGTTCCGGCAAGCAGTGGACGCTATGTCAATACAACGATGCGAGCGGTGAAGTAACTTCAACCTACGCTGACCATAGCGGAGACGCTTTCTATCTTGAAAATCAGCGGCACGACAAGTCATCATCGACTGGCATTATCACACAGTCGTCATTCATTTTCCGTGTAGACATGGATGGTACTGTGACAAGGATCACCGATTCGGGAGCCGACAGCCGCCCAACCTGGCGATAAGTTTGCGGGGCGTTACCCGCAGAGATATTGCTATTGTTCTGCATGTATAACGAGTCGGCTTAGTGGATGGTGCTTCCGTACTGGGAAGCACGGTAGCATCCCCCAACAGGGGTTTTTGTTTTGCCAGCGGAAGTGGGTGGCTGGGGACGTCGACTACTATGAGTGCACTGACCCCTGGTCTGCCAGAAATAGTATCGCAGTCTGGACCGCGATACCAAGCTGTTACCTCAGATCAGCGGGGAATGGCCCCGCGGACTAGTCCCCTGGTGCGAACTACTGGTCCGTGGAGCCCTTCACCGCGCTGCTGTGTTGCAGTGCTCGATCCGGAAGCACTTCGATTTCGGGTACTCCAGCTGTCTAGACAGCTGGAGTAGACAAACCCCTTATCAGGAACCTCAAGAACGGTCGTTGCGCACCACTGCAACACAACGTTGTTCTGCGGCGAACCTTTGTCGCGATGACGATT